>JBFZFV010000001.1:0-5741 GCA_041306185.1 Candidatus Zixiibacteriota bacterium
AGTACGGAAGTTATGCGCATGGAACTCATGTCGCCGGTATCGCCATGCGGACCAATCCTTTCGCAAAGCTGATGGCGGCGCGGTTGACATTCGACTATCATATCATACCGGAAGTCCCTACTGTCGAACAAGCGCGGAAGGATTCGGTCGCTCAGTTGGAGATGATTCAATATTTCCGAGATAACGGAGCACGCGTGGTCAACATGAGCTGGGGCGGGAATTATTCCAGTGTCGAAAAGGCCCTGGAAGCCAATAATGCCGGAGGGAATCCGGAAGAACGCAAAGCCCTGGCCCGCCAGATATTCGAAATCGGCAAGCAGTCGCTTCTGCAGGGGATGAAAAATGCCCCGGAGATCCTTTTTGTCACTTCGGCGGGGAACGAAGATAACGATGTCGAATTCGACGAGGTCATTCCCAGCTCTTTCGAACTTCCCAATTTGATGGTGGTCGGAGCGGTCGACCAGGCCGGCGATGAAACCAGTTTTACCAGTTTCGGCAAGGTCGATGTATATGCCAACGGCTTCGAAGTGGAAAGCAATGTCCCCGGTGGACAAAGGCTGAAAATGAGCGGGACATCGCAGGCGTCTCCGAATGTGGTGAATCTGGTGGCAAAGATGCTGGCTCTTAAGCCGGACATGAAACCGACTCAGATTAGAGACCTTATCATTAAAGGGAGTGATGAGCAGACAGCCGGCGAGCGGACATTCCGGCTGATTAATCCCAAGCGGACCATGGAATTACTCGGCGCGATGTAAGATTCGCGGCAATTGACTATTGAAACGGCGGGATATCCCGCCGTTTTTTTATGCAATGATTTCTCGAATATATGCAAGGCAGGTAACCTCCAAAATTCCCCGATTTTAATCATGTTTCCCTTTTTTTATAAACGATGCGAATATTTTCCGGGCGATTTTTCTGATTATAGTTATATTATTGTTGAACTAAGGCCATAAAAGTAGCGTGAATACCAAGGAGATATAATTACTTTCTCCGTCCACTCCCATTCCGTTTGAATTCCATGGAGCACCAAAATCAATTGAATCAGGCGCAGGCAATTATCGGCATATTATTTGCAGGAATGGGGTCGGTTGAATGTCGAAAAGTATATATAGGGACAATATGAAGTTCAGAACAATCGTCCTGGCCGTAGTCTTAAGTCTCCTCATTTCCGCCAGCCTTTTCGCAGGCATCGTGAAAACATATGATCCCCTGACCGGGAAAGAAGATTTAATGCTTCTCGGATTCGGGGAGTTTACTTTTCATGCCATGTCGGTCAGCGGAAACAAGGCCGCTTTCGAAGCCAGCAATCCCTGGCTCAACGATGATTATACCGCCAATTACCGGACTTCCCTGATGGCCAACGGCCACTTGAACAAGTATCTATTCCTTAACGGCACGGCGGTGGTCGATTCACGTATCGGAGATGAATACCGGACCAACGATCCTTCCAATTTCCGGCTGCAGATGTCGATGAATTCCACCGAGCCACTCTGGGACGGCTGGAGGTTCACCGGGTACGGAAAGTACGACCCGCAGCGTCAGTGGGAATATGGAAATCTCGATACCCGTCTTCTGACCCAGCCCCAGGAACCGGCCAAGCTGGAATTATTGGCGAAGCTGGAATCGGATAAATACGGATTTATCGAAGCCGGATCGCTGCAGCCATCGTTCAAGAACAGCAAATTCACGATTTCCAATCGCTCCCTTTTCGGAGGGTATGCCGATGTCCATAAGGGCGTGCTGGGACTGGAAGCGGTCGGTGGGAAGCTGGAAGGAAAGCAGTTCCGCGAAGGGACGGCAATCGGTATCAAGGCCAACGGGACTTCGGGACCGTATGACCTTACCAATGTTCCGGTAACGCGCGGAAGTGAAGTGGTAAAAATCGAGACGCGTGACCGATTCGACGAATCGACCGTGTTATCGAGTCAAATTCTTGTAAAAGACGTGGATTATAATATCGATTATGTGCGGGGACGGGTGCTTCTGCATCTACCCGTTTCCAGTGAAGATATCGCCGGCAATCCCATATATGTGGTTGTTTCGTACGATTTCCAGCGGACCGCCAACGATGAACTGCTGGGATCGCGGGTGCATGTAATGCCGTCGGAAGATTTGAGCGGGTCGGTATCGTATCTTCATCGTTTTGAAGATGACCGCCTTACGGGAGCCGGAGAAGACGAACCGGATGACCTTGTTGCCGGGGATGCGGCATTCGCACTGGGCAAGGTCGGAAGGGGATATTTCGAAATCGCAAATTCGAAAGATTCGAGCGGCGGCGAGGATTCCTGGGCGTACCGGGCCGGAGTTAAGCTGACTCCGGGGCAACGCATGACATTCAACGCCGATTTCCAGGAAATCGAAGATCAGTACAAATCATTTTCCAATACCGATTTGAATCCGCAGAAAAACCAGCGGCGGGTTAACCTCGATGGCTCGTTCAAGTTGGATACTAAGCAGGATGTGTATGCCCGGTTCGCGGCGATTCGCGGTCTGGAAGCGGGGGGCGAATACAACAACTATCCCGGCGAACGGGATGAGAAGATTTATCAAGCCGGATACCGGAATAAGTACTCACGGGGACTTAATTTCGATATCATGGCGGAACGGCGCGACGTTCAGAACGCCACGGTTTCGACCGGGGAAGACAATTCGCAAAACCGGTTGATCTTCGATGTCAAAGGAGAAAGAGAAAAAACCTCGTTTCTGGGGTTATTCGGATACGGTTTCCATTACGAATATATCGCGTTCGACAATAAGGTGTCCGGAAGTACCGATGACAATGTAACCAACCAGGCGGCGGCGACGATTTCGAGTATCCCGGTCGAGGGGACGAGATTTGCGCTGACTCAGAAAATCCGCCTGCGCGATATGCGCGACCAGGGAATCTATGACGACCGCGAGGACGGAACCTATTTTACGGCCAATATCCAGCCGCACCATAATGTCAATACTCTGACCACAATAGAGTACAAGCGATTTACGGTTCCGGGGAGCGATCTGCAATTCTGGCAGGATGAATCGTATCGCACCGACCGGGCCGGAAATTTCGCGGTGGAGTATATCCCGGTCAGGTTGATAAAAGCGCTGGGAAAGGTCGGGCGGTACGAAATGCAGCGGAATTATGCCGATTCGACCGTGGTCAATACCAATGATTTCGTGATGGGACAGGTGACGCTGTTCCCGAAACATCACCTGTCGTTCGGCGTGGAGACCGAATTTCGGAGGATCAACCGTGATGCCACGATCGATTCCCGCGATAAGGTTTGGGACCTTGGTGTACGGGTCAATGGCAACCGGGACCGATTCACGGAATTCACGCTTGGGATGATTCGCCGCTGGCAACTGGTGGATCAGCCGCCGGTTCCGGAAATCAAAACAGTATCGTACATCCTTTTGGCCTCCGGGTCGCTGTCATTCGGACATGGTTTCTTCGGCAGAGGGGCGATCAAGGCCATTCTTCTGAAGGAATCGATGGACGACGAAAAAACTTATACTCAGGTTGAAGTCGGTTACGAAAACGCCAGATACTATCGTGTTTCGATCGGGTACGAGCGGATCGAAGGGGACAACGACGACGATCCTTCGCTCGATTACCGCGGGCACGGAGTATTCTTGAGGATTCTGGGAAAACTTTAGGGCAATATGAAAAAATCAATCGGCATATTCGGTATTACTTTAGTCCTTACGGCGCTGCTGTTCGCGGCGGTGCCGGTATCGGCACAAATCGACATTCCGGCCGCGGTACCTCTTTGCGATCTGGAGATCCAGAAATTTGTCAATACCAGGCTGGTGTATGTCGGAGACAGCATCGATTATACCCTGGTAATCAACAACCATACAAATAACGTAATCAACCATGTCGAAGTGGTCGATACCCTGTCGGCATTCGCCGAATATGTCGACGGCAGCGCCTCCAATGGCGGAACGTACGACCCGTCAAGCCGGGTCCTGCGCTGGGATCTCGGTTCATTATTCGGCGGAAGCGAAGTTACGCTGACTTTCCGGGTGGCGACCGATCCTGCCGGGACCGACACCGTGGTGGTTTTAAACCGGGCAAACGTATTCAGTCCGTACAAAGAGGCGAAGAGTAACTGGACCATCACCTGGGTCAAGCCGCATTTGAAAGCAATACTATCGATTGAAAAAATGGCCGATCCGGCGATTGTTATGCCGGGCGAGACAGTTGCATATCATATAACAGTTGTTAATTCAGGGAATATCGCGGCAACCGGGATAAGTGTCACCGACACTCTTCCGAATGAAGCGGCGGTTATCGAAAATACGATTACGGGAAACGGGGTGTACGATGCTTCGTTGCATGTCATAAATTGGTCCGCAGCCAGTCTGGACCCGGGGGCTATGCTCGAATTGGACTATGAGGCAATAATTTCTAACTCTATTACCGATACTATTTCCATCTACAATATTGCGGTTATTCCCATTTCGGAAGATTCCACGATCAGCGATACGGCGACGATTACGGTGACTCCGGAGCCCCCGGTTCCCATGATTACTGTCGATAAGAAGGCCGATGTCGATACGGTGGGGACAGGCGGTACGATCAACTATACCATAACGGCGGCGAATCTGGGGACCGGCCCGGCGGCGGATATCGAAGTGGTTGATGCTATCCCAGCCGGGACTGAATTGATTGACGGGTCCATCACGGCCGGAGGGGTTTACGACCCGGATAATAATCTGATTACATGGACGGTTGATGAACTGCTGTCGGGCACTTTTGCCGACCTGGGATTCAGTGTTACTGTTATCGGGGAGTACGATAGCTACACTATTATAGGAAATCGTGCCGATCTGTATTTCGATGAAAAAACCTACACCGATACCACCAGTACGGTCTACCGGCCGGTGTTCAAGCCGGAATTGATTATCGAGAAAGTGGCAGTGGAAGATACGATAACGTCGGGGAATCTTCCGCATTTTATAATCACGGTGAGGAATACGGGGAATGCTTCGGCTCAGGAAATTACAATCGTTGATTCACTTGCGGGTTGGGATAATTTCGCCCAGAATATAATCCCTGATGGCGTTATTGGGCCGACACCCAATATCGTGACCTGGACCATAGATGAAATAGCTTCGAACGATACCAGGACTTTCGAGTTATCGGCATCATATACGGCAACCATGCCCCCAAGTTATGCTGTCGATTCCGTAGTGAATTTTGTCTTCATGTATCACGGCGAGGATAAATTCAGTGACACCGCAGTAGCATACATACCTGCGGCCCCCATTAACTTTACGATCGATAAGATCGTCGATAAGGACTCGGCGGCAATCCGCGATTTCTTGAATTACGAAATAACCGTGACCAATATCAGCGAAAGGTCGCTGCCGGTGACTATTCTTGACCATTTTCCGCAGGAAATAAATGTCGGCAGTGATTGGATTTCAAATGGCGGATACCTATCGGGTAATAATTTTGAAATTATCTGGAATATAGAATCACTCGGGGCCGGCAATTCTGTTAAGGTTTATTTCCAGGGACAAGTTGGCTCTATAGTGGGTAGAATCGACACGTTGATTAACAGAGCCAGTGTCGGACCGGTATTTGACAGGACCATCAGCGATTCGGCGATAACTATCGTATATGATATTACCCAGCCGGAATTACATGTCGTAAAGTCGGTGGACAAGCCGATTGCGATGGTCGGAGATACTCTGAATTATTCCATTGAAATATCTAATACCGGCGATGACGGAATTATTGAAGTGCCGGTCGT
>JBFZFV010000002.1:0-3837 GCA_041306185.1 Candidatus Zixiibacteriota bacterium
TGTATCAATTCATCATCATACATGGCGAACAGCCAGTTACGGGATTTGCGAATCTGCTTCAAATTCAATCCCCGGGCCTTGCGAAGGTCGGTCAGGAAAAGATTGGCGCTGTCGAGTATCACCGCTTCCAGATCGGCATTCTGCAGATTAGTACCGGACAGATTGAAACCGGCCAGAGAAATATCCCGGAAATTCGCTCCGCTGAGGTCTGCCCCGGATAGGTCCCGGCGGGCAATCCGGTCGTTGTGATCCGCCGGCAGTCCCAGGGAATCGAGGATGTCTCCTCCGAATTTAGCCTGCAGCCAGTTGGTCGCGCTGTAGAGAGTCCGCGGAGTCAAACCGGTCACGCGCGAGAAATCGGCGTCGCGGATATCGGCCCCATCGAGAACGGTGCCGGCCATAATGGCGTACTGCAGGTTCGCCGATACCATGCTGGACCCGCTAAAATCGGCCGAGGATAGATTGGCGTAGCGCAGGTCGGCCGAATCGAGCAAAGAATACGACAGGTCGGCTCCCTGCAAATCGGCCTTGACCAGAAAGGCATTGACGGCTTGGGCATTGGGAAGTTTCATGCCGGCCAGTGGCGCTCCGCGCACCTCGCTGATCTGGCTTTCCTCGCCGGTCCAGCCGGAAGGTTTCATCGATACATCGATATTGGAAAAGTTGACATTGGTATTGAAACCGAGTTTTTCGGCGATGGTCATGACAAAGGCCAGCGGCTGCTTTTCGGTCGTATCGGGATTGTATTCAATGATACCGTACGATGCCACCGAGAAAAACCCGGCAAGTATCAGGAAAAGCAGGGTGCGGATAACCGGACCGTGCCCCCGCAGGCTTTGTCCCCGCAGGGTTCGCCGAGCCAGAAAGATAAAGAAGAAGCTGAAGCCGATCGCCAGCGAAACCGCGCCGATGTGAATGCCGCTTATCATCCAATCCCGTTTCGACAGGTACCGTACCCAAAACCAGAGCATGGTATATGGTATAAGCCACCAGGCGACAATGATCGAAATGGCATTCTGGAAACGTGAAAAAACGGGGCGGTTCTTCCTGATGAATGTGACATGCGCTCCGGCAATACCGTTCAACAGCCAGGGGTACACTTTTTTGTTCAGCGGTGTCCCGTCGGGAAAAACGGCCGGGAGATCGGCCATCGCTTCCCATACTCTCTGCTGCAATAATTGGAAGTAAATAAACAGGCAAAGGAGAATTATCGGCATGGCTCCGAAAAACGCCGTCGCCGGAATGGTGATACCCGCGAAAGGTAATTTCAGGGCATCGAACTGCAAAAGCAAAGTGGCGTCGGTAACCGAGGCCAGCGTCAGCCAGGTGTACACCATGACAATCGCCGTGATGAAAAAGACTTTTCGTGCATGACGAGAGGCCGATTCGACAGTCTTCAAGCCGCTGAATTTCTCGATATCCTCGTCGAGCTTTGCCCCTTTAAGATTGGCGCCGGCAAGATTTTTGGCAAGCACCCCTTCGGTCTCGGTCAGGTCGACATCGCTCAGATCGGCTCGATGGAGAGTCGTTTCCCAAAGACAGGCTTGCTTAAGATTGGCCTTATGAAGATCGAAATCATCGAGATCGGCAAAAAATAATTCGGCCCGGGTTCCGTTTTTTCCGCCGCTTTCCAGCCAGGCTCGGTGGGCATTCAGGATTTCCGGGATATCTTCAGTGCCCGGCCGCCACCGGATTTGTTCGGCCGGTTTATCGGCGGTTCCCAGGGGGGCTTTGTCTTCCCTGTTATCAGGCATCGCGTCCATTCATTGATTATTAAGTCTTCGAGAATTAAGAGGTTAACATGGTTCTTTGTCAAATAATTTTTATCTGGAGAGATAATCAGGAATGGGCCTAAAATAGAAATGGTGCCGCCACTGCTGACGGCACGCATTCCCAGAGGTAAGTAACCGAGTACTCAATTTATTAAACGACCGGGAGGACAAAAAGGTTCCAGCCGTAAAAAAAATCCGCCCCGGCAAAGGGGCGGATTTACTGGTTTTATTCCAATTATGGATTATTTCAAACCGCAATTCAGGTTCGGCCCGGACTTGAACTTAAAGTTAACCAGGGCCACAATATCGAGAACATCGATATTGGCGTCATTATTGACATTGGCACATTCCGGATGTTCCGGAGCGGATCCCGATTTGAACTTGTAATTAATCAGCGAGATGATATCGAGGATGTCGACCTTGCCGTCATTGTCAATATCTCCGCAAATACAGGATGCGGCTATGTTCAAGGTCAGAGGAGCCTGATCGGTACTGCCGACCTGATCGACAACCACGGCCGTGAACTCAACGGTTCCAGTCGAGGTCGGAGTCCCGGTTATGGTTCCACCGCCGTTCAAGGTCAATCCCAACGCCGTCAGGTCATCATCCTGATCGTTCCAGGTTTTGGTTCCCAGTCCGCCGTCGGCGGTCAGTTGATAGGAGTAAGCGGCATCCAGCACGGCATCGGGGATACTGGTGGTAGTAATATTGACAGCCGGACTTAAATTGAACTGCAGGACCTGAAGATCGCTGCTTGATACCTCATCCTCAACGCGTGCCTCAAAGCTGATGAGCCCGGACGAGGACGGAGTTCCCGATAGCAAACCGCCGGTTGAAAGGGTCAACCCGGTCCCGGAAAGTCCTCCGTCGTTGTCGGTCCAGGTCAGGTTTCCGGTACCTCCGCTTGCCTGCAACTGCTGCGAATAAGGAACACCGGCTGTCCAATTCGGAAGCGAAGTAGTTGTGATTGCGACCGCCTCCGTAACCAGCGGCGGAAATACGATATAATCGATCCAGCCGCAATCGCTGCCGCTTGACTGGCTTTCATCCTTATCATATTTCCAGGCGAAGGTGTGCGTACCGGCGGTTACGGGAAATGTAGCCTGTGCCCAGGCCACGGTTCCGGCCCAGGAGCCCTTTTCCTGATCGTCGATCAGGAACCTGAGGTAATCCCAGCCGCTTTCGGAAGATACTTTATAACGGAATGTAATATTCCCTGCGCTTGCTACTTCAACCGTCACGGCAATCTGTGAGTTCTCATCATCGCCGATATTCCCGGATTTCGCGCAGTACGTACCTTCGTAAGGTCCCGATGACGTGATGGTCCATGCGGCATCGCCGCTTTGAATCCAGTCGAGCAGAGTGAAATCGCCGGTTTCGAAATCCTCTATAATCTGGCCTATCGGGAGCTGGAATTGAGTATAATTTTCGTAATCGTCGGCTGTGATGTACATCTGAATCGTTGCCATATAGTTATTAGGACATGAAGCATCTACGGAAAAAATATAGTCAACCAGCGAGGCCTCTATGCCACCCAGCGGTGCAATATTCGGAAACGACGCGGCTTCCTCCCTGAACGAAATGTACGGGTCGGCGGTGTAAAGGCTGCACCGAACGTTATAAGCGATACCGCCGCCGTCGTTCCTGAGGCTCAGGGTCATGGGAATATTGTCGTCTCCCGGATTTAACACCGGCAGATCGGTTCCGGCATAACTGATAATGGGATCGTCCGGAATCGGTTCAAGAGTCCGGTCGATACGGATGGTCTGGATATAATTACTTATCGTGATTCCGGAAGTAGTATCCGGGATATATCCGGCCGCCGAGATTATCATGGTATAGGTCCCGGGTGAGACCATCCGGTGATAATCGCCGACATCGGGGTCGGTGAATACGAAGGAATTATTGTTATCGTGACCGCTTAGCGTAATCGTGGCCGCGACCGGCAGGCCGGTCTGGGCATCGGTAACAATACCGCGAATGCCGTACAGGGCATGCTCGAAATAATTCAAAAACGATACGCGCAGATAATTCCAGTAATTCGGAAGAGTGCTCTGGCTGGGCA
>JBFZFV010000003.1:0-12645 GCA_041306185.1 Candidatus Zixiibacteriota bacterium
CCATTGTGCGCCGCACCATAAAAGCAAGAAAATAAACAAGATACGCGTCTATTCTGACACAGGGGTAGGGGGGTAAGGATAGGGACCCATCTTAATCTTTACATTGCTCGGAAGATTCCCAAGGCTTGTATATATAAGAGACCAATTTTCAGTAACTTAACCAGTTTTTTTAGACGTTTCAAAGGACTCCGGCCAGGTTCCTTCTATCGGTAGAGAAAAGTGTAATAAAGGTTCAAGTCCCTGCACCGCTATTTTTAATTTACCCGGAATTATAAGTATCCAACGGAAACTCACCGATGCGGTGGGGTTGCCTCTGCTTATCTTTTATCCTGCACCACGGCTCGCCAAATAGCAATCCCGGAGCTTTTTTGACGAAAAATCCGTATAAGACAGCGAACTTTTACCCCTTTTTTCCGGTTACAGCCTCTGATAGCCGGAATCATCCGGACACAAAACAGTGGTAAGGCAAAAACGGGAACATAATCCGCTTTTATATTTGACAACGAGGATACAAAATGACACCAAAAACTCCCCGCAAATTCCGCAATCGAGTCAACGTTCGAAAGGGTCTGAAAGAATACACTTATTTGGGCTGCCCATTGACCAAAAACAGGTCTCCCTGGTGTTTCCGCATGTGTAAACCGAATAGCGATGGAACCGGCTTTTGCGGCCGGGTAGCTCCTCATGGATTCAAGAGCCGTATCCAGCAGGCGATCGAAGATTTCAAGAAGAAGCGAACCGACTAATCGACCTTTCTTCACGATCAGGAGCCGGCGCAATAAAAATCGCCTGTCGTTTGGGCCAAAAAATCGGCACTATTTTGCAGAGAAATGCTTTTCTTCGATTTGAATAATCCCAATAAATGTGGTTGCTTGGATTTTCCCGAGGTCTGTATTAGGTTATCAGAAACCACCTGCCGTTTCGGTAACTATATGCCAGCCTTTGGAAAACCTTCAGATATTATTACAAATAATAAACATAATCATGCTAATTTAAATGTAGGATTGTGTCGAAGAATAACGTATACTAGTATGTTGGTATTAATTTGAGTTCGATCTTTACCGAAGTCTTGTCCTAATCTACAACTCTCCGTTAAAGCACAATCTCGAATTGATCGCGCAATGGTGCGCAAATTGTATTTAATTCCGAAGGAATCGATTTATATGAATAGAGGTTCACTCCGGAATATTCAAAACGGAGTGTAGAATGAACATCTACATCGGCAACTTGTCGTTCGAAACGACAGAAGATCAACTGCGCCAGGCTTTTGAGAGCTATGGTGAAATCTCAACCGTCAACGTTATCATGGACAAGCAAACCGGAAGACCGAGAGGTTTTGCGTTTGTCGATATGCCTGTCAAGGAAGAGGCTTCCGCCGCTATCAGCGGGTTGAACGGCCATGAGCTTAACGGACGCGAGATGAACGTCAACGAGGCAAAGCCTCGTGTCGAAAACCGCAGCCGCAGGCCCTATTAAGCAGGAAATTGGGAATTCCCGGGCGAGTTAACCCGGGAATTGATTATCAAGGAGACCGGATTCGATTCGGTCCCCTTTTTTTATATCTCGGCTTTCCTTAGACTGACGAGAATCAATTCGGATACGTATACTTTTAAACTAAGTGCTTTATAAAGGGATGACTTTTGAAATCAATAAATGAAGATACCGCACTGGCGCGCATGCAGGCAATCGATCAATCGAAACTTCATCGAGATATGGCGGTTTATCAAAAACCGGAACGCTTGAAAAGTATCTGGCAAATGATAAATTCGATAGGACCATACGTCATTTTATTCTACGGGGCATACCTGGCTCTGGATTATTCTTTCTGGATAGCTCTTCCGATAATTATCCTGTTATCCGGCTTTCTAATCAGAATATTCATTATTTTCCACGACTGCGGCCACCGGTCCTTTTTCAGGTCCCAAAAAGCAAATGATTTCTGGGGCGTATTGACCGGAATTCTGACCTTTACTCCCTATCATCGCTGGCGAGCAAGTCACGCTCGACACCATAACACTTCCGGCAATCTTGACAGGCGGGGCCAGGGGGATGTTTGGTTGATGACCCTTAACGAATATGAACAGGCGTCGTGGAAAGAACGGATTAAATATCGGCTGTATCGGAACCCGATTATCATGTTCCTGTTCGGTCCGCTGGCTATTACCCTGCTTAGTAACCGGATCGCCGGGAAAAATGTCGCCCGGACCGAACGAATCAGCGTCTATGCTACCAATTTTGCCCTGGCCCTGTTGACCGCGGGGATGATATTTCTGATCGGTTGGAAAGCCTTTCTATTAATACAATTCCTGTCATTGTTTTTCGCTCATGTGGCCGGAGTATGGCTTTTCTATGTTCAGCACCAGTTCGAAGGTGTATATTGGGAAAGAAATCCGCAATGGGATTTTGTCACGGCTTCCATTTTGGGGGGATCGTTTTATAAACTCCCGGGCATATTGAGATGGTTTACCGGCAATATCGGCTATCATCATGTTCATCATTTAAATTCATGTATACCCAACTACAAATTGCCTAAATGCCAAAAAAATATACCGGCGTTGAAACTTGCCAAACCGATCGGATTAATATCCAGTTTGAAATCTTTGACTTTCAGACTATGGGACGAGGATTCCGGCCGTTTAATCAGTTTTCGGGAAGCTCGAAAAAAGCAGAAATACCGGGCGGCGGCTTAAGTAGCGATACAGCCGCGTCGTTTTGGATAACCCCGAAATTCCTCGGCTGTTTGGATTGCCGTCCGAGGATTCCTCCATTTTGTTTTACTTCTAAATTTTATCCGACAATTGGACTGAATCTACTCATCTGTTCGCCTGATTCTTTAGAATATTCCCGGGTTATTTTAAAAGCAGCATCTTTCTGGATTCGCTATTATTCCCGGCACTAAGACGATACAGGTAAATCCCCGATGATACGCGAATTCCGGAGTCGTCGGTGCCATCCCATTTTATCGAATGCCTCCCGGCGGGTCGTTCCCCGTCCACGAGAGTCGCGACCTTTTGTCCCGCCGAATTGAATACCTCGATTGATACCGAAGTTCTTTCGGGAAGGCGGTATTCAATATTGGTAACGGGATTAAAAGGATTCGGATAATTCTGTTCCAGCGATATTTCCGAGGGGAGATTGGGATCGTTCGGTTCATGTCCCGTAGAATCGAGCTTCAAGTAGTAAAGCCCGTCAGGACATCCGGCGTACAAGCGACCCTTGAAATAAACCAAATCGAATACCCTCAGATCGGATTGATAATCGAATAATTCCCAATTGCCCTCTTTCAATTCCCAGATATAAGTGCCCCGGGATAAATGACTGAGCATGGCCAGTGTCCGGTTCTCGAACTGCAGGATTCTGCCGCTTAACGCAATAATTATGGGGGCCGGGTAATACGACCAGGTTTTTCCGCTATCGAGGCTGGTATAAATTCCATTATACGCGGCTCCGATTAAAAGATTCCCGAAGTGTCCGAAACCGAACATGGCTAAACCGATCGGTTGAAATTTTCCGAATTGATATCCTTCCCAGTTATCCGAATCCGGCATGTTTCTCGATATAAAGGCATTAATTCCTGCCCCGGTAAACAAAATGCCCTGCCAATTATAAAGGCTGTATATGTCCCATGAAATTTCGAAATCTAGGCCTTTACGGTAGGGGACCCAACTCAGGTTTCCTGCAAGCGTAGAGACATAAATCCCAGCACCGCTGGTTCCGATGTAAACGCTGTCTCCCCGCGTGGCGATGCAGGATACCGAACGGGCGGCGGCCCCGCTCAGGCCGGCGTTTCTGGCCGTCCAATTGACTCCCTTATTAAACGACTCGTAAACCCCGTATCCGAAAGTGCCCGCGAGAAGACGGTCACCGGCAAACGACAACGACCAGATGTCCTTTCCCGCACCCAGTGAACCCATCAGAAAGGGGGTATTTACATCCGGATTAAATCGATAAACCTCATCCCATAAAGTGAAATAAAGGGAATCATCTTTGACTTCAAGGTCAAGGACCTCCCCGTAGGTCAATCCGGTCACTTTCGTCCATTGAGCACCAGCCGGTTGCCCCAAACCGAAAATCAGGATACAGGCGGTCAATGAATTAACTATTATGCTATTCAGCCTCATATTTCATTTAATCCTTTAAAATCGGGCGGGGTCTTCATCGGGTGAAATTCGGGCCGGAGCAAGGCAATCGCACTCAGACCTGATATGCGATTTCCCCGGAAGAAATTAAATCCCACCACAACTAATGCACTATATACGAAGACAGCCCGAAATTGCAGAGTGCATAATTGAACGGCCGATCAACAAGCAAAATCAGGCCGAGGCGCGCTGTCTCTGCCTTTCCTGCTGTTCCTCAATAACCGTTTCTTTAATATTATTGGGCAATGGCTGGTAATTCAGAAATTCTATTGAAAAGCTGGCTCGTCCGCTGGAAAGAGTCCGGAGAGTGGAGGCGTATCCGAAAATTTCCATCAGGGGGACAGTTCCATTCAGTTTCTGCGATCCTTTGCGGAAACGGCGGAGACGCTCGATTTTGCCCCGGCGGCGATTTATATCGGCGAGGATATCTCCCATATATTCATCGGGAGTATTGATTTCAATTTTCATGATCGGTTCCAGCAGTTGCGGGCCGGCCTTGTGGACGATATCCCTCAAGGCACGGGACGTACAAATTCGGAAAGCCATTTCACTGGAATCGACGTCATGGTAGGACCCATCGAGCAAAACGAATTTCATGTCGACCATGGGGAATCCGGCAAGGAGCCCCTTTTCGGCGGCGTTAATAAAGCCTTTTTCGACTCCGGGGATATATTCCCGAGGGATGTGGCCCCCAACAACATGATTGATGAACTCGTTCCCCTTTCTCGGATTCGGTTCGAGGCGGAATTCGATATGCGCGAACTGCCCCTTGCCGCCGGTCTGCTTCTTGTATTTATAAACATGCTGGATTTCGGAGGTAATTGTCTCCCTGAAAGCGACCGCAGGCTGTCCGACATTGACGTTTACTTTGTGTTCGGTTTTAATACGGTCGACAATAATTTCAAGGTGCAATTCTCCCATACCGGAAATAATCGTTTCCTCGGTCTCATCATCGAATTTGGCCGCAAACGAGGGATCCTCAAGCGTTAATTTATTCAACGCCATCCCCAGCTTGCCCCGGTCTTTCTTGTCGACCGGTTCGATGCGTAAATCGAGAACGGTTTCAGGGTAATTGATACTTTCAAGCAGAATCGGGTTTTCCTCATCGCAGAGAGTATTTCCGGTCGAGGTTGCTTTCATGCCGATTAGCGCCGCGATATCCCCGGCTTGTACTTCTGTGATATCCTGCCGGGTCCCGGCCTTAATCCGCATGATACGTCCTACTCGCTCCCGCTCGCCATTGGTGGCGTTGAGAATGTAGCTGCCTGCTTTCAGTTCACCGGAATAGACCCGAATAAAGGTTTGCTGCCCTACAAAAGGATCATTGATAATCTTGAATGCAAGCGCCGAAAACGGCTCTTTTAAGGTAGGACGGCGGGAAAGCGTGGCTTCGTGGTCGTCGATATCGACTCCGGTGACCATCCCGCGATCAATGGGCGAGGGAAGGTAATTGACCACGGCATCCAGCAAAAGCTGAATTCCCTTATTCTTGAAAGCCGTTCCGCAAAAAACCGGGGTAATCAGGTTTTCCAGTACCGCAGTCCGAGCGGTCTTTATTAAATCCTCGGGCATGATATCTTCTTCGTTGAGGTATTTTTCGGCGAGATTTTCATCGAAATCGGCCAGGGTCGATACCAGTTTATCATGCAGTTCCTGCGCTTTCGGCAGAAGGTCGGAAGGGATATCCTTTTCGACCCTTTGTAACCCATCGTAGAAAGTCGCTTTCAATTTGAGCAGGTCGATGATTCCCTCAAACTTTTCCTCTTCCCCTATCGGCATCTGGAACAGGACCGCATTGGCCCCAAGCATTTCGTTCATCATCTCGACGGTGTGATAAAGGTCGGCGCCGGTCCTGTCCATTTTGTTGACAAAAGCAATCCGCGGCACTTTATAGCGGTCAGCCTGATGCCAGACCGTCTCACTCTGCGGTTCGACTCCGCCGACGGCACAGAAAACCATTATGATACCATCCAGGACACGCAGAGAACGTTCCACTTCAAGAGTGAAATCGATATGGCCGGGGGTATCGATAATATTTACCTGATGGTCAAGCCAGGAAGTGGTAATGGCAGCCGAAGAAATCGTGATTCCCCGGTCCTGCTCCTGTTTCATGAAATCCATGACCGCCTGCCCCTCGTGGACTTCTCCGAGTTTATGAATCATCCCGGTAAAAAAGAGGATGCGTTCGGTGGTCGTGGTTTTACCGGCATCGATATGGGCGACAATGCCGATATTTCTAATTTTCTGTATACTTCCTTTATCCATCGTCTAATCCTAACTGGTTAAAAAAAACACGTCTGACCAATATGAAGACCGCCGAAGATAGGAAATTGTTCCCAAAGGTCAAGTACTTTCATCGGTCAAATACGTTAAAAATCGATTATAATTAGTGATTATCCCAGAATTCCGGTAGAAATCTCCGCAGGCAACCGCCTTTGGGACCTCGATTTACCCCGATGGGCAGTTTAAGGGCTTGATCTAGCCACAATTTCCCCGAGTCCTCGTAAAGCCGGAAAATGCCCCGGTTTCGAGAAGCGGTAATTTTGCACTTTTTGAAATTGCAGTTGCCGGGGATTTTTCCGTATTTTTTGAAAAGATACATGGAGCCCTTGAATGGTAGAATCATACGATAGCGTCGTCGACACTTTCAAAGCCATCCTCGATTACCGCCTGTTTACCCTGAACCAGCAGCCCATTACGGTCGCATCGGTGCTTACTTTTATTATCTTTTTGATCGCGGTTTTTATCCTGTCACAAATTATCAATCGTATTTTGTTAAAAAGACTTTTAATCCGCTTCAATATCGATCGTTCCATTCGCTATAATATGACCCGCATCGGCCATTACATTGTTATGGTAATCGGGACTTTGATTGCATTTCAGTTCGTCGGGCTGGATCTGTCGTCGCTGACCGTCATTTTCGGACTGCTTTCGGTCGGAATCGGATTCGGTTTGCAGAATATCACTTCGAATTTTATTTCAGGGATAATCCTGCTCTTTGAGCGACCCATCAAGGTCGGCGACAGGGTAACGGTCGGAAATGTCGAGGGAGAAGTCGCGGCCATCAATATGAGGGCCACGTCCATTACGACTCTTCAAAATATCACCATCATCGTGCCGAATTCGGAATTCATATCGGAAAAGGTCACCAACTGGTCGTATGGAGATCCCAAGATCAGGATGGATATCGAAGTGGGGGTTTCGTACAATTCCGATCTGGACCTGGTTTTAAAAACGCTGCAAGAAGTAGCCGATGAAAATCCCGGTATTCTGAAGGTCCCCAAACCCCAGGTCCTGCTGATGAGTTTCGGCGATTCGGCATGGAACATGCAGCTCCGGGTCTGGATGGCATCGCCGTCGGGGTATTACACGGTCCGCTCGGATATAAACTGCGCCATTGTCAGGAAATTCCGCGAAAATAAAATTGAAATCCCGTTCCCGCAAAGAGACTTGCATGTCCGCTCGCCCCTTCCGGTTCCGTTAACGCAAGCGAAAGAAAACTGACAGCACTATCGGGTAATTCTGCGGTAGATTTGGGCCGTATGGTTGAGGCTGGCTGACAACTGCTCGCTCAACAATTCACCCCTGAGGCGCCATTTCCAATGACCGTTGGGGGAGGCCGGGACATTTATACGCGCTTCGCTTCCCAGTCCAAGACAGTCCTGGATCGGAATGATCGCCCACGATGCAACCGAGGAAAGGGCCAGGCGGATCATGGTCCGGGTTACATTTTGCTCATTAACATCACACCCGGCATAATCAATCAGCCTTGATTTGACTTCATCGGAGGCATCATTGCGATACCAGCCCAGAGCGGTGTTATTATCGTGAGTCCCGGTGTAAACGATGCAATTCTCAATGAAGTTATGCGGAAGATATCCGTGACCGGCGTCGCCGCTGTCAAAGGCAAATTGCAGGACTTTCATACCGGGGTACCCGTATTTATCGCGGACTTCCTCGACATCTTTCGTGATTACCCCCAAATCTTCGGCGATAATCGGAGCGCCGTTGAATGTATTATGAATCCGGGCGAAAAAATCTTCGTGAGGTGCTTTGACCCAGTGTCCGTTAATGGCGGTCTTCTCGCCCCGCTCGATTTCCCAGTACGCCACCAGGCCCCTGAAATGATCGATGCGCAGAACATCGTACAATTCAAACATCCGGCTGAGACGATTCATCCACCAGGCAAATCCGGTTTCCCGGAGTCTATTCCAATCGTAAACCGGATTGCCCCATAGCTGACCTGTTTTACTGAAATAATCGGGCGGGACGCCGGAAAGTTTCGACGGGCGACGGTCGGAATCGAGTTTGAATAATTCCTGGTTGCTCCAGGTATCCGAGCTGTCGGAATTGACATAAATCGGGATATCACCGAATATCCTAATATTTTTTCCGCTGCAGTATGCCTTGAGTCTTTGCCATTGCGTCGAGAAAAGGTACTGGCCGATTTTTTGGAGATTGATTTCGACCGCAAGTTCCTTGCGAATCGCGTCGAGAGCATTATGCCTGCGGTCGCGGAATTCTTCCGGCCAGTCGTACCACGGCTTGTTTTCGAACTTCCTTTTCAAGGCCATATAGAGGGAATAATCATCCAGCCAGGACGATTGCCGGGCGCAGAATATACCGAAGCTATCGTCACCTCCGCGCCCTGCGAATCTGCGGCAGGCACGATTCAGCAACTCGAGTTTATATTCATAAACTTTATCGTATTCGACTGCATCGGAATTGAAGCGTGGTGCATCGTGCAGGTCTGCATCGGTCAAAAGCCCATCCCGTCGCAGAATATCCGGACTTATAAAAAGAGTATTTCCCGCAAAGGCCGAAAAGCTGCTGTATGGCGAATTCCCCAGCTCGGCGCTGGTCCCGCTTAGAGGCAGGATTTGCCAGACTCCGGCCCCGGCTTTATGCAGAAAATCGGCGAAACGATAAGCATCCTCGCCGAAATCCCCGATTCCGTGGGGGCCGGGAAGCGAAGCCACCGGCATCAGGATACCATATAAACGCGAATCAAGCATCGTAAGGTCCAATCAAACCGAATTTGATATCCGAATACCGCATAACCTGTTAATCGGCAAACAATTTCAGGTAATTAGCCGGCGGGGCGGCTTAACAGGAAATTTCTGTCGGCCTATTCCGTTTTTCGTTTGAATATCTGGAGTGAAAGAGTCGGCAGAATTAGTGTCGCCGACTGGTCAAGACCATGCATCGGTTCCGCAACGGTGTTGACCCCTCCGAGGTTGCCGAGGTTGCTACCGCCGTAAAGCTCGGAATCGCTGTTATAAATCTCTTCCCAGTACCCATGCGACGGGAATCCAATTCGATAATTATCGCGGACAGTCGGAGTGAAATTGCCGACCACAACCAGATCGTTTTTGGGATCATGCCCTTTTCGAATAAAACAGATAACCCCTTTTTCCCAATCGGTGCAGTCAATCCAGTGGAATCCCTCGAAAGAAAAATCGATTTCGTACAAGGCCGGTTCGTTGCGATAAACCCGGTTCAAATCCTCGACCATTCTTTGAATCCCCTGGTGCGGCGGATACTGAGTCAGATGCCAGTCGAGCGATTTTTCGTGGTACCATTCGTCCCACTGACCGAATTCCCCGCCCATGAAAAGCAGCTTCTTCCCCGGATGGGCATACAGGAATGACAGCAAAAGCCTTAGGTTCGCGAATTTCTGCCAGTCGTCCCCCGGCATCTTGCGCAGTAAAGCCCCTTTGCCGTGCACGACTTCATCGTGCGACAAGGGAAGCATGAAATTCTCGGTAAAAGCGTACAGCAGGCTGAAAGTAAGATTATTATGATGATATTTCCGATAAACCGGATCCTTGGTGAAATATTCCAGGGTATCGTGCATCCAGCCCATATTCCATTTCATCCCGAAACCGAGTCCCCCCAGGTGAACCGGGCGGGTCACCATCGGCCACGCGGTCGATTCTTCCGCGATCGTCTGAACATCGGGATAATTTTCGTAAATCACCTGGTTGAACCGTTTTAAATATTCGACCGCTTCGATATTTTCCCTTCCGCCATACTGGTTCGGTACCCATTCCCCTTCCTTGCGGGAATAATCGAGGTACAACATCGAGGCCACGGCATCGACCCGAAGACCGTCGATGTGATACTGATCCAGCCAGAAAAGAGAGCTGCTGAGCAGAAAGTCCCGGACTTCGCTCCGTCCATAATTGAAGATGGCGCTCTGCCAGTCGGGATGATATCCCTTGCGGGGATCTTCGTGCTCATATAAATGAGTCCCATCGAAAAATATCAGGCCATGTTCATCCATGGGAAAATGAGCCGGGACAATATCCATCAGGACGCCAATGCCTTCCTGATGCAGTTTATCGATCAGATATTTAAAATCCTCGGGAGTGCCGTAGCGGCTGGTCGGGGCGAAATACCCAAGTGTCTGGTAACCCCAGGAACCGTAAAACGGATGTTCCAGTATCGGAGTCATTTCAACATGCGTAAAACCCATCTTTTTGACATATAAGGCCAGTTGGTCGGCGAGTTCACGGTAGTTGAGCCAGCGGTCTCCCTTGTCCGGGGAACGCATAAACGAGCCCGGGTGGATTTCATATACCGACCAGGGAGAATTGAGGCTGTTGAACCGCTTCCGGTTCTGCATCCAGTTTTTGTCCTGCCAGACGTATTTGCTGTCCCAGACAACCGAGGCGGTTTTCGGGGACATCTCCCAGAATCGGGCGTAGGGATCTCCCTTATCGACACGGTATCCGTTGGAATTCGAATGAATATGGAATTTATATAAATCCCCGTGCTTGATATGCGGGATAAATCCTTCCCAGATACCGGAACTGTCCCAGCGGACTCCGAGTTCATGGCTTTCGCGGTTCCAGCCATTGAAATCCCCCACGACAAAAACCCGGTGGGCATTGGGGGCCCAGACGGCGAAGTAGGTCCCTTTAACACCGTTATGCTCGGTCACGTGGGCACCGAGCTTATTGTACAGGCGGAAATGATTCCCTTCCTTAAATAGATAGATATCCTGATCTGTAAGGAGGGAAAAATCGTGATAAACATTTGGCATGGTTACAACTTTTGATTCTATGGTTTTGCGATCATCCTGACGCACTTGTCTTTACTCCTGAAATTAGTATCGTTCTTTTTAGCGGTTTTTTAATAACCTTTAGCAAAATAATGGCTTAGCCCGATAAATATAATATTCGTCAGAAGCCGGAAAGCAAACACCCCCTCGTTGAAGAATCGGCCCGGCCTTCGATTGCTTCTAACAATTCATTTTTGCATTCGTTCCGGATATAACTTAATCGATAAAATGCGGAGAAACAAAAGAAATGCGGAATTCTTCCTAATTCCCTTTACATACTATCCTTTAGAATGTTATTTTTCTTCGCAAAAATCCAGGGGAAAATATGCGGAAATATTTAATAATCGGAATTCTGACCTTAATCCCGGTTTGGATAACCTGGCTGGTCCTGAAATTCCTGGTGGAATTGATAATCGATATCGGGGAACCTCCCGCCCGCTGGCTGTCCCGCCTAATCGAACCGGCAATCCCGCAGCTGGCCAATTTTATCCTGCATCCGGTGAGCCAGAAAATAGCGGCAGTTATTATTGTGATTGCCCTGATTTACGGAGTCGGCTGGTTTGCTTCGAAAGTTTTCGGAAAGAGATTCATTCTTCTATTCGACAAAGTTGTGGAGAGAATCCCGTTCATTAAAATAATTTATGGCGGGTCGAAGAAGTTGCTGGAAAGCTTCCAGAAAAAACCCGATGAGGTCAAAAGCGTGGTTCTGATAAATTACCCATCCCCGGAAATGAAAGCGATCGGTCTGTTGACCAAGTATCTAACCGATGAATTCACCGGAAAGCGTCTGGCGGCGGTTTATGTCCCGACCACACCCAATCCGACATCGGGATTCATCGAAATTATTCCGGAAGAAAACCTCATTTATACCGACTGGGAATTAAATGAAGCCATTGCGTTTATCGTTTCCGGCGGCGTGGTCGGCCCGGAAAAGATGGCGTATTTCAAATCAACCGAACAAAAGACAACAAAGCCGTAGAATCAGGGAATCGGTTCCGGCTATTTGAATTCCTGGCGAATGTTGGCCGGCTTTCTTCCAATAAAGCGTTCAATCATCCTGAAAAATACCAGGATAATCAGGGCGAGAATCGTCGCTCCCCCGGCGATGTAATATAACTTTAATGCAACCGCAATCCCGACACTTCCGGAGTACAGTATTGAAGCGGCCGTGGTCAAACCCTCGACCTTGTCGCTTTGAAGTCCCCGGATAATTGTCCCGGCTCCGAGAATGCTTATCCCGGTGATGACGGCATGAATAATGCGGGTGGGATCGGCCCCGGTCGGTCGGACCATATCGGCACTGATGTGGGCGATGAAGTATTCGCCTACCAGTACAATCATGGCCGAAAGACTCGCAACCAGCATATGAGTTCTCATTCCGGCCGGTTTATGCGCGACTTCACGTTCGAACCCGATTATCCCTCCTAATAACGCGGCGTA
>JBFZFV010000004.1:0-41554 GCA_041306185.1 Candidatus Zixiibacteriota bacterium
CCTTCGTTCCGGCTTCCATCCGGAAGATGGCCGAGATCAGTTCTTCGGTGTCTTTCACTTTCGGATTCATTTTCATCGCCCGTTCGATCATCTGTTCCGCCGCGACCCGGTTGTACTGCAGCTGCATGAGGACTTCAATCGCTTCGGCAAAGAGGTTGGCCTTTTCCTTGGTGACCGAAGTCAGCGGCTGTTCTCCCTTATCGAGGGCGAACCGGGCCATTTTCCCGGAAAGCTCGGCGACCACCTTGTCGGCGAGACGTCCTCCGATACCGGGGAGCCGCTGTAAGGTCGCGGTGTCGCGCATTTCGATGGCGGTCGCGATTTCGCGAATCGGTAAGGTCAGCGATTTCAGCCCCTTTTTCATGCCGAGCCCGCCTACGGTAGTAAACAGCTGAAAAAACTCTTTGTCAATCATATTGGTGAAACCGATCAGCTTCGGGTAGTGGTAATTTTTGCGGTCGCCGGCCTCGATGAAATAAAGGGTGTGGAGGGTGATTTCGGCGCTCTTCTCGGCGGCCTCGCGGAGTTTGGGGTACAGCCCGGAAGGGATGTGCAGATCGTAGTGCATGCCGTTAAGATAAAGGCTGACGGTTTCTTCGGTGAGGCGGCTGACTTTTCCGGTAATCTGGCTGATCATACAATTTATCCTCGCGCCAGAGCATTGTGGTGACAAAGAGCCACGGCCAGGGCATCGGCGGTATCGGGGGACGTGATGGTTTCGGTGATGTTCAGGATCGATTCTACCATTTTCATAACCTGTCGTTTCGTGGCGCGGCCGTTTCCGGTGAGGGAATTTTTAATTCGGGTCGAAGCGTACGAGACGATCGGGATGCGCGACAGGGCCGCCTGCAAAAAAACAATCCCGCGGGCGTGTCCCATAACAATGGCCGTCCGCGGGTGGGCATAGTGCGAATATAATTCTTCGACCGCGATGTAATCCGGCTGATGCTGTTTGATGATGTTTCCGAATTCGGTGTAGATTTCGCTGAGTCTTCCCTCGAAGCCATCTTTTTCGTTAGTCTTGATAACTCCTGCTTCAACCACCCGAACCGCGTTACCGTCCGACTGCAGGATACCGTAGCCGGTTATTTGCAGTCCGGGATCGACACCGATAATGATCATTCTTCCCGCAATAGTGCGGCATCAGCCCGCAAGTTTCTCCATAATTTTGTCGTCGATATCGAAATTGCCCCAGACATTCTGGACATCGTCGTGATCTTCGATCGCCTCCATCAATTTCAGCATGGTCTCGGCCTGTTTCTCGTTCAGTTTAACGGTGTTGCTGGGGATCATGGCGACTTCGTACGAGGCAACCGGAATCGATTTGGCTTCGATAGCCTCCCTGACCGAATCGAGATCGCTCCAGGGAGCGACGATTTCGAAGACATCTCCCTGCCTGGTCATATCGGTGGCTCCGGCTTCGAGCGCGATTTCCATCAGGGTATCTTCGTCGCACTTGGAAATTTCGACGTTGATTATGCCCTGTTTTTCGAACATCCAGGCGACACATCCGTTTTCGCCGAGATTACCGCTGAACCTCGAGAAGATATGCCGGATTTCCGAGACGGTGCGGTTTTTGTTATCGGTCATGGCCTCGATATAGACCGCCACACCTGCGGGACCGTACCCTTCGTACGTTGTTTCTTCGTAGGTGGTCCCGGGGAGTTCGCCGGTTCCCTTCTGGATGGCTCGCTTGATATTATCGGCGGGCATGTTGGCCGCTTTGGCGGTATTGACAGCGGTACGCAAACGGGGGTTGGATTCGGGGTCTCCTCCGCCGCTGCGCGCCGCCACGGTAATCTCCTTAATAAGCCGCGTAAACATCCGACCGCGCTCGGCATCGGCTTTGCCTTTTTTGCGCTTAATCGTAGACCATTTTGAGTGGCCGGACATGACTCCTCCAATCGTTATAATCGTTTAGGATTTAACTGATTAAATTAACATCATGGCAGGCGCAAGGCAAGCAGATAATGATTTTTGTGATGCGAAATAAAGGAACCGTATCTTAGAAATCGGGCTGCCAGTAAGTTACGGTATCTTTTTGGGATAAATCCAGCTTTTCGCCGGCGAATGATTCGCCGGTAAGTTTATCGACGTGCTTTTCGAATTCTTCGTTTCTGACGATAATGGTCACCCGGCGGTTGCGGGGATCTTCGGGGTTGTCGGGGTCTCGCAGTTTGTTGTCGGCATAGCCGCGGATGGCGGTGACTTGCCCGGATTTAAGGCCGCTTTGTTCCATCAGACGGCGGGCAGAATTGGCGCGGTCGGCGGAGAGTTCCCAGTTGGTGTAGCTTTTCTTTGACTTAAAACCTTTGCTGTCGGTGTGTCCCTCAATTACGATATGGTTGGGAAGCTTGCCGAGTTCCGATGCTATGGCGCTTAAGATTAGGCTGGCCATGGGTTTAAGATGCGAACTGCCGAGATCGAAAAAGATCGAGGAGTCGGATACCAGAGAGGCATCGATAAGATTGATGCGGAGTCCTTCGGGGGTGACTTCGATTTCGATCTGGTCTTTCATATCACCGACCTTGGGGAGGTTTTGGATGGCTTGGGCGACCTGTTTGCCGACTTCGGTGAGTTTTTCGCTTTCGACCGACATGCGGGATTCGAGGTTGTCTTTTTCGAATTGCAAATTTTCGATGGCAGAGTTGCCGCCGTCGAGCACGGATTTGCCATATTTATCCATGAAACCAACGGGATCCTGGAAATAACCCTGGACCGCTTTCTTAACGGCGTCGGATTGGTTGACCAGCCACATCACCAGGAAGAAAGCCATCATAGCGGTAACGAAATCGGCGTAAGCAACCTTCCAGGCACCTCCGTGGTGACCTTCATGGCCTCCCTTTTTTTTAATGACTATGGTCGGCTGGGTTTCTTTTTCTGCCATAGAGTTTCCGATCAGGCGCCGACGGCTTGTTCGGCCGGCTTGGCGGCGGTTGCTCCGGATTTGGCGCCGCGGCAGGCTTCTTCGACTTCGGTGAAGCCGGGGCGGACATCCTGCGGAATGGAGCGCCGGGCATATTCGATGGCGATTGAAGCGGCAAAGCCCTTATGGAAGGCCAGGAGTCCCTGTTTCAGGACGACGTAATACTGCGCCTCGGTTTCCACCATGATGGTGAGATTTGACGCCAGCGGCTGAACATATCCGTACGAAAGTAGCACGCCGAGGAAGGTCCCCACCAATGCCGCACCGACTTTATAGCCGATCACTTCCGGCGGTCCGCCGATGGCCCCCATGGTGATGATAACACCAAGGACTGCCGCCACGATACCGAGACCCGGAAGGGCGTCACCGATGCGGTTCAGCTGCGAGGCGGGCTGGGCATTTTCCTTATGGTGCATTTCGAGATCGAGGTCAAGCATGGAGTCGAGGTCATGTTCGGGGATTCCACCCATGATAACCAGACGCATGGTGTCGGCGAGGAAATCGAGGGCGTGGTGATTTTTCAGAAATAGAGGATATTTGCTGATAACGGAGCTTTCCTTGGGATTTTCGATATGGGATTCGAGTCCCACCAGTCCGTCCTTGCGGGCCACGTTAAACAGCTCGTACATCATAACAAGTAATTCAGTGTAGCTTTCTTTTTTGAACCCACCCCCTTTAAAGATATTAAGAAGCTGGGCGACGAGGAGCTTCAGGGTTTTCAAAGGGGTGCCGACCAGAAGCGACCCGATGGCGGCGCCGCCGATAATAAGGAATTCGGAAGGCTGAAAGAGGACCATCAGGTGGCCGTGATGCATCACATAACCGCCTAACACGCAAGCTGTTACAAATACGATACCGAAGAGCGCAATCATAACCTATATTCCAACTTCATTCGTGAATTTTCTCAATATGTTTTATAGCGCCAAAGTGGGCTTCTTTATCTCAGATTATCGTCATTTCGGCTGAAATCTGAAGATGGGGAAAGGCCAAAAAAAGTCTTGTCCCGGGCCGATTTAAGCGTATATAGGCCATTATGGCCTGCATATTTTGTGAAATAATTGCGAAAAGGAGACCGGCCCGGGTTTTTTTTGAAGATGATGCCACCATTGTCTTTGCCGATATTAATCCCAAGACTCCGGTCCACCTGCTGGTCTGTCCGAAAGAACACCATGAGCGAATCTATAAAATCCCGGAAAATTTAATGGTTCGGATGCTCAAGACGATCGGAATCATTGCCGAAAAGTTAAAGTTAGAGAACAACTTCCGGCTGCAATTAAACAACGGAGCGCTGGCGGGACAAATAGTGGATCACTTGCATCTTCATTTTCTGTCCCGGGGGACCGCAGAAAACCTGGTTTTCGAAGAGAGGAAGTAAAAAGAATCGGCAAAGGAATTATTAATTTCTTTGTATTTGCTTGACAATAATTTTAAAAAACTTATAATTTATTGCTATGTTAAAAGTTACGTACATCTTAAACGGTCCGAAGGGGGGGATATAATAGTTGACAGGCGTAAAGGTTCGCGATGATGAATCTTTCGAAAAAGCCCTCCGCCGTTTTAATAAGTTTTGCGAAAAGACTGGTATACTTTCTGACATTAAGAAGCATCAGCATTTCGAGAAACCGTCGGAACGACGCAAGCGCAAGTTGAATGCTGCCCGGCGTAAAATGCGAAAGATAAATTACTACAACAACAGGTAGTTGCATGTCTATCCTGAAACGGATCGACGAAGATTTAATAAAAGCCCTGAAGGCCAGAAACGAGTTGAAGGCAACTCTCCTTCGGGGCTTAAAATCTGATATAAAGTACCGGCAGATCGACAAGGGTGCCGAGCTAACCGAGGAGGATATAATTTCCGTCCTCAGGACATCGGCGAAACGGCACCGCGATTCCATCGAGCAGTTCGCGGCCGGGAAGCGACAGGATTTGGTCGATAAAGAAAGCGCGGAACTGGAGATTATCAACCAGTACTTACCGGAGCAGATGTCCGAAGAGAAGCTGCGGCAAATAATCAAGGAGACCATCGATCGTACCGGTGCGGATTCCCCGGCGAAGATCGGAATGGTCATGAAAGAATTGATGCCGCAGGTGAAGGGAAAAGCGGACGGGAAGCTGGTCAAGGAATTGGTGACCGCGATGCTTTCGAACTGATCGTAAACGTCAACAATTTAAGGGGACCATCTTTCAGGAGTGTCCTTAAAAAGGAGTCTGGGACATGAATTGGATAGATATTTTACTTCTAGTCCTTCTGGTTGCGGCGGTGATCATCGGTTCCAAGAAGGGATTGGTGCGGGAACTGATGGCGTTGGCGGTCCTGGCGGCGACAGTAATCTTATCGATTAACTATATCGATCAGATTGCCATTGTCGTCTATGAGCAGCTTGGGGGCTCACCGCTGGTGACGGCCATTCTTTCATTCATAATTCTCCTGGCTTTGATTTATGCGATTTTCAAGCTTTTGGCAATGCTGTTTTATAAAATAGCCAACCTGCAGAAGCTCGGGAAAAAGGATCAGGTCGGCGGAGCGCTGGTCGGGGCGGTGCGGGGCTGGATCATAATCAGCTTCCTGACATTCCTGGCCTTCCTCTTCCCCATGCCGGACAAGTTCTACGTCGACTTTGAAAATTCGTTTCTGGGCCCGACCTTCGCGCGGACGCTTTCGGCGCTTTACGAATCTACATCGGTGGTGCATCCCAATAATCCCGATTTCATGGTGAAGGTGGAAAACGCCTTGATACAGAAGCCGACTCCCGACATGTCGCAGGAAGACCGCCAGGAGTTATCGGAATCGCGCGAGGAAGTTTACCGCGTGGTATACCGTATCGACCAGTTTTTCGGGAGTAAAAAGCCGTAAAAGTCGCTTTAGGCTCTTTTAAATCGATTAAATTTGATTATATTCAAGTCCCGCGAAACGGCGCGGGACTTTTGATATTATGGAAAATTTCGACGAACATAGTCTGGACGTCCTGGAATACGGCAAGGTAATTTCTCTCCTGAAGGGATTATGCCTCACCAAATTCGGTGTAAATAAAGCGGACGACGTTTCTCCCGGCCAGGATTTGGAGGCGATTAACCGCCGCCTGGATGAAATTTCGCAGATGAAGGATATTATCCGCTTCGGCGAGGCGTTTCCCCTGTACCGTCTGGAAGACTGCACCGGCATCATCAGGAAATCGAAAACCGAAGGGATATTTCTGGATCCGCCGGAGTTTTTGGCTCTTCTGGAATTTATCGAAGTATCCTCGGAACTGAACGGCTATGCCAAAGACCAGAGAGAAAATTTTCCGCTGATCGATAAATATCTTTCGGGGCTGCATCCATTCCCTGAAATCAAGAAGGCGATTATCAAGACGATCGACCGGGACGGGACCATTCTGGATTCGGCCTCGCCGAAGCTCAAGGAGGTGCGCCGGAAAATCTCCGATCTGAAACGGAAAATCACCAATAAGCTGCAGCAGCTTTTGGCCGACCGGACCAAATTAAAGGGGTGGCAGGACGATACTGTGACGCAGCGGGACGGCCGTTATGTTATCCCGGTGCAATCGGGGCAGTTCCGTCCCGATTCGGGAATCATCCACGATCGTTCGCAATCGGGGGCGACGCTGTTTATCGAGCCGAAGGAAACGGTGGAGATGAACAACCAGCTGGGGCTGATGCTTCAGGAGGAACGGCTTGAAATCGACCGTATCCTGCGGGCGCTGACCGCTCAGGTGGCCGAAGGGGCCGACCGGATGCTGGTGAATTGCGACCTTATCGGCGAGCTTGATTATATTCATGCTGCCGCCGATTTTTCTATCCAGACCGAAAGCAACCGCCCGGTAATCTCGAAAGATTTCAATTTCAACCTGATCGGGGCGCGCCATCCCCTGTTGATGTACTATATGAAAGACAAAGATGAGATTATCGCCAATGATATCAGCCTCGAAAAGGGACGGAGCGGGATAATCATCACCGGCCCCAATACCGGGGGTAAGACGGTTTTCCTGAAGACGGTCGGCCTATTGATACTCATGGCGCAATCCGGGCTGCATATCCCGGCGGATGATAAATCACGGATCGGGATATACCGGAATATCTTCGCGGATATCGGCGACGAGCAATCGATAGAATTGTCTCTCTCCACATTTTCATCGCATCTGCGGCAGATTGTCTATGCGGTCAAGAATTCCGGAGAAGGCTGCCTGCTATTATTCGATGAAATCGGCGCGGGAACCGACCCGAAAGAGGGGGCCGCCCTGGCCGAGGCGATCCTGCTGGAAATATCCCGAAAGAACGTGCAGATAATCGTGACGACGCACTATTCGCAGTTGAAGACCTTACCGATGATGCATCCGGAGTACGAAAATGCTTCGTTCGAGTTCGACCGCAAATCGCTCCGCCCGACTTTCAGGCTGCACATGGGAATTCCGGGGGCGTCGTATGCGGTGGAGATAGCCTCGCAGCTGGGGATGTCGCAGAGCATCACCGATGAAGCGACCAAATTGCTGGGGTCCGGGGAACGGTCGCTGAACAAGCTGACCCAATCGCTGGAGAAGGAACTGGGAGCGCTCCGCAAAGACAAGGCGAGCCTCGAGGAACGACTTAAAAAAGCGGGGCAGCTCGAGGATTACTACAAGAGCCGGCTGGCGGAGCTGGAAAGCAGCATCGACATCGATAAAAAGAAGCAAATGGCCGAAATCGAAAAACTCCTGAACGACAGCCGGGTTGAAATCGAACGCCAGGTGCGGGAAATCCGCGAGACTTCCGCCGACAAAGGGACGGTCAAAAAGGCGCATGGCTTTCTCAAGGAAAAAACCGCCGAGCTGAAGCGAATAAAAGCGAAAGAGCAGGACGGCAAAAGGCAGAAGTACGTTCCGCAGGCCGGCGATTTGGTGCGGTTGAAGCATCTATCGCAGGAGGGGGAAGTAATCGAACCGATCGGCGATAACCGGTTCAGAGTGCAGGTAGGTAACGTTACCATGACGGTCGAAACGGCATCGCTCGAAAAACTGGAAAAGAATGACCCGGCATCATCGGAGAAAAGGCGTATAAGCCCTGTCGACCGCGAGGAGACTCCGGGGCCGGAACTGCACCTGTTGGGCATGACGGTAGATGAGGCTCTGGAAGCCATGGACCGATATTTCGACAAGGCGGTCATGAACAATATGACCCGGGTGTATGTCATCCACGGCAAGGGGACGGGAGCGCTGCGGAAGATGGTCGCGGATTTTTTGCGCGGGCATCATGCGGTCGAATCGTTCCGGCTCGGTGACTGGAACGAGGGGGGCGCGGGGGTCACGATCGTTCAGCTTAAACATTAGCAAATGATTCCTCAGGATACCATAGAGCAGATCCGGCAGGCGTCGGATATTGTCGACATAATCGGGCAGTACTTACGGGTGAAGAAGCGGGGGCGGAATTTCCTGGCCCTCTGCCCCTTTCACACCGAGAAGACGCCGTCATTTTCCATTTCTCAGGATAAGCAGATATATCACTGTTTCGGGTGCGGCAAGGGGGGCAATGTTTTCACGTTCCTGATGGAACACGAAAGCATGACCTTTATCGAAGCGGCGAAATTCCTTGCCCTGAAAGCGGGAATAACGATCCGCGAGGAACGGACTGACGACCGGACCAAGGAGCTGTACGAACGGCTGCACTATGCACACCAGGTGGCACTGGATTACTTCAAGGAAACCCTATTTTCGGATAGGTACAGGAATCAGATATTCAGGTATCTGAAAGACAAACGGAATATTTCCGATGAATCGATTGAACATTTTCAGCTGGGATTGTCGGGGGAAGAATGGGACGGGTTTCTTAAGTACGCGCAGAAGAAGGACCTCTTCCCTGCCGAACTGGAAAAGGCGGGATTGGTGGTCCTTTCCGAAAAAAAGGGGACGTACTTCGACCGTTTTCGCCAGCGACTGATGATTCCGATTTTCAATTTGAGCGGGAAACCGATCGCATTCGGAGGAAGAGCGTTGAAAAAAGGGGAGCCGGCCAAATATGTCAATTCGCCGGAGACTCAGCTTTACAGTAAAAGCACGGTGCTGTACGGGCTGAATTTCACCAAGCAGTTCATCCGGGAATCAAACGAGGTAATCATAGTCGAAGGTTATTTCGATTTGATTTCGCTGTACCAGGCGGGAGTGAAAAACGTGGTGGCATCGTCGGGGACGGCCTTTACCTGTCAGCAGGCAAGGCTTCTGGCACGATTTGCGGAGACGGCTTACCTCTTTTTCGACGCGGACTCCGCCGGACAGACGGCGGCGGTGCGTTCGGTGGATGCCCTGTACGATGCCGGGCTGGAGGTGCTGGTGATGGTGCCACCGGAAGGTGAGGATCCCGATTCGGTGGCGGTAAAAGCGGGGTTGGCGGGGATTGAGGAGCTTAAGAATAAGGCGCGGAGGTATATCCGTTATCGGCTGGACAGGTTCGATCTGCAAAAAGCCGGGATTATCGCCAAAGAGAAGGTTATCAAGGAGTTATCGGAGGTGGCATCGCGCATCCAGGACGATACCCGGCGGCAGTTGTTGGTCAACGAAGCGGCGGATTTGCTCCAGGTGAATGCCGATATATTCAAGCTGAATCTCCACCGCCCGGAAACGAAACAGGGGACGGCTCAGTCGGGAAGGCAGCCCAAAAAGATAATCGATATCGAGCGGGATCTGATTGCTCTTATCATACAACATCCCGATTATATCGACTTGGCGAAGAATACGCTGCACCATGACGATTTCCAGTCGGAGGAGATGAAAAAGATATACAGCCTGATGCTGACTCTGTTGAATTCCCGTCAGGCGATTTCGGAATCATCGCTGATCGATATGATCGAGGACAAGGAGATGGTGTCGGATATCACGCGCCTGGGGTCGATGGAGTTTCCGGAAGGGAGTCCGGAGGTAATCATCGGAGATCATGTGCGGAGTTTGATGAATTTCAAGCGGGAGAGGACAATCGACCGGCTCAAGGGTGAATTGAAAGTGGCGGAAGAACAGGGAGATAAGGACCGGATGCATGATCTCGAGGCGGAAATATTGTCGTTGATAAAACGGCGGGGGGATTGATGGTGCTAAAACGGCTGTATCTCGAAAATTTCGCGCTGGTCGATAAAATCGAAATAAATTTCGAATTGGGGTTGAATGTCCTGACCGGCGAAACCGGCGCGGGGAAATCGATCATTGTCGGAGCAATCGCGCGGGTGCTCGGAGATACCGCCAGCAAGGAGGATATCCGGTCGGGGTTCAAAATGGCGGCGGTCGAAGCGGAATTCGATATTGCAAAACGGAAAGATATTGCTGCGGAATTGAAAAGTCTGGAAGTCGAAAGCGAAAATAATACCCTGACTTTGCGAAGAGAGATATTCCTGGAAAAGGCTTCGCGCTGTTTCCTCAACGGGCAAATGATAACCCTGACACAGCTGCGGCCGATTGCATCGCTGTTGGGCGAATTACACGGGCAGCATTCACACCAATTACTGCTCGATGAAAAAAATCACCTCGGTTTTCTGGATGGGTTTGCAGGTCTGATCGAAGAAGTGGAATCGCTGAAACAAAAAAATTCCGAATGGGAAAAGGCGAAAAAAGAACTGGAAAAATCGCTCAATAGCCGGGACCTGGCGAAAAGAGAACGGGAACTGCTGCTGTTCCAGATGGAGGAAATCGATAAGGCCAAAATCAGACTCGGTGAAGAAGAGGAACTTCTGGCCGAGAAAAAGATCCTCGATGCTTCACGGCTGTTGACCGAGAAGTCTTCGCTGATTCTGGGACTATTGGATGAGAATGAACCGTCCGCAATTGAAATTCTCGGAACGGCACAGAAAGAGCTATCGGACATGAGCGAGCATGATACCAGACTGACTCCGCTGGAGGAAATGCTGAACCAGGCGGTAATTAATCTCGAGGAATTGCGTTCGGGACTGGAGGCGTATCGTTCGGATATTCCGGATGACCCGAACCGTCAGGAAGAGATAAATCTTCGGCTCGACGAGATTTTCAAACTGAAGAAGAAGTACGGCGGGTCGGAAGAGGGGATTCTGGCTACCCTCGATGAGATTAAGAGGCGGCTGGGAGATAATATCGACGTCGACGAGCAGATAAAATTCCTGAAGAAAAACGAATCCGCCGCTTTAGCGGCGTACATACAGCCGGCGGTTGAGATATCCAAAAAGAGACGGGACGGGGCGAAAGGGATTTCGCAGAAAGTCGAGAAGGAACTGGCCGAGCTGGGGATGGAGAAGGCGAAATTCCAGTTTGAGTTTACGATCAATGAGGCGGATGATGGCATCGAACATAATGGAAAGAAAGTGAAGCCGGCCCCGGAGGGATTGGAGGACGGGAGGTTTCTGGTTTCGGCCAATCCCGGCGAACCGCTCAAGCCGCTGGCCAAGACCGCATCGGGGGGTGAAATCTCCCGTATTATGCTGGCGATTAAGGCGGCGGAACGAAAGGGGACAAAATCGGAATTCCTGGTGTTCGATGAAATCGATGTCGGTATCGGGGGGATGACGGCGAAAGCGGTGGCGGAAAAGCTGGCGGCTCTGGCGAAAAAGCACCAGTTGCTGGTGGTGACACATCTCCATCAGATCGCTCAACTGGGCGATTATCATTATGCCGTTCAAAAGGTTAGCGGCACAAAAGAAGGCCGGCGGATAATCGAAATCAAGCGGTTGTCGAATAAAGAGAAAGAAGCCGAAATAAAACGGATGCTGGCTCTTCCTTCAGAAGTGTAACTCTTTCTTTTTCTTAGCGTAAAAAAGTCTATATATTTGCCGGGGAATTGAATATATCGACCACTCCAAAGTAAATAATATGGAAACGGAAACCGAAGATTCAAAACTTATGGCGAAAATCGCCGGCGGAGACAAATCCGCGATGAAACTTTTAGTCGATCGATACAAGGAGAAGGCTTATTACCTGGCTTTGGGAATGGTCGGGAATTCCGACGAGGCGTACGATGTATCCCAGGATGCATTTATCCGGGTTTACCGCTCGGCAAAGAAATTTCATTCCGGAAGCCGGTTTTTCCCCTGGTTTTATTCGATCATCGCAAACCTTTGTAAGGATGTATTGGCGCGAAGAATGAAAAAGGAAGTACCGAATATCGACATCGACGACTGCGAGTTCCTTCTGGCCGAAGAAGGTAATCCGGAAAGCGTCGTTCTTGAAAAGGAACAGGCGCGGATGGTCCGGAAGGCCATCATGAAACTCCCACTCGAAGACCGGGAAATTATCATGCTGAAGCATTTCCGGGATATGTCGTACGACCAGATCGCGGCGCTTCTGAATATCCCCAAGGGGACGGTCATGTCGCGCCTATATTACGCGCGGAAAAAGCTGGCGGCCATGTTGGAAGAGTTCGATTAGTTATGTCTGACGATAAGTACAAAATAATGCTGTCGGGGTATATCGATAACGAGTTGACCCCCGACGAAAAGAGGGAGTTCGAGGCGTACCTGGAACAGGACGCGGAGCTGCAGAAGGAGTACGAAACTTTTCGCAAGCTCAAGGAGGTAACCGGGGCCATGAAATATGCCGATATTCCCGAGGTGGTCTGGGAAAATTACTGGGCCGGGTTGTATCGGAAACTGGAACGAGAGCTGGGCTGGATATTCCTGTCGGTCGGAGCAATCATATTGCTGGCGTTCGGCTGTTATCATCTGGTCCAGGATTTCTTTTTCGACCCAAGACAATCACTGGTTTTGAAAATTGCCATCGGGTCGGGGCTTCTGGGGTTGGTGATTCTACTCGTGTCAGTCATCCGTGAAAGGATATTCGCGGCCGTGCGCGACCGCTACGACGAGGTACAAAGATGATAGTAGTCAATACGGATTTCATTCCGGATATGAAAGTGGTCAAAGTCCTTGGATTAGTTCGCGGTAATTGCGTGCGGGTGCGACATATCGGGCGGGATATCCTGGCTTTTCTTCGCAACCTGATAGGGGGCGAAGTGATGGAATATACCAAGCTGCTTTCAGAAACCCGCGAGCAATCGCTGGATCGCATGGTCGAGGAGGCTTTGAGTCTCGGGGCCAATGCCGTTATCAATGTCCGATTTTCGACTTCACAAATAATGACCGGGGCGGCGGAACTTCTGGCCTACGGCACAGCCGTAATAGTGGAAGAAGTAAAATAATCCCCGGTCCCAATTCGAACGAAAACCCCGAAACGATCGGGGTTTTTGTTTTGTTCAACAATGTTGACTAGAATGAAGCGAGCCGTTATTTTCGAACAAACGGCAGTATTTGGTATGAAAATATCGGCATTCACCATGGCCCGCAATGCGGTCAAATACTATTTTCCCATCAGGGAATGTATCCTGTCGGCTCTTCCGATAGTCGACGAATTCATCGTCGCTCTCGGCGACAGCGATCCCGACGATAACTCAAAAGGAGTAATCAACGGAATCGGCTCGGCAAAAATCAGGATATATGACCGGGTTTGGAATCATGCCGATTTTGTCGACGGGAGAATATTCGGCGGTGAAACCAATTTCGCATTGTCGCAATGTTCGGGGGACTGGTGCTTATACCTGCAGGCCGATGAAGTCCTGCATGAAGAGGATCATGCAATAATCCGCGAATATTGCGAGAGATTCGCGGGGAACGACCGCGTGGACGGATTTTTGTTCTCTTATCTGCACTTCTGGGGGGATTACGATCATTATCTCCCCTACCACGGCTGGTATCGGAACGAAATCCGTATTATTAGAAATAATGCCGGTATATATTCACACGGGGACGCCCAGTCCTTCCGGAAGAAAGAAAACCAAAAGTTAAACGTAATCAAGATTCCGGCCCGTATTTATCATTATGGCTGGGTTCGCCCTCCGGAGCTGATGACATCGAAGAAAAGAGAACAGGATTCCATGCACTGGGGGAAAGCAAAGGCCGAAGCCGAGTACGAAAAGCGGGATACCCTGTTCGATTTCGGCGCCCTGGGAAAACTGCCGAGGTATAAGGGCAGTCATCCGAAAGTAATGAGGGATTTCATTGGCAGGATGAACTGGAAAGATAAATTGAATTACAGCAAACAGACCGATCTGAAACGGCTTCCGGCAAAACACGAAATAACCAAATACCGCTTGATCAGCTGGGTCGAACGAAGACTTTTCGGCGGGAGGCAGCTGTTCGGCTACCGCAATTGGAATCTGTTAAACAGCAACAAGTTATAACACGATGCCTCTCCCTTTGATACATCATATTCCCGGCAAAATTCAATTCTGGCTGAAGGTATATTTCCTCGGGCTGATCCAGTTCGCGCTTTTTCGAAGCGCCTTTTTATTCATTTATTTCGGTGATGCCGGGGAATTCACGATCGGCCAGTTGCTTCATTCGTACTATATCGGACTCCGTTTCGATACGGTGGTGCTTTCGATAGTGATCCTCCCCTTATTCGTTGTCAATATCATTCCCGGCGTAGAGCTTTACCGAAAACCGGTGAGGATTATATATAGTACGCTTTTATATCTCATTTTCACCGTGATTATTTTCCTCAATGCCGCCGACCTGGGATTCTTCAGACAGTTCGGAAGCAGATTGAACTATTGGGCGGTGGAGTACCTGGACAATTTAGGTTTGATGTTCTATTCGATAGCGACTTACCCGGTCACCTGGATTTATTTTATCGTGTTCCTGGTATTGGCCGCGATAATGATCTTCATTCTGAGACTGGTAATAAAAGCCCACTCCGCGAGGCCGCGGCGAATAAATATATTATTCCGTTATGGTGCGTACCTGGCCCTAATTGTGCTTCTGGTCATCGGGATCAGGGGCCGTTTCGGAATCAAACCGCTCGATTGGGGGGAGGCGTTTTTCAGCGAAAACCAGTTCATCAATCAACTGACTCTGAACGGCGTGTATACCCTGTCGCATTCCATTTATGAAGAATCGGAAGGGAGCGGAGTATATTCGATGGCCAGAACCGACCGCTTCGACAATTTCAAGCCCAGGGAATCGGTCGAAACGATCAGGGAAATGTTGAATATCGATTCGCTGAAATTCAACGATTCGCTTTCGCTGGCCAGGACATCAAGCGGCAAAAACAGCCGGGCCTTTCTGCCGAACATCGTGATTGTCCTGATGGAAAGCTGGTCGGCGGAAAGAATCGGAATATACGGGGATACCCTCGGCATCACGCCCTGTTTCGACAGCCTGGCCGGGCAGGGGATGCTCTTTAGAAATTTCTACGCGAATGGCGTCAGGACCAGCAGGGGAATCGCCGCGACACTTTGCTCGTTCCCTTCCCTGTCGGGACGTTCGATCCTGAAGAGATATTCCGCAAGTTATCCCTTTATGTCCATCGCACAGGTATTGCATCCATTCGGGTATACTTCGGCTTTCGTCTATGGCGGCGACATGCAGTTCGATAACATGAAAGGCTTTTTGCGGAATGTCGGGTTCGAGGAATTTTACGACGAAAATTCCTTTGGAGATGCCCCGAGGCTCGGCAAGTGGGGAGTCCGGGACGATGTTATGTTCGAGCAAATGGCGGCAAAGATGGATTCTCTTCCCCGGCCGTTTCTCACTGCGATATTGACTATCAGTTTTCACGATCCTTTTCAAATCCCGGATGAGCGGTTTGCCAAAATCGACGAATCATTTCCGGAATCGGCCCGGCGGAACTGCCTTTATTTTTCGGACTGGGCGATGGGACGGTTTATCGATTCGGTCGGCAAGTACTCCTATTTCGACAGCACCCTGTTCGTCTTCCTGGCGGATCACTGCGACCTGCAGTCGACTCGGTATGTCATGTCACCGGAGCATTTTAAAATCCCACTTTTATTCTATTCTCCCGCTTTACTGGGAGATAGCGCGGTCACAATCGAAGAAACCGGCAGCCAGGTCGACGTTATCCCGACTTTGCTGGATTTCCTGGATTTATCCGCGGAACATCAAAGCTGGGGGAAAAGCATTTTCGATACTTCCAACGGCGATGATTTCGCGGTGGTCGTAAACAGCGACAAGCAGGGATTGCTGAGAAACGGGCTGTTCTATTTCGACTGGGGAGGGATGAGTGCGGCGCTGCACGACATGAACGATCCGAACGGCCTAGATCATGATATCAAGGATCGTTACCCGGACATCGTGCTAAGAATGAGGCGGGACCTGGCCGCGTATCTCCAGACCGCGGAGTACCTCTCCACCGGGGTTATGCGTCAGCGAAAGAGCGGAAATACCCCTTAGTCCGCCCTTCCTCCCGGTTCGATTCCCTTATCGGTAATATAGGCGGTCACCAGTTCCCTCGGAGTGACATCGAACGCCGGCGAATAGACTTTGACTCCCTGCGGTGCGGTACGCACTCCTCCCCAATTCACCACTTCCTCGGGATCACGTTCTTCGATGGGAATATCATCGCCGGTAGCGGCCTGCGAGGAATCGAAGGTGGAATACGGCGATGCCACGTAGAACGGGATGCCGTGCTCTTTAGCCAGCACCGCCACTGAATAGGTCCCGATCTTGTTGGCGACATCGCCGTTCTTGGCGATGCGATCGGTCCCTACAATTACGGCGTTGATTCTCCCCTGTTTCATGACCATCCCGGCCATGTTATCACAGATGAGGGTAACGTCGATATCTTCCTGCATCAACTCCCATGAGGTCAGGCGGGCTCCCTGCAGGAGGGGGCGGGTTTCATCGGCGTAGACACGAATGGTCTTCCCGGCATTTTTGGCGGCATAAATCACGGCCAGAGCCGTTCCGGCTCCGCCGGTCGCGAGCGCTCCGGCGTGGCAGTGGGTCAGGACGGTATCACCGTCGCGAAGGAGTTTTTCGCCGTGTTGCCCGATGGCATCGCAGAGGCGTTCATCTTCCCTGAGGATTTCGACTGCTTCGTCCCACAGGTGCGATTCGAATTCTTTTTTATCGTCGCCATTGAAAGCATGGGCGATATCCAGAACCCGGTCGACCGCCCAGCCGAGATTGACGGCGGTGGGTCGGGCGCTTTTGAGCTCCGAAGCGACATCGGTCAGGATACGTTTCAGGTGTTCGACATCGGTATTCACTTCGGCGCGGGCGGCCAAAGCCAGGCCGAAGGCTCCGGCAATGCCGATCGCGGGGGCCCCGCGGATTTCAAGAGTCTTGATCGAAGCAATGATATCGCGGTAGTCGGTGTATTCGTGCAGTTCGACTTTGTGCGGAAGCTGCCGCTGATCGAGAATAGCGACCTTGCCTTCGAGTGGAGTCAGGGCCTTATATTTCATTTTCACGCGTTATTCTCCCATTATCTGAACGACCACGCGCCGTTCCCGTGAGCGGTTATCGAAATCGAGAAAGACCACCTGCTGCCAGGTCCCCAATATCAGTTTTCCTCCGGCAAAGGGAATCGTAATATCGGGACCAATCAGGGCCGAACGGAGGTGCGAAAAACCATTACCGTCGTGCCAGGTTTCATCGTGCTTATAGGATACGTTCGAGGGGATAATTTTTTCCAGGAATTCCGGGAGGTCTTTCAACAGACCCGGTTCGTATTCAATGGTGGTCAGACCGGACGTTGCCGACGGGGTGAAGACGGTGGCGGTCCCGGAAGTTATTCCGGAGTCAGTCACACAACTTGCGATATCTTCGGTCAGGTTGATAATATGGCCGTTCCCTTTGGTCCGGAAGCGGATTTCTTTGGTTTTAACCATCGTCAATTTATATTGACCCGTTTGATTTTGCGGGTAGTGGTTTTTTCGAATTCTTTCAAGCGGATATCGAATTTGCTGATCTGTTTGAACGAGGCCAGGTGTTCGTTGGCTTTCTTGATTTCGGCAGCGAGGATTTCGCGGATTTTGGGGAGCTCCGGCGAGACCGGGTCGACCAGGTTATCCTTTATCATTTGTTCGAGGTTGGGATAAATGATGGCGCAGATATCTTCCCCCATGCGGTTTTCCCGCTTGCGGCCGACCACCACGACCTCCTCGACATAATAAGAAAGGTGGATTATCTCTTCGATTTCCTCGGGATAGACATTCTTGCCGGCCGCGGTTATAATCAGATTTTTGGCTCTCCCCTTTATGAAAAGATGACCATCCTCGATGGTGCCGAGGTCGCCGGTGTGGAGCCATTCGCCGTCGAGTAATTCGGCGGTGGCTTCGGGATTGTCGATGTATCCCGGGGTGTTGTTCTCCCCTTTGACCATTATTTCGCCGATACCATCGCCGCCGGGGTTGTCGATTTTGACTTCGATGCCTGGCAGCGGCTGGCCGACTGAGCCGAATTTCATATTGTTTTCGAGATTAACCGAAACGACCGGGGAACATTCGGTGAGGCCGTAGCCTTCGAGGAAGACGAACCCCAGCATGTTGAACCATTCCGGGATTTCCGGCAGGAGCGGGCCTCCGCCGGAAACAAACAGAGTGACGGTATCCAGCCCGGCCTTTTGCCTGAGTCCCCGGAACAACGGTTTACCCCAGCGGCAGCCGAGTCTCCAGCCGAGTTTGCTCAACCCGTACATGAGACGGATCATCATTCTTTTATGGAACGGCTGTTCGGATATTTTGCGGACGATGGTCTTGTACATTTTTTCGAACAGGAGGGGGACTCCGACCATGCAGGTGACGCCGAAATCTCTGATGTCTTCGATGATGTCGCGCGAATTGAGGGCCCGGGCGTAGACGACTTTTACTCCGATGCTCATCGGGTACAGAAATCCGGTGGTGGCTTCAAAGGTATGGTGGATTGGCAAAATCGACAGAAAAACCGAGCCGGGAGACACGGTCAGGGCGGCCTTGATGCTTTCGATGTTGGCAGTGAGGTTGCGGTGGGTCAGGATGACGCCCTTGGGAGTGCCGGTGGTTCCGGAAGTGTAGATGATCGCGGCGGTATCGTAGGGGTCGGTTTCCCGTTCGATATAGGTGTTTTCATAACCGGTAATGGCGCGGGCCCCTTCGATGCTGTCGCGGATACCGATTGTACTTATCGAAAGATTTTTGGCGGCGACAATTTCGGCGACGGATTCGATGCTGTCATCCGCCGTAAACAGGTATTGTATCATCGATATTGAAAGAAGCTTTTCCCGTTCGGTTTTTTTCAAAGCGGGATCGATTGGAACAACGATGCCTCCCGCGGAAAGAATCGCAAGATAGATTATTCCCCATTCCGGGCAGTTTTCGGCAAGGAGGCCGATTCTTCCCCCCCGCAAAAAGCCGCTGGTAACGAGGCCGTGGGCGATTTTCCCCGCGAGGTCGGCGACTTCGCCGCGGGTATAGGAGCGTTCCGGCTCGGCCGACGAAACCAGGGCATCGCCATCGGGATCTCCGAGGCAGGCTTCAAGTATGGTTTCGTGAAGACTCAGAATCTCTGTTTTCTGTAAAATCCACTCACCGGTCATAGCGGTAAATTATACGTTCGGATAGCGGAAATCCAGTCAATTCCGGGCAAAAAATAAAGGGCCATCCGTTTGTGGCGCCGGATGACCCTCTCGAATCAAAATAGGAGCAGTTTATTCGAGATTTATTGTCACATCCTCATTGAAGGTGATGTTGCCCGCGGGATCGGTATCGGTAATTGAAATGATAACCGAGGTGATCGAATCCACAGCCGGCGGAGCGGTGAAGTTGAATCCGGTGGCTTCGCCGTAAATATCCGAACGCTGAGGGCTTCCGCTGATGGAACCGGCGGTAGCGGTAGCGGTCAGAAGGTGGTCGGCCAACACGTTACCCCAGCGATCTTTAATGGTCGCCGAGAAAGGAATGGAGCGTCCGGCTCCGACACTGGCCGGGACTTCCACGCGGCATTCTTTCGAATATGCCGGGCCGGTCCAGACGGTGCAGGGCTGGGTAATGGTAAAGAAGCCCTTGTACGAAGCGCTGACGATATCGATCGCGCCGATGCTGTCGTCATGAGTGCCGTTCGAGGAGTGATCGTAGTCAAGGATGACCGAAGTAATGAAGGTGCGGGCCATGGAATTGTGGCAGCCGTCCTTCGCGAAAGCTCCGGCCACACCGATATAGGTGGCCTCGAGATCGAGTTCGGTTTCATCGGCCACGAAATTGCGATTGATATCCCGGGCATGAATATTGAAATACATTATGGTTTTCCCGTCGGCATAAATGCTGGTCGGGAAATCGGTAAACCAGAGGGTATCCGGTATGCCGCTATTGATGAAGTACGAACTATCTTTAACGGTTCCGCCGGCGGTTTCCGCGATTATCCAGACGATACCGTTTTGTCCGTTGGCGGTGCTGTTACCGGTCGAGTACCACTTGGTTTCGGCAATACCGTCTTCGTCGGTCATAACTTCGAGATGAGCCTGGACCAGACCTTCATCGGCGGTGAAATAGACGGCGGTGGAATCTTTAACCGGGTTATTATAGATATCGCTGACCAGAGCGACGACCTCCTGATCGCGCCCGACAAAATCCCAATACGGGACATTGCAATCCTTGGCCGCAACATAGATATAAGCCGGAGGACCGGAATGGACCATGACGCTGGTGGCGTTGGAAAGGACGGTATCGACATAGGCGCGAATCCGAATGGTTCCGGAAACGGTTCCGGAACTGAGCGGGCATTCCGCCACGCCGCTGCCGTTGGTGGTCGTGGTATAAGGACCGCGACGGTTGGCGCCTTCCAGGGTCCCCAGGTGTTCGCCGTCATCGGTGTCATCGGGACCGTCGGTGATGATAAAGTTAACCTGGACCCCTTCGGGAACCGGGTTACCGAAAGCATCGTAGCCGATGGCGTATAGGGTCGTGGTTTCGATTCCGCCGGTCCGCTTGACCGCGATATGAATATCCGCGGCGCTGAGATAGAAACTTGCGATATTAGCATTCGGAGTCAGCTGGATTGAAGCCAGGCCGAATCCGGAAAAACTTTCGGAAGGATCGACCGTGGCCATGAAATAGACCGGGCCGGCCTGAGTCCCGGCGGTATAGTTGATCACGACCTGACCGGTGGTGCCTTCGACCTCTCCGGTAGAGGGCACGTTACCGACCGCATCCCAGACGCCGTTTTCGTTATTGTCATAAACCAGGGTATCGACTCCGGCGGTCCAGTAACCGTTATTGTCGCGGTCGAGGAAATATTCCCCGGCGACGAATCTTACCAAAGTACCTTCTGGAGCGAAATTACCCTGATCGTCCCTCACCGTAACGGTAATCTCGGCGGTCGAAGCACCGTCGGCCTGGACCAGACCGGGAACGACGGCTATGGTTACGTTGCCGGTTCCGCCCGAGCCTCCGCCGCTGGTAGAAGCGGTCAAAAGCGCACTGCCTGCGGTGGCATCATCAATGCTGATCGTAACGGTAATGTTGCCGGTATTGATAGGGGTGAAGATCGTTCCCACCACGCCGTTCGCGTCGGAAGTATCGACGGCCGGAGTGAAGTACCCGGCATTGCTGGGGGAGCAGATGAAATGAACGGCTTTATCGGCCACGGTTCCGTCATCATCATGAACGGTTCCTTCTATGATTGTCGAAGAACCGAGCTCGACGGTACTGGGATTGACGTTGATGTTCGTCACGGTGTAATCACCGGTGCCTCCGCCGGAAGAACCGCTGGAACTCGATGAGCATCCGGGTAAAATCATTCCCGCGGCGAGCATCAATATGCCGCCAATAACAGCGGGCAATAAATGGGATTTCCTTCTCATAACTTCTCCTGTTCGATTCTATCGCTTTTTAATTCACTAATCGATATTTAGAATTTCGAAATTTGAGAAAAAAACCCGCTTTTTAAGGCGGGCTTTTTCTCCAGACTTTTAATTACCCGTATCGGCAAGCTGTTCGTCGACAATCGTCGGCGTAACGAAAATAACCAGATCCCGGTCTTCGTACTCCCTCAGAGTATAGCTGAACAAGTTCCCCAGCAACGGAATATCTTTCAGAATCGGAATTCCGACGCGGGATTCGACTTCGATCTGCGAAGTCAGCCCGCCGATTACCGCGGTCTGGCCGTTGGCCACCACGACATTGGTTTCGGCATTGCTGGTATTGATGATAATACCGGAGGCATCCGGCTGGACCGAGCTGCGTTCCGGAATAAGGTGCATCAGAATCTGATTTTCCGCGGTGATATGCGGAGTAACCTTCAGAATGGTGCCGACCTCTTCGAACTGAATCACGACGTTGCCTGATTGGTCGAATTGCTTGACCGGAACCTTCTGGCCCATCTGAATTTTGGCCTGCTTATTTTCAATAGTGGTGATTTCCGGATGCGCGATAATCTTGCCTTTGCCGTCCTGTTCGAAAATCGAGGCCACGGCATCCGCGCTCCAGTTTTTCATCAACAGCCCGATGCGGTAGGTAAAGACCGGATCGGTTACCCGGTTCAATTCCTGGTCGCCGCTCTGGTCGATCTGATTGCCACTATTGGAAGTGTATCCGCCCGAAGCGCTCCAGTCGACGCCGAATTCCAGGTCGTTACTGCTGTTGATTTCAAGAAGCTGCGCCGAGATTTTGATCTGGCGGGCCGGGCGATCCAGCTGCTTGATGAAATCGACAACCCGTTCGATATTATCGGGGATTTCCTGAATAATCAGGGAATTGGTGCGCTGGTCGAAATCGACTTTGCCGCGGCCGGATAGAAGTCCTTTAACGGATTCGGCGATTTCGCTCGCGGCGGTATTGGCCAGGCGGACGATGCGGACATCGAGCGAGGCCAGTGTCATCTGCTCAACATTGTGCTTTTCGTTTTCCGTTCTTTCCTTGCGATATTCATCGGCGGGGAGAATGCGGATATAGCCGTCCTCTTCGAAGACCACCGCCAGATTATAAGTCCGGCCGATAATCTTGAGGGCCTGATCCCAGGTGACATTGCTGAGATTGATGGTCACGCTTCCCTGAACATTGGGGGCCACCACCACGTTGACCTGGCCATAGTCGGCCAAAAACCTTATAACGGAACGGATATCGGCGGCCTGGAACGAAATATTTTCGATCGGTACCGAGGGATCCGTCTCTTTATCCTGCGCCGATACGGTTGCGGCCATACCGGCAACTAAAACCAGAAAAAGCACCAGCCATAAATATCTTTTAAGTGCTGAGTTTTTCATTGGATTCCTGCCTTTCTCTAATTTTGGCTGAGATACAGCGCAACCGTTCTACTCCAGCCGTATTCGAACAACCGGAAGTAGGCTCTATCTTCATCTATCTTACCGACATAACCCTTCTTGACCTTATCGCCTGATTTCAGGATATAGCCGTATCCGTCAAGATCTTCGAGAAGGGCGCGACGTTCTCCGTTGGTCGACTGCAAAACGCCGACCAGTCGGGCGGTTTCCACATCCGGGATTTTCCGCTCGATGGGATTGTCGCTCCTCTTGGTTTCATCTATCAGAGTCTCAAAAGGGTCTCTTCCCACCCCGGGGGCGTACTTTATCACCATGCGGGTCGGGAATTCCGCCACGATTGTTCCTTTCAATTTTGCGGGGAATACCGGTTGGCGGCGGAACCGTGAAGTTGGTTTTTCATCCTGTGCGTCTTCCTGGGCCAGCGTGGTGGTATCCTGCGACGACGGAGTCTCTTCGAGAAGAGTATCCACGGGGGTATTCACGGCCAGCTGCGGCTCAGGAGGGACGTTCGGCGGAGTAGTCTGGACTACCTGCGGCCGAACATACGGCTTGTCGAATTCCGGACTGCTCTGCTGAGGATTAGTATCGATCGGCTGCGGCATGACCGGTACGGAAGTCTGGTTCACCGGGGACTCCTGGTAGACAATCGGTTCCGGTTCCGGGGCGGGTTCCTGAGCCATTTCCTCGGTATTGAACTGTTCCTCGACTACCGGTTCTTCGGTGATCGGTTCTTCGGTGATCGGCTCTTCTGCTATGACGGTTTCGGTCTCTTCGGTATATTGCGCCATTTGCTGCTGTTGCTGCTGCAACTGCCATGCAAAAGTCATAGCGATATCTTTTTCGAGATAGCCGCTTTGCTGCGGACGGACGTACTGCCAGGCCGACCAGTCAAAAGCCGGCTGATATTCCGGTACCGGTTCGGATTCCGTTTCCGGTATAACCGGCTCGGAATCTCCGTTCATGGCCAGGACCGGAGACAGACCGGAATTTCCGGAAATAGGCTGCTCCGACTGATCGTCGGAAGTCGACATCGAGCCGCTGTACGAATAATCGTCGGATTCTTCCGTTTCGGCGTCATCGGCATAGACCGGCTTCTTGTCTATGATATCCTTTTTAAAGGGAGACACGAGCGGAGCCGGATCGGCCTTTTTGTTTTCGGCCGGCTTTGCTGCCGTGGCCTTTTCCGTCTTAACCGGAGCGGATTTTTTGAAATTCGAGCTGTTCCAGGTCAGGAAATCGGAATCGTTCGCGGCCTTTATATAAATGTATACATAGGTCCCTTCGTTTTTCACTTCATAAGGGGCCGTTTCGTTCATATCGAGGACGACGCGAACCACCCGGTCCGGGTCGGTCGAGAACTGACTGGTCCGGATCGAATTAACCGCGGACGAGGGAAGATTGGCGAAATCCTTCACGGGCAGACGATGCACGGCCTGCTGCATGTCGACGATGATGCGAAACGGTTTACCGTCCTTGGCGTCGACCGAGAAGTGCTTGAAAGTCACGGCATCGCCGGCATCGATACGGAGAACGGTCTGGTTTCCCTGACGGCTGAGAATGAGATTCTGGATATCGGCATCGCCGAAAACCAGCGGAGTCGCCAACAGGGTAAACGCGGTAACTATCAGTAATACTTTATATTTCATCTCCTGCCTCCGCCCGTCTTATATGTCCAACGGCTGCAGCCGTTCTTCCGGCTTCACGAAGTAAGTCGAAAGGACAAAAGTGGCCGATACCGTCGGTTTCTTATTCTGTTCGCGCATCCGGGGGTCGACTTCTTCGACCTGGTTGGTGCCGAATTTCGCGACTTCATTGGCCTTTATGATGATATCGGAAATGTTGGCGATGAACGGGAAATTAGCCACGTATCCGAGGAATTTCCCGAAATCATGAAATCCGCCCTTCATTTCGATTTCGAAACTGGCTACATTATAGAAGCTCTCCGGAGCGATCGGGAGAGGTTCGATCTTGTTGATCTTGGTCCCGGTCAGCGAGGACGCGGTGTGCAGTTGAACCAGGAACGACGGAATTTGCTTTACTTCGGGTAGAAGCTGCTCGATCTCGTCGTACTTATCGAGCAATTCGGCGTACTCCAGCTTGAGCGCTTCGAGAGACTTGGACTTCATCTCGACATTCTTCAAGTTAGTTATCATGGTTTCGTATTCCTGGGTCATCTGCGCCAATTCGGCATTATAGGATGTATAGACACGGGAATACCAGAAATAGACAACCACAAAGAAGGCCAGTACGCCCATCAATAGCTTTTGTGTTTTGGGTTCTCTGAAATCCATGACGCCTCTCTCTCGTTAGCCCGCGTTGGAGTCTTCAGCGGCCTGCGCCAGGCTCTTTTCCAGTTCCTCGTCGGAGAGGTAATGGACCTGGCATTTCATTTTAAAATTATATGCTTTCTGTTCACCGAACGCGATCTCTTCGACCGATGCCAAATCGACCTCGTCGAAATAATCCGACCGCATCATCTTAATCATAAAGTTCGCCAGGGCGTTGAGGGTGAAGGTATAGCCTTCGAGTTCAACGTCGCGCACCGTCGGAACCGACGCCTGCTGGACCTGGGCGGCTGCGGCCGAGGTGTCGGCCGGGGCCGGTTTCGGGGCCTTTTCCACGAAATTGGTCAGCCAGACGAATTCGGGGATATTCCGCGAAAGGTCTTCTAGAATCCTGACCCAGGTACTGCGGTGGCGGTCGAGACGTTCCACGGCATCCAGGCGATTCGTAATTTTGTTCTTGATATCCATCAGGGCGTCGACCAGCTGAATATCCTGCTGCAGCTGCATGGTGCGGCTGCGGGCGATTTCCATCTGCCCTTCCAGCTCATCGATTTGATGCATCTGATAGAAGGTTATGCCTCCCAGCATTATGACCACTCCGGCAACCGCGGCGATAGCGTACTTGCCTTGTTTACCGAGTGCGAATCCGCCCGAGCGTTTCTGATACTGCTTGGGCAGGAGGTTTATTCTTATCATGACACCTTCATGCATATATCTACCCATCCATTCTCATCGCGAGCCCGACCGGGACGGTTAACATCGGTGCAATCTTTTCGAGTTCGAGGTACTGGAACATCTCGGGGTCATAGTCGATGTTGCGCAAGGGGTTGAGAATTTCCAGCGGAATGTTCAGCTTGGATTGCAGGTATTCCGGAAGGTAGGGAACCAGCGAACCGCCGCCGGAAAGCACCATCCAGTCTATTTTTTCGATCTTTGCCTGAGTCTTGAAATAGGAGAATGCCAGTTCGATGCCGGAAATCAGCTCTTCGGTGGCCGATATAATAGTGGCCTTGAGCATATCCTGATCGATGGAATCCTTCATCTCCCCCTTGATGGCCTTGCCGGCCAGCTCGGCGTTGAGGCGGAATTCCTTTTGTATGGCATTATAAACGTCGCGGGTGCCGGAAGAGATATCACGAGTGGAATGATATACTCCCTGATGAAGGTAAACGACGTTGGTTACATCGTAGCCAAGATTTACGAGAACGGTGGTCTTTTCCGGATCCGTCTCATAGTTGAAAGTATAAGCGTTCATGGTCGCAAACGCATCGGCATCGACAATGCGCGGATTCAACCCGGCGTCGATAATCAATTCCACGAAGGAATTGAGGAACTCGTTCCGGGCGGCCACCAGGAGGATTTCCTGTTTGCGGGCTTCCTCGTCGATCTGAATCACGTGGTAGTTCATGGTGACATCCTCGACGTCGAATGGCGAGCGCTGTTCGGCCTCGAACAGAATCGCCTGTTCGGCTTCGGAGCCGGACTTTTTGTCGATCAGGAACTTATCGGTGATGACACCGTAACCGGAAATGGAAACAACCACATCTTTAATGCGGGGATCGACCTGGTCGATCAGAGACTGGATATTATAAATGACAGCGTCCCTGTCTTTTACTTCATCCGAGACGATCGCTTCGGGGGGCAGTTCCCTGATACCGATAGCGCCAACCGCCATTCCACTCTTATTTCTATCGAGCTTCACCAGCTTGATAGAATTGGCGCCGACATCCAGCCCAACGGCGCTCTTATTCTTCTTGGCAAATAACATAAACGACTCTCGGCAAAAATTTTGTTAGTTCTCTTTTTTTATCGACAAATTCCCATTAAAATTAACTGGCGGAGTCCGGTATAGTTGAGGACTCCAAAAACCATGACCTCCAGTCACTAAAGGGTTCTTTGGAGTTATCGGATGGGCGGGGTCAAGAATTTAACATTTTTAATAAGGTAAAAAAAGCCCCTCACCTGTTTTAGGATGAGGGGCCAACCGGAGGATGAGAAAGAGGGAGCCTCAATAAGTATAAAAATATTCCAGTTTTGACCTACCTGTTGAGGCCAAAACACTTACGCTGCTATTACAGTAGACCTCGCCATTGTCATAATTCATGTAAATGTCCCCGGTTTCCGAGGCCGAGCCATTGGGCTGAAAAACCACCGAATTATTGCTAAACATGGTATAAAACCAGACCGCATTGGTATCGAATTGCAGGTTTGAGATCGCTGAATCGGTGCCCAGTTCAAACTGGGTGTTCAGGGGAGAAGACATTTCTTTAAATAAAACCAGCTGCCCGGCGCCATCGTCAAAATAAATACCGAAGGGGTTTTTCTCGGCAATGGCGTTGGATCGAGCGGTTCTCAGTATGGAAACGATATCCTTGGTCTGTCCCTTGAATTCAACTCGCTTAGCGGCGCGGTCGAAGCCCGGAGCGACCAGGGCCGCGGCGATCCCGATAATAACCACCGTGGTCATCATTTCGATCAGGGTAAAACCCAATTTTGCTTTTAATTTGGAGAACATAATTACCTGCCAGCTTAGTTTGGTATTTTTGTATTTTCTGCTTGCAGATAGGATGCCGAATTGGGCAATTCCCTCGAGCAGTGCCGGATCGATTTTAAAATGATTGAAATATAACGAATTACGGCGGATAAAACGGCCTTTTGAGCCACTCAACCGGAATGAATAAAACGTATCATAAGTGAATAAGTATGGGGAACATCCGATACTAATAGCACTCCGCCAACTGTTATTGACAATATGAAAATATACATTAAATTGTAAATACAGGTTAATGACCAACAATTACTTCCAGCATCTCAAGGGGTATTACATGACGTTTACTACCAGAAAGTTGTTCCCCGCCATACTTTTTATTAGTTTCCTCTGCCTCATACCCTCATTTTTATCAGCGAAAGACATCGCCGGTCTTCAGGAAAAAGCCGTTATCCGGGATCGCGCGGATGATATCATCGCGACAGGAACGATTGATTATTTAAAATCGTTCGATTCTCAAAAGCTCAAGGTTTGGGTTTTCTTCACTGATAAGGGAATCTTCAATTCCGCGCAGTTCAGGGAAGCCGCGGAATCGGTGCGATTAACCGACCATGCCGCCGCCCGCAGGGCCAAGACGGATAAGACCGATCCGGTTTTCGCGGACCTGCCTCTGGATAAAGGCTATCTGGATGAAATCGGGGCACTCGGAGCCGTTCTGAAGCGGCAGTCGAAATGGCTGAACGCCGCCAGTTTCGAGGTCACCGAAGAGCAGATAAACCAAATCGCGGGACTTCCTTTTGTCCATAAAATCACGCCGGTGGCGAAGTTTCACTCCGATTATAATCTGACCGAAGAAGACCTCGGCGACATCGATAACTTTGAAATGCCGGAAATCCAAAAATCGACCAAAGACATCCTTGATTACGGCCAGTCGTTCACCCAGAATCAGCAGATTCGCGCCGATGAAGTGCATCAGTTGGGTTACAATGGGGCGGGGGTAATCGTAGCCATGCTCGATACCGGAGCCCGCAAAACCCACCAGGCGTTCGCCCAACATTATATCGACGGCCGGGTGCTGGCAGAATACGATTTCATCAACGATGACGGAAATGTCCAGAACGAAGGCGGAGATCTATTTTCTCAGCATAATCATGGGACATATACCTGGTCGACTCTCGGAGGATTCAAAGAGGGTTCCGTAGTCGGTCCGGCATACGGCGCCAGTTTCATTATCGCCAAAACTGAGGATGTGGCCGGTGAGACCCAAGTCGAAGAAGACAACTGGATTGCGGCCCTGGAATGGGCTGATTCCATCGGGGCCGAAGTAATATCATCATCGCTGGCCTATTCCGACTGGTATGATTACGAAGACTATGACGGCAATACCGCCCCGATTACTCTGGCCGCGAATACCGCCGCCGGTCTCGGGATTGTCGTTTGCAACGCTATGGGGAATTACGGACCCGGTTCGGGAACCCTTGCCGCTCCGGCGGATGCCTTCGATATTCTTTCCTGCGGAGCAGTCGATGCTTCGGGCGCTTTGGCCAGCTTTTCCTCGAGAGGCCCCACTGCCGACGGCCGGATCAAGCCTGAAGTCTGTGCCATGGGCTATGCGACTTACTGCGCACTTGGCGAATCAGACGTTTTCTTCGGAACCAAAAACGGGACTTCGTTATCGACTCCGCTGGTCGGAGGAGCGGCGGCGGTTTTGATTCAGGCCAGACCCGGGCTCACCCCGCAGCAAATAAGACTCGCTTTGATGGAGACGGCCGATAATGCTGCCAGCCCTAACAACAGCTTCGGCTGGGGAATTATCGATCTCCTCGCCGCCATCAGCTGGGGAGCAGATTTCGAGGCTGATAGCAGGATCGGACAAGTCGGACAGTCCATCTTGTTTGCCGATATTTCTCCCATTCCGGCGACGGCATGGAAATGGTATTTCGGCGACGGCGATTCTTCCGATGTCCAGGACCCGACCCACATATATAATGACTTGGGAGCATACGACGTGACGTTGATTACCCAGACGGCAGACGGTGAGCTCAGTAAGAGCTTCGAGAATTACATTAATGTTATTGCCGATACCATCAGTCTGGAAATCGATTCGGTTTACGCCGGACAGAATATCACCATATCCATTAATCTGACCAACTCCCAGGAATTGAAAGAAATTGTGATTCCGATTTCGTATTCCGGTGGTTTCGATTTGGTATATGCATCATTATTACCGGGAACGCGGACCAACTATTTTACGACGGTACAGGTAACCGGGTTTACGCCTGAGACCAAAAAGCTGGCCGTCCGTCTGGTTTCGGATCCGGCGGATATCCTTCCGATGCTTCTGCCAGGCAGCGGAGAAATTGCCCGGCTGACGTTCAAGACCGATTCGACGGCTCTTTCCGGACAGGCGATTGCTCTTGATACTGCGGCAATCCCGCTTTTATCTCTGAAGGTTAAGAATCCGGACATTGAATACCCTCCGGCCTACAATGCGGGCGAAGTGACCATGCGCTATATCAGGCGCGGGGATGCTGACGGCGATGACGATGTCGATATATTGGATATGGTTTACCTGGTGAATTTCAAATTCAAGGGAGGCCCGGCACCGCTGACTATTCAATCAGGCGATGCCGACAGCAGTCTGAATATCGATATCCTTGATATCGTCTACCTGGTGAATTATAAATTCAAGGGCGGACCGGCTCCGCAGCAGCCCTGATTAAACGGAATGAATTCTTAGCAAGCGGCAGGTTCGAGATTAAATCTCGAACTTGCCGTTTCTGTATATGACCTTTCCGTCGCCCAGAATTTCTCCATGGTGCATATCGCACACCATATCCCAATGGAACCCGGATTTGTTTCTGCCTCCCGCCTCCGGAAGACTGGCTCCCATAGCCATATGGCAGGTACCGCCGATTTTTTCGTCGAAAAGGGTGTTCTTGGTGAATTTCTGTATTTCATAATTGGTGCCGACCGCGATTTCCCCGATGCGTCTTCCCCCTTCATCCATATCGAGCATATGCAGCAGGAATTCTTCATTTTGGGATGCCGACACTTTTTCCGCTTTCCCGTTCTTGAATTGCAGGCGGACTCCCTCGACACTCCTGCCGTGATAGAAGGCCGGGAACGTGAAGCGGATTTCCCCCTCTGCGGTATCTTCGATGGGGCAGGTGAAAATTTCGCCATCGGGGAAATTTTCGGTCCCGCAGCAATTGATCCATTTCCTCCCCGCGACCCGCATTTTCAGATCGGTCCCATCGGCGCGAATATGCAATTGCTCGATATTATTGAGGATGTTTACAAGCCGATCCTGCTCGGCTTCGACCTTCTTCCAGTAGGCGACGGGATCGTCTTCATGCAGATGCCCGGCGCGAAAGACAAACTCCTGGTAGTCTTCCAGAGACATTTCGGCGTCCTGAGCATGAGCGTTAGTCGGAAATTGCGTCCCGCACCATCTCAGGGACCGGTCTCCCATCCGGGCGAACATTTTTTCGGTTATCGGACGAGTGGTTTGCGCCCAGAGCTGCTGTTTTTTGGAATCGGTTCCGGTCATATAGCGGGTATTGGTGGAACCCCAAAGTGCAATAAGGGCATCCATTTTTTCGACTTCGAATTCCTTGATAATCGGCACGGTCCGCAATTGCGCATCGTTGGCGTGTTTGAAGAACGTTTCGATATTTTCGATAACGTCGATTTCGGTGTAAGGAATTGCTCCGGCCAGCAGGGCCTCTTTATAGATAACTTTAATAAGAGGAATCGCGATCGCCTCCCCCTTAATCTTCAGCAAGTCCCCTTTCTTGATACCGATACTGTAGTGCAGAAGAACCTTCGCCAGTTTTTCAAGATACTGCTCCATCATCGCTCCATTCTATTTTGAGATTTGTTTTTCCATTTCGAGTAATCTGACTTTCAATGGCAAGCCTCCCCCGTATCCGCCAAGACCGTTCGAAGCCACCACCCGGTGGCAGGGAATGACCAGCGGAAGGCGATTGCGGGCATTGGCGCTTCCGACCGCCCGAAAAGCTTTCGGGCTTCCTTCTTCTCGGGCGATATCTCCATAGGTTTTTACTTGACCGTAGGGTATGGCCGCGACCCGCTCGAGAATTCTTTTCTGAAAGGGGGTTCCCTGGAAATCGAGCCTTAAATCGAATTTCTTTCTTTTCCCTTCAAGATATTCACTGAGCTGTAATTCGGCTTTGGCGTTTTCTTCGCCCCCTTCGGAGATTTCAGACTGGCGGTACTCTTTATTCAGTCTTTCGAGAAATTCCTCTTCGGATATATCTCCGAATTGAATATGAGCCAGTCCCCGCCCGGTTTCGGCCAGGAACAGCGTTCCGATAGCGGTTTCGATTTTGCGATAATACACTTTATTCATTCGGATAATCCTTCCATTAAATAGAACCATAAGTACAGCGTGTACAGCGAACGGTACGGTGAAAAAGAACGGGCGTACTTCAGAACCGTTTCATTATCGGGATTTTGTTTCAGGCGATAGAAGAGCCGCACCGCCCGATTCAACCCGGAATCTCCCAGCGGCAGGCAGTCGGTATGGCCGATACCGCGCATAAGAATATAATTGGCCGACCAGATTCCAATTCCCCGGATAGCCATTAAATCGTTTACGGCATCATCATACGAAGCTGATTCAAGAATGTCGAAAAACCGTTCGTTTTCAATGATATTTCTCGAAAAGCCGATGAGGTATTCCGCCTTCCGCTCCGAAAACTGCATTTTCAAAAGCGACGCTTTTTTAACCCGCGACAAGGTCCGCGGTTCGGGAAAGGAATACAGCGCGGTTCCATTATTGCGATAAAGAGTACCGTAATTTTCGACCAGGCGTTTCTTGATGGTAAAGGCGAAATTGAGATTTATCTGCTGTCCGATAATCGACCAGGCTCCGGCTTCGAACGGGGACGGAGTCAGAATCGGTTTCAGGCCGTACAGGCGATCGACCAGCGCGGAGAAGCGTTTGGTTCGCCGGGCCTTTTTATAAAACGGGGCCAAATCCAGGTCGGCGGAAATATATTTTTTGACGGCAGAAACAATTTCGGTTTCGATTAATCTTCCGTTACCGAGAATATTCCATTCGAGATGGCATCGAGGGCGATCTGGGGTTCCTTCGAATTCGACTGTGGCCATGACGGGAATGTCATTGACTGAAATCACCCGTTTCAGGGTATGCGGAGTTGCCTCGTCGATGACTTCGAATTTACTCCGGCGGCAGATTAGCAGCGAAAGCTGATGATTGAAAGGGGGCTTTATTTTAATTTCGGTTACCGGCATGGTTCATTTCAAAAGCCTGAGGATTTCATCGAGGGAATCGACTATCAAATCGGGATTACCCGCCTGCAATTTTCCGTTATCTCCGAAAATCGATTTAACCGCAATCACCTTTAGCCCGGCTCGTTTGGCGGCGATAACGTCGTTTATGGTATCGCCGATCACGACGCACGATTCCGGTCGGCCCTCGAGACGTTTCAGGGTTTCCAGGAAAGCATCGGGAGCCGGTTTCACTTCGGCGACATCATCGGCGCCGACATAGGTATCAACGTAAGTTGACCATCCGAGGTTGCGAATGATCTGCTCAACATGCACCCGCATTTTGGTGGTGCCGATTCCGATGGCGTAGCCGCGCTTTTTCAGTTCTTTCAGAATTCGCCCGGCATTGCCGATCGGTTTTGCCGAAGCCGCGATTACCCCTTTCCCCTTTTTCTGAAAATGCATCCAGAACTCCTTGTAGGATTTTTGGGAAAAGGCTTTGAACATGGTTTCAAGCGGGTAACCGATGAACGCTACGATTTCTTCGGAGCGGCGGGGCGGTTCGCCGATTCGATTCAAAGCGTAGTTGGTGGCTTCGATTACTCCGTCTGAGGAATCGATGAGGGTTCCGTCGAGGTCAAAAATAAGCGATTTGATTCCGTTAAATTCGATCATTTCGGGATGATCCTTTCACCAAAAAACCGGGGTTAATTAGTATATGTCCGGTGTTGCGATTAGTCAATCACTTAAGGGGGGTCGAGAAATCGGGCCCGAATCCGATATAGAAATTACCTGCAACAGATTGCAGTTAAATTCGTTTAATATGATAAAGGGATAGATACATCTATTGACGATAAATAAAACCCAAACGACCGGAAACCGTCCCCTCACGAAATTGTACGAAAATTGCAAGCCGTTTAGTCTTATCGGGATACAAATAAGTGACAATATCCCAAAGAGGGGCTGAAACCAAATTAACGGCTGGTCTGTTTAAGTTTAGGACAGAGAAGAATCGGTTGGTTCTTTACTTGCTTGACAATGGACATAGGAAAGATAGATTGAATACATTGCATTGACCCCTTGAAGGAGCATGGAATATGAAAAGCTTTAGTCTAATATTGGTTTCGGTTACGGCGTTTTTCCTGGGTCTCATCTGGGCGGTTGGCTCCGGAGAGGCCGGTCAGGTCCGGGCGCAGGCCGATCCCGCGATGATCGCGGATACCATTCATATCAACCTCGATGAAACTCCTTCTACGGAAGTGGATACCGGGGAAGAATCGCGCGAGACGCTCTTCAAGGAAATCAAGAAATTCAACCAGGTCGTTTACGATATCAAGAACCGCTACATGGAAGAAATCGACACGCGCGACCTGATCAATGCCGGGATTCGCGGGATGCTCGAGGACCTGGATCGTTTTTCGGTTCTGCTGGAGCGTCGTTCGTACGATCAACTGATGGAAAGCACCAGCGGGAAGTATGAAGGTCTGGGGATGGAAATCGATTCCCGCGACGAATACATCACGATCGTAACGCCAATGGAGGGAACTCCGGCCTACAAAAAAGGATTGCGTTCCGGCGACAAGATTATCGAAATCGACGGACATTCCACTTATAATATGACCACATCCGATGCGGCCAAGCTAATGCGGGGTCAGGCAGGGACTGCGGTTCATCTGAAAATTCAACGGACCGGCATTCCGAATATGCTCGATTTCGAAGTCGAGCGGGCCGTTATCGAACTAAAGTCGGTCAATTACTACGGCGTGATTGACGGGACCGATATCGGGTATATCCGTCTTTCCCGTTTCGCCGAGGAAACCAGTCACGAACTGCGTGAAGCACTGACTGAACTCAATACGAAAAATATCAGCGGATTGATTTTCGACCTCCGTTCCAACGGCGGCGGACTTTTACAGCAGGCCGTGGAAACTTCGGAATTGTTCCTCGATGAGGGACGGCTGGTGGTTTACACCCGCGGGAAATATGCCGAATCCGAGCGGCGGCTCTATTCCCGCAAGCAGCCGCTGTATCCTGATAAACCGCTGGTCATCCTCGTGAATGAAGGAACCGCGTCGGCTTCCGAAATCGTTTCGGGTGCAATTCAGGATTGGGATCGCGGGGTTATTATGGGGCATACCACTTACGGTAAAGGACTCGTTCAACAGGTCTTTTCGGTCGGTTCCGATAACGATGTCGCCCTGAAACTGACCACGGCTAAGTACTACGTGCCGTCGGGAAGATGTATCCAGAGGCCGGAGCGTCAGGGAAAAGTCCATCCCGAGGATATGATGGCAGAGGGGTTCGAAGAAGAGCCTGATACGATTGCCACCGATTCTCTCAATACGGCGGAAAAAGAAATTTACTACACCAATAACGGTCGGGTGGTTTACGGCGGCGGCGGGATTTTGCCGGATGTCGAAGTTACCGGCGAAGAGACTTATACCACGATTGAAATCGCACTGGAGCGGCAGTCCCTCTTTTTCGACTACGCGGTCAACTATTTCGCGGATCACGAAGATGCCGGGGTCGACATTGAAGTCAACGATAAAATGGTGGAGGAATTCCGGACATTTATTAAATCGCGGGATTTCGAGTATAAAACCACCCTTGAATACAGCCTCGATGAATTGAAAAAGACCGTGAACGAAGAAGGAAAAGACGAAACCTATAAAGGTGCTCTGGCTAATCTCGAAGTCCTGATCGAAGATGAAAAGACCAGGGATTTCGACAGCGCCAAAGATTACATTAAGAGGGCTATCAAGCGGGAGATCATCAGTAAGATTGCCGGACAGCGCGGCATTTACGAAGAAATCATCCTCAAGACCGATCCGGGCGTACAGCAGGCAATGTCATTATTGCAGCATAAAGATCGGTATACTTCGATCATAACCAGCGGTCTGGATCATGACCGGGTGCAGGTCAGCCATGACAAGCAGCCCGACTAATTGAAAAGCATCGAAATAAAAAAGCCCCCTTATTCAGGGGGCTTTTTTTATAGGGTAAATTCACTAAACCACGAAAGTGACCGGCTTTTTTCGCGAGTATCGGACGGCAAAATCGACGCCAAAAGTCGCCAACAAAATTAAACCGACCGCAAGGATAGTCTTGATATTCAATCCGAAAATATCAACGGCTCCGAGTAATTTCCGAAGGGCGGTAAAATTCAACGCTTCGGAAAAATCCCCGGCCTGCAGCAAGCCGAAAATCGCAGAGAAATCGATAACATAGAATATTGCAGACAGCCCGAGCAGAATCATTGAGCCGGCGAATATCGGTATCCAGGCGTCACGTTTATCCCGAACCGGTTCCAAAGCCTCTATTTCGGTCATTACCCGATCGGCAAACGATACGGAAAGCCCGGGAATGTCATCCCTGTTCAGCCCGGAATATAACTTCTGATAATCCCCGAAAACCCTCCGGCATTCCGGGCAGTTCTCCAAATGGTTTCGGACTGCCCCCGATGATTCTCCGACCGGATTATCCAGATACTCCTGAATCTCATCTTCGCTTAAATGTTTCAGACCCATAATTCCTCAATATTGTATCGCGCCGTCAGGATTTCCTTTAGTTTTTTGCGCGCCCTGAAAAGATAACTTTTCACGGTTCCTTCCGGCATTTTCAATATCGTCCCTATTTCATTATACGATAATTCATCGATATGGTAAAGGGTCAGAATGGTCCGGTAGGGATTCGGAATCCGTGATATTTCTTTGTTTAAGATGTCGCCCAGGTTTTTTTTCTCCAGCGAATCCCCCGGATTATCGGAATTATTGTCAGAAAGATGGTGAATCTCTTCCAATGGCCGTTCCGACAAAGGCAGCCTTTTAGCCTGCAAAAAATCGATACAGCGGTTGGCTGCGATACGCCCGATCCAGGTGGACAGCCGGCTCTCTCCCCTGAATTTATCGAGATTCTGATAAACCTTCACGAAGACCTCCTGGCAGATATCTTCCCGTTCGGTGTAATCCGGAATCATCCTGTAGACGATATGATTCACCAGCCGCTCATAATCGACAATAATATTCCGGAACGCTTTTCTGTCGCCGGAAAGAACCCGTTTAACCAGTTCAAAATCTTTTTCCACATTGTTGCTCTTAGTATAACAGACTGAAATGCTCCCCAAAGGTTGCTAAAAAAATAAGGTGAATCTCTGCAACATTTCCGACCGGGGCCGGTCTATTGGAATAAATAGACAGGAAAAACAAAAACAAAGGAGAATATATGAACGGCAATCTTGAAGACATTGTCATCCCGTTGGTGATATTTCCCAGCATCGTGATTATTTTCAAGGCATTCTTCGACTACTTGACGCGTAAGCGCCTGATTGAAAAAGGGTTAGTCGGAGATGACGCGGCCAAGTTGTTTCAGCAGCCAATGGACCGGTTTGTTCCTTCATCATTGAAATGGGGTCTGGTCCTGGTCCTGGTGGGCGGCACCATGGCGGTCCTGAAAGCTCTTCCGGGATATATCGAACCCGAAGTAGCTCTTGGAGTTATATTGGTCGCAGCCGGGGCGGGATTGTTGACTTATTATTTTCTGGCCAATAAGAAAATCGAAGAAGAAAAAAGGAAATCAGTGTAATCCTTTCACTGCCCTTATAGTAGAATGGGATTTGTTCCCGTTTAGCCGTGTATTGCTCGGGGGCGTTCAATCGATGATTGAACGCCCTTGTTTTATTTCAGGTCGAATTTCGAAATATACCAGTCATCTTTGATTTTTTTAACAACCACCTCGGCGGCTCTGCCGACGGTATCGGACGAATCGGCCATGATCGTAAAATTCACTACCCCCTCATCGGCGGCGTAATAGAATTCCTTGCCGCCGAAAGCATAAAAGCCGGCGGTTTCAGAATCGCCATAGACATCTCTCAATACGGATGCCGAGCTGTAACCCTTTTGGTACGATTCGGCAATAATCAGGGAATCGATGGCCGCAGCATTCTTATCTTTCACGGCATTCTGCAGTTTCCCGATCAGGGTGAGAATTTTGGGGCGTTCGTCCACCGAAGGATACGGATCCTTGCAGCTCGAAATCAATCCGCCGATGAAAGCTAATAGCAGAATCAGCGAAACAAAATGGCGTAAATGCATCATAAATCCAATCTTTGAAAAGAATATAACTGGGATTCTTCTTTCTGGATTATGCCGTTTTCGACCAGCTTATCCATCAATTGCGTTACGACCAGGTTCCAGCACCAGTATCGCGCTCCCTCGCCGTACTGCTTGTACATATAGCCGTCCAGTGCTTTGTCAATCGCGGTACGCAGGGAATCGACCGGCTCGCCAGTATCCTGCATCAGAAGGGAAACCGGTTTCAGAAGGACACCGGTGTCGAAGAAATAAACGACCTCCCTGCTTTCCCTCGAGAAAAACCAGCGGACGGGAATATTGTTTCGGGCCTTTTCGCGGTAATTCGGATCGCATACCATTTCGTACTCGCCGTATCCGCAATAGGCGGTTTCCTGTTCCGCGATCGTCGTCTGGTAATAAAAGGTTTTGCCGATATTCTTTTTTCCCGAAGGCACCATATAGAAAAATTTTCCCATGCGCCCGTTGCACGGGTCGGAATCGGCGAAGATATCGAACGGCGTTCCCCCGGTGATAAACGACCTTCCCAGCAAATTCCACAAAAGGAAGGTCATGACCAGGGGATACTTGTGATGCAGGACGGCGCTTCCGCCGAGAGCGTCATGGGGATCCGAAGTCACCTCGCCCGATTCTATCATACCGGCTAAAGCACTGTCGAAAACGGGGAAATTTCCGACTATTTTGTCATACAGTTTCGCCACCGTACTGTCGATGAAAGGACGCAATTGCGAAACGGCTTCTTCTTCGATTACCATGAAACTCGGACGGACTTTTTCACCGGCTATAACGATAAATTTTTCTTCCCTCAAAACTTCCAGGACCGCTCTGATATTATCGGGAGTCGTATTGCAGAGCGAGGCTATTTCATCGATGCTTTTTCCGCGGCTCAACAGCACCGGGGCTACCCGGGCCAGGGGATTGTCGAAAAGAGCGTTGTTTTCCATTAGTGGAGGAAGCGCAATATCGAAGCCGACTTCGTCGATCAAATTTTGAGGGGCCTTGAAATTGAAGGGAATTTCCTTTGTAAAAAAGACCTGAGATTCGAAGAGCTCATCGAGGGTATCGACGACGTCGTACAACTTGATCGTCACCATCCCCTTACCGTACGCGGCCGGGACAGGAATAGGGAGTTCGATGTCGATTTCAGATTCGGGAGTCATGAAAAAATTCTTCACGAATTTCCGGCTCGGCTTCAGCTTCCCTTCGCCGAATTCCGCATGGGCGGCCGCCGCAATAAATTTATAATCTCCGCCCGTATAGGTCAGTTTGAACGAAGCGATATTGCTGCCCCAGGCTATTTCGGGCATTTCTATCGGTCCGACTTTAAAATCGTCCTCGCCGCTGACATTATGGACCAGAACAAACATCAGCACCAATGTCGCGACTGAAATTTTCTTGAGACGGGACATCCCTTCTATCTCCTTCTCTTAAACCTGATATTGTTTCCCGCAAGCTGCCCGCAGGCGGCCATGATATCGACCCCGCGGCTTTTCCTGACCGTCACGGCCGGAGTCCGCGGATACAGGTATTTGGCGAATTCGTTTATCCTCTCCTCCTGCGGTCTGCTGTAAGGAATCCCCTCCACGGGATTATATGCCAGCAAATTTATTTTACAAGGTATCCCCTGGATTAGTTTAGCCAAATTTCGAGCATCCTCCAGAGAATCGTTTTCTCCTTCGAACAGGATATATTCGAAGGTGACCCGCTGTTTCCGTTTCGCCGTGAAATAACGGGCACTTTCCATCAGTTCGTCAAGAGGATATTTATTAGCTATTGGCATTAGTTTTTTGCGTTTTGTCTGAGTGGGGGCGTTCAGAGAAATCGCCAGGTTGACTTTCAGCCCGGAATCGGCCAGCCGGTAAATGCCGGGGACGATGCCAGAAGTCGAAATCGTAACCCGTTTTGCGCCAAGAGACAGCCCCACGCTGGAAGAAATTATTCCGACCGTAGCGATAACATTGTCCAGGTTCAAAAGCGGTTCCCCCATCCCCATGAAGACAATATTGCGGTAACCATCGGGACCGAATTCCCGCCGGAGAAACAGCAGTTGTCCGATAATTTCGCCGACGGTCAGGTCGCGGCCGAATCCGAGTTTCCCGGTGGCACAGAAGCGGCATCCCAGGGCGCAGCCGGCCTGGCTGGAAATACAGACCGTATTCCTTTCCTCATCCGGAATCATAACCGCCTCGACCATCAGACCGTCATCCAGTTTGAAAAGGAATTTTTCGGTACCATCGATGGAATGCTGCCGGTCGGCCAAATCAAGGTCGCGGAAAAAGAACATGCTGTCAAGTTTCCGCCGCAACTGCATGGTCATATCCGACATTTCCATGAAATCGTACTGCAGCGTACCGTACAGCCATTTAAACAGCTGGCGTCCTTTATAGGGCTTCTCCCCCAGTTCCGTCATGACCTGTTCCAGGTCCTTCTGGGATTTGCCGAGCAGGTTTACTTTTTCCATAGTCATAAAATTTACTTAAATTGCCGGCAAATTCAAGCTCTATGGCGAATTTCACAAAAAATAAACGGCGGGTTTCCCCGCCGTTAACGACAAAAACCTAAGCAATAGCTTTTAATTTACTCTTTGTTCAGCTTATCCAGCTTTTTGGTCAGCATATCGATCTTCTTTTCCAGAGCCTGAAGATCGTTCCGGGACGCCAGCTTGAACTTCTCGATCATCTTCGAAAAGTTTTTCGAAGCATCTCCGGCCTCTTTGAGGACCCGGTCTTTATACTTCTTGGATTGCTCCTCGGCCTTGTCCAGGAGTTCCATGACGGCATCCTTCTTTTCGGATTTGTTGATCTGCCCTTCTTTAATAAGCTGATCGATGATTTCCTCGGCTTTTTTCCGGGTCAGGTTGAACATCCCGATTCCAGCCAGGTAAGTGTTTCTCAGAATCGACATAGATTTTTCTCCTCCTTTATTTATCAGTTCTATCAGTATTTCTTTTGCTTTTCCGGCATCACGTTCCTCGCGCAGATTCCCGATTAAAAGCTGACCCAGGACCGCCACGGTAATGTCTTCGCCGCTGTCGGAATCGACCACCCGGAAGGGTTCGCCAGAGCCGACAATCGCGGAAAGTTCGGCGTGGGTGATGTAGAACTTGCGGTCGGTATCATAGAGCCTGCGATTTTTGTATCGTTTGATAATCCGCATCCGCGCACCTTCCAAATGATTATACGCGCAAGTTTATGTTGCGGTGCACAATATTTTCAGTTTTAATATAATTAATGTTTGGTCGAAAGCAAGATAATATTGACGATCTCAAGCAGCCGTTCGCAGGAGAAAGGCTTCTTGATGAACATGTCCCCGCCGACTTTGAACGATTTTCCCATGTCGTCGTTGCGGTCTTTGCCGGTCAGAAAGACGATCGGGATTTTGGCGGTGGCGCGGTCGTTTTTAAGGGCGTTGCAGAGATCGTAGCCGTCCATTTCAGGCATCATGATATCGAGCAGAATAACATCCGGTTTGATTTCTTTGGCCTTTCTTAGCCCTTCGGAGGCGCGGTTGGAGACAATGACATTGTGCCCGGCATTGGT
>JBFZFV010000005.1:0-43890 GCA_041306185.1 Candidatus Zixiibacteriota bacterium
AAGAATTCTCCGAAATCCTGATAGCGATTGGCGATTTTGAAAGCCAGCAGTTTCCTGAGGATCTGCCTCATGATTTCGGGCATCGGCTCATCGGTACTTCCGAGGATAAGATGGGTATTGCGGCCGTAGGTTGGGGTTTTGCCGTAAAGCAGTTTGTGGAAGATGACTCCCAGGGCGTACAGGTCGGCCTGCTTGGAGACTCGTTTTTCGGGCGGAGCGTACCAGTTCTTTTCCATCAGGTTGTAGTGCGGCGGCAAACCGAAGTCGGTCAGTTTCAGGACTTCATCTTTCGAAAAGAGGATATTCGAGGGGCGCAGGTTGCCGTGGACGATGCCGTTCTGGTGGGCAAAGAAGAGCCCGTTGGCGATATTGCGGATGATTTTGATGGCGCGACGAAGTTCGTAGGGACGGATCATGCGGTCGGCGAGAGAACCTCCCTGGGCGTATTCCATCACTACTACAAGCCGCCGCTGGTCTCCCCCGGCTCCGAAAATGTTGATAATATTTTCGTGTTTGAGCTTGGACAGAATCCGGGCTTCCTTGAGGCCGTCGCAGGAGCGGTCGTTTTTCTTGATGACGAACAACTCGCGGGTTTCGCGGTTTTCCACCAGCATGGTAGTGCTGTACTTGGTTTCCTTGATGGTATCGAGGAACTGGCATTTGCCGATGAACGATTCCACCCCGGTGATGCTGCTGCGGGGGGCGACTTCCTGGACGGGGCGTCCGGCTATAATGTCGAGGATGGCGTCTTTCAGTTCTACGGCGCTCTGGTAGCGGTTTTCCGGTTCCATGGCCAGGCAGGTTTTGATGATATCGTCGAATTCGACAGGCAGTTCGGGATTCGCTTCGGACGGCATGGGGAATTTTCCCTGGGGGCGTTTGCCGACCAGGATTTCGTACAGGATGACTCCGATCGAGAAGATATCGGTGGCGAGGCTGACATTGGTGGAGGAGATTCTCTGTTCGGGGGACATATAGGCCAGGGTTCCCATGATGATATCGGAGCGGGTGTGGTCGTTGTCGGACATATTCAGAATCTGGGCGATGCCGAAATCGGCGATCTGGGCATTGCCTGATTTATCGATCAGGATATTGGCCGGTTTGATATCGCGGTGAATGACGCCGTTTTTATGGGCATAATCGAGCCCTTTCAGGACCATGATAACGACTTCGAGTTTCTGGCGGAGGTTGAAGCGGTCGGAGGCGATCATATCCTTGAGGGACATACCGTCGACAAATTCCATTACGAAGTAGTACTGGTCGTCGACTTTTCCCCGGTCAATTATATGGACGATATTGGGATGCGAAAGCCGGGCGATGGTAATCGATTCCCGGTCGAAACGGCGGACGATATCGGGATCACGGCTCAGTTCGTGCGAAAGGACCTTAATTGCCACGAAGCGACTGAGGGACTTTTGCTTGGCCTTATAGATTCTGGCGCTGCCCCCCTGACCAATTTTGGCAATTAGTTCGTAATCCGGGATTTCCGGTGCTTTGTTTGTTGCCGCAGCCTGTGTCATCTTGCCATAAAAAATGAGGACCCCCTTTATCGGGGTATCCTCACTATTATTCGGCAACTATAAGGGAAAGCTTTATTTGAGGAGGATCATTTTCCGGGTAATGACCTCGGCACCGGCATTTAAGCGGTAGAAATAGATGCCGCTGGCATTGCGGACGGCATTCCAGGTAACGGTATGCACTCCGGCTCCGAAATCTCCTTCGGCCAGGGTGGCGACTTTCTGTCCCAGCATATTGTAGACATCAAGGCGCACGGTGGCTCGTTCCGGAAGCGAGAATTCGATGGTAGTCGTGGGGTTGAAGGGATTCGGGTAATTCTGGGTCAGGCCGAAATCGGTCGGGAGGTTGTCATTGAAATCATCGACATCGGTCCCGAGGCGAATGGAGATAGTGCCGGAATTGAAGGTCGGAAGCATGATATCGGTGCCGCTCAGGTCGGTGAATTCCACGCGGTCCCAGAAATGGATGGTCGAGCCGCCGGATTCGAACGGGTTATCCTGATTGACGGCGCTGACAGTGACGTCGATTTCGGGTGCGCCGAGGGCACATACGAGGGTGAGGGTGGCCAGCTTGCCGGAGGCGGCCGAGAAGGCCACGGGGCCGGCGGCTATTTCCGGAGTAAGGGAGATATCGATCTTATTCCCTTCAATTCGATAGGCGGTTCCGGTACCGTCGGAAATCATACTTCCATCGAAATCGACTCCGGTGCAGGTCACGTACGGGCTGGAAATGGCCAGGGGAATCCGCAGTGAAGAGACCGAGATATCGTTTCCTGAAAGAATGACATCGACTGTAAACGATTGATCCGGCATAACTGTTTTGCTTTCGACGGTTACGATTCCGTTATAGGCAACCACACCGGAAAAAGCGCTCGCTGAAATGCAAAAGAGTGCCATGAAAGTGAAAATCATTCGCATTTTACGCATCGCACTGATCCTTTCCTTTTGCCCTGCCAGGGCTATTAACCTGTTATTTCTCATATTCTTATTCAGTAAAGCTGTCCGTTTTACAGGCTCTAATAGCGCAAAGTAAGTGCCGCAGTCGGGTTAGAGCGACGATGAGGGATTGCCGAGAGCGGATGATTGTTCATTTGTTGCGCAGTAAGACGCGGATATCAGGAGCATAATCGTGATTGAAATCAAGCCGGAAGGTGAGCGAATGTTCGAAAGTGTATAATGTAGTAAAATAGCTCCGCGCCGCTCCGATATTATTCATAAGTAAATCAAATAATCCTGTAGACTCATTTGAATTTTAAAGGGGCGACCCGGGCGGATGATTCACGACCTATCCAACATAGCAAATCTTGACCGCAGGGAATTGATATCATACGTGGATTCTCTGAGGGAAGCGGCGCTGCTGTTCAGCGACGAGGGGTTTATCATTCACGCCAATCCAACCTGCATTACCCATTTCGGGTATGCCCTGGGAGAGCTGTTGACTCATCCGCCGGCATTTTTATTCAGCGAAACGCTGGCGGCATCGCTGCAACGGTATTTCGAAACCGGTCATTTTTCCAATCGGGAGAGCAAGAAATTTTATGGGCGTGCCATACGATTCAATAAGTCGACTTTCCCCATTGAAATGTCGCTGGCCATATGCATCACCGGTCGCGAGAACCTAATAATGGCGACAATAAGGAAAGCGGAGGAACCCAAGGAGGCCCGGGATAAAATTCGGCTCGAACGGGCCCTGTTCGAGGAGCTATTCGAAACCAGTCCCGAGGCGATCGTGATACTCGACGATAATCACAACATACTCCGGGTCAATTCCGCATTTACGGAATTATTCGGTTACCGGGGAGACGATGTTTTCGGCAGTCCGATCGACAGATTAATCGCGAAGGCGAATTACTACGATGAAGCCAGCAGACTGACCGACGCGGTAATATCCGGAAATCACATTGCCAGAGAGACCATCCGCTTTCACAAGGACGGTTATCCCATACATGTTTCGATACTCGGTTCACCGATCATGCTGGATGGCCTCATGATCGGAGTCGTGGGAATATACCGCGATATCACGGCCAGGAAGGAAACCGAGGAAAGAATGCGGATACTGGCGCGCTTTCCCGACGAGAGCCCTGACCCGATTCTGCGTATTTCCCGGGAGGGGATCATACTTTATGCCAACCGGGCGAGCGAACCGTTGATGAAGCACTGGGAGAGACAGATTACGCAATATCTTCCCGAGGAGGTCTCGTACGTTATCCGACAGGTAATCGCCAACGGCGAAAAGGCCGATCTGGAACTGGAAATAGAAAGAAGCGTGTACTCGCTGCGATTCTCTCCGATCTCGACGGAGAATTATGTAAATATCTACGGTCTGGATATAACGGCCCGCAAGGCCGCGGAACGGGAAATCGAGATTCTCGCGAAGTTTCCCGCGGAAAACCCCGACCCGGTCATACGTCTAACCGACGACGGCAAAATCCTGTATGCCAATAACGCCAGTTTTCAGCTTTTATCATACTGGGACACCAGGATGGGCGGGGCGATCCCGGCGGAAATGCATCGCCGAATCAAGCAGGCTATCGAGCAGAACAGCCTGACCGATCTCGAGATACCGTGCGGCGAAAGGTTTTATTCACTGCGTATCTCTCCCGTGAAAAGTGCCGGGTACATTAATCTGTACGGCCTCGATATCACCGAACGGAAGAGATACGAACGGGAACAAAAGGAGTTGCGCGACCAACTGGTACGAGCCGAACGGATGGAATCGCTGGGGCTCCTCGCGGGAGGAGTGGCGCATGATCTGAACAATGTCCTCGGTCCTCTGGTGGCGTATCCGGAATTGATTAAAATGCAGCTTCCGCCGGACAGCCCAATCCGCGACCGGATCAATAAAATCGAGAGTTCGGCGCTGCGTGCCGCCGAAATGGTGCAGGATTTATTGACCATGGCCCGCCGGGGCAGGTACGAAATGGTCGCCGTCAACCTCAACTCCGTGGTGGATAATTATCTGAAATCGACCGAATTTGAAAACCTCAAAGGCATCAATCCCAAGGTTGACTGCAGGTATTTGCCCGGTAAGGACATCCCGAAGATCAAAGGTTCGGCGTCACATTTGAGCAAGGTGGTTATGAACCTGGTGATGAATTCGTTCGATGCGATGCCGGATGGCGGCAGTCTTGAAATCCGCACCGAATGCCGCCGGCTGGACAGCCTGGTAGGCGGGTTCGACAACATCGAAGCCGGTCAATATGTGGTCATGAAAGTAATCGACAGCGGGGTAGGCATAAACCGCCAGGACTACAAGCGCTTATTCGAGCCGTTTTATTCGAAGAAGGAAATGGGGCGATCGGGAAGCGGGCTGGGACTGGCAATCGTGTACGGCGTGGTGAAAGACCACAACGGTTATGTCGACGTTATCAGCGAACCGGGGCAGGGCACTGAATTCGTAGTTTACTTCCCGGTTGCACCCGACGTAGTACAATCAGACGAGAGCAGTTCTCTTCCTTCGGATATCCACGGTCACGAAAAGATACTTGTCATTGACGATTTCGAGGAGCAGCGGGAGCTGGCTTCCACCATCCTATCCAGCCTGGGGTACCGGGTCGCGATTTCGCCGAACGGTCACGCCGGACTGGAATTCATCAAAAATTACCCGGTAGACCTGGTGGTAATCGACATGATTATGGAGGAGGGGTTTGACGGGCTCGATACTTTCCGGGCCATTCTGAATATTTATCCGAATCAGAAAGCGATAATAGTCAGCGGTTATTCCGAAACTATCCGCGTCCGCGAAGCGGAGAAACTTGGTGCGGGGTACGTCAAAAAACCTTACACCATGCAGAAGCTTGGCAAAGCTATCCGGGAGATGCTGGATAAAAAATAAAGGGCGGCCATCGACCGCCCCGATGTGCGGCAGGTCACACTTCCGCTTCACACAATAGCTTGGGGCGGAAGCAGGACCTGCCGCAACTTTTGGACCCGGAATTAAGACGGGTCGTTGATTTTCCCCATGAAGAGAATCGTTCCCGAACTGTTCTCCTGTATGATAATGACAAAGGGGCGGTCTACCCTCATTGTTACCGGTTCTTCGGGGATGGAAGTAACGCCGACCGTAACCGACGTAACGGCCGCGGCCTCGGTACCCTTTTCATCCACTTTGACATAGGTCTTGTGTAAAACATTGCTAATGTGAAGGTCATCGCGATCTGCGATCCCGGTAAAATCGGAAATTGCCGGATCGAATGCCGCATTGATTCCGAGGGTCTGAAGAATATTATTCAGCGTAATTTCGTATTCCAGTTCAAATCTCGGAAGGTACAAATCGACTTCAAGCGAATCGAAACTTTCCTGCCGGGCGACCCAGTCCTCACGATTCATTCCAGCGATAAAATTACCGATATCGACGGCGTTGTCGTTCAGCCGGGGCAAAAATACCGTCATGGAAAAATCTCCATCACCATAAGGCAGCATTACCGCCTGAAAGCGGTCGTTACCCAGGTAGCGGAAATCCTCTTTCAGATGCATCAAATCGCATGATATGGTGTTCCCTCCGGTGACATAAAACGGCTGCGTGGTCGTGGCTCCCTTATCGAATTGCAGGGTCCAGTCACCTTTGAAATAAATAGCGTTAATCAGGAACATCACCGTTAAGGGGTCAATGGGAGGAGATACAATATTTTTAATTTTGCCTGAGGTTTTATCGTTAACCCAGGAATTAATGACACCGGCGGAGTTCGGATCATTGAAATCCAACTGCGAAACGACGGCGTCAAAAAAGTCCCGGTTTACTTCATAAAATTCCTCTTTCACTTCGAATCCTTCGCGGGTCCAGATGGAATTTGCGATATTAAATTTTACTTTGGGATCGAGATTGGTAAGAAGACCGATAAGACTGTGATACGATTGATTTATTTCTTCCTGAGTTAGCCCGGCAAATCCGAGCGCCGATGTTATTTCCGATCCGGTAGTTCCCCTGGCTCCGTTCAGCGTCATTCCCAAGGCCATAGAAACAGATAAGGGCGAAATGAAAATATTTTTATCGGATTCGGATTCTGCTATTCGTTTGAAAAGACTGAAGCTGAATAAATTATCGGCCTCTACCAGTTTCTTTTCGGATTCGTTCAGTTCTCTCATTTCGACATCAACATTGGTGGAACCGTCGGTACATTTCCATCCGGTTCCTGCTGCCAGGGCTATCACAATCATCAACAGGCACTTTTTAGTCATCCTCCGCCCTCCTGTTCCTATTAAATAAATTTGCCATTTGATTATTCTATTTAATGACGAATGATTTTCCCGGTTAACAAATATTTTTTATATCAAAATTAGTGGCGTCGCCATTGGCGGCATAATATCAGTCAATCGATCAGGTATGCTTCGACCATGTTCAGGCCGTTGCGCAGGATTTTATATTGCTTGAATGACTGCGTTTCGAGATGACGGCCGTTTTCGTCGAGAAAGACCACCTCGATATCACGATTGCCGGGGGGAACATCGAAATCCCCGACGAATATTTTCCCGGGAAGAAGCCGGGCGCAACGGAGGTCGGCGTTTTCGGTGATATCGGAAATGGCGTCGATAGCCAGCTTGGCCAGCCACCCGGCGGCCTTGTTGTCGTCGTCCACTTTTTTCTTTTGTTTGTGGGTAACCAGGCCCTTGGCGACGGCGCGGGCAACCGAGCGCAGGTATATCAGGGATTTTTTGGCGTTGAAAGTTTCGCGCGCGACTTTGCTTACATCCTCGATTAACTGCAGGTTTCCGAGGTACATGGAATCGACGTACACTTGTATTTCTGCGATCGGCCCGGGGCGGTCGACCAGTTGGGGGATAGCCAGTTTGAAATAGTAATCGTCATCGACCGGCCAGGGGATGTGGCCGTATTCGGTATCCTTCCGTTCGGGGTCGGTGTAGAGGACCTGAATTAAATCCAGTTCTTTATCGGTGCGGATGCGGAGATTTAAAGCTTCCTTGACCGGTGATAATCCCGCCAGTCCGACGATGCTAAGAATCGACATCCCTTTTTCTTCGGGAGTGTACCTGACGTCGGGGGTATCGAAATCATAAATATGGGGCTGTTCCAGGAAAGCCTTTTGGAGCCAGTCGAAATCGATGCGGGCATCATCCCACATCCCTGCCGAGGCGTACAGGTGCATGCTGAGGTAGCGGGCGAAAGCATCGTTGTTGAAGCGGACCTTTTCGGCTTCGTAGTGCAGCTTGATGGCGGCGGTATCCTCGGCGGTCCCCTTGTTTAGTTCGTCGGAGGCTTTGCGGTATTTCAGTTCCAACAGGTTCAGTTTTTCGTTGGCCTTGCGGATTTCGACAAAGGCATCCTCGACATTGTTTTTCGCAATATAGTTTAAGGCCTTGAAAAGATTGCCATAGAGGATTTCGTAATCTTCGCCGGCGTATTCCAAGACGTTATCGTTGAGCATCAGGGACAGCGCGGCCCGGGTGATGCTTTTGGTGAACAGGTCCTCGGCGGCATCCTCGGCGGCGGTCAGGCGGACGTTGCTGGTATCGTACTGCCGGGCATAATGGTGCGCCAGGCCGGCATCGATGTAGTACACGAATCGGTCCTTGTGGCCGTACTTATTTTTCTCTTTGGCCTTTTCAATTGCCACGGCGGCCTGTTCGTAATTCCCGGCCCGGAGTTCGGCGGTGATGGGATCGTAGAATCCCTTCAAAGTAGCCAGTGAACCGCAGGCAATGACAGCGGCCAGGGCAACGAGCAGTCCGCCGAGGACCGCTCGTTTGCTCCATAATATAGTCGCGAATCGGTTTACCACTTGGTCTTACTGCGCGAGATTTCTTTCTTGATTTTCTTGGTGCCGATCCAGGCTTTTTCCATCGATTCGATATTGATCAGTTCCAGGTCGGTCTGGTAGAAAACGACTTTGGTTCCTTCGATTTCATCGACGATGGTCTTGATAGCTCCGAGCAGGATATAATCGGCTCCGGTTTCGTTGCGGATTTTCTTCATGGTTTCCGGCGAGGCGAAATCCTGCTGTTCGAAGCGTTCGTCGCGGATTTCATCCCGCTGCAGTTTATTGGCCACGAACCGGACCTGCCCCGAATTGAGAAGTTCCCTTTCGAAATCGGTGGTGAAAGTTTCGGTGTCGATGTGTTCGGAGGAATTATTGCGAATGGTGCCTACGGTTACCACCGGCTTCTGCCCCATCTTTTCCACGTAGTTGATCAGCCAGGGACGGGCGAGAGCGTCGGAAATCATTTCTTCGGCAACGAGGCGGGCGTCGGTATCGTTCCATTTTCCGCTGAGGTCGGTTTGGGTTTCGGGATCGATGCGGTAGACCTTTTTGGATCCGCCGCATCCGGCCAGCAGGAGTGCGGCCAGCATGAGGATAAGTCCCTTTTTCACGTTTGCTCCTTTCAAAATAAATCGTTCGATCGTAAATTTCGATTTTTACAAGTCATAACTATATATAGTCGAACCTATTTTGCAATATTTAACTGAAATCTGACTGCCGCTCTTTTATTATTTAATTGAATTATAACAAAGGAAAAGGGCAGGTTTTGGAAACCTGCCCCTTTTCGATAAGTATTCTAACGCTTACGGACAATCCGGAGCGGGACCGCCCTTGAATTTGAAATCGATCAAATAGATGATGTCGAGAATATTGGTATCGCCGTCGTTGTTGACATCGGCCGACGGAAGTTTGGCCGGTGCGGGGCCTCCCTTGAATTTAAAATCGACGTAGAATACGATGTCGAGAATGTCCACGGTGCCGTTTTCGTCGAGATCGCCGCAAAGGAATTGAGGGGCGTCATCGACAGTCATTTCCGCAAGGATGTTGAAGGGGTTTTTCAGCGGGTCGGGATCGTTGTTGAGGATCACGACATTATTCTGATAAAGGCCCAGATCGAGACCGGCGGAGTTGAAGGTTATTTGCACGGTGTCGGAGACCGAGGGATCGATCACACCGGATGTCTTGTCCAGGCTCAACCAGGCCGCAGGTTGATAGAAGGCGACCACCATGCTGTCGTGGAGATAGGCCGCATTGTACAGAACCTGCAGACCATCGGTTGCGGTACCGTTCTCCAGCCCGATGGTACATCCGAGAATATCGAACCCGGGGGCGAAACTGAGATACTGGATCTTAATGGTGCCGTCAGGGGACAGAATTACTTCCCCGGTCATGATATCGCCGACACTTGCGGAATATTCCGGAAAATCGATGAATTGAATAACCGCCCGGCCGCCGGTGGTATCGAGGTAAACCATGCCTCCCGGATTGGCGGCATTGGTAATATCGAGATCGTCCCAGAGCCATGCGATGAAATTGTTGGGAGTGGCGGTACTGGGAATGACCGTGTTCGAACGGTTTTTCATATTGGTGGTATCGAAACCGATGGTTCCGTTGGAGCCGATGCAGATGCGGTCGTAGGTTGTTCCGTAGAACGGGAAGTCGAAGCCGAGATCGAGGAAACCGGTGTGGTTATCGTCATCGAACAGGTAAGTGATATCTTCGCCGGTCCCGGATATGTCGATCCAGTCGAATACCGGTCCTCCCGGCTGGTCGGAATCGATCCAGTAATTACCGAACAGGTCGGGGCCTCCGGCGTTTTTATCAACGGCATACCCGTTGTTGCCGTCATCGATGCCCTTGACATCCTGGAAATTCCGGACATCGTCGGAATATTCCATAACGGCGGGCATCACCGAACCGGACTCAACCAGGCCATTGAAGAGTGAGAATTTATCCAAAACGGGATAAACCTTGATGTTGTAAATAAGAGGTCCAAGCCCGAGGTTTTCCAGGACTATGTCGGTCGAATAGGTGTCGTCGGGAGCCATGATATGGATGGTCGATCCGGCAGAAACATTCAAATCGGGAGCGTAGTCGATACGGACGTCATCCACGAACCAGTCGTCGGTTCCGGCTGTCCCGCCGACACTCCGGAATTGCACCTGGAAATTGTCGTGGACGGCATCGAGCGGCAGAGGGATGTTCACGTATTCGAATTCGGTCGTTGACGGTCCCTCACCGAGATGAGTATTTAGAATTATCCATTGGCCGGAATCGTTCAAATACTCCGCGTAGAGATTATCGCCGTTGCCGGGATCGGATCCATATCCTCCCTGTTCGAAGAAGTATGACAGGATGGCGCCGCCGCTGGTCGAAAGGTCAATAACCTGCGATCGGATCATATCATCGCCGCCGTCGAGGTTAATCGAATACGGAGCGGTCGGCGGATTGGCGCCGCTGGTACTCATGACAGCCCCGTCATTGACGACCCACAGCACCTGCGACAAATCGGGTCCGGTGAAGGGTTCGTACCACGGGAAGGCTCCTACTTCGCCGCCCGAGAAAGCCGTAACCTGAGAAGAACTACTCAATCCTCCCTGGTTGGTCGAAGAGGCTTCCACATAAAACTGGTCGAAATCCCCGTAGATGCTGGTCGGGATATCGACCGCAACTTTGAAATTGAAACTGGTATTGCTCGACAGCAGACCGGTCGAACTTATGGGGTAAGTTCCGGTTTCATCGAGAATCGCGGCAATCCAGGTATTGCCGTTCAGCGCCAGATCGTACTCATCGTCATACACGCCGTCGTTGGTGACGGTCAGGTCGAAAACAGCCGTTGTACCTACTGTGGCCCAGTCGCTGGCGGTATCGGGAGTCATCGACATTTCATAATCGATAACGCTGAAAGCAACGGTATCGGTCACGGCGTAGTGATCTTCGATATCTCTGGCGGAAATGAAATATTTGATCTCCGTTCCGGGTGTCTGCGCCGGAATCATCGCCGAAAATTCATCCGGGTTTCCGGTATAGGACATGTTCACTTCGGTCCAGACCGAAGCGATTCCGTAGTGCAGGAGGGTCGAATCGGCGACCAGAGCGGCCGGGGCCGTAACCAGCGCCACGACTTCGTAGTCGTTGGTAAAATCCTGCGTATTTTCCAGGGGCACGTGATCTATTTTGACCGTGGCATTGGGATCGTATCCGTCCAGTGTGGTAGCCCCGGTGTTATCGGGATCGAGCCAGACGCTGAGCCTGGTGGGATTGCTTCCTCCCCCGTTCCATGACATGGAGAATTTGCCATACCAATCGGAGGTTAAACTGGTGCATGAGGCGTATCCGCCGTGCAGCTGTCCGACGACTCGTTTGTTCTGGTCGTACAACGGAGAACCGGACGAACCCGGTTCGGTGGTGCCGTCATCCCAAACGCCGATTCTCCAGTGGGTGGAACCGGAGGTGGCCAGATAATCGGTTGAGGTTACGGGATCATAGTCGAATGAAATTTTCTTGATATCGCCGTCGGGATGATGGATGCAAGTCGAAGCGGTGGAGGCAACATCCAGATTCGACCAGCCCGAATAATAGACATTGTACGATTCCGGAGGGGTGGCGCTCAACTGCAGCAAAGCGAAATCGGAGGTGGAATAGTTGGCCAGCTTGGTCGACCCGGAAACAGTATAGGTGGTCGGGCCATCGATATTGCTGCAGGAAGGACTTTCGTAATTGAACATGAAAATCCAGGTGGTTTCTCCGCCGAGGCAGTGATTCGCGGTGAGAAACAGGGGCGTACCATCTTCGCGGACATTGTTAACCAGAGAACCGGAACAGAGCCTGAATCCTCCTGAAGTGAGAATCATGGCGACGGAACGAATCTGGTCGCGCCAGTCGTCACCCACGGCACAATTGACGTTGTTATTACAGGAGCCGGATCCTCCGAAATCGGAGGCATCCTTGGCAGCGGCGAAAAAGACATCTTTATAGCCGTGAACGATACGGGAAACATCGATAATTCCCTGCCCGGCAACCGCGGCCGGTTCGTAATATTCCAGCACGCAAGACTCCCCTTTTATGGGAGCGGTTCCGAATTCGGGCCAGGGTTTATTGTTTTGAGAGGTGAAGGCGCCGAGCACCATGTCGTTTTGTTCGCTGTAAATGAAAAACTTGGCCCCTTCCGGCATATAGAAATGGCTGTAAATCAGATTTATGGAAAAAGCTCCGGGGGATTGGATACGAAGTCTCCAAACCCGGTCGCCGTTGGTCAATGTTTCCCACGAACCGGAGTTGTTCAGGGTATAATATACGTCAAAGGGGGCTCCGAAACGAAACGGCATCCCTTCGGATTTTTCGACTTCATCTTCCGCCAGAAGCCTTTGAAGTTCAATCGGCGGGGTCATGACGGTTCTAATCGTCGAAGACAGGCGTTTCTCGAAGCTGACGGGAGTTCCTCCGGCGCTAATTTGCGCCGTTGCGGAACCGCCTGCTACGAAAATGGCTACAAACAGCAGTAATCCAATTACACGCAGGAATTTCATTCTGACTCTCTCCTGGTTGATTCTTTTAGGTTTCAATGCCTTAACAGAGGTATTATGGTTATCGGTATTTATACAATTAATGACAGTCCGACACAAATACGCGTTCAAATAATTGATACGTTCCGATTAACCACAATTATGGCATAGATTTTCCCCATTTTGGGGAGAGATTTTATTCCAGTCTCAGCCTTGAAACTAAATTCTATTCGAAAGTCATTACTCTGCTGTCGTACAGAGCAGGCTCCATTCCGTCGAATTCAACCTGATAAAGTTCGATAATGTAAGTTCCCGGGCTTATACCGTCGACATCGGCAAAAATATCGAACTGGCAGATACACCAGACGGCGTCGGCGGATAGATTCGCCTCAGTGAATTTCAGCACATTGTCTTGGTATTCAAAGGTAACCAGGATTCCAAGTTCGGCACTGCAGTTAAAAATCGCCCCATAATGTCTCAGCGATAGAACTCCGTCTGTATAATTATACACAATTGATTCATCGCCCGAATCCTTCAGGCAACCATCGACACTCTGGCCAATCAGTGTCGGCTCGGCCTGAAAGGTAAGGTCCTCACTGGCCAGCAGATCTCCTTCGATTCCATAGAAATCAACCTGGTAGGTCCCGGCAGGAATATCATTCAGCTCCGATTGAAGGTTGAAAAAGCAATAGCAGTCGCACAGGTCGCCGTGATCTAATTCCCGGCCGACGATTCTTCCGTCAAAAACGGTATAATCCACGAAGTATTCGAGACAGCAATTGTAGAAGGCGTCGTCGTGTGTCACCAGCAATTGGCTACCGGACGCAGTCAGGGTGACCATTCCTTTGCCGTCATCGCCAGCTTTTTCAAGACATCCTCCGGAAATGTCGGCGTGGTCATAATCGGGGCAATTCAAAAGGTAGTCGCAATCACCAACGCATTTGAACTTGTAATTAACGAAGCCGACCAAATCAAGGATATTAAAGGTCCCATCGCCGTTGCAGTCGCCTATTTCAAGCGGAACATAGCCATGCTGGATGATCCTGACCCGGATCATTTCGACGATGTCAAGGATATCGATTTTTCCATCCATAGTGATATCTCCGCACATGGCGGAAGCGGTGTCGGGAGCTATCAGACATATGAGGAAAATTGCCAGAAGACATTTCAGGAGAGATTTCGAGAATATCATAAAGCCCTCCTTCGGCTTTTTATTTGGCGGATTATACTAAAAATATACCGAAATATCCGTTCTCGTCAAGTTTTAGATTTCACTTGTTCTTGAATTATGCGCGCCGTTTTATTAAATTCGAAATGAGGTAACTATGCCGGCAAATCTGCCCCCGCAATATTACGAGCTGGAACGGGAATTCAAGGCCGAGAGCGACCCGTCCGAAAAGCTTCGCCTGGCCAAAGAACTCCTGGCCATGATGCCTAAGCACAAGGGAACCGATAAACTCCAGGCCGACCTCAAGGCCAAGATTTCCAAATTGCGCGAACAGGTCGAAGGGGGCGCCCAGAAAAAGGGAGGCGCCCGCCAGACGGCGGCTCCGGACAGCATTACCAAGGAGGGAGCGGGGCTGGCGATTCTGATCGGGCCGCCGAATTCCGGGAAATCGTCACTACTTGACGCCCTTACCAATTCCAAACCGTTGATTGCCGATTACCCTTATACTACTCGCGAACCGATGACCGGCATGATGCCTTATGAGACGATTCAAATCCAGTTATTGGATACTCCGCCGATTTCTGACGAATCGCAGGAAAGCTATCTTCCGAGTCTTATCCGCCAGGGGGATTTGATTATCATGGTGGTGGATGTCTGCAACCCCGGATTCGAGCAGCGGGTGAAGTTGATATTCGACTGGCTCGAAGAAAAGAGAATCAAACTGGTCCCGTCGATTCCGGAAAAACTCGAAGATTCCCTGAATGTATACAAGCGGACAATTTTCGCGGGGCATAAATTCCTCGATGAAGGGGGAGCGGAAGGTATAGAGCGACTAAAACAGACCTATCCCGCCTTTAAAATAGTCCCGACTTCGATTCTCGACGACACTGCCATGGAGAATTTCAAGCAGGAAATATATCGCTCTTTGAATATAATGCGGGTTTATACCAAGCCGGTCGGCAAGGATCCCGATTTCAACGATCCGATAATTCTAAAGGTCGGCGGGACGGTCGAGGAAGCGGCGTTCGCTCTTCACAAGGATTTCGCCCGGAAGCTTCAATTCGCCAAAATCTGGGGACAGGGGAAATTCGAGGGACAACGGGTCAAGAATACTTATGTCCTCAGTGACGGCGATATTATTGAATTTCATATCTAATCATCGCCTCCATACATTGGTTTCGTATACTTCCTGATGCGTTATGGATGCAGTGATTGATTATTTCATAAAATTCGGGAAGGAATTCTTCTCATTCACCCTGATGGTCCTCCCCTGGTTTATTGTGGGCGTGGTGTTCGGGGCCTTGCTCGAGAGGTATCTCAATCCCAATATCGCCCGGAAATACCTGGGAAAAGGTTTCGGGGCGATTGTCAATGCCAGTCTGCTGGGGGCAATTCTCCCGGGATGTTCCTGTGCCACGGTGCCGATGGCGAATGGTTTAAGACAGTCGGGATCATCTCTGGCGACAGTGGCAGCGTTTATCATGGTCTCCCCTCTTTTAAGTCCGCATACGTTAATATTGAATTACGGAATTCTCGGATTGCCGTTCACAATTGCTCGGGTGGTATTTTCGCTAATCGGAGCGATTCTGCTTGGAATCATTATCATGTTTATTTCCGGTCGGAAACCGGAATGGTTCAGGACCGCTGAAATGGTGCCAATGGCGGATGATTCCTGCGGTTGCGATGACAATTGTGCCTGCGAACCGGGGAAGGGAAAAAGTTTCTGGCGGAGCCTATATGGGAATTTTATGTCGTTGGGGAAATATTTTTTGATGGGAATGGTGCTGGCGACTTTACTGACGACCTTGATTCCTCAAGATTCCATTCCAAAGTATCTGGGATACGGCGGGCCGCTCACTTATCTGGCGGCGATAGTGGTCGGGATACCGTTGTATGTCTGTGAGGGGGAAGAAATTCCGATAACGCTGGCCTTGACCCAGCTCGGTTTCGGTTATGGGCCCTCGCTGGCGTTTCTTTTGGGAGCGGTCGGCACCTGCATACCGACCCTGGCGATGGCTCCGAAGGTAATCGGGAAACGGGCGACGGTATTGTACTTCGTCTACTGGCTTTTCTTCGCGTTAACCAGCGGTTTGATATTCGGGTTCATCATGCAAAAATAAAGGCGGCCCGGCAGGGGCCGCCATGAACGTAGGCTCGCTGTTTTTATAAACAGGAGGGGTCGGGGCCGTTCTTGAATTTGTAATTCACGAGATAAACGATGTCCAGGATGTTGACCGAGGTATCATGATTGACATCGGCAGCATCCATGAATTCCGGTTCCGAGCCGCTCTTGAATTTATAGTTAACGAGATACACGACGTCGAGGATGTTGATTGTGCCATTGTTATCGATATCTCCGCAAATCCAGTCGCAGACATCGCCGATGTCGTTTCCATTGGCATCCTCCTGACCGGGATTGTAGACATCGGGGCAGTTGTCGCATAAATCGCCATATCCGTCTTCATCGACATCGGCCTGGTCAACATTGACGACCTGGTCGCAATTATCGCAGACATCGCCGATATTGTCGCCGTCGCTATCAAGCTGATCGGAATTGGAGGTATTCGTGCAGTTGTCGCAACCGTCGGTATAGCCGTCACCATCGGCATCCGCCACCGGAACAACCAGGATTAACGCAAAGGTCAGAGTATCGACCACGCTGGGGTCGGCGACCTCGCTTATCACCGCCTTGAGATTAGAATAATTGTAATTGACTGAGGAATTCGCCCCCAGTTCGGAGGGAGACATGGTCACGGTCATGGCCGTCGACTGATGCGGCGCCAGGACGGTGATAGCATCGATCATGCTGATGCCGTTCGGCAAGCCAAGGGAATCCTCAAGGGTCAATTCAAGGGTATAGGATTTAACATTATCGAGATTGGTGAAGGTGAAAGTCAGGCTGGAATCGGCCGAACAGGAATCTGCGACCAGGTAGAAATACTGGCTGTCGCCGCCGAGTGAGCGGGTCGGCCTGTCCCAGTAAAATTGCGCTTTTCGAAATGCCGTAAAGGTGCTGTTGAGATGCTGGGTGCAGAGTCCGGGGATTTCATTCGGGGGGGGCCAGAACGAGGTGCCGACTTCCGGAAGAACCGAGAAATTCTTCTTTTTAAGAGCCTGTTCGCCGTACTGCCAATCGCGGGCCCCGCCATTAACTCCGGCACCGGGAATTGAATATACGGCATATCCATTAAAGGCTGCCATTGCGGTCATTATTTCGTGGGATATCGGCAAATCGGGATTGGGAATCCCTCCGATATAGCCCCAGGGACCGCAATAATAACCGCTATAGGAGTGGTAATTGATAATGACGGCAAAATCACGGGAGAGAATGAAATCTCGCATAATCTGGGTTTCCGGTTCGGAAAAGGGACCGCTCCCGCGGTAAATGAGTGTCGATGTAATTGGCGAGGAGTTGATATCATCATACCCCCAGGCATAGCCCCAGTTACGGTTCAAGTCGGTGCCGTAGGTTCCGTCGCCGTTGGGAGTCATGTTCTTGCGCCACATTCCTCCCCCGCCTGGATTGGTCATTTCGTTATAAACGTAACCATCGGGATTGATAATCGGGACAAACCACATTTCGGTGCTATCGACCAGGCCGGTGATATTCGGATAGATGCCGTAACGGGTAAGGAGGTAATTGATGACATACAGGTTGATTTCCATTCCGATCGGTTCGCGGGCGTGAATCATGCCGTTGATCATGGCTTCGGGTTCATCTTCGTCGATTTCGACATTGTCCGACACCTTAAGGCTCAGTATTGGCCGACCTTCGTACGAATACCCGATCGTATCCAGTCTTGCCAGAGCCGGATAATTGGCGGCGAAGTCTTCCAGGACGACCACGGCCTCGGCAAAGGTATGATACCCCCCCATGTCTTTGGTGGGATCGAGCCGGTTGCGGTAGTATTCCTCCATATTTTCGATGAGGATTTCCGCATCGTACGCTTCGATCAGTTTCTTGCGATCGTTTGGAGGCGCAACGATTTCGATATCGCCGTTTTCGTAGACATGGACAATATCGAAACCCTGGCGTTTGAAATCGAGGAGTTCCGAATCGGTCAGTTTTTTAACCAGCATGAGGGAATGGTTTTCGTAAACGGGTCCAGCGGACCAGGCGGATAGGGGCAGGCTCAACAGCAGAACGGTGAAAAGTAAGGTTGCGGACGCGGCCGTGCGAAGATCGATACGCATGCGATTCCTCCCATCAACAGGTGGTTCAGGTTTAATTTGTACGGTATGACGGCCACTTATCCTTATGACGAAAAGGAGATATATTTGTTTCGATCTATTGTATCAACTCTGTAAAAAGCTACCGGAATATCAAAAAAAGTTTAAGTCCTTCCTGCGGGTCCTTCGGCAGGAAATATAAAGGCATAATTAAATGGTCGGCGAAGGTATTTTCGGGATTTGGCCATTTCGTCTTTATAATAAATAATTAATTTTAGGGGGTTGGCGTAGGATTAAATCCTTGCGTTTGTCGGGATTTGCTGCCGTATGCTTTTTTAACCGGGAAAATCCGGAAAATAATATGGCAACAAAGGGCTTGACGGGTGGCCGGATGTTTATTACTATATATGACTTGGCCATTTGGGCCCATAGCTCAGTTGGTTAGAGCAGCTGACTCATAATCAGCGGGTCCCAGGTTCGAGTCCTGGTGGGCCCAAAATGATGTTTGACAGTTTAAACCCGATGGGCAATTAGCTCAGCTGGTTAGAGCGTTCGGTTCACATCCGAGAGGTCACTGGTTCGAGTCCAGTATTGCCCATGAAAAAGCTGATTTATTCGGCCGATATGAATAATATGCGTTGGCATATCAAAGGCGGTAAATACACCAAAGCCGCCTGCAAGAAAAAGAGAGATGAAAAATACGGCGCAGTCCCGTACAGAAAAGGGACTGCGCTTTTTGTTTACGCTTTATTTGAGACGAGGAGCTAAAATGAAAGAAGATTTAGAGCTGCTTATGAAAATGCAAAGTATCGATTATGATCTTGGCGAATTGGAGCGCTCTAAAGAGTACATCCCCGACATGATGGATAATCTCCGGAAAGAACTCGAGGAATCCGAACGGCTTTACCGCGAAACCGAAACCACCCTGAGCGAATCCAAGGTCGCTCAGAAAGGTCTGGAACTGGAAGTCGGTTCCCTTCAGGAAAACCTGAAGAAGCTCCAGGGACAGATGATGGCGATCAAAACCAACAAAGAATACGATGCCCTGGTTTCGCAAATCGACGCCGTCAAGGAATCCATCAACGAAAAGGAGACAACCCTTCTGGAGACTATCGAGAAAATCGAGAGCCTGTCATCGAATATCGAGGATTACAAGAAGAAAGCCGAAGATATCAAGACTCAGAATTCCCGCCAGCTCGAAGTCCTGAAACAAAAAATGGACTCGGTCGGGACCAAGGTAAAGGACAAGGAAGTGGAACGTCATTTGATCGCCACCCAGGTTCCCAAGCGGACTATGTCGATTTACGAGAGAGTTCGGAAGGTCCGGGGGGGGATGGTGGTGGTTCCGGTTCGCAAAAGAGCCTGCGGGGCCTGCTACAAGGCGCTTCCTCCGCACCGAATACAAGAACTGAAACGGGGCGACCAGATTATATCCTGTGACAATTGCGGTAGATTGCTTATCTGGCAGGACGGTTTGAGCGAGGATTAAAGGATAAGGGAAGATATGGCTAAATTCTTTGACAAAGAGGGTTTGACTTTTGACGATGTCCTTTTGATGCCGGCGCGTTCGGATGTGCTGCCGAAGGATGTCGATGTTTCGACCAGATTGACTGCGGAAATTGAACTTCAGCTCCCGATAATTTCGGCGGCGATGGACACGGTTACGGAATACCGCATGGGGATCGCGATTGCCCGCCAGGGAGGCATCGGCATCATCCACAAGAATCTTACGCCGGAAGAGCAGACGGCCGAAGTCGACAAAGTTAAACGTTCCGAATCGGGGATGATAGTCGATCCGATTACGCTTTCACCCGACAAATCGATCGGGGACGCACTGGCGGTTATGAGACAATTCCATATATCCGGTATCCCTATCACCAAACAAGGGAAACTGGTCGGGATTCTGACCAACCGGGACCTGCGTTTCCACAAGCACCTGGATTTGGCGATCGCCGATGTCATGACTCATAAGAATTTGATAACTGCGCCGGAGGGAATCGACCTCGAAAGCGCGCAGGAACTTTTACATAAGAACCGCATTGAAAAGCTTCTCATCGTTGACGGTGACAACAATCTCAAGGGAATGATAACCGTCAAGGATATCATGAAAAAAATCCAGTATCCCATGGCCTGCAAAGACCGCCTGGGGCGGCTTCGGGTCGGAGCCGCAGTCGGAGTTGCAAAGGATTTGCAGAAACGGGCCGAACTGCTGGTCAATTCGGGTGTTGATATCCTGGTGCTCGATTCTTCGCACGGCCATTCGGAAGGGGTCTTAAAGGCGATTGAATACTTAAAGAAAACTTACCCCATGAAACCGATTATGGGCGGAAATATTGCGACCAAAGAAGGGGCCAGGGCGTTAATAGAGCATGGCGCCGACTGCATTAAAGTTGGTATCGGGCCCGGTTCGATTTGCACCACCCGGGTGGTTACGGGTGCCGGGGTCCCCCAGATAACAGCGATTATGGAAACGGTGGAAGTGGCGGCCGAGAAAAATATCGCCATCGTCGCCGACGGCGGACTTCGATATTCCGGCGACATAGTTAAAGCATTGGCGGCGGGGGCCAGGGCTATAATGGCCGGGTCGCTTCTGGCCGGGACGCAGGAATCTCCCGGCGAGACCGTATTATATGAAGGGCGGACTTACAAGGTCTACCGTGGAATGGGTTCGGTTGAGGCCATGAAGGCCGGCAGCCGGGATCGGTATTTCCAGGAACATGAAGAAGAAGTGGCGAAATTCGTTCCGGAAGGAATTGAAGGGCGAGTGGCCTACAAGGGGGAACTTGCCGATACTATATATCAGTTGGTGGGCGGATTGCGGTCCGGAATGGGGATTGTCGGCGCCCATAATATTAAAGAGTTGCAGGAAAAGGGCAAATTTATTAAAATAAGTCAGGCCGGGGTCCTGGAATCGCATCCGCACTCCGTCCAGATTTCGAAAGAGGCGCCCAATTACCGCCGCTTTTTCTAAGCTTCGAGAGTATTTGTTAACTATAGATTTTAAACGAAAGTTTGAAAGAGGGTATACGGTCGCGCTTTATGATTACATAAGGTGAGGAAAGTCCGAACTCCACGAGCCGGGGTGCCCGGTAACGCCGGGGCGGAGCGATCCGACGGAAAGTGCCGCAGAAACCAAACCGCCTACCCGTTTACTTCCGGGTAAACGGCGGCAAGGGTGAAACCGAGGTGTAAGAGACCCCGCATACCGGTGGCGACATCGATATGGGTAAACCCCACCCGGAGCAAGGCCAAATAGGGAAATAATGGGTTGGCTCACTCGTTTTATTTCCGGGTAGGCCGCACAGAACCGGCAGGCAACTGCCCGGTCAAGAGAAATGACCGTAAATGCATCCATGTGATGCATAACAGAATTCGGCTTATAACCCTCTTTCAACTTCCCATTTAGGGGTTGAAAATGAATTGGGCTACAAGGTCCGTTCCGTTGAAATGGATTCTCGCCCCTGAGCCCGATCCTGATGTCGTTCAGGATATAAGTGTCAAATGCGGACTGGATAAGTCCGTAGTCAGGATACTTTTTAACCGGCAAATCGATACGCCCGAGACCATCAATGAATTTCTGCATCCCAAATTGAGCGATCTAAACGATCCCTTTTCCATGCTCGATATGGAAAAGGCGGTCGAACGGCTTCTTGCCGCGCTCCGAGAAAACGAAAAAATCATGGTTTACGGCGATTATGATGTCGACGGAATTACCGCCACTTCCCTGCTCTACCTGGTATTGAACAAGCTGGGGGCGCAGGTGGGGTACTATCTGCCGAATCGTCTGGTTGAAGGTTACGGGCTTTCGATCGAGGGAATCGATTATGCCGCGTCGGAAGGGGCGACTTTGATCGTCTCGGTCGATACCGGCGTGACTGCAGTCGAGGAAGTCAAGTATGCCCGTTCGAAGGGGATCGACTGCATCCTGACCGATCATCACGAACCGGGCGAGATTCTTCCCGAACCGATTGCGCTGGTCAATCCCAAGCAACGGGCTTGCAGCTATGCCTGCGAGGAGCTTTCCGGGGTCGGGGTGGCATTCAAGCTGGCCCAGGCTCTCTATCGCAGACTGCAGCAGGACGAGCGGGAGCTGGAAGAGCATCTCGATCTGGTGGCGCTGGGAACCTCGGCGGACATCGTCCCGCTGGTGGGGGAAAACCGTATTCTGACCAAGTACGGCATCAAGCAGATTTCGCGCACCACCAAGCCGGGGTTGAAGTCGCTGGCGTTCGTCTCGGGGCTGATGGGTAAAGAGATCGGGACCGGGCAGGTAGTGTTTATCCTGGCTCCGCGAATCAATGCCGTGGGAAGACTGGGCGATGCCGCGCTGGCGATCAAGCTCCTCACTACGAAAGATGAGCGGCTGGCATCCGAAATCGCACGGACGCTGGATCGGGAAAACCAGCGGCGCAAGAATATCGATGAAAAAACGCTCAATGAGGCCCTGGAACAGATTCGGACGTCGGTCGACCTGGATAACGACAAAGCCATCATACTTTCGTCCGAAGGATGGCACCAGGGGGTAATCGGGATCGTGGCCAGCAGGCTGGTCGAAAAGTTCCACCTCCCCACTATCATGATTGCCATCGACGGCGGCGAGGCCAAGGGATCGGCGCGGTCGATTCCGGGATTTCATCTTTACAATGCTCTCAAGGAATGCGAGGACATGCTCCTCCGTTTCGGAGGTCATAAGTACGCCGCCGGGTTGACCATCAAGCCGGAAAATATCGAGGAATTCCGCAAGAAGATGAAGGCCGTTTCCAAGAAGCTGTTGACCGAGGACGATCTGATTGCGAAGTTGTATATCGATTCCGACATCGAGCTTTCCGAAATCAACGGCAAACTGCTCGATACCCTTGAGACTTTCGCGCCGTTCGGTCCGCAGAACATGCGTCCGATCTTCCTGACCCGCAACTGCGAAATCCTGGGACAGCCGTACTGTGTCGGGAAAAATCATCTCAAGATGAAGGTCCGCAAAGGGGATTCGGTGTTCGACGTTATCGGGTTCGGGTTCGGCGACTGGGTCAACAACCTGACCGGTCGGGGCAGCCTGGTAGACCTGGTGTATGTTATCGAATACAACCACTGGGACGGTCATACGCGGATACAACTGCGGCTGAAAGACCTGAGGCTCGCGGCGGGAGACCTGCAGTATTAGGGCGAAGTTGTGACGGTACTCGAAAGATTTTTTCAGGGCGATCAGGCGGCGCTGGCCCGGATCGTCTCTTATATAGAAGATTGCGGCGATAATTTCCTGGACCTCCTGTCCAAATTGTACCCCAAAGCGGGGAACGCCGTCAAAATCGGATTCACCGGCCCTCCGGGGGCCGGGAAATCCTCCCTGGTTAACTGCATCGCAAAATTGCTCGTCAATGAAGGCAAGAAGATTGGCATCATTGCGGTCGACCCCTCTTCCCCGTTCACCGGGGGAGCGCTTCTGGGGGACCGGATCAGGATGCACGACATGCCATCCGACGGGTCGGTGTACATCCGCTCGATGGCGACCCGGGGTTCTTCCGGGGGACTGGCGGGTGCGACCGATAATGTCACCATCGCGCTGGATGCGTTCGGGTTCGACTATATCCTCATCGAGACGGTTGGGGTCGGTCAGGTGGAACTGGATATCATCAATACCTGCGATACGGTGGTGGTGATCCTGGTGCCGGAATCGGGGGATGCGGTGCAGGCGTTGAAGGCCGGGCTGATGGAGATCGCCGATATTTTCGCCATTAACAAGGCGGACAGGCCGCTGTCGGACAGCATTGTGGCGGAACTGAATTCGGTCCTGATGATGAAAAACGAAAAGTCGGACTGGGCGATTCCGGTGATTCCGACCGAGGCGATCAACAACAAGAACATCGATAAGCTCCTGGCGAAGATCCACGGGCATATCGAGTATGCGCAATCTTCAGGAAAATTCAAGGCGCACCGGATCGAGCAGATCAGGAGGAAAATATTCGATATCCTTCACAAACGGATGCACGATGTCATGCTGAAGAAGCTCGACCGCGCCACCGACCTCGATCACATCGTCGAGGACATCTACGAACGCAAGGCGGACCCGTTCCAGGTGAGCACGCGGTTGTTCGAGATGTCGGATTTCGGGTAGCGGCCCGAAACCAAGCCATATTCTATTCGTTATCCGTAAAAATCAGGCTCGTCGACATGGATGCTTCACCCGGGGAGTAGCCGTAAATCCCGAAATTGACAGTTAGACTATAACTTCCCGGCTCCAGGGTTCCCGCAGAACCAGCGGGCATGATTGAGATGTTGGGGCCGTTGGCCGTTCTCCTGTCGATTTCAAAGGCTATTCCTTCTTCATTATATCCCTGTAAAATGACATCGAAAGTTCCTCCGTTTTGTTCAATCGCCTCAATTGCGACATCCGCGGAATAATCGAGGGAATAATCGACGGGATGGTATTTCACCTCGAATGAAATCGCATATGTTGCGGAGGCGGCGGCATTCATTTGGTCTTCACAATTATCGTGACCTTCCGTACTGGTGAAGCTTAGGGTGTATGCGGCATTGATATCCAGAGCGGACATTTGATCGTGCGGCCCGCCGAATGACTGTAAGGCGCTCACCGCAGCGTCCGCCCTCGAGGTTACTTCTTCTTCGCAGGCCGGTGAGACCGCGAACAATGTGGCCGAAAGCGATTGCTCCATCGGCAGGGCACTTGCGCTGGCCTGCTGTTGGAAGAAGTCGTTGCCGAATCCGGCCACGGCATTTACATCGGCGAAGCGTGAAAACAACTCGATATTTTTCCCGCAGCCAAGCAGGGAATCGCGAATGTCTTCGTCACCTGAGTACAAATCGCTGAAGCCGTAATAGTACAGGATGTCGTAATCACTGACGGCAGCTTCGTTGAAAAATGTATCCAGACAGGTGGTAAAATTGACTTGCGAATAAGACGGAGGATAGTTGGCATCGAGGTCGAAAGGAAATGTAGTCGGGATTCCAAAGGGATCTCCGGTATATCCATCCCCGTTCAAATCGAAACGGCTCTGATCTTTGGGAACGGGGGTCTGTTCGGCGCCCAAGTCCTCATAAAAAGGAAGCGAATCGAGATACATTTTCAAGTCGTGCTCGTCGAAAGATCCATTTGTGCCCGCCTGACCGCCGTTATCGGCGACGTCAAGAACAGCCAGTCTTACCCTGGCGGTCGAGGTAGAAATCCCGTTATCAAGCGACAGGACGGCCTTATAGGCATCGATCCAGCTTCCGCCAAAGCAATTTTGCAAAATCTCCCTGGTTTGGGCTACGCTCAGATCGGGTTTAAGCGACCACATATACGCCGCCAGTCCGGCGACCTGAGGAGCGGCAAACGATGTCCCGTTAGTAGTTATCGATTGCAGGGGGACATCGCTACCTGGGCCGCATTCCACGTCGGCGACATCACAGGGCACGGTGACCTGTTCACCGATCATGCGGAGATCGGAAGGTTTATTGGAAAAGGCCGATTCCACTCCATCATTATTCGATGAACCGACAATCAGGGTATTATTCAGACGATTTCCCACCGCGGTATTAGTCTGTACTAAGAGCTGGTAAGTCGACATCAAGGAAGCAGTATCCTGGGCGCTTACCTGGGTTCCCTGGAGCATTTCAAGCGGTGTCCCGAAACGGGCGGCTATGGCAAAGGGGGTGATGTAGGAGGCATTGGTTGAATCGGTCGAGGTTATTCCGAAATTGCCTGCCGCTTGCGTATGCAGGAATCGATTTTGAATCGAAGCCACGAGACTCCGCCAGTACAAAGCATGCTCGATTCGGTCCCTTTTGCTGTCGTATCCAAAGGCCGTGTCGGAATATGAAATGCTGGTATTTACCACGAATTGTCCCGAACTCGGGAAATGAGATGAAATTTCTGACATGACCGCGGTCCAGGTACCGAGACTGGTAACCGGTATACACGGCAGATTGAGCAGATTTTCCGGCCCAGGGAATACGCCGCTAGAACCGACGTCATTGAAAGCGGCGCCGATAATTCCCGCAACTTGAAAGCCATGATTCCCTTTCGCCTTTCCGGCCGCATCGACCCTGACTTCGGTACCACCTGCCGTCGACGGAAATGTCTGCGACGGGATTTCCGAATGTGTCTGGAGTCTGCGGAAATGATCCGCGATCAGAACCGTTGCCGGCGAGTTATTATCCGTGGTCAGAGAGCGGGCGTTCCAGGCGGCCGTGAAATGAGCCGATTCAAGGAACGAGATCACCTGCCCGGCCGGTGTCCCAATGATATATTCGGCGTTACTGATTTCGGCAGGGCGGTACGCCGGATGAGCCGAAATGAAGGCTCCCGAATTTAGAAGGTTCGTACAAATTGCCAGGGCTCCCGATTCATCGGTCACTTCCGGTATGGCCAGTTCCACGAAAAATTGTCCGGTCCGCATACAGGATATCCTGGCCCCGGCTGACGTGAGGGCGGCATTGACTTCTCCCACGGTTGCCTCCGGGTCGAAAATCGCTTCGAGCCGGGTGGTAACGAGATTGTCGAGGTACTCGGCGTCGGTTACCGGATAAGGGCCGTGATTCGAAGTACCGTCCAGGGAAGGTGAAGCATCATCGCCGGACAGGAGGACTCCAATGACCGAGCCGCTTCCACCGGGGTTGGTGGGATTATCGGAACCGCCGCATCCGGCCAGGATCATTGCCAGCAGGACGCAGACAGCAGTCGACAACAAGCAAAAGATTTTGGATTTCACTTATCGCTCTCCTGATTCGATTGTACAAAATTCACCGCGTTTTCCGGGATGGAGAAAGCGGGTGGGAAAGCTAACGGGAGTTTTCCCAATATGGGCTTTTTTTACCCATATTGCCAAAATATACGCGGGACAGGGTTTTTTTGTGGGCAAATTCCGCGGAGGGCGGGCAGGTCGGAAGGCCTTCCGCGCACAAGAGGGGGATGCGGCAAGATCGCGAGTGATTGGTAGTGCGGTGTCCCGGGCATTCCTCCATAAGTCGATATATTTCATGCAAGTCCAATGAAATGGGTTTGTTTTTCATAATTGACACACATTGAGTGTTATCTTTCCGGCCAGAATGTCGTGGTAAACAGAGATGCGACGAAATGGGTTTTGACGCATCGAAAAAGCAATAATTGTAGCGGTTTGGCGGTGAATTGGGTGAGGGTGCATAGGGGGCTCCTTCATATTTTTCTCTTCGAGAAAAAGCATGTCGAAACTGCGAGAGTTTCGACCTACCGCAGAGCGTTTCTACCGCAGAGCGCAACCGGCGGTTTTCATATATGGGGAGCGGTGGAAATCACCACTGAAGTTGTAGTGAAATTGTGAATTGGAAGTTGAGATTTAAAAGTGGCGGATTGCGTCAGGAAGGGGTTCCTGACGTGTGGACTTTGTGGAAACCGTTCAAATGGAGGGAAATGAGCAGATGGGCATTCAGTTATTATACCGGGATGATTTTTGCTTTTTCATCGGAATGTGTTTCCTCGGATCTATATTGCCGAAATATTCCCATCGTATATCGCCGATTTCGATTCGCGAAGAATCCACTATGTTTATGATACCCCCGAAATGTAAGTCCTGCCACACCAGTCCTTTCATTTCGCGGCTTGCGCTACGATAGATGAATCGAATTCGTTGATGAAAGAGTCCGATAATTCGACAGGTATCGGTCGGTTTTTTAGGGTGCGCATTCACGGATATTGAGATGGAATCAATTTCCCCCAAACTGTCTATTCCCCGAAATTGACCCAAATTATAATACAGGGTATCGAAACCATCATACATGATATTCAAATTCGTTTCACAGGTTAAACCAGTGGAAAAACAATTAACCGAAAAAGTGATGTCATTTATAATTTTTCTATATGTTTTATATCCGTTTGGATCTACCCATTCTTCATTTTGACTCATGGAAAATCGACGGTATTTGGGCTTGACACAACTTATAACCAGTAACAGAATTAAAATCAGAAAAAGATGTCTTTTGATAGACATAAATCACTTCTCCGCAAAAAAACGACCTGAGACTTTCGAATTAAGTAATATTTAGACGTTTATGTCAAGAAATTGGCCAGTTAAAAGCCAGTTGTTTCGGTATGTCAAAAATAGCTTATTATTTAAATTAGTCGGAAAAATGGTGCAGGTTCTATTGCCGGGTGGTTTGGAGACAATAGCCTTCGCTGCGGACGGCGAAGATGAGTTGTTGGGTTTTGTTTGAGGATTCCAGTTTCTTGCGCAATCGCGAAATCCTGACATCGATGGTCCGGTCGAGGCCATCGTATTCGTGTCCGACCAGCTTGTTGAAAAGTTCATCGCGGGTGACGACTTGTCCGGAATTTTCGGCAAGGTACCACAGCAGGTCGAATTCGCCCCAGGTCAGCTTGATACTCCGCCCGTAGAAATTGACCGATCGAGCGGCGTTATCGATGGTCAGGCCTCCGACCCTGATAATATCGGGCCTGTCGGGAGCAGTATTGATTGTCATGGGTACCTCCGGGCCGGAGTTTCCCTGCCGTTTCATTGCCTGAGAATCCTTTTTAACAACTGCCGGCCGTTTTTCCATCTCAGGGTTTGGACAATTGCGGGTTGGCAAAAGACCAACCGGGAGATATAAAAAAAGGCAGGGATATCTCTAATTATAACCCTGCCTTTGGGAGAAACATCCGGTCCGGGTATCAGACGAGCTGATTGACCAGGGTGCCGACGGCATTGGCCGTTTCGGTCAAGCTGCAATCTTTCGTGTACAGCCCGGTTTCGACGGAAGCGGAATCTTGTGTTCCGGCAGACATGGTCTGCTGGTATTCCTCGAAGGTGACTTTTCCGTCGCCGTCGGTATCGGCCGCTTCCAGCTGTTCCAGCAGTTCGAGGAATCTTCCGTCGGTCTCCGCCATCTGATCGGCCTGGGCTTTAAGTTCGGTCAGGTCGATCTGGCCGTCACCGTCGGTATCCAGCCGATTGAAAAGCTCCTGTTGCATCTCTTGCGATGGCGGAGGTGGCGGCGGCGGGGCCATTTGATCGAATTCCTCGCGCGATACCATTCCGTCGCCGTCGGTATCAGCGGCGGTGAGGTCTTCGAGCATTTTCGACCCGTGCAGGTCGACCGAGTCGGCTGACTGCATCTGGCTCTTGACTTCAGCCAATTCGATCTGACCATTGCCGTCAGGGTCCAGGCGAGCGAACATTTTTTCCTTGAAGTCGCTCATCATCTGGACGTTGTAGCTTGAGCTTCCCTGAATCCCATTCACCATAACTATACTCCTTTACTGATTGGGGTTCCGGATTGAGGTCCGGTTATGCGGACTCTCTGTTAAAGAGAAATCGGAAAGCTTCCAAGCGGCGCTTAGTGATTACGGGGCAATAAATTGTATCAAATTGTATCGGGGGGGAGTTTAAAGGAGAATGGCGAGGGGCGGCGGCTCTATCCGCACAATGGAAGCGGTAGGTGCATTAAGAAATGGTAGTGACGATTAGCGGAGATGCTGTAATTATAAGGGCAATTCAAGAATTACGGTTAACTGGAGGTATTGAAACTGGGTTTCAATATCCCGTCTACCACGGCCACTCTTTCCATTTCCTGGCAATATAGCGAAAGACATATACAAGGCCGAGAAAAAAGACAATCATGGGGACGGGATTCTGTTGGTATTTTTCCCTTAATGCAATTGCACTTGGGGTTGAACTCCATTCAGGGAAAATTAATAAAAGAGCTAATATAAAGGCTATGCCTAAATTTATAAAAAAGTTCTTCATTTTTGGTTTTATAATATCATATTAAAAACAGGTCAAATTCAATCTGGAGAGGTTATAATGTTGAATAAAAAACAAAAGTCTATTCTGATTCTTGGTTTGGTTGTGGTCGCATTTTCCGTTTTGTTTCCGTCTTGGCAACTTATAGCCCCGGCAGGATTTGCCGGTGCCGAATCAAGTTTCGTCCATGATTCCAAAGGTCCGATATTTATATTCACACCACCGGCTTCATACATAGGAATTCGATACACGATTGATTATAAACTTATGGTCATCCAGATATGCTCCTCGCTTATTATATCAGCCGGACTTATTTTTTTGCTAACCGATAGAAAACGACATTTATAGGTTTCAGGGATTTACCTCACGATTACTCCTTAAATCGTGCCTTACCTTACGGGTGAAATACTAAGTCAGAGGATTTAGAATCGAGTACCTTACCGTTTAATTTATGCCTTTTTTTAATCAATTTCGTAATGGTATCTCTTTCACCCTTCAGCTTCGAATCCATTTCCGGCCAGGATGCGTCTGTAAACCCAATATAATAAGTCTTTACGATTCTACGATCACCACCCAATTCATTGATCTTAATTGATTTCCCATGATTAACATCGTCATTAATTATAAATACATCAAAAGGCGTTCCGTCGATGGTTTCGGAAAACTGGGGTCTCATTAAATTTTCCAATGTTAGCCTTCTTTTATAATTTTGTTTCTATATAACATAAATAGTTTTATTTTTATCAAAATCACTTTTTCGCCTTGTCATGAATAACTCCTTGAGAAAGCCATCCATTGGCGCCTAACTGCGTCCTCCCCCACTCCAAGATTCCTTGATTTTTCAGCGTAAAATGATTATTATCAAAGACTATCGAATAACGGAGAAGACCATGTTTGACAAAGATTTTCTGAAAAAAGTCGCGCAAAAAAGGTCTGATTGGGATAAAAAGGCAGAAAAGTTCAAGTGTAAGAAGTCCCGCCCCCGCTTTATCACGGTATCCGGGGACGAAATCAAGGATTTATATACTCCCGAAGATATCGCCCATATCGATTTCGAGAAGAAGATCGGCTGGCCCGGGGAGTATCCGTATACTCGGGGTATCCATTCCACGATGTATCGGACCCGGCTCTGGACCATGCGGCAGTTTTCCGGGATGGGCAACGCCCGGCAGACTAACCAGCGGTATCATTACCTGTTGAAAAACGGCCAGACGGGGTTGTCGGTGGCGTTCGACCTCCCCACCCTGATGGGCTACGATTCGGACCACCCCCGGTCGCTGGGAGAAGTCGGCAAGTGCGGGGTGGCGGTGGATACCCTGGCCGACATGGAAATCATTTTCGACAAGATCAACCTCGCCGAAGTATCCACCTCGATGACCATCAACGCGCCGGCATCGGTTCTACTGGCCATGTACCTGGCCGTAGCCGAGAAGCAGGGAGTAGCGTTCGATAAGCTGAGGGGGACACTCCAGAACGATATCCTGAAAGAATACATCGCGCAGAAAGAGTGGATATATCCGCCGGAGCCGTCGGTTCGCCTGATTACCGATATGATTCAGTTTTGCACCAGTCACGTCCCGCAGTGGAATACCATTTCGATATCCGGTTACCATATCCGCGAGGCGGGGTCGACGGCGGCTCAGGAGGCGGCGTTTACGCTGGCTGACGGGTTCACCTATGTCGAGGCGGCCATGAAGCAAGGGATGGATGTCGACGAATTCGCTCCGAGGCTGTCGTACTTTTTCAATGCTCACCAGGATTTCTTCGAAGAGATCGCCAAGTATCGCGCGGCGCGGAGAATCTACGCCCGGCGGATGCGGGAGAAATATAAAGCGAAAGACGAAAAATCGTGGCTGCTGCGGTTCCATACTCAGACGGCAGGCTGTTCCCTGACCGCTCAGCAGCCGGAGAATAATATCATCCGGACGGCGTACGAGGCGCTGTCGGCGGTGATGGGGGGCACGCAGTCGCTCCATACAAATTCCATGGACGAAACGCTGGCGCTACCATCTGATAAGGCGGCCCTGATCGCGCTGCGGACGCAGCAGGTGCTGGCGCACGAGACCGGAGTGACCAACACGATCGATCCCCTGGCGGGGTCGTACTTCGTGGAAGCGCTCACCGACAGGATGGAAAACGACATCGAAACGATTCTCGATGAAATCGATCGTCGCGGCGGGGTGGTGAAGTGTATCGAGGAGGGGTACCTCCAGCGGGAAATCGCCAAGTCGGCGTACCGTTACCAGCTTGAAATCGAAAGGCGGGAGCGAATCATTGTCGGCATCAACGATTATATCATGGATAACGAGCAAATCGACATCCCGATTTTAAGAATCGACGAATCGGTCGAACGGGAGCAGGCGAAATCAATCAGACTGATCAAAGAGCGCCGGGACAACGACAAGGTGAAGCGGACGCTGGACGATTTGGTGTCGACCTGCAAGACGAACGGGAATACGCTCAAGGGGATTCTGGACTGCGTGCGGGTGATGGCGACCGAAGGAGAGATTTCGGATGCGATGAAGACGGTTTTCGGTGAGTATCACGAGCCGCCGGTGATATAGATTCGAATTATTAAACATACAGAGTATCATATGTCAGAAAAAATCAGAGTACTGCTGGCGAAACCGGGGCTGGACGGGCACGATCGCGGAATCAAGGTGATCGCGGCCGCGTTCCGGGATGCCGGTTTCGAAGTGATTTACACGGGGCTTCGGCAGACCCCGGAACAGATAGTCAACGCCGCGATCCAGGAAGATGTCGACGCGATCGGGGTGTCGATATTGTCCGGAGCGCACATGACCCTCTTCCCGGCCATCCGCAAGATGATGGATGACAAGGGGCTTAAGGGAGTGATTCTGTTCGGCGGCGGGATTATTCCCGACGACGATATCCCGGAACTGGAAAAGCAGGGAATCGACAAGATTTTCACTCCGGGGGCAACGACGACCGAGACGATCGAGTATCTCAAGGGTGCGGTCGCCAGGAACAAAAAAGAAGATAAGATAATGTAACCATATCTCGCCGGATCGGACCTTGTGAAGGCGTCATATCGACTCAGGAGGAGCGATGAGTTTTAACGTAGACGAAAAGCAGCAGGCGATACGGGATCGCGTGAAAGAGTTTGCGCAGAAGGAAACCGTCAAGGTGGCGGCCGAACTGGATCGCCGTCCGGAGCAATTCCCGAAAGAATACTACAAGAAACTGGCCGAGGCCGGATTTGTCGGCTGGGCTATCCCGAAAGAATACGGCGGCGGAGGGCATACCAACCTGGAATACATCACCCTGATCGAAGAGCTGGCATACTGGGATGCTCCCTCTTCCCTCTTGACGGCGGTGCCGCAGCTGGCGGTCTGGCCGATCGTGCATTTTGCCACCGAAGAGCAGAAGAAGAAGTACCTGCCCATGATGGTGACCGGCGAAAAAATCCCGGCGTTCGCATTGACCGAGCGGGAAGCCGGTTCCGATGCCGCCAACCAGAAGACGGTGGCGATTATCAACGGCGACCAGTTCGTCATCAACGGCGAAAAGATTTATATCATGCACGGTGACGTGGCCGATTATTCGGTGCTGTTCTGCCGCATCGGCGAAGCGGATGAAGGCCGTCCGAAGGTTTCGGCAATCATTTGCGAAACCGGCCCGGGCTGGCAGGGTTTTACGCTCAAGCACAAGATGGGGATGAGAGCCGCCACCACCGGCAGAATCGAAATCAAGAACTACCGCTGCCCGGTCAAGAATCAGCTCGGCGAAATCGGCAAGGGATTCCGTTACGCCATGGCGACGCTGGACGGCGCCCGTATCGGGGTGGCCGCGCAGGGATTAGGGATCGCCCAGAGGGCGCTCGATGAATCGGTCAAGCATGCCAAGACCCGTATCGCGTTCGGGGCACCGCTTGCGAAACTTCAGGCGATCCAGTGGATGGTGGCCGATATGTCGACTCGTCTCGAAGCGGCCCGTGCCCTGACCTACCGGGCGGCGCAGCTCCAGGATAAAGGCGAGAAGTTCAGCATGGAAGCGTCGCAGGCGAAGCTGTTCTCGACCGAGACGTCCAATTTCTGCGTCGACCGCGCCATGCAGATTCACGGCGGGTCGGGGTATATCGGCGAATTCGGCCCCATCGAGAAGCTCTACCGCGACCAGCGGGTTACCGAGATTTACGAAGGGACGTCGGAAGTCCAGCGGCTGGTGATCGCCAATAACCTGCTTCGGTAAGTATGAAAATCGGTGCGTTTGAAATCAGGTCCTTCGTCGAGCAGACGTTCAAGCTCGACGGAGGATCGATGTTCGGGGTGGTTCCCAAGAAGATCTGGTCGAAGCTGATTGCAGCGGACGACAACAACCTGATTAAGATGGAGATCAACCTGTTCGTTCTGACGGCGTACCGCAAACATATTCTCATCGATACCGGTTTCGGCGACTGCATCACGGATAAAGAAAAGAAAATCTATGCCACGGGGGGCGAATCGAATATCGAAGCCGGTCTGAAAGGGATGGAGCTGATTCCGGACGACATCGATATCGTTTTTTTAACTCATTTACATTCCGATCATGCCGGGGGGACAATCAAAGAAGAGAACGGCAAACTGGTTCCTCGGTTCAAGAATGCCGTGTATTTAGTTCAAAAGGATGAATGGGACGACGCCATGAATCCCAACGAACGGACGGCGGCGGTGTACTATCCGGACAGACTGGAAGTAATCGAAGAATCGGGCAAGCTGCAGCTGTTGGCGGACGATGCGGAATTCCTGCCGGGAATTAAAGCGATTAAGACCGGGGGGCATACCCGGGGGCATCAGGCTATCGAGGCGGAATCGGAAGGAGCGGGGTTTGCGTTTTATGCCGATATTATTCCTTCGCGGCATCACCTGCGAATTCCCTACGTGGCTTCGGTCGACCTCTTCCCGCTCGACGTGATGGAAGTGAAGAAGTCGCTGCTGGAACGGCTGGCCGGGACCGACACGGTGCTGGCGTTCGACCATGAGTCGGAATTTAAAATGGGACGGGTAATCAAAGAAGATGGTAAGTTTAACATAACCCCGGTCGCAGAGTGACGGGGTTTTTTAATCAGACGGTAATATGGCACTCGAAGAGAGACTGAACAAACTGGAAGAGATGCGCAGGCAGGCCCGGCTCGGGGGGGGCAAAGACAAAATCGACAGCCAGCACGAGAAGGGTAAACTGACCGCGCGGGAACGAATCGAACTACTGGTGGATAAAAGCTCGTTCGAAGAATTCGATATGTTCGTGACGCACCGCTCATCCGATTTCGGACTGGACAAGATGAAAATATTCGGCGACGGAGTCGTCACCGGGTGCGGGACGATCAACGGGCGGCAGGTGTTCGTTTTTTCGCAGGATTTCACGGTGTTCGGGGGATCTCTATCCGAGGCGCATGCCGAAAAAATCTGCAAGATCATGGATATGGCCATGAAGGTCGGGGCTCCGGTTATCGGGCTGAACGATTCCGGCGGGGCGCGGATACAGGAAGGGGTGGTATCGCTCGGAGGGTACGCCGATATTTTCCTGCGCAATACGCTCGCATCGGGAGTGGTGCCGCAGTTATCGGTCATCCTCGGGCCGTGTGCGGGGGGTGCGGTGTACAGCCCGGCCATCACCGATTTTATCTTCATGGTCAAGAATACGTCGTACATGTTCGTGACCGGGCCGAACGTGGTGAAGACCGTGACGCATGAAATCGTGACATCGGAGGATTTGGGCGGAGCGAATGCGCATGCCTCGAAATCGGGAGTGGCCCATTTCGCCTGCGAAAACGAGGCGGATACGATACAGCGGGTGCGCGACCTGTTGAGCTATATTCCGCAGAATAATCTTGAAGATCCTCCGTTCGTGGAAACCGCCGACCCGTGGGATCGCGAAGATGAACAACTGAATGCGCTGGTTCCGGATAATCCCAACAAATCGTACGATATAAAAGATGTTATCAAGCATATTGTCGACGAGGGGAAATTTCTCGAGGTGCATTCCGATTTCGCCACTAATATCGTGGTGGGATTCGCGCGGCTGGGCGGGCGGTCGATCGGTATTATCGCCAATCAGCCGGCGGTGCTGGCGGGGTGTCTCGATATTAATTCTTCGATTAAAGGGGCGCGGTTTATTCGTTTCTGCGATTGTTTCAACATCCCGATTCTGACTTTCGAGGATGTTCCGGGATTTTTGCCGGGGACCGACCAGGAGCATGGCGGGATAATCAAGAACGGCGCGAAACTGCTCTATGCGTACTGCGAGGCGACGGTGCCGAAGATCACGGTCATCACCCGCAAGGCGTACGGCGGAGCGTACGATGTCATGAATTCCAAGCATGTCCGGGGGGACATGAACTACGCCTGGCCGACCGCCGAAATCGCGGTGATGGGGCCAAAAGGGGCGGTGGAGATTATTTTCCGCAAGGATATTGAGAAGGCGAAAAACCAGGAAGAGGCGATAGAAAAGAAGACCGAGGATTACCGCGAGATGTTCGCCAACCCGTTCATAGCGGCCGCACGCGGCTATGTCGACGATATTATCGAACCGAAGAGCACTCGCCCGCGTTTGATACGGGCTTTCCAGATGCTGGAGACGAAGAAAGACCAGAACCCGCCGAAGAAGCACGGGAATATTCCGTTGTAACCCATTGTAAGGTCGGCTTACGAGAATCCTGCCATGAATAAAACCAAAATTACCAAAATCAAAAAAGTTCTCGTGGCGAATCGCGGGGAAATCGCTATCCGGGTGATTCGGGCCTGTGTCGACCACGGGATTAAGTCGGTCGGGATATTTTCCGACTGTGACCGCACCGCGCTCCATGCCCGCATGGCCGACGAAGTGTACTATGTCGGCGAATCGCCGTCGAAACAGAGTTATCTCAATCAGGGCAAGATTATCGAGATCGTAAAGAAATCCGGAGCCGACGCGGTTCATCCGGGGTACGGGTTCCTCGCGGAAAATGCAGCGTTCGCGAAAAGATGCGAAGAGGAAGGGATAATCTTTATCGGCCCGAAATCGGAAACGATTGCACTATTAGGCGACAAACTGGAAGCTCGGAATTTGGCTGTTAAGGCCGGTCTTCCGGTGGTTCCGGGGGCGGAATTCGATAACGATAAACTTGGCGAAGTTTCCAAGATCGCGCAAAAAATCGGCTACCCGGTGCTGGTGAAAGCGGCCGCCGGTGGAGGCGGCAAAGGGATGCGGGTAGTACACAGCGGGAAAGATTTGCAGGAATCGCTGGAATCGGCCATCCGCGAAGCGGGGTCGGCGTTCGGCGACGGCCGGGTATTCATGGAGAAGTACCTGGTCAAGCCGCGCCATGTCGAGATACAAATTTTCGCCGACCGTTACGGCAACGCCATACATCTCGGTGAGCGTGAATGTTCGGTGCAAAGACGGCACCAGAAAGTCATCGAAGAATCCCCCTCCCCGGTCATGACGCCGGAATTGCGGGAGAAGATGGGAAACGCAGCAGTGAATATCGCGAAGGCTTCGGGGTATATCGGGGCCGGAACGGTGGAATTTTTGGTAGATCAATCGCGGAATTTCTATTTCCTCGAAGTGAACACCCGCTTGCAGGTGGAACATCCGGTGACCGAGATGGTAACCGGGATAGATTTAGTCCGCGAGCAGTTCCGGGTCGCGGAAGGATACGAATTAAGCGTCACCCAGAAAGATTACAGCCCACGCGGGCATGCCATCGAATGCCGCATTTACGCCGAGGATGCTCACGAGAATTTTATGCCATCGACCGGGACGGTCGGCGAATACCGCGAACCGCTGGGGCCGGGGGTGCGGGTCGATTCGGGAGTGGTTTCGGGATCGACCATTCCGGTGTACTATGACCCGATTATAGCCAAAATGGTGGTCTTGGGAGCAAACCGGACCGAGGCAATCGAGCGGACAATTCGGGCTTTGAGAGAATACCGTATTTCCGGGGTGCATACCACGATCGGTTTTGCGTACACGGTAATGCACAACGAGAAATTCCGGAAGGGTGACTACTCCACCGATTTCATCGACCAGGAGTACCCGGAGCGGAATTTCGAATACGCCGGTGAAGACCAGGAAAAGAAGGCGGCCATCGCGGCCACGGTGTTCGAATACATGAATCGTCAGAAAGTATCCCTGTCGATGAAACGGGGTCCCGAATCGCGCAACGGCTGGGTGTCGTACTATCGCTCCCAGGGGATAAGGAAACTTCAGAGGTAAAATATCATGGCGGAGCTGGTCGATAGATTTTTGACGACGGTCGAGGGGCAGGAATTCGATTTGCTGCTATATAAAGAGGGGCCAAAATATTATATCGAATATAACGGGGATCGTCACGAGGTGACGGTTGACCGGATCGACGATACCAAGTACCTATTCCGCATCGACGCCGATTCATCGGAGGTCGATATATCGAGGCACAACGGAGTGTACGATATTTTTCTCGAGGGACAGGGGATGCATGCCAAGGTGGAATCGTACAGCCTGGCGGAACTTCGGAAGCGAGCCGGGAGTGCGCTGGAGGGACCGGCGGACAAGACCATCCGGGCTCCCATGCCGGGGCTGGTGCTGAAGGCGGCGGTGGCTCCGGGGACCGAGGTGAAAAAGGGGGACACCCTGATTATCATCGAAGCAATGAAAATGGAAAACATGATCAAAGCGCCGTTCGACGGAAAGGTCAAAGAATTCTTTGTCCGGTCCGGGCAGGCGGTAGACAAGAACGATAAATTGCTGGAACTGGTTTAATGGATAACATAAAAGAGACTACTTCGGGTATTGAAATTCCGGTCATTGCCGACCGGGACACCGCCGGGGAGGTCGATTCGTCGCAACCCGGCGAATATCCCTTCACGCGGGGGATTTATTCTAACATGTATCGGGGACGGCTCTGGACCATGCGGCAGTACGCCGGGTTCGGGACCGCCGAAGAAACCAACCTCCGTTTCCGTTATCTGCTGGAACAGGGGCAGACCGGGCTTTCGGTGGCGTTCGACCTGGCGACGCAGATCGGGTACGATTCCGACAACCCGATGGCTCGGGGTGAAGTCGGGCGGACCGGGGTGGCAATCGATTCGCTGGCCGACATGGAGATCCTCTTCGACAAGATTCCGCTGGCGAGAGTGTCGACTTCGATGACCATCAACGCCACCGCCGTGGTTTTACTGGCGATGTACATTACGGTCGCGAAAAAGCAGGGGGTGTCGTCGGATCAGATTTCCGGGACGATCCAGAACGATATCCTGAAAGAGTTCATCGCGCGCGGAACTTATATTTATCCGCCGGAACCGTCGATGCGGATTATCACCGATATCTTTTCGTACGCCAAGGATAATCTCCCCCGTTTCAACACCATTTCGATTTCGGGGTATCATATCCGCGAGGCGGGGGCCACGGCGGTGCAGGAAATCGCATTCACGATATCGGATGCCATCGCGTACGTAAGGGCGGCACTGAAGGCTGGGCTCGACATCGACGATTTTGCTCCGAGGCTGTCGTTCTTTTTCGCGTCGCATAATAATCTTCTGGAAGAGGTGGCGAAATTCCGGGCGGCACGGAGAATCTGGGCGAGAATCGTAAAAGAGAAATTCAAGGCCAAATCGGATAAATCGATGCTGCTGCGGTTCCATACGCAGACCGGGGGGTCGACTTTGACCGCTCAGCAGCCGGAAAACAACATCGTTCGTACTACCATTCAGGCTTTAGCGGCGGTGCTGGGGGGAACGCAGTCGCTGCATACCAATTCGTACGACGAGGCGCTGGCGCTTCCGACAGAACGTTCCGCCGAAATCGCACTGCGGACGCAGCAGATCCTGGGGTACGAATCGGGAGCGGCCGATTCGGCCGATCCGCTGGCCGGGTCGTACCTGGTGGAATACCTGACCAATCAGCTCGATGAGAAGAGTTCCGAGCTGATCGAAATCATCGAGCAAAAAGGGGGATCGGTGAAATGTATCGAGGAGGGTTATTATCAAACCGAAATCGCACGTTCCGCATATAATTACCAGAAAGCCATTGAAAAACAGGAGCAGGTGATCGTGGGGATTAACAAATTCCGCGATAAGGTAGAACCGAAACATGGCGATATTTTGAAAGTCGATCCCAACCTCGAAACCAAGCAGGTGGAAGAACTCAGCAAACTAAAAAGGGAACGGGATAACGGGAAAGTGAAGAAATGTCTCGATGACTTGAAGAAGGCTGCACAGGGGACCGAGAACGTTGTTCCGTACGTTTTGGCCGGGGTGGAAAATTACGCCACGGTCGGAGAAATATCGAACACCCTGAGAAATCTTTGGGGGGAATATCATGAAAGGTTATAGAATATTAATTTTAATTCTCACGGCGCTGCTATTACAGTCCTGCGGAAGTAAGGAAGACGGCAGTACGGTCTCCGAGAAAACCGCAATGAACGAATCAATACAGGCCGCGGCGACGGACCAGAAGCCGCGGTCGGAGATGACCGAGGAAGAAAAGATTATGGCCGACATGACCAATCTCATGGATCGGATCGCCGAGGGGGACAAGTCGGTTCTGTACGAGAACGAGTTTACGTACTACCGGGACGAAACGCCGCTATCGGAATACTGGAAAGAGTACAAAGTTTACAACTATAAGTACGATACGCTGGCCGGTATCACGTACGACAGTGTTAAAATCCTGGGTGATTCGGCGAAGGTCTGGGCGAAAATCGTTTATACTTCGAAAGCGGGAGCGGGGACTTCGAAGGTCGACTATAATTTCATCATGTACAAGTTCATGGGGGATCGCTGGATCAAGCCGTACGTTTCGGTGGCGGGATCGGCGCGGGAACTGGAATATCTCGAAAATATCAGGCGTTACGAAGAAGAGGCAGGGGAATAAAATATGACCCGGGTATCGCATCTGGGAATCGCCGTAAGGGACCTCGAGAAGGCCGTCGAGGTATACAAGATTATCCTCGGCTGTGAGCCGGTGACCATTGAACATGTGTCAGATCAGAAAGTCCGGGTGGCGATTTTCCGTCCGGCGGGTGAAGAATCTGCGGCGATCGAACTGATATGTCCCGATCCCGACAATAAATCGATCCAGGCGTTTCTGGAAAACCGCGGCGAGGGGATGCATCATTTATCGCTGCATGTCGATGATGTCGCATCGCGGCTCGATACTCTGAAACAAAAGGGTTATCGCCTGATCGACGAAAAGCCGCGTCCCGGGGCCGAAGGGAAAAAGATCGCCTTCGTTCATCCCAAGTCGACCGGAGGGGTGTTGCTCGAATTGGAGCAGGATTAACCGTTTAGGGAGTGTGCTGGGTCAGGCGTTCACTGCCGCAGCGGTTGCAGCGGTCGTGTTCGATATGATTGGCCAGCCCGCATGAAGGGCAGCGCCAGAAATTCGCAGAACTTTTTCCGAGCGGATTGCGGGATCTTTGAATCCTGCGGTTTCTCACAAAGAAAAAGGCCATCAGGGCGATCACGATAAAGAGCATCACCAATCCAAACTGGCTTTCCCGAGGAAACAGGACCGACGATAAAGGAATCGTTATTACGAACGACGAAAAGACGGTTAAGGCGTCCGGGCGGATTTGATCGAATCGGGCCATGGGAGCGCGAACCATCATCAGATACATCGTTTGACCGTCCCCTTCTTCCCTGACGATGATGCCTTCGATGTACTTCCGCATCATTTCGGTGAAATTGGGGTCGCTTTCCACGAATTCCAGATTGAATACGGCGCGGTCTTCTCTGAGCTGGTAATTGATGCGGCTTTGATCTTCGGCGTTCATTCCCAGTTCGGAATAAAGCCCCTTGAGGGCTTCGACCAGTTCCGCCTCATTATGCAGCTGGTAATTTTTTTCAAGGGGGAATCTCCGGATAAGGATTTCCGTTTCCGGTTCGTTTTCCCGGAACAGCATGATTTCGTCGGCGATGGCGCTGTCGGCCTGCCATCCGGCGGGAATATCGATGGTGCAGCCGAATTCACGGAAACTGGTCGGGGCACACTCGGCAACGGCGGTAAAAACGCCGAAAATCAGCGGCAAAATATAAATCCATTTCATATATGGACTTATCGGTAAATAGACAGGATTTCTGAAGAACGGCCTGTTTGTGCCGATCGGCTCAGCGCTGTTTTCGGTGTTTGCCGGAGGGTTTGGCGCCTGAGGACAGGTACTGACTGAAATCTTTCCGGGCGCTATCGACCACGAAGTTAACGGCAAACTTGAGGAAATCCACCCGGGAAACGGCGGGTTCATATACGAAGGAATGCCCCTTCTTAATCCGGGAGAGGAGTCCCTTGGCGGTGAGGCGGTTCATTACGGTCATGATGGTGGTGTAAGCGAAATCTTTTTTGAGCAGGTAAAGGGCGCGTTTGACCGAGATGGGATGGTTTTCCCAGACAATTTCCATCACGGCCCCTTCCAGTTCCCCGAAAAATTTCCGGATTCCGGGACGGTCGGGGTAATAGATAATTTTGGGCTTGAAATCCATGAGGCCTTATTTTCTGCGTTTCATAAGGACGCTTGCTCCGAGACCGATCAGGATAATCGGAAGCAGGTAATCCCAGACGGTTCCGGGAATGATCCCCGCGCGGGAAAGCAGCAACAGGATTCCGGCGGCGATCAAAACGACTCCCCAAAACATCGGCAACCTCCATATTAATTTTTTACAATATGTAATAGTTTATGACTTTGTCATAATAAAAAGCCCCGAATTTCTCGGGGCTTTGGGAAATTTATCGGCGGCTATTTCAAATCCCAGCAGTAGGGGCCTTTGAAAGTCGCGGTGATATTTGCCGGGAAAAGCCAGTCGAAATCGGAAGAAGCTTTTCCGATGGAATCGACGCAAAGCTTGCCGGGGCCTTCGGCTTGAAGATTGAAACGGATGACGGGGATTTCTCCAAGCCCGGTTTTAATACCGGTGATGCCGGCGAAAATAAAATAGGCGGAATCGGGGAGGTCGCCATTGAAGCCATAAGGTTCGTCGATGTTAATCATATTCAAGGCATCAAAACCCTTTTTCCAGACATCCATGAATTGAACGCTTTTATAATAGGCGGCGGCAGTATCGACCGGGGTATGGATGATTTTCTTAATGCTTTTATCCGGGCTCGTTAATTGAATCCCGAAGGAACCTCCGGTTAAATCCACTTTACCGTCATAATTCATCAAGATATCGATCGTAAATCCGTCTTTTCCCATAATAGTGCCATCTTTGGCCTGTTCCGAAACGGCTTTGAAACCGAGGGTAGCCGGTTCGGTGAACGGATTCTTGGTAGTCTGGGCGGAGACGGTGAAAGCGAATGCCAATACGCCCAGCAGCGCAATTGTAAAGGTGCTCTTTCGCAACATTTTAGACTCCCTGATTATGCTATTATCTTGCCTATTTCCAAATTAAGGTGGCCTTAACGATATATCTTCGGCAGGCTTTTGGCAAGAGTTAAGATGATAAATCTTCGAGAGAAAATCGTCTGTTATCTTAAAGGCTGGCACGGGCCGCCCGGATATTGGGCGCCGGGATATCGGGATCGACGGCGCATCCCGGACCGAAAATGAAACTCTCCCCTTTCATCCGGACCCGAATCTTATCCATTTCGGTCCTGACTCCTTCGGGGGTCCCCCGTTTCAGCCAGCCGGTATGATCGATACCGCCTATTATGGTTTTTCCTTTCAGAAAAGGGGTTGCCTTATCTAAGGGAGCGTTGGTCGGGTCGGAACTGTCCCAGTTGACCAGTTTGACCGGATAATCGGCCAGTTCTTTCAGATAATTATTGGAAGCACAGACGTGCAGAATATTCGTCCGTTCCTTGACACGGTTCAAGATCCGCAGGTCGTACGGGATGCCGAATTGGCGGTATTCTTCCCAGGTCATAACATCGGCGCTGGCAAATTTGGTAGTGGCGAAAAAGATTCCGTCGGCTCCGGCGTTAATGATGTCTTCGACATATTTCTCGTAGGTAAGGGTGATATTTTCCAGTGCCGGAAGGACTTTTTCCGGAATGTCCCGGAGATGTTCCATCAGGGGATTCTCATGACCGATCAAATACCGGGCCACCGACAGAGGGGAAAATACGGTCATAAAGAGATGCAGGTCGGGACCGACTTCCTTGCGGATTCTATTTATCGACAGCAAATGTTCCCGAAGGACCGGAGCGGTG
>JBFZFV010000006.1:0-6407 GCA_041306185.1 Candidatus Zixiibacteriota bacterium
TGGCCGGGGATTTTACCCGCGACGCCTATCAGCTTAATATCGAACTGGCGCGGCCCGATACCACCGGCAGGGTGACCATACACAAGTTCGATCGGGCCGCCGAAGAAATCGAAAATTTCCAGCTGGCCGAAAACGATTATGTCTTTGTTCGGAAACGCCCCGACCAGTTTTTGCATCAGTTGGCCTCGGTGGAAGGGGAAGTCCGCTTTCCGGGGCAATATGCTCTGTTATCCCGCGATGAAACGCTTTACGATTTAATCCAACGGGCCGGAGGTTTCACCGACCGGGCCTTCCCCAAGGGGATTATCTTTTATCGGGAATCGATCGGAGAAAGCCTGATCCGCCAGAATCTCCCTTCCATTATCGAGCGTTCGGCGCCGATTCGCGAAGATTCTCTTGGGAATATCAAACCGGTGGAATTTATCAAGTTCAACCAGGACAATGTCAATCGCGTGATTATCAATATGGAAGAGCTGTTGAAATCCGAGGGCAAAAAAGGGGATATCAAGCTTCGCAGTGACGATTACATATACGTTCCCAGGATACCTTCGGGAGTTTCCGTTCTGGGAGCGGTCGGTGCCGAAGGAACGATTAAATTCGAAGGCGGTAAAAAGGTCAGTTACTATATTCAACTGGCCGGGAATTTCAGCCGCAACGCCGATAAGGGAGCGATCAAACTGATTAAAGCCGACGGCCAGGTGCTTTCCGGCGGCTCGGCACTCGGAAAGAAAGTCGAATTGGGGGACGCTATCGTTGTCCCGACCGAAATCAAAAAACAACAGGATTGGCTTAAAATCACGTCGACCATTTTCTCGATTGTCGGCGGAGCCCTGACCACGATTCTGGTGATTGACCGGTTGTAATACAGGAAATCCCTATTTGAAATTTTAACCCGGCTTATGGCCGGGTTTTTTTATCCAAATTTTCTTCTCGACGCGGAATTTTTTTCTCGGTTTTCCCAATTCAAGCGATATTTTGTCAGGTTTCTGTTATGTGTAAGCTGTAATCCCGTAATGTCTTAGGACTGGCTGTTTCATTTTGGCATCCCCGTTGCAATTACGCCGAAAGGCTGAGAGTATTTATGCACACGGGAAATAAATGAAAATCGACCTTCATGTTCACACCAATCACTCCTTCGACTGCGGAGCTCGTGTGGAACAGGTGATTCAGGCGGCCGAGAAAGTCGGCCTGAACGCTATCGCCATTACCGACCATGACACTCTTTCGGGAATCGAGCCGGCCCGGAAACAGGCCCATAACCTGACCATTATCCCGGGAATGGAAGTTTCCACCTGGAAAGGAATTCATCTGCTGGGGCTTTTTATTACCGAAGAAATCCAGTCCCGCGATTTGAATGATATCATAGAAGAAGTCCACGACCAGGGGGGATTGGTGGTCCTGCCGCATCCGTTCCGTCACAGTTCCGGCCTTATCTACGGCAAAGAGAAGCACGGGCTGTTCAGCGGCGAAGATCTGCGGGAAATATTAAGAAGAATCGACCTCGTGGAAGTGGTCAATTTCGGCTGTTCGTCCGAAGAGAACCAGGAGGCGAATTCCTATTTCGATACTTATCCCAATATTCCGCAGGTGGCCGGAAGCGATGCTCACGAATCGCAAAACGTGGGCAAAGCCTTCATCGATTTAATCGATTTCGAATCGGATAATCTCGAAGAAATCAAAGAGGCGCTATTGAAAAGAGAACGCCTGATCCGGTATGAAGTCTACGATATGTACGGGACAATTCCGCAGGTCAAGCGCCTGGCCAAGGATAAACCGGGGATATTGAATGGAATCAAAGATTCGTTTAAGAAAATAATGGCCCGTCTGAACCGCCGCGAAGATTCCGGAGATTCAGGTTAAGAGTTTGTTAAACCGCAGGTTAGGTGTTAATGAAAGAAGGCTGGTGACCGATTTAAAGAGAAAGTATCGGAATTTTTCGCCATGAAGAAAATCAGACCTATAGAACCTGCAGGCCCTTTGAGGGGCGGGGATACCGCGCTGGAATCCCGCCTGTCCGACCACCCTTCCATTTCCGATAATCTCGGCGAATTGCTTGATAATATTTTTGAAAAAGATAACGTAAAATTTAAACCTAATACTTTTCTCAACCGTCTTGAAAGTGAACTCTCACGCTATACCGGGCTTAGCCCGGAGAATATTTTGATATTTTCAGAGCCTGACGCCGCCTTGCAGTCGATAGTAGACTTATATATAGACGGGGAAACCTGTGCCGTGATCCCCGGTCCAACCGAAGCAACCGCCGCGAAAATGGTGGAGCTTCGGGGCGGATCTGTCCGCGAAGTGTACGGCGAATCTCCCTTTATTATCGATCTTGACGGTATCACGGAAGCCTTGAACCGGAACACCGCCCTTTTGGTTTTAAGCAATCCCACCCGTCCCGCCGGAACCATTTACAGCCGGGTCGAATTGGAAACGCTTTTGAACCACAGGCGGGATTTCCTGACCGTAATCGATGAATACGAATTCGAAACGACCGGAATCAATTGCACCGACCTGATCGGGAAATTCAAGAACCTGGCTATTATCAGGAAATTCCCACGGCTTTTGGGCCTGGCGTCGACCGCCGGAGAATACCTGCTGGCCGACCGGGAAACTATATCGCGAGTCAGAGCCTTCCGGGAAATTTCCAACTATCCGGCCTTATCCGGGACCGCGGCCATTGCGGCCCTGCGAAGCCTTGGTTATGTCAACCGTGATAATCAGGCCGCGAAAGAAAATATGATTCTGATGGATACCAGGCTGAGGGCCCTGGGATTCGAGTGTCAAAAGACACCGTTCGATTATGTTTTGATGAAATTTTTCGATCCGGTAGCGGCCTCGGCATATTTAATCGCTCGCGGAGTTTCCTGCCGCAGCCTGTCGGGGTACCGCCAGCTCGAAGATTACCTGGCGCTCGATATTTCCAATGACCGTAATATCGCGGCTGCGCTCGAAGCCTGCGAGAAGTTCCCGAAGCGTCTAAAGTATCCGGTCGAAAAACCTTCGGAATACTCCGAAGTTTAGTTGGATATTGATAAACAGGAATTGTATATAAATATAAGCCTTTAATAATGAATCTAATGCAGGGATTGATTTACAGGGATGAAATCAGGCAATTCGATAAAAAAATCGGGCGGATTGCTCAACAATTATGCATTTATATCAGTATGTCATTGTACCGCAAGGGAATAAATTTCTTTAAAAATAGGTTGCAAAAATATTGCGGGATTGGTATAATCAATCACGATTGTATCCCGCTTGTGGCAGTCGGCGTCTCGACGCCGTTCGGCAGATTAAAATTGGCATTCGCCGATAATAGGGAAACCTGTTGAATCGGGAGGGCGATGAGCGGTTCTCCATAAGAATGACAGGTTTGAACAGGTATTGACAAGGAGATGTCCGTCAGTTAATGCGCACGGGCGGATTTACCGGTTCGTAAATCCGAAGCAGGGGAAGATGTTGTTTCTTCGCCCGACGCTAAAGAAATTTCCGTAAAAAACGACAAATACGGAAGAGCCGTCGCCTGACGGGGGCAAATAATCGGCATTTATATAAGATGCTAACAGGGGTAATGTTTTAAGGAACAGGCTGGCGGGATTCAGCCGATCACTTGAGGTAAAGGAAATGACGTTATCAGGGAAGAATTCGATCGATTTATTTCTATATAGATTTGTCAGGGGGGCAATAATAGTCGGAACCGTTCTCGCTTTTCAATGGTTCTTCGACATTTTCACGTCATCGTTCACCCTTACCGTTGCCGCCGTGACCGCGGTGGTCATGCAGTTGATCCTGGTGGTGCAATTTCCCAATAACGACCTGATACCGAAAAAAGTCCCTCGTGACCGCACCATCGATTTTCTTAAAACCGAGGCGAAATTTATTCTCCTGATAACCTTCATGGCCTTTTTCACCAAGTGGAAAATCAGCGATTTTACCTACACCATGATGATAACGGCCAATTTCGTATTTCAATCGCTCTTGTTTTTGGCCTGGCGCGTCTACAACCGCCATCTGCTTCATCCGAAATCCAATAACGACCCCGCTCCGTATAAAAAGAACGTGCTCATTGTCGGAGCCACCGATCGGGGCAAACGGGTCGCCGATATATTTCTCGATCATCCCGAACTGCAGACGCACATCATGGGTTTTGTCGACGCCAAACGGGAGGGGCTCTGGCGCTATCGCGATGTCCCCCTCATCGGAAAAGTCGACAGCATCAGAGAAGTTATTGCCAGAAACCAGGTCGACCTGGTGGTGATGGCTTTCGAAAACGGGGACCATGTCCACATACCGGAAGTATTCAACACGGTCGAACAGATGGGGGTAAAAGTCTGTTTCCTGCCGGAGGTTCTCGGCCCCAGGATATCCAAGTGCCGGCCGTACTCGCTTAACGGTCAGCCGGTATTTCTGTATCATTCGGTTCCGGAAAACCGGGCGGCCCTGTTTATCAAGGAAGTCATGGATCGGGTCGGCGCCGTGGTCGGCATGGTATTGTCGGCTCCTATTCTGCTTTTAGCCGCGATTGCAATCAAGCTCGATAATCCCGGTCCGCTGTTGTTCATCCAGAAGCGTGCCGGAAAAAACGGCCGAGTGTTCAATATGTACAAACTCCGGACCATGGTCGCCGAAGCCGAAGAGAAAAAGTCGGAATTGATGCACCTCAACGAAATGGATGGGGCCGCATTCAAGATACAAGATGACCCGCGAGTTACACGGGTCGGAAGATTCTTAAGGAAATATTCCGTCGATGAAATCCCGCAATTCTGGAATGTGTTGATGGGAGATATGTCGCTGATCGGGCCGCGCCCGCCGCTTCCGCAGGAAGTGGAAAAATTCGAACCGTGGCAGCACCGTAAATTGTCGGTGAAGCCGGGACTCTCCTGCCTCTGGCAGATTAACGGGCGGAATAACGTCGATTTCGATCACTGGATGAAACTCGACCTGCAATACATCGACCGCTGGTCGCTCAAGGAAGATGCCAAAATCCTGGTTAAAACCATCCCGGCCGTTCTTAAAGGCAGAGGGGCGAGTTGAGGTAACTCAATTTATCACGGGGCATGGGAAGCCGGTGAAAAAACTCAGACTGTTTTATCTTATCTTAATTTTACTGGTTGCCTCCGGCAAAATTTACGGAGGCAATTTTTATTATCCGGTATCCTCTCCGGAATACGGCTTCCTGTACGATATCGTCGAACGGGAAATAATCTCAGATCATCAGGGGGACCACCTCGAAGATTTCACCGGACCTTACCAGTTCGCATTCGATAAACCGGAACTCCCCGATATCGGGCTGGGAGGAGAAGTCTTCGAGCGGAGCCGAATACAGCTGTTCGCCCTTCTATCTGAAAAAGTAAATTCCATTAAAAATCAGAAAACGAATGCCTGTGCTTCCGCGCGAGGAGCTCTCGCGGCGCAGCCTTCGGACAATCTGTACCTGTACATCAATTTCCTGGTCGACGAAGAACTGGAAAAGAACCCGGACTACCAGGGGAAAAAGTGGCGAGGATTCGCCGGCGAAATGGAAAACGCCTTTATGCTTTATCGCAAAGGGGCATTCACTCTGCAGGCGGGGAGATTTGCGGCCTTCTGGGGACCCTCGCGGGAGTCACTAATCCTGTCTGAGACGGCTCGCCCCATGGACGCCGTTTCGCTCCGGTACAAATGGGGATTCATCCACTACACTTTCCAGACCGGCAAGCTGGACCGGACCCGGCATCAAACCGAGAATGAGACAGTATTCGAAAACCGCTATTTCAGCGGGCACCGCCTCGATTTAAGACTGCATCGGAATTTCTATCTCGGCCTGTTCGAAACCGTCATTTACGGCGGACCCGGTCGCCCCATGGAATGGGCTTATTTGAATCCGTTTTTGTTCTATCACGCATACCAGTTGAATGAAAATTACAACGACAACACCTTTCTCGGCTTCGATATGACCCTGTACTTAAAAGGCAATCACAAAATCTACACGCAGCTTTTAATTGATGATTTCCAGATCGACAACGAGGTTCGGGGTGACAACGAACCGAATGAAATCGGATTCCTTCTGGGCATTCATACCGCCAGGCTTTACGAAAACTATGAATTGAAAGCGGAATATCTGGCTATCACCAACCGGACCTACAATCAAGTATATGACCGCAACCGCTATGTTAACCGGGGGAAGCTTCTGGGGAACGAATACGGCCCGGATGGAGACAGGGCTACCCTCGAAGTATCCCGCTGGCTCAATTCCCTGCAAAGAGTTTCACTGCAGTTGATGTACCAACGGAAAGGGGAAGGAAGATACAATTCTACCTGGACTCGCCCCTGGATGGACGTCGACAACTACGCCGAGCCGTTCCCGACCGGTATCGTGGAAAAGACCTTCCAGCCCTCGCTGCGCTTCACCGGGATTTTCCGCAAGT
>JBFZFV010000007.1:0-5653 GCA_041306185.1 Candidatus Zixiibacteriota bacterium
GTTTGATATTGACGGTTCTGCCATGCAGAGCTCTTTTAAGGTATTCTCCCTTTTCCCGGATATATTCCGGCGAGGGCTGCTGATCCCACTGGAAAGGAGTATGCGCTTTGGGAGAGAACGGTGAAATAGTAATATTGATAATTTTCTTGTTTTTATGGGGCCGGCCGAGTTCGACAAGTTTGCGAACCATACGAACGATGCCGTTGATATCTTCGTCGGTTTCGTTGGGGAGGCCGATCATGAAGTACAGCTTAATCAAATTCCAGTCGTTTTTGTAGACCAGTTCGACGGTATCGTACAATTCCTGGTCGGTGATATCCTTGCGAATAATCGCGCGGAGCCGTTCGGTGCCGGCTTCGGGGGCAAAAGTGAGGCCGGTCTTGCGGGTCATTTTGACGGCATCGGCAAGTTCCTGGGTAAAGGTCCCCGGACGCAATGACGGCAGCGACAGGGCTACTTTCTTTTTATCAAGTTCATAGGCCAGCTGCATGGTGAGGGGAATGATGTCGTGATAATCGCTGGAAGAAAGGGATAACAACGAGACTTCATCGTACCCGGTCTGCTTGAGCTGTTCGTGAATCTGCAGGATAATTTCATCTTTTTCGCGGCGGCGAACCGGCATATAGACAGCACAGGCCTGACAGAAGCGGCATCCGCGCGGGCAGCCGCGCATGATTTCGACGGTAAGGCGGTCATGCACGGTTTCGATGAACGGAATCAGCGGCTTTTTACCGTAGAATTCCCGTTTCAGATTATCGATATGGCAGCTTTTAATTTTTTCGGGAGCGAAATCGACCAGCGGCGCACCGCTTTCGGCATCGTAGAATTGCGGGACATAGATGCCATCTATTTCGCGGGTCAGTTTTTCCAGTCGTTCACGGCGGGGTCGCCCCTTTGTATCCTGCACTATCGCCAGAATTTTCAGGATATTCTCTTCGGCGTCGCCGAGATAAAACAAATCGATGAAGGGTGCGTACGGTTCGGGATTATGCGCAATGGGGCCTCCGCCGATAACCATGGGATGTTCATCGGAGCGATCGAGGCTTCGAAGGGGAATGCCGGACAGCTCGATAATATTCAGCATATTGGTGGCGGTCATTTCGTACGCGAGCGTGAACCCGATCAGGTCGAATTCTTTCAGCGGGCGGGCCGATTCCAGGGTGAACAGCGGCAGTCGTTCGCGGCGGAGGATTTCTTCGGCGTCTTTATCCGGCGCGAAGAAGCGTTCGCACAGGAAGCGGTCGTCCCGGTTGACGATATTGTAAAGGATTTGGATGCCGAGGTACGACATGCCGACTTCGTACATATCGGGATATCCGAGGGCGATGGAGGTTCGGTTTTCGGGAGATTTAATGATACAGCCGAGTTCGCCGCCGATGTATCTTCCGGGGCGATTGACGAACGGAAAAAACTTTTGTTCGAGGAGGTGCTTCATTAACCGCAATAGAAAAAACCCGCCTGATTCAAGCGGGATTTTTCAAAGCCTTAATTATTATCTGTACTAGCCGTAAATTTCGGCATGATTGCATTTACAGACGCCGACGTTGGTGGTAACGAATCTCCAGCCCCGACCCTTATCGGAGCGTTCGGCCTTCACGTATTTAATGAAGCTGACCGTAGTTTCGCACACCGGGCAAACGACAATCGTGGTTTTCTTGCTGGCTTTGTCGGCAAAACGTTGTTTCTTTGCCATTTATTTCAACTCCTTCTACTTTCCGTAACGCCAAGAACGCCAATATCGTTCTTGACCGCCAAAAGCAGTTTGACGGTTTCGGATAATATACGCAAATCGCGGTTTTCCGCAAATTCTTTTTCGGTCATTTTAAAATAGCCGAGGGCGCGGTCGTAATCGCGATTTTTAAGGGCTTTTAAGCCCTCGATATAGTTCACATCGGTTTCAATCATCTTTTTTCAAGGTCCGGCGGTTAATTTCCAGCACTTTGAGCTTCTTCACATAGGGGTCGACTTTATAGCCGTGCATTTTAAGAAAGAATATCATCGAGCCGGCCAGATGCAGCCAGGCGGGATCGGTTTTGGCCTCGGCCGCCTTGAGCGTGTCATCCAGCATGGTCAGCAGGTGCATCTTTCTATCCTTATAGTATTCAAGCGCTTGCGACTCCATTTCGGCCACCCGAAGGAATTCTTCGGTAATCGAGGATTGGTCTGTTTCCGGTCCCCGACGGAGGGTAATTTTTTTGAGCGGAACGGCTCCCGATTTTTTCCAGCGGTCGATTTCTTCGAGGAGTTTGCCGGATTCGGGGTCAGCGGTATCGAGGCCGGTCTTGATATCCTGGAGATAATTTCCGATGGTGGTCATGTTCGCGGGATCGTAGCGTTTGGAATCAAGGTTGGTGCGGTTGCGAGCGAACCAGTCTCCGAGGCGATTTCCGATATAACGCCCCCGTAGAGATTCCCGGGCGATTTCTCCGAGCGACTCTAGGGATTTTCCGGAATCGGCACGGGCCAGTTCGACATCGGCGGCCCGGTCGAGGAAATCCTCGAGAAGAGATTCGAGTCTTAGCAGGGAATTGAGTTTGCTCACTCTCGTCCCTCGGTAACTCCGGCGGTATCGCGGAGCGGCAAGGTTTGTTCGGTGCGGAATTTCAGATAATCTTCCAAAAGCCCCGCAACCCGATTAATCATTCCATCGAGGCGATCGCGCTCACTGATCGATTCGGTTTGGAGTGAAATCAATCCGGCCAGTTTCAGGGCGGCCAGTTTTTCGAGCGCCTTGACTTCTCCGAGCCCCGATTCATCGATAAGCTGCTGGACGGTTTTGCGCCCGTCGATTCGGGCGAGGAGGTTCCATTCATCGGTCTGGAGCGAGATATCGCGGTTTCTATCGGAACCGAGCGCTTCGATTTTCAAAGGGGCATCGTAATCGGGCAGGAGGTCTTTAAGGCGGTTGACTTCATCAAGCCGTCTAACGCCTTCGAGGATAACGTTTTCGACCGAAAGATCGATGGTGATTTCCTCGCGGGTAGGATACTGGTTGTCATAAAATTTGAAGGAACCGCTATCCCAATCGAGCAGTGAATATATCAATTCCCGGATCTGTTCGGTGATAACCTCGCTGAGGTCGACCCGGTTGATGTAGTTTTTCTCGATCATTATCTGCCCCAGCCGCTTGGAAAGAGAGATGGAGGACTGGGTTTCCACGGCATCCCGCAACTGGTCTTCGGTCAGTCTTCCCCGTTCGCGAAGCATCTGCCCCACGTGGCGGTTCTGACGCGGACCGTAGGCATAGACGATTCGTCCCTGACGGAAATAGACCATCACGATATCGTCTTCTTTCTGGATACCTAGGGTTCCGGTTTTACGGCCGTTGGCCAATAGCTGAAATATATCGGGTAGAGTGAACTTGCTTATACTTCCCTGAAGAGTTTCATCCATAATATACCTGCCTGAGATATTTCGGGCAAATTAACACGATGGGGCGGGGTTGTCAATTAAAGAAATCCTAGGAACAGACAAGAACCGGACCCCCTTTATATTTAAAGTAAACGATTGCAATAATATCGAGGATGTTTACCAGGCCGTCGCCGGTAACCTCCGCAACGTCCAGATTCGCCGGTTCAGGCCCTCCCTTGAATTTATAATTCACCAACGCCAAGATATCGAGAATATCGACGACTCCGTTATCGGTGACGTCACCGCAAACTGGGTCACCGGTAGCGGGAACCAAAAGAGTGATTTCGTCGAAACGGGCGCTCCCTTCGTAGTCGTCGGTGTGAGGCTCCCCGATATAAAGGTATTCCGGCTCATCCATGGCGAAGACCAGCGAGAGGTCGACCGGATCGGTTTCTTCGATGATATTCTGATTTTCGTCGTACAGGCGGAGGATCAGGTAGTCCGCACCGACTTCCAATTCGGCATAGTACCAGGTATCGTAGTCGTAGGTGTAGGCGACGTTCCAGTTATCGGGCGAGGCGTCCCAGGCGCTGCCATCCCAGGTACGGAGGAGGTTGCCTCCGGCACCGGTGGTCGGGTCCATGTAGACCATGTAGACGGGATGGAAGGTTTCGCCTCCGCCGGACCAGTTGATGTGGTTGTCGACGTCGATGACCATCTTGCGGTGATAGTGCCACCAGATTTCTTCGCACTGGCCCCCGGAACAGAGGGCATCGGTAATAGTGAGGAAATAGACGCCGTTTTCGTAGTGACCGAGATGGGTGTTGAAATCGGGGTCGTCGTAATCGGCCTGTTCGTAGTTGGTCAAGTCGTAATTGATATGGCCGACTTTAACGCGAATTTTGTACTGGTCGGGGAGGGTATCGACACTGCGGATGAGGGCGGCGTTCCAGAAATCGGGGGCATTGAGCTGGACGTAACCGTTAGCGACGGTCATGGCGCCCCCGTCGATTAACTGGTAGACCAGCCAGTTATTGTTGCCGAAAGTCTGCCCGTCAGAAGCTTCGTAGGTGGAGCTGAAGTTTTCCTGATAGAGGATGGTCCAGCCGGTATCGTCGAAGGCAAAAAGCCCGGTCGGGATTACCATAAGGAATAGGACTGATGCCAATAGAGTTTTGCAGACGGGCATGATCGTTACCTTTGTTTAATGGTCTTAAATGAATATACGGGATTGTTATACGGGGTAACAATCAATTATCGGGACAGAAATGCAAATCAGTCGAGAATCTGTTTGGAGCTTTTGAGGGTTCCGGTGACCTGGCGGAGGATGCGGATTTTTTTCAGCTCTTTGTCGGCCACCATGCCGTACCCCTTGATGGTATCGCCCTGTTGGACGATATGGACGAATTTGTCGGTGGTGATACTGTCGAGTTCGGCGTTATAGGCGAGTTGTTCAGTATGGAGGACGGCGCTGTCGCTGGTTCTAACCACGACGTTGCCGAAGACCTCCATGAAGTTGGTTTTTTCGCGGACGAGACCGCTGTCGGCTTCGAGGTTGGAGACTTCCTGCCCCAGGCTGTCGAAGAAATGGACGATGAGGTTCCAGGCGAGAGAGGAATCGGATTTTTCGTATTTTTCGATGGAATCGGCGAAGAGGTCGGTAGTGCGGAGGGAACCGTCGTACAGGGTAATGCGGGCGTTGAGGAGCATCTGGTCAGGGCGGACGATTGCAACGGTGCTGTCGGGTTGGTCGGCGGATTTGATGTCGTCGCCGGTGCTGCACCCGGTTAATGCGAGTAAGGTCGCGAAGAAACCGATTATCAATATATCAATTGTACGACGGGTCATGCTGTTTTTCTTCCTCTTTGGGCCGCGTGTGCCAGCGGTTGTGGAGCCAGATCCACTGGTCTTTGTGTTCGCGGATGATTTGTTCCAGTACCCGGCTGCATTCGCGGGTGACGGTGTACAGGTCCCTGTCGAAATTATCGGTTCTTTCTATGATAACTTCCGGCTTAATCACGATTTTATATCCTTTGCCGTCCCGGAGGCAGGCAACGGGAACGAAACCGGCTCCGGTTTTCAAACCCAGCACCGACTGCCCCACCGGGGTATTAGATAGACGTCCGAAGAAGGGAATAAGTTCGCTACGGACGCGAAAAGAATCGGTGTCCATCAGGACCCCCAGGACGAAACCGTCGTGAAGGATTTTCAAGATTTTGCGGGGGGAATCGTCGGTGTAAATATTGGTCAGGCCAATACTTTCGCGATTGGATACCAGTAATTCGTTAAGGCGTTTGTCGTA
>JBFZFV010000008.1:0-95387 GCA_041306185.1 Candidatus Zixiibacteriota bacterium
CCGGCAGTATAATCGGCGGTGATTTCGGTCATGGACGCCGCCGCAGCCTCGAGATCGGCCTGCAGAACCTTAATATCAGCCCGTGATCCCTTGGCCTTGGGGGCCTTGGCCAGGGCTTCCCTGGTTTGGGCGACCATCATTTCGATTTCCGCTATCATCACGCTGTCAAGAAGACGGACTCTTTCCTTTTCGGCTTCGGATTCGGCCTGAGCCTGAAGCGAAAGTTTCTCAGCAGCGGCTAACATTTCTTTGCTGCGATCATAACTGCGGAAAAGCGAAAATTTCGAATCCTGATTCTGCACTTCCACTTTGGCGGCATTGAGCGAATCCATGGCTTCCTTATAGAGGCCGGGAGCATACAAATCCGCTTCGGCGAGGCGGGCACTTTCAAGTGCAGCATTGCTGTTTTCGGTTTCTTTTACCGGTGATTCACTGCAGCCTGCGGCGAATCCCAGCAGGGCGAGTGCCACCAGAGCCGACGACACACGCATCAGCATATTATTTTCCTTTCGGCCGATACTCGTAATTGAGGTTTTGTTAAAAAAAAAGACCCATGCACGATCGGCCTAACGTGCACACGTCTTCTGTCATATGACTTTACCGGAACGCCGATTGTTCCGGAATTGCTTTACTTTTCGGTAACTATCTAACTCTATTTCGTAATTGAATCGCTTTTCGCCGAACTTTAAAATAACTTCCTTCCTAAATCGGCGGGGAATATAGCACCGACCCAATTCGCAGTCAAGTAAATAAATGAAAACGTCTGAACAGCCATATCTTCCGCGAACTACGGCTATCCCGTTGCGAATCCATAGCTTGTGGAAAGAAAAGGGGGTTTGATTTTTAAAGGACCTCCACCTGCCAGTCGTCGTTTACATACATTTTTATTATTTTGGCCGGAAATTCCCACGAGGCGACTTTCTTCTCGGCGGCGGCCAGCTGTTCAAGCTGCTTGTTTTTATCGACCGGATTCCCGGCACAATCGTGATGACCCACCAGTGCTATTACTCCGGAACCGTGTTGTTCGACGGAAATGGCCACCCGGTCTTTAATCGACCGTACCAGTTCGGCCGGAGAATCATCCGCCAGAATTTTAATCGGTCCGGGGTTAGTGATGACATCGACATGGTCGGCGCCATATCGTTTTTTGAGGTAAAGATTGACCGGGTCCTGGACCCGTCCGTCCATACAATTGATTGTCGTTACAAAAGTCCCTGCAGGCATGAGCGCTCCTTTTACTTTCAGGGTTGGTTCATGTCTTCTAAAGCCGCCTCTTCGATTTTCCTCCAAAAGCGACGTGAATTGCTTTTATTACAAAATATATCTGCTCAGGTCTTCGTCTTCTACGATACCGGCCAGCCGGTCATCCACCATTTTGGCCGACACTTTAATTAACTTTTTCCCGTTCGGGGCTTCGAACATGACATCTTCGAGCAGGGTGGTCATGACGGTATGCAGCCTTCTCGCCCCGATATTTTCGGTCCGCTTGTTGACCTCTTCCGCAATCTGGGCGATACGTTTCAAAGAATCTTTGTCGAAGGTCAGCTTGACCCCTTCGGATCCCATCAGGGCCGCGTATTGCTTCACCAGAGCATTACGCGGTTCCGAAAGTATCCGCACGAAATCGTCGGCGGTGAGGGAATCGAGCTCCACCCGGATCGGGAAACGCCCCTGAAGTTCCGGTATCAAATCCGAAGGGCTCGCCGAATGAAACGCCCCCGCCGCGATAAACAGCATATGATCGGTATGCACCATGCCGTATTTGGTCATGACCGCGGAGCCTTCCACGATGGGAAGAATATCCTGCTGAACCCCCTCGCGGGAAACATCCGGTCCCGATTTCGACTTTTCGCCGGCGATTTTGTCGATTTCATCGACGAATATTATCCCCGATTCCTGCGCCCTGATCAGCGCTTCTTCGATGACATCATCCATGTTGACCAGTTTCGAAGTCTCTTCGGAAATCAGAAACTTGCGGGCCTCGCCAACCGTCATCCTGCGCCGTTTGGTCTTCTTGGGCATCATCCCGGAAAACATTTCCTGGAAATTGATGCCAAGTTCTTCCATCCCCATCGGCGAGAATATCTCCACCATCGGGAAGCGGTCGGCGGGAGTATCCATCTCGATAATCCGATCTTCCAGCTTTCCCTCGACCAGCTTATCTTTCATCTTCTGCCGGGAATTGGAGACATTGGCCAGTTCCCCGACATGTGCCGCCGGGTCCCCTGCCTGCGGCCTGGGCGGCGGAGGCAACAGCAGGTCAAGCAGTCGTTCATTGGCGTTTTCGGTGGCCTTGATCTGCACCTCGCGGGCCATTTCCTGCTTGACCATATTTACCGCCAAGTCGACCAGGTCACGGACCATCGATTCGACATCCCGGCCCACATAGCCGACTTCGGTAAACTTGGAAGCTTCGACCTTGATAAAGGGAGCACCGGCCATTTCGGCCAGACGACGGGCGATTTCGGTCTTGCCCACTCCCGTCGGCCCAATCATAAGAATATTGTTGGGAAGAATTTCGCGGCCGATTTCTTCCGGAGCAACCTGCCTTCTCCAGCGATTACGAAGGGCAATGGCCACGGACTTTTTGGCTTTTTCCTGCCCGATAATATATTTATCGAGATGTTCTACGATTTCCCTGGGAGTCCTAAAAGAGCTATCGTTCATTTGATTACTTCCACGGTTATATAATTATTTGTATAAACACAAATATCCGCGGCGATTTCCAGAGCTTTGCGGACGATTTCTTCGGCGCTCATTTTGGGTTTTCCGGCTATTATGGCTCGCGCGGCGGCCAGTGCGTACGGTCCCCCCGAGCCGATCGCCAGAAGGCCGTCATCCGGTTCGACCACTTCGCCGGTCCCGGCAATAAGGTAAGTATGTTTCCTGTCAGCCACGGCCAGTAATGCTTCCAGCTTCTGCAGGTATTTATCAGTTCTCCAATCTTTCGCCAATTCCACCGTGGCCCGGGGAAGATTGCCCTGGAATTCTTCGATTTTGGTTTCGAATCTTTCAAATAACGCCATGGCATCGGCCACGGCTCCGGCGAACCCGGCCAGGATCTGGTCGTCGTACATTTTGCGGATTTTGACCGCCTTCGATTTCAGAATGGTATCGCCGAAGGTAACCTGGCCGTCCCCTCCCATGGCGATTTCGTCCTTGTATTTGAGTCCCAATATGGTGGTCGAATGGAATTCCGGTTTCATATTTCATATCCTTCTTTCAGGCCCTCGGATGGGCCTTTTTGTACACCGCTTTCAGTGTTTCCGTACTCACATGAGTATATTTCTGGGTAGTCGCCAGCGAACTGTGTCCCAGCATTTCTTTAATGGCCAGTATATCCGCTCCGTTTTCCAGCATATGGGTCGCAAAACTGTGTCGCAGCATATGCGGGGTTACCCTCTTACCCAGCCGGGAGCAGTATTTTTTCACTATACGGTCAATAGATCTTACGGTTAGCGGTTCCCTGCGATAATTCAGGAAAAGATACGCCCCCGCTTTTTCGTAACCCCCGGCGAAATTACCCCTGGTTCGGATATATTCCTTGATATCAGTTTCCAGATTATGTCCATAAGGAACCACCCGGACTTTCGATCCCTTGCCCAGAACGGTCAGGACTTTTTTGCGGAAATCAATATCCTGCAGTTTCAACCCGGCCATTTCGGCTCTTCTGATACCGGTAAGATAAAATAGCGAGACCATGGCATAATCACGACGAGCCAGATAATTGTTTTTATCGATATAATCGAAAAGCTCCTCGGTCTCCTTTTGAGAAAGAAAATCGGGGATTTTCTCGGCATATTTGAGCCGGTTGATTCTGCAGGTATATTTGGCATATTCCTTTTTTTGGGAAAGGAACTTCTGGAATCCTGACAGGGCCGAAATAAATCCCGCCAGGGTCCGGACAGAAATGTTTTCATTTCTCCTTTTGGCCAGATATCGCCGCAAATGAAGAGTGTTGACTTTCGGTTCCGCCGGAGTTCCCCGGTATTGTTCCTCCAGGAAGGCCGCCCAAGGCTCAAGCTGGTGCCGGTAGGTTTCAAGCGAACCGGAAGCCAGTCTCCCCCGTTCGATCAAGTAAGAAATATATTCATTAAGAGCTTTTTGTATCATTGTAAGATTAGAATGTACTGGGAAAAGCCGGCTTGTCAACAAACGATTAAGCCGAATTTGCAATTGAATTCAAATGAGATAATGTTCCCTTAGCAGCTGCAGCCCCTGGAGCCGGCCCCCATATCGATATATACATGGAATCCTTCAAACTGACTATCACTGAGATAATCAATGTGAACCTTTCCCAGGCTTTCGAGATAATCCTTAAGTTTCGGCTCGATATAAAGAGTTATGCCGTTCGATTCCAGAGAAACAAGACCTTCCGTCGACTCATACAGAGTCAAACCCACCTGGGGGCCGCTTCAACCGGCCCCCGCGAAATAAATCACGGCATACTTTCCGGCAACTTCTTGCCGCTGAAATAATTCCGTGAATTTCTGAGAGGCATTATCGCTCACTACGAGCATTTACAGTCTCCGCAATTGCCTTCGCCGACTTTGATGGTATACCCGCTGTTATCGGGCTGGTCAATATAATCCACCTTGATATCGCCGATTCCTTTGAGGTATTCATTCAATTTAGGGTCGATGTAGGCGGATATGCCATTGCATTCCAGCTTCTCCAGGCCGTCGGTGTTATCGTTGAGGGTTATTCCCAAAGCCGGTCCGCTGCAGCCGGCACCCATGAAATAAAGAATCAGATACTTGTCTTTGGCCTGGTCGGAATCCATTACCTTGGTCAGTTCTTCTTCAGCGCGTTCTGAAACAACCAGCATTGTAGTCTACCTTTCTTTTTTATTTGATCGTCCAACCCATCATATGATTCACTTTTTTTTCAAGCCGGAATAATTATATAACAAATTTCCTAAAAAGTGGGAGAAATTTTTACTTTACAGGGAAGATATAATCGCGGAAAGCCGATCGGAAATCAGACTTTTTCTTCTTCCGGCTCTGGAACCAGCTTATATTTACAGTTGGGGCAGGCAAAATACTGCCCATCTTTCTGTGAATACTTATCATACATGTATGGGTGTTTGCATTCCGGGCATTCTTTATTGACCGGTTTATACCAGCTGACAAAGTCGCAGGAAGGATAGTTGGAACATCCATAAAAGACCTTCCCTTTCCGGGAACGCTTCTCGACAACATCCCCCCCATCCTTGGGACATTTTACCCCGGTCGACAAAGCCTTGGTGGTCTTGCATTCCGGGTAATTGGAGCAGGCGATAAACTTCCCGAACCGGCCGGTCTTCACCACCATGGGTGCGCCGCAATTGGGGCATTTTTCATCGGTGGTGATCGCTTCCGCTTCCGAGGCCAAAGGCTTGGCATTACGGCATTCGGGATAGCCGGAACAGGCCAGAAAGCGCCCGTTTCTTCCCCATTTGATTACCATGGGAGAACCGCATTTCTCGCAGACTTCATCGGTCTTTTCCGTCAAAGACTCTTTGATTTCGGCCTGCTTTTTGGTCAGGGTACTCATCCGCTTGTCGAAGGGAGTATAAAATTCACGGATTACATCCGCCCATTCCTCTTTGCCGGATTCAACCAGGTCGAGTTCGTTTTCCATTTCGGCGGTGAACTTGACATTGAATATTTCCGGGAAATTTTCCACCAGAATTTTATTGACGGTTCTTCCAAGCTCGGTCGGATGCAGCCGCCGTTCCAGCATATCGACATACTTGCGGTCCACCAGGGTGGATATAATCGTGGCATAGGTCGACGGCCGGCCGATACCTTCGGCTTCCAGAGTCTTCACCAGCGAAGCCTGAGAATATCTGGCCGGAGGTTTGGTGAAATGCTGTTCCGGGAAAAGCTCCTTCAGAGTCAGCTTGTCCCCTTCTTTGAGATCAGGAAGCTTCTCGAGCAGCGGGCCGTCGCCGTTGCCGTTCCCGTTGCCGTTGTCGGTGTACTCATGATACACCTTCAGGAAACCGTCGAAACGGAGCGACTGGGCGCTGGCGTTGAACTGGTACTTGTCGGCCATAATCACCACCGAGGTGGTATCGTAGACGGCCGGATTCATCTGAGATGCGACGAACCGATTCCAGATGAGCGAATAGAGATTAAACTGGTCTTTGGTAAGATGCTTTTTTATTTGCTCCGGCGGATGATCGAGATAGGTCGGGCGGATCGCTTCGTGGGCGTCCTGGCTCCCCTTCTTGCTCTTGTAACGCCGCGGTTCGCTTGGAAGATATTCCTTACCGAATTTTTCACCGATAAATTCACGCGCCGAGACCAGGGCCGATTCGGCGATACGGACCGAATCGGTACGCATGTAGGTAATCAAACCGGTCGGGCCTTCTTCGCCCAGATCGACCCCTTCATACAGCTTCTGGGCAATCATCATGGTTTTTTTCGGACTGAAATAAAAGGCCCGGGCCGCATCCTGCTGCAGAGTACTGGTAATGAACGGAGGAAGCGGATTCCGTTTTTTCTGGGATTCCTTGACCGAATCGACCAGGAAATCGGCATTATTCAGGTCCGCGACCACCTGGTCGGATTGCTCTTTCGATATTATTTCCGGCTTTTCATTATTTACCTTATTCAGACGGGCCCGGAATTCGGACTTTTTCTTGTCGGCAAGAAGAGCGTCGATGGTCCAGTATTCCTCAGTGACGAAAACTTCGATTTCCCCTTCCCGTTCGCAGATAATCCGCAAGGCCACGGACTGCACCCGTCCGGCCGAAAGGCCCAGCGCGACGGTTTTCCACAGGAACGGCGATACTTTGTAGCCGACCAGACGATCCAGAACCCGCCGCGCCTGTTGCGCGTTGACCAGGTTCATATCGATTTCACGGGGATTTTCCAGGGCCGCACGAACGGCCGATTTGGTGATTTCGTTAAATGTAACCCGTTTCACTTCCCTGGAACGAAAAACCTGCTCGGCAACATGCCAGGCAATGGCCTCACCTTCTCGATCCGGGTCCGGCGCCAGATAAACCGCATCGGCCTTCATGGCGGCCTCTTTCAATTTCTTGATAACGCTGCTTTTGCCGCGAATCATGACATAGTCGACCTTGAAGCCGTCCTCGGTATCTACGCCCAGCTTGGATTTGGGGAGATCGTAGATATGTCCGACCGTGGCCTGAACGTCGAAATTTCTGCCCAGAAACTTTTTAAGAGTCCGCGACTTAGCCGGGGACTCGACAATGAGAAGATTTTTGGCCATAATCTAAACTTATTTATCCAAATCGGTCTTCTGCCCGCGATGGACGATCTTGACGTTGCCGTCGATCATGTCGCGCAGGGCGATTGTAGTAACTTTGCGAGTATCGATATTTACGTCCTCTTCCGCAATTCTTTCCAGAAGAGCCAGACGCATGGAGTTTATCTGCCGGGCACGCTGGGCCGCGACCAGAACCGCTTCATATTTGTTACGCGCGACCTTTTCGATTTCTTCCAATGGTATCTGCTCTGACATCTCGGTTCTCCTATGTTCGGTTATAACTAACCGACAATCCGGTTTATTTGTTCCAAATCCAAGTTTGCCTGACGGCAATGAATTGATTTGACAATCATTTCGATTTCTTTTACGGCAGTATCCAAGTTATTATTGATGACAACATATTCAAATCGTTTAAAAAGTCTCATTTCAGCCAGCGCGCGATTCAATCTTATTTTTAAGTGCTTATCGTCTTCGGTTCCCCGTTTCTTTAATCGCCGCTTTAATTCAGCTTTCGACGGCGGCAAAATGAAGATCGAAACTGCCTCGGCATATTGCTCCTTAAGTTTCCCGGCCCCTTTGACATCGACGTCGAATAACATCACTCCGCCGCGATTCAACACCTCCTCGATCGGGCCGCGCGGAGTCCCGTAGTAATATCGATGCACCTGGCAGGATTCGGCAAACTCCCGTTTCCGTCGCAACCTCATAAATTCGGCATGATCGACAAAAAAATACTCGCGACCGTCTTTTTCGTTAGAACGTTTCGGCCGGGTGGTATAAGAAACGGAAAATCGCCAGCCCCCTTTTTTATTTTTTTTAAGGAGTTTCTGACAGATGGAACTTTTTCCGCCGCCGGACGGTGAAGAAATAATAATTATCTTCCCGCGTTTGCCTATACTTTTCCCTTTGCGCGCCATTATTCGATATTCTGCACCTGTTCGCGCATTTTCTCGATTTCCTCTTTAACCGAAACGACCACCGTGGCTATTTCGGCGTTGGCCGCTTTCGATCCGATAGTATTGGCCTCGCGGTTCAGTTCCTGCAGGAGGAAATTCAACCTTTTGCCGACCGGCCCTTTTTTCGTGAAAGCACCGCGGAATTGTTTCAGATGACTTTTGAACCGGACCGCTTCTTCCGTTATGTCGGAACGGTCAACCAGATACGCGATTTCTTCTTCAAGCCGCAGACTATCCACCTGTTTCTTTTCAAGGATATCGCTGATTCGTTTGGTTAATTTCGTTTTGTATTCGGACCGGGTTTTCGTCGTCAACTTTTCGATTTTAGCAAGCTGCGCGGTAAGAAGATTCAAGCGGGCTATCAGGTCCTTTTTCAGAGATGTTCCTTCCCTCCGACGCATGTTCAGCATTTCTTTCATGGCCTTCGCCATGGCCCGTTTTATAAAGGGCCAGACCGTTTCGGCCAGATGGCTGTTTTTCGAGATGGTAAAAATATCCGGGAAGGCCAGGAAGTGGCTGATGCCGATATCGCCGGTCAATTTGTACTTCTTTTTTAGATCCTTAAGCTGCCTGTGTATACCGTCGGCCAGAGCTTTATTCAGAACAATCTTTTCCGCGCCGGACCCGAAGTCCTCATAATGGACACTAACCGTGATCTTACCTCGGTGCAACTTATCGCTGACCGCTTCTTTGATAAGCGGCTCCAGGCTCGATAATTCGCGCGGCAAGCGGATCATGAATTCCAGATAGCGATTATTGACCGATGAAAACTCGATTCCGATTGCCCGGGTTTTATCGCGATAATCGGCCTTTCCGTAGCCGGTCATTGAATACATATCAGTTTCTCCAATATTGCAAAATCAGGCAGTAATAATACAGCCTTGATGAAATTTGTCAACTGCTAAAGCCGGGACCCCGGCCTCCTTTGGATTTATCATTACCCCGAATCCAGCTGAAAACCATGGCAGCAATTATAACATATATAATGTAATTATATACGGAATTGAATCCCGAAAGAAACGCCTCGGTCTCTCCCAGCCCGGATTCGACCCCGGCACTTCTGAAATATCCGAATATGGAAATGGCCAGCCCGACCCCAAAGGTAATCCCAAGGGTTCTGATTGTGGCGTTCAAACCGGATGCCGATCCGAGCTGACTTCGCTGAACCGAGCCCATCATCGTGGAGGTATTCGGAGTCGAGAATAAACCCATTCCCAGGCCAAGCAGTACCAGGACCCGGGCGATCTCAAAAAAACCGGAATCTCCGTTTAAGCGACCGGTCAGGAACAGGCCGGTACCCATAATCAGGACTCCCAGCGTCGCGATAAACCTGGCCTGGATTTTATCGGATAAATATCCGGCCAGAGGAGCCATAATCAGGGTGCATATTGGGACGATACTCAAATACAACCCGACGTGCTGCGGGTCAAGCAGCTTGATTCTTTCAAGGTAAAAAGGCATTAATACCGTCACCGAAGCGAGGGAAATAAACACCAGAAGCATCGCCGCCCCTGAAAATGCGAAAACGCGAATTTTGAAAATGTCGAGGCCGATCAATTTGGTATCCGGTTTACTCTCGAAATAAAAAAACAGCAGGAACATCAGGACGGAAAAGGCCAGAATTCCGATCAGTCCCCCTTTCGATATCGCCTCTTCGCTGAACAGCATCAGTGACATCATCATGGTCATCAGCCCGGCGGCCAGCGCAATGGCGCCGGGAACGTGAATCCTTTTGTGAGGATCCTCAATTGGAAAATCCCTGATAAACCTATTGGTGAAATAAATGCCGGCAATACAAACGGGGATATTAACATAAAATATCCAGCGCCAACCGGCGAGACCTATAATAAATCCGCCCAGGGGAGGTCCGAGCAATAATCCGACCGATACCACCATCGCAATTACGCTTAGTCCCCTTCCCCGTTCCTTTTCGGGGAAACTCCTGGTCACCATTGCCGGACCTACCGCCATCAGCATTGCCGCGCCCACTCCCTGCAGGACCCGGCAAAGTATCAGCATATAAATGTTAATCGATAGCCCGCACATGAACGATCCGACCATGAAAATCGCAAAGCCGTAAGTATAGGTGTAGTGAAACCCTTTCCGGGCCGAAATCGACCCGAATACCAGCAGCAAAGATATTATGATAATGGCATAGGACATGATAACCCATCCTACCATATTGACCGTGGTATTCAGATCCCTTGTAATTGATGGCAGCGAGACGTTTACGATGGAGGAATCCAGGGTCCCGAGGAAGGTTCCGAGTCCGGTTATCAGAAGGGCTTTCCTTTTATATCCGGTTGTATCAACGGCTTGCATTGTGTCCATAAAGCCCGGCGTCAGAATTAGTTTGACAATTCAAGGCGGAATCATAATCTTTGTGCCGGGATTAGTCAAACACTATTATTTGGACGCTATTCTGTTTTGAACGTCATTAATTTAGAATATGTCAACACCGGGTCTTCATGAGCGATGATTTAAAGGATCTGGTAACGAGTTTTATCCAGGGAGATCGGACCGCCTTCGCGGAACTGGTCGGGAGGTTTCAAAAGAAGGTTTATTCGGTGGCATATCAGATGCTCGGCAATCACCTTGATGCCGATGAAGTAGCGCAGGAGACCTTTGTCAGGATCTATGAGCGGCGCAGTCAACTGAACGATGTCAACTATTTCGCCAGTTTCCTGATGAGAATCGCCACTAACTATGCTATCGATCTGATCCGAAAGAGACAGAAAAAGTACGTATCGGTCGAGGAAGAATCCGAGATTCAAACATCCGCGAGCGTGGAGCTTTCGGAAAAAATCGACCGGCCGGACCAAATATATGAGAAAAGAGAAATACTGAGGAAGATCAAGCAAACCATCGAGCAATTGCCGCCGCGGCAGCGGGTAACCGTGATCCTGCATGATATCGAGGGATTTTCGAAAGCCGAAGTGGCTGAAATCCTGGGATGCCCGCAGGCGACGGTGCGATCGAACCTGCACATCGCCAGATCGAAATTGCGGAAATGGCTTGGACCCGATTTTTGAAAAAGAGGATAACATGAGTCGTCGCCATTTAATGATTTATCTCGATGATTATATTAACGGAGATTTGGACCCTGAAAATCGGGCAATAATTGAACAATATCTTGAAGGCAATCCGCAGGAACGGGTTTTTGTCGAACGGGAAAAGAGCCTGCGCTCTTATCTCAGTGAGCTGGCAACGCCCGATCCCGGCGAAAATTACTGGAAAGATTTAAATAAACGCATCGACGAAAAAGTCCGCCAGGAGGCGGAAATAGTATATATCAAGGAGACTCGGAAAGTCGTTCCGGAGCTGGCCATCGTGGCCAAATACCTCGCTCCGCTGGCCGCCGCCCTGATTCTTTTTATCGGATCGCTCTCTTTCGTGGATATGCAGATATTCCCGATGACAGAAATCGCTTCACAAGATTATTCAGAAGAATTAAATTCCGACCGAAATAGGGAATACTATGCTAAATATTCACTGGAGTTCGAGTTGATCGGCTCCACGGTCCTGGGCCCGCCTGGGTCGGTGGGACGAAAGATGGTAATATTCGAGATTATTGGCGGTTCGAACTAAGAGTTTATGAAAAGGATTTCGCAGGGCCTGGCTGTGCCGGCCGCTACCCTCACGTTTCTATTTTTATACCTGCTCGGTTGCGGAGATTACGACCGTCAGGCTCTCCTAAATTTAAAATTCCGTGATAATCAAAAGTTATTTTATCGCAGCGAAATTAAAAAATCGACCGAGATCCACGAAAATAACAAACTGGTCTTTTCCAACAGCGGCAAGACCAGCCTCAATACTGTCGAGGAGGTTCGCGAATTGCTCGGGGAGGATTCCGCACGGGTCCGTTTAGTTTACAGCAAAGCTCCGGGAAGCCCCCTGGCAAGCGATACTCTCATCAGCTTCGACAGTGTCATGATCGAATACATTCAGAACGGCAGGGGACTCATTGTCGAATTCGTCCGGGAAGACAGCGGCAATTCCGACATGATAAATTATTATGAGAAGCTTTATGAGCAGATGGCTCCGATGTATCCCGAAGAACCGGTTACTCGCGGCTATACCTGGAGCAATTCCGTTAAGCTCCTTCTGGCCGACGGAGAAATAACCGACGCTGCCACCACATATAAGGTTCGGGCCTTTGTCCGTGAAGGAGGCTACGACTGCGCGGTGGTGGAGTATACCGGCAATACCATCGTGCCATATCGTCATGAACTGAACGGCAGCAGAATCATCCGTCTCGATAAACGCTCCGCCAGGGGAGTTTTCTATCTGGCTTACCGTGAAGGCTTCATTGTCAAGCTTGAGGAAATTTTCGAATATGTGGGTGAGGGAACCCGCTATGACGATAATGCCAAAGCCGATTTTGTTGTCAAGGAAAGCGGTACCTATTCGTATCATCTATTAAGGACAGAGGGGGTTAGGTAATCCCTCGACAGCCCGGAGAAAGCAACTGGCCCCGGTTTTGCCGGGGCTTTTTTATTGTAGATTTTCCATGAATCGAATAGATTGAGGCAATGTTCAGCCGCGTTTTCATCATAATACTGGATGCCTGCGGGGTCGGCGAACTCCCCGATGCCGCCGATTATGGCGATACCGGTTCGGCCACCATACCAAATCTGGCCCGGAAAATCGGCGGCTTGAACATGCCTAACTGCAAAGAACTGGGGTTAGGAAATATTGTCCCCATTGACGGAATCGAGCCAGTGTCGAAACCGGCCGCTTCCTATGGTAAAATGGCGGAAAAATCCCCCGGCAAAGATTCCACAACCGGGCACTGGGAAATCGCGGGAATCATCCTGAAACACCCTTTCCCCTTGTATCCGAATGGTTTCCCAGAGGACCTGGTAAGCGAATTCGAAAGAAAGGCGGGAGTTAAAACTATCGGCAATATTCCGGCTTCCGGGACTGAAATAATCAAGGAACTCGGCGAAGAACACCTCCGAACCGGAAAAATAATCTTATACACCTCCGCCGATTCGGTCTTTCAGCTGGCGGCCCACGAAGAAGTTATTCCGTTGGAAAGGCTTTACGATATTTGCAGGATTGCCCGGGAAATGCTTACCGGTGTCCATGGTGTCGGGAGAGTCATCGCCCGGCCTTTTATCGGGAATCCGGGAGCCTTTGTCAGGACTGCCAATCGGAAGGATTTTTCACTTCTTCCCCCCTCACCGACATTGCTTGACCTGATGAAGGAAAAGGGACTGCCGGTAGTATCGATCGGGAAAATTTTTGACCTGTTCGGAGGACAAGGAATTACCCGCGCGGTTACAGCCAAGAACAATTCCGAAGTAATATCGAAAGTGATTGCGGAAACCGATTCAACCGGCCATGGTCTGATATTCGCGAATTTAGTGGATTTTGATATGCTTTGGGGACATCGCAATGATTATAGGTCTTTTGCGGCCGGGCTGGAGCAATTCGACAGGGAATTGCCGGAATTGCTCGAAACGATGAACGAAGACGACCTGCTCATAATCACCGCCGACCACGGCTGCGACCCGACGCTGGAATATTCCACTGACCATACCCGGGAATATGTCCCGCTGCTGGTTTATGGTAAGAATGCCCGGCCCGGAATTGATCTCAATAGCCGCGATAGTTTCTCCGATATTGCGGCAACACTTGCGGAGAATTTCGGAATCAGCTATACTTTCCCGGGCAGAAGTTTCCTGCCTGAAATTTTGAAGGATTGATTGCGTGTTGAAAAAAACCATTGAGAAATATTTCGACCACGCCATGCTATATCCTGAAACAACTCAGGACGATATATTCAGGCTGTGCGGGGAAGCTCGCGATTATGAGATGTTCGGCATCGCCATCAATTCTTACTGGGTCAGCGACGCCCGCCGGGAGTTGGAAGGATCTGACGTTAAAATAATATCTGTGGCGGGATTCCCTCTTTCGGCTTCCCGGACCGATATCAAGATTGCCGAGGCGGTCAAGGGAGTGGAAGACGGCGCCGACGAAATCGACATGGTCGCGAATATCGGCCTGCTGAAGATGGGCAAATACCGCAAGGTCGAACAGGAGATTGCCGAAGTCCGCAAACATCTTCCCGAGGAGATTTTACTGAAGGTAATCATCGAGGCTCCGAAACTGGACGCTCAGACACAAATAGAAGCGACCAAGGCTGTTATCAACGGCGGGGCACAATTCGTGAAAACCGCCACAGGGTTTTTCGGCGGCGCTACGGTTGAGGTCGTCCGGAGGTTGTTCGAAACCGCCAGGGGACAGATAAAAGTGAAGGCCTCGGGAGGCATTCGGACATTATCCGACACCATGGCCTTAATCGAAGCCGGCGCGGAACGGATCGGTTCTTCCGCTTCGGTGTCGATAATCAAAGAACATCATGCTAAGATCAATGTATAAAACGTTTATGGAAAAGAAACCGGCCGATAATCCCCGTCCCCACCTCGGAGTGGTTTTTAAGTGTTGCCGGGTGTATACCCGCATATATCTTAATAAAAAAGGGGATGCTTTCGTAGGCTGGTGTCCCAAGTGCGCCGCGAAAATGGAGATAAAGGTTTCCCCGTTCGGCTCCACCGACAAGTTCTTTCTGGCTGAATAATAGATGGCACTTCTGCGAGCGAAAATTGTACTGGTTCCCCTCGGCGAGGTCGACTTCATCATGGTCAACAAGCTGGCCACCAACATCGGCCCGGTTTTCAATCGTTCCGTCGATATTATCAAGGGGATGAAAGTCCCCGAAGAATCGTACAACGTTATCCGCGGACAAAACTATGCCACGGTCCTTTTGAACAAGCTGGAACGGGTCAAGGCCTCTCCCCGCGAATTTATCCTGGGGATTCTCGAAGAAGACATCTATCTTCCCGACGAACCGTTCGTGATCGGTCATGCCGACACGGTTTCCCGGACCGCGGTCGTATCATTATTCAAGCTCCGCCAGGAATTCTATGGACTGCCGGAAGATGAAATGAAAATATTTTCGCGCCTGTTCAAGCAAGCGGTATTCTTCCTGGCTCCGTTGTTCGGTTTGACCGGCTGCCGCAACCCCAAGTGCATTAACTATCACAGCAGGGACATGTTCGACATCGACAACAAAAGTGAAAAGCTCTGCGATATCTGTCAGCGCAATATCACGCGGAGATAGATGTTATGAACCTGCTGCAAATACTGGAATCCTTCAAGAGCGATCCTTCGATCGCGCCCAACATCGCACACTGGGAAATTTTTCCGCCTCGTCCTCCGGTCTACGAAGAATTCCCCGGCGATATCGACCCCCGGCTTAAAAGGGTCCTGACTCAGCGCGGTATCCACAAATTGTACAGCCATCAAAGGGATGCCATTGATTCCATTCGTGAGGGCAAAGACACCGTTATCGTTACGCCGACAGCTTCGGGAAAGACCCTTTGCTATAATCTTCCGGTGCTCGATGCTATCATCAAGAACCGTTCCGACCGCGCGTTGTACCTCTTCCCCACCAAAGCGCTCAGCCAGGACCAGTTATCGGAACTGACCGAAATGATAAATACCCTCGACCTCGACATCAAAACCTACACTTTCGACGGTGATACTCCGCAGACGGCGCGAAGACTGATTCGTGCCGCCGGGCAGATTGTGGTCACTAATCCCGATATGCTACATGCCGGAATACTCCCGCATCATACCAAGTGGATAAAGCTGTTTGAAAATTTAAAATACGTCGTGATCGATGAAATCCATCACTATCGCGGGATATTCGGCTCGCATCTGGCTAATGTTATCCGACGCCTGCGGAGAATCTGCAAGTTTTACGGTTCTGATCCCCTGTTCATCTGCAGTTCCGCGACCATAGCCAACCCGGCGGAATTGGCGGGGAAAATTATCGGCCGTCCGGCGAATCTGGTCGACCGGAATGGGGCCCCGTCAGGTGAGAAACATTTCGTCATCTATAATCCTCCGATTATCAATCGTCAGCTTGGAATCAGGAAATCGGCTCTTAATGAAGCCAAAAGCCTGGCCGAACGCTTCATCCGCGACCGCGTTCAGACGATCGTCTTCGCGCATTACCGGCTGCATGTCGAGGTCCTGCTGACTTATCTGCGCGAGGCTTTTGCCGAACCGTTCGGGAAAAATATCCGCGTGGCCGGTTATCGCGGAGGATATCTTCCCAACCAGCGCCGCGAAATCGAACAGGGACTTCGTAACGGTACTATTACGGGCGTGGTATCGACAAATGCCTTGGAACTCGGCATCGATATCGGAGCGCTCGATGTATCCATCATTGTCGGCTATCCCGGCTCTATCTCGTCGGTCTGGCAGCAGGCCGGGAGGGCCGGACGGCGATCCGGGACATCGCTGACCATCTTCATCGCAAACAGCTCGGCTTTAAACCAATTTCTGGCGAGAGAAACGAAGTACTTATTCAAGAAGACTCCCGAAATGGGAATTGTCGACCCCGATAACCTCATCATAAGTACCAATCATATCAAGTGCGCCAGTTTCGAATTGCCGCTGCACCTGACCGAAGATTTCCGAAAGGACGGTACCGGCGAAATCCTCGATTACCTCGAATCGCAAAAAATCCTCCGCCAAACCGGAGGGAAATTCCACTGGTCATCGGAAATCTATCCCGCGCAGCAGGTATCGCTCCGTTCGGCTTCCCCGGAAAATTTCGTCATCATGAATCAGTCGGATAAAAATCGCGTGATCGGCGAAGTCGATTACTATTCGGCCCCGATCTTTTTGCATCCCGAGGCGATCTACCTGCACGATGCCCGTCCGTACCAGGTGACCGAACTGGACTGGGAAGGGAAAAAGGCCTACGTGAAAGAGGCCGATGTCGATTACTACACCGACGCCGAAACCAAATCCGATTTGAAAGTGATCGGTGTCGCCGATGAGAAGATGTTCGGTGACGCGAGAGTATCATGGGGCGAAGTGACGGTTACATCGGTGGTCGTTCTGTTCAAGAAAATCAAATTCCACACGCATGAAAATGTCGGTTCCGGGAAACTGCTGCTTCCGGAACTGGAACTCCACACGAATGCTTTCTGGTATTCATTCCCCGGGGACATTCGCTTTCGGGTGAATCTCGAAGGGGAAGATTTCGGCGGAGCCCTGCGGGGATTGTCCAATATCCTCGGCAAGATTGCGCCGTTGTGGGTGATGTGCGATCATCGAGATTTGAGGTCTATAAGCCAGATTCGGGCGCCGTTCAGCGAATTGCCGACCATTTATATATATGAGAATATTCCCGACGGGGTCGGTTATTCGGAAAAATTGTTCAATATTTCGGATGATATCTTCAGCGCCTGTCTGCAACAAATCCGGGGATGCGGCTGTGAAGCCGGCTGTCCTTCATGTGTCGGCCCGCCGATGGAAGTCGGCGAAAACGGCAAGAGCGGTACCATGAAGCTTTTGCACTTTATGCTCGGGATTTAAAATACCGAAAATTTGAAATACTTCTTCGGATTCTTCTCGATATCGGTCACGAGATTCTCGATCCGCACCACCAGATTTTTGATCTCCTGATACAATTCGTCGTCGTTCACGATGGCTCCGGCGGTACCTTCTCCCTGGTTAATCTTGGCCAGGATGGAATCGATTCGTCCCGCGGATGAATGCAAATTATTATATAATCCCGGATCGGCGATAAGTTTCCCGATGGTCCCGGTATTCTGCTCGACCCGGGATGTGATAGTATCGATGTTGGTCGAAACATTTTCGATGGAGGTGATCAGCCGTTCCTGGTTTTTCTGAAGTCCCTGAACGAGTATCGTCATTTCACTCAGCAGTCTGGTCATTTCGACGTAGAGGACGTCTTCGTTGAACAGCCGTCCCATCGATCCTTCGCCGCGATTGACTTTGCCAGTCAACTGGTCGAGGTTGTCCATCAACCCTTTCATTTTGGTGACCGCTCCCTGGCTTTCACCGAGAATGGCGGTCAAATCTCCGGCCGATTTGGTCTGTATGACGGAACCCACTTCGAGCATCGGATTGCTAAGGGTCCCCGGGGTCAATTCGATGTACTTATCACCGAGCAGACCGATAGTTCCCAGCGACACCTGGGCGTCGGTGGTGAGCATCCTCCGGGTCTTTTCAATCACTCGTAATTCAATCAAAATCTGGCGGGCCGAATCGAGGTTTACGAATTCAATCGACGAAACATTGCCGACCTCCACGCCCGATATCCAGACCGGAGCTCCCGCAACCAGACCGTTGACATTCGCGAAATAAGCTTTGTACTTTATTTTATCTTCGAAAATCGAAGTCCCTCCGCCCGAAAACGAGGCCCACAACAGCGCTACGACCGCCAGCGTGATTACCAGCCCGACTTTCAGCTCACCCCATTTAACGCGATTTGACCGTTTCATTTATTCCCCGTCCTAACAGAATTCCCTGGCTTTGACATTGGCGATCGAATCCCGGAACGGCTTCAGGAAATCGACCACCCTGGAGTCTTTCGATTCTCTCATTTCATCGACATTACCATTAAAGGCGATTTCTCCGTCATCTACTATAATAAACTTATCGGAAATTTCAAAGGCATCCGCAATCTGGTGAGTTACCACAATCGAGGTTACATTCTTTTCACTGTTCAGGCGCTTGATCAGGCGGATAATCTGAAATACCATTTCCGGATCGAGCCCCGTGGTCGGCTCGTCGTAAAGCATGATCCGGGGATCGGTTGAAAGCAGGGCTCTTCCGATGGCAACCCTCCGCTGCATCCCCCCCGAAAGTTGATCGGGAAGACGGTCGATAATTTCTTCTTTCAACCCCACGAATTGAAGCATTTCCCGGACTTTCCCCTCGATTTCATGGTACTTCATTTTAGTATGCTCAAGCAGATAATATCCGACATTTTCTCCGACCGTGAGGGAATCGAACAGCGCTCCATCCTGAAAGACCATCCCGATTCGCTTGCGGATTTCCTGCATCTCTTTCTCATGAATTCCTATAATACTCCTGCCGTCGACCAGAATATCCCCCCGATCCGGCTTGGCCAGCCCCAGGATCAAACGGAGCATGGTCGATTTGCCCGAACCGGAATGCCCCATAATAATAAGGGAGTCACCTTCCGGGATAAGAAAAGACACCCCCTTAATAATCGCTTTATCACCGATGGAATAATGGATGTCGCGGAATTCAATCATAAGTAACCCTTAATCAATGAGAAAACCACCTTGGTGACCACGAAGTTGCTTACCAGAATCGTGATTGAAGTCAAAACCACGGAATCGGTGGTGGCCTTTCCGACCCCTTTGGTTCCCCCTTCGGCCGTAAACCCCTTATAGCAGGATATAAAAGCTATTATCAAGGCGAAAACAACAGGTTTGGCCAGCCCGATGAAAAGATTCCCGAATATCAGTCGTTCCTTAACCGCTACCCAATAAGTGGTGGATGTAATATGGGCGATGAATATGGCGATAATCCAGCCCCCCAAGAGAGAAATGACGTCGCACAGAATTGTCAGGACCGGCACCATAATTATCAAGGCGATAAGTCTCGGGGCGGCCAGCTTCTTGACGGGATTTATCCCGAATGCAATCAGGGCGTCGATTTGGTTTGAAGATTTCATCGAGCCGAGTTCGGCCGTTATGCCAGAAGCCACCCTCGCGGCCACCATCAGACCGGCCAGGACCGGCCCCAGTTCCCTGATAATGGCAATGGCCATTACACGTCCGAGATAGCCTTTGCTTCCGAAATCGGCCAATTCATTAGAGAACTGCACCGCCATCGCCTGCCCCGCCGATATCCCGGTTAGCATGACGAAAAAGAGGGATCCCACCCCAATCAGGTACATCTGCTCGAGCGTTTCCGAAGCATAAAACGGGCGACCGAACAGGGAGGCGATCATTTTAAGGGAAAAATAGAAAAGTCTCTGGGATTCGTAAGCGAATGCCTTGATCCAGCCGGCAAATACTTCAATTAACTTCATGGTTATCGCGGTTTTATTGCTCCGTTATGTTATTTCGGCATCCCGGCCTTGTCAAGCAGTCTTTTTTCGTAATACATTTACTATCAAACCAATTTATGCCAATATCGTTTCACTTTCCTGCGTCATTTAATATATTAATGAGGTAAAGCCCATGACGATAGATAAAACCAAATATCGCGGACACGCCATCGCCCTTTTTTCCGGAGGGCTCGATTCGGCACTGGCCATTCTCCTGATGCTGCAGCAGAACATCAAGGTTACCGCTCTAACCTTTATGACCCATTTCGGCTGCGATTTGTCCGATCGCTCCAGTTGCGGCGGGAATCCCTATCCCGTATCGGAGAAATTCGGCTTCGATGTCAAATTGATGCACCTCGGCAATAAATTCGTCGAAATCGTTAAACATCCCAAATACGGTTACGGCAAGAACATGAATCCCTGCATCGACTGCCGGATCCTTATGTTGACCGAAGCCAAGACTTTCATGGAGCTGATTGGAGCCGACTTCATTATCACCGGGGAAGTTCTCGGCCAGCGCCCCAAATCGCAAATGCGCAATGGCATGAATACGGTCCTGAGAGATACCGATCTCGGCGGAAGGCTGGTCCGCCCCCTCTCGGCGAAGCTCCTCGACGAGACAATCCCGGAAAAGGAAGGGATGCTGGATAGAGAGAAGCTGGAGGGCATTTCAGGAAGGTCCCGCAAACGTCAAATGGAACTGGCCGACCAGTTCGGTCTTGAAGAATACCCTTCGCCTGCGGCTGGATGTCTTCTGACCGACCCTTCGTATTCCCGCCGGTTGAAGGATTTAATGGACCATTCGCCGGCAATCGATTTCAACGATCTTAATCTTTTGCGCGTGGGGCGGCATTTCCGCCTCGACGCGAGCGCCAAGGTCATCGTCGGGCGAGACGAAATCGATAACAACAAGATTCAGCAGTACGCCAAACAGGGGTATTATCTTCTGGAAGCTCTCGGGACCGGATCCCCGCTTACCCTATTGATTTCGTCAAACGGCGATTCGAGGATTGCCGACGCCGCCGCTTTGACTGCGCGTTACTCCGGCCTGAAAGACGAACTGGAAGTCGAAGTTACCTGTATTACCGAAGGGGACGGACGGAAATTCCGGGTCGCTCCGGCCAGCCAGGAATTCGTAGACAGCTTTATTCTTAGATAGTTGATTTTTTGATAAATAGAGAAAGCGGGATTTCAAAAAATCCCGCTTTTCTCTTTAAGAGATCTGAGCAGCTCAACCGCCATAGAATTGCTCAAGATACACTTGCGGCCGTATCCTTACGGCCATTCCGCTGTATCATAAAATCAGGCAGCTTTGAACTGCCTGACGCCCGATTAATTAATAACAAAGTCCATGCCGAATTTCTACAAATCGATTCAAGTCTTTACTATAGCACAACTTACATTTCAGTCGGATTCGCCCGAGAGCTCTGGAAACCACGTAATTTCGCATACGATGCGCCTGCGAAAGCGCCGCCCATTGCGAGTTCAGATTTAACAGTATATCATATATCAGGTTATATAAATCGCAGAAGCTACGCGCAAAAGAATAGCCCCTTTCCGGATTCTCCGAAAAGGGGCCAAACTCACTTGTTGTAGTAGGCAATTCTTATTTTAAAGAACTTATTTCAGCATCATCATCTTCTTAACTTCTTCGAATTGATTGCCGGCTTTCATCCGGTAAAAATAAACACCGCTGGCAACCGAACTTCCCGCTTGATCCCGGCCATCCCAGGTAATCGTGTAGGCGCCGGCCTCAGTGTACTCGTCTTTGAGGGTCCGGACTTGCTGGCCAAGAACATTCAGGATATCTATTTTCACGCGTGAGGCGGCCGGAAGCGTGAATGCGATATCGGTCGATGGGTTGAACGGATTCGGGTAGTTCTGGCTCAGTGAAAATACGGTCGGCAGATTATCGGCCGGACTATCCGGGATCTGGGCCAAGGCGATGCGGATCGGCTCGAAGCCGGGATCTTCCGCAATTAATTCGGCCTGGCCGCGTTCACCGTCGGAATATACGAACATAGGAGTATGTTCCGGGCTGGCAATGGTCGTCGTCGTGATCTCAAGCACCTGCAGATCGGGGGAGTCGACTCTGAACACCAGTCGTGCGACTTCTCCCTTACCCGGCGCGAGATCTTCTTTTTCGCCGTATACCATCGGAATCATGCCGATTACGACAGTATGGTTTTTGTTGTCGATGAGCGCCGTGGCGAAATCGAAGTTTTCGGCACGAGTGCCTTCAAACAGGACTTCTTCCAGCGTCACTCCCTCCGAGAATTTCAGAGGCAAATCGAGCGCGGACATTTCCCTGGAGTTTTCAAGCTCGATCGGGACAACAATTCTTTCATCATTCAAGGTCGGCTTCGACGTGGCCATTTTCGACACGCCGGCGCTAACCGAAGAAATCAAAAAGAGTGCCAAGATTGCAGTGATGATGCTAACTCGTCTCATCAATACTCACCCCCCGTTTAGGGTTATTGGTTTCGTTTTTGACTGAAGGCCCCAATTCAAAGTAAACCATCCATGTTTACCGTCAGCCGTTTTCATCCCGCGATACGCAGTTGCTCAAACATTAGTAAGGAGTGTGAGAGAGTTTGGGGATCTCCTATGTCTACTTAAAGATACGGTTGTTTAAAAGAAGTGTCAAGATTAATTGCCGACCGTAATTTCCGGGAAATACCCGTGCCCTCTTTTCGAATACTTGCTCCCTATTTATAAAATCCATCTATCATATAGGTTCCATAACAACCCATAATATTACGAAAAAACTGCAGGAAATTTCAAAAACATATCTATGGAATTAAACCGCCACTCCCGGTATTCAAACATTTATCTTGACAGCCCTTGACCGGGCGGATAGCTTTTGAAATTAATCTTTCAGCTGGAGGTCCCGTGTCAGAGATAAAAGAAAATCCCCCCGAGAAATTTGAGCCTTATATCGCACCGGGCAAGGAGATAGCCGAAGTAACCATAAAGGCCATTGTCCTGGGATCGATTCTTTCCGTGGTTTTCGGTATCGCCAACGCCTATATCGGACTGAAATACGGAATGACCGTCTCCGCTTCTATCCCGGCGGCCGTTATTTCCATGGCTATTCTCAGGACGCTTTTTAAAAAGGTCACGGTTCTAGAGAATAATATTGTTCAGACGGTCGGATCGGCTGGAGAATCGCTGGCGGCCGGTATTATTTTCACCATCCCGGCTTTCTTTATCTGGGCCGCCAACGCTCAATTGACCGCGGCCGGATATGAACACGAGATTTCCAAATGGCAGATTTTCTGGCTGTCGATGCTTGGGGGCGGCCTGGGGATCCTTCTGATGATCCCCCTCCGCCGGTATCTGGTCGACAAAGAACACGACCGGCTCCGTTTTCCCGAAGGAACCGCCTGCGCCGAGATCATCGTGGCCGGCGACGAGGGCGGCAACAAGGCAAAAATGGTATTCCTCGGAATAACCATCGGGGCAGTTTACAAGCTGATGTATTACACCGGGCGCCTCTGGTCGGAATCCCCCGGATATGATTTCAAGAAGACCTTGAAAGGGGGAACGATCGGCATCGATGCCACGCCGGTCCTGATGGGGGTCGGCTATATTATCGGCCCGCAAATAGCTGCCCTGATGCTTTCCGGTGCCGTGCTCGGATACCTCGGCATCGGCCCGTTATTATCTTTCATCGGGGACCAGATTCCCGGAATTATCATTAAACCGGGCACGATTCCTTTAATTGATATGGACCCCAGTCAACTGCGTAACTTTTATATCAAATATCTCGGCGTCGGAGCGGTAGCGGTCGGAGGATTCGTTTCCCTGGCCAAATCTCTTCCGGTGATCTTTCATTCCTTTGCGGCCGGAGCCAAAGAGCTTATTAAGGGACGCGGGCCGGAAAGTTCGATTCCGAGAACCGATCGCGATCTCCCGATGTCGACGGTATTAATCGGAACGATCCTGATAATTCTGGCGATCTGGGCGCTTCCGTCGACCGAATTGCATCTTCTGGGCGCGGTTTTGGCCGTTATCTTTGGATTTTTCTTCGTGGTCGTGGCCGCGAGAATTGTCGGTATTGTCGGTTCATCTTCCTCACCGGTTTCCGGAATGACCATTGCAACCCTTCTGGTGACCTGCATGATTCTGCTGGCGTTCGGAGTTGAAGGGGTCAAGGGGATGGTGACGGCCATGTCGGTCGGAACCATCGTTTGCATCGCGGTCTGCATGTCGGGTGACATCGCTCAGGACCTCAAAACCGGATACCTGCTTGGAGCCACACCGAAACATCAGCAATGGACGGAATTTGTCGGACTTCTTTTCCCGGCCGCAGCTATGGGCTTTACGCTTTATCTTCTGGGTGACGCCTTCGGATTCGTGGCCAGCCCGGAACATCCTACCCCCCTGCTGGCTCCTCAGGCGAATGTAATGGCCACCGTGGTCCAGGGGGTCATGAACGCCGACATTCCCTGGGCTCCGATCATGGTGGGCGGAATGATCGCGCTGGCGGTCGAGCTTCTGGGGATTCATTCGCTCCCGTTCGCAATAGGTTTGTACCTCCCCTTATCGCTTTCGACTCCTATTATGGCCGGAGGACTGATCGCGTGGCTGGTTAAAAAGTCGACCAGCAAAAAAGCCCTTCTAAATTTAAGACATCAAATGGGGATTCTGTTCGCATCCGGACTGGTGGCCGGGGATGCCTTGATTGGAGTAATTACCGCCGGGTTTATTGTCGGTTCGGACGGTTACCGGGGATTCTTCGACAAGCATGAGGGTGCACTGAACACACTGACCGGCGCCTCGGGACCGCTGGTATCGTTGATAATGTTTTTCGGGCTTTGCGTATTCTTTTACTTTATTGTCCGGTCCTTCGCAAATAAGAATTAAACGGCATGACCGATCGAATCAGAAAAAATATCTGGCCGCTGGCGATTTTTCTGGCGGCCTTTCTCTTACGCCTGGTTTACCTGATGCAGTACCGGAGCAATCCCGCGTTCGAACATCCCATGGTGGACGAACTCTGGCACATTAACTGGGCCAGGGATATTCTCGGCGGAGACATTATCGGCCATGAGGCCTATTTCAGAGGTCCTCTTTATCCTTATTTTCTGGCATTCCTTCAGGCAATAACCGGCAAGTCGATATTTTTCACGCGGCTGATTCAGATGATAATCGGTTCTCTTTCGGCCGTTCTGGTGTACTATGCCGGACGGAAATTATTCAACAGGAACGTCGGAATAATCGCGGGCTTTGCCTTCGCGATTTACGGCACCATGATATTCTATGAAGCGATGTTCCTCATCCCGGTCATATACATACCATTAACCCTGCTGACCTTTTTGTACTTACTAAAAGCGGTGGAACATAATTTACCGATATCCTGGTTTTTAAGCGGGCTCTTTATGGGACTTGCCGCCATCGCCAGACCGAATATTCTATTCCTCGTCCCGTTTATCATCATCTGGTTATTTTTTAAGTTCTTTAAAACTGCCGAAATCAAATCGTATTTCAAATCAGGTATTGTTTACATCGCGGCTATTTTAATTCCGATCCTTTGCGTTTCCATCCGCAATATCGCGGTCACCGGAGAATTCATCCTGATTTCATCACAGGGAGGGGTTAACCTATATATCGGGAATAATCCCCACACCGACGGACTCACCATGCTGATGCCGGAAGTCGCCATCGATGAATCGCTCCCCTGGTCGGAATTTACCGGCGCCACCAAAGCCGCCGCCGAAAGAATAACGGGAAAGCAGTTGACTCCGGCCGAGGAATCCTCATTCTGGACCGGGAAGGCGGTCGACTTTATCGCCGAACATCCCGGTAAGTTCCTTGAAATTACATTCAAGAAACTGGTCTATTTTCTCAATGGGTTTGAGAATTCCGATAATGCCGATATTTATTTTTCGCGGCAATTTTCTTCGCTCTTTTCGATTCTCCTCTGGCGGGAGCCTGTTTTCTTTCCCTTCGGCTTTTTCCTGCCTTTGGCCGTTGTCGGGCTGGTGGCGACCTGGAAAAACCGAAAGGCGCTTATTCCGCTTTATATCTTCATGATCGGGTATATTCCCACCGTCATTCTCTTCCTGGTGACGGCGCGACACAGATTGCCGGTAATACCGTTTGTCCTGATTATGGCTGCCGCCGGAATCTATCAATTATACCAATTGATAAAAAACAGGAATTGGATAAAAGCCGGAGCCTTGGGATTGATCTTCGTAGTGGTCTTGATGTTAGTGAACCGCACTTACTTCGAAATCGGCTTTCAAAACGAATCGCAGATACATTTCAATCTCGCCCTGGCCCATGAACGCGACAACAATCTGCCAGAAGCCGAAAAAGAATACAAGCTGGCGTTGAGAACAAATCCGGCATCTCCGACAATTCTCAACAATCTCGGATACGTGCAGTATCTTCAGCATAAGCACGCCGAGGCCCTGAATAATTTCGGCCTGGCATCAAAATCCGATCCGCAGTTCGCCCAGGCTTATCATAATACGGCCTTGGTCTACGAGGCCGAAGGAAATTACAGCGAAGCACAACAGCTGTACCGTCAGGCACTCAATGTCGACCCCTCGATGTACCAAACATACATAAATCTCGGGGACCTTTATATCCGCATGAAAGATTATCAAAACGCCGAAGCGGTCTTGCGCCAGGCGGTCGACATGAACCCCAAAAGCGGACGGGCCTATTTCAAACTCGGTTCATTGTACGGAAGGATGGGAGATTTCACGAAAGCCGAAGAATATTTCAACAAGGGCCAGGGATGGGGCTCCCCCACTGCCGGGGACTATGTCAACTGGGCCAATATTTACTATGCAACCTCGCGACCGGAACAGGCTCTCGATCTTTACCATAAAGCCACGGCCGCGGCGCCGGATTTCGCCCAGGTATATTTCAATATGGCCATCACCTTTCAACGATACGGATATCCGGCCGATTCAACGCTCTATTATCTCAGGAAAACCGTGGAAGTCGAGCCCAATCACGCTCAGGCACGACAGCTTCTTCAAGAATACCCCGGGAATTAGTATTTCTTCCGCCGTTCGTAGACGTAATTCGATCCTTCGATCGATTTGGAATATTTCTTCAGGTCGGCCAGCATGTGCGACAATTCTCCGACATGGCTGAACTGTCCCGGCCGGCAGTTTATGACTGCGATCGAAATAGAAAGAAAACCGAAGGTTTCGGTTTCCCCTTTACGGTTTTGGGTGGTGATATTTCCCCGTTTCCTGTCCTCTTCCGGATAACGATAGGGAATCAGGGTATCGAATACTTTGATAATTGATTGGCAGACATTATCGACAATATCCGCCGGGATGATGAAAATATAGTCGTCCCCTCCGATATGACCCACGAAGCCTTCATGGCATATATCGTACACGCCGTCACGGATTATCCGCGCCGTGAGACGAATAACTCTATCCCCGTAGTAATATCCATAGTAGTCATTGTACGGCTTGAAATCGTCGATATCGGCATAACAGACACTGAATTCCGCCCTCATGTCAATCAGCCGCTGGATTTCTTTTTCAATCAAACCGGGACCGGGAAGCCAGGTCGAAGGATTGAAAGAGATATCGCGATTGGTTCGTTCCGCCGCCGACCGAAGCTGCACTTGAAAAAGTTTTTCTTTCCATTCACCATACAGGAAACCGTCGGCGCCGTTTTGATATCCTGAGATCATAAGATGTTCGGAAGGTTCAGGATGATAAAGTATCGTGGGAATCACGGCCAGGAAGATATGGTTCTTAATAGCCCGCGCCATCTCCAGTTCCGCCATGAAATCTCCCGCTCCGGCCAGCAGAATCAAATCGAGATGATAGCGTTGCGACAGGGTCAACAGCTCTTCGAAGTTCTTGAAATAATGAAAGGAAATTTTGTCTTTCTTGAAAGTACTGAGCAGATGAGAGATAACTTCCACCTCTTTTTGTCGGCAAGCCAGATGGAACATATTTAACGTCTCTCTCTTTCGCGGGGATGGTATTCCCGATGCACTGACAGGAGATAATCTCTGTCGACCTGGGTATAAATCTGGGTCGTGGTTATACTGGAATGTCCCAGCAATTCCTGAACCGTTCGCAGGTCGGCGCCTCCTTCGATCATATGAGTGGCGAAACTGTGGCGGAAAGTATGCGGAGTGGCTTCCTTGGCAATTCCCGCCTTGCGGACATACTTCTTCACGATTTTCCACAAACCGACCCGGGTGAATTTCCCGTTGCGGTTGGATAACAAGAGGTAATCGCTTTCGGTGACGGCCCTTTTGCTTTCACGAACTTCGCTCAGATAATTTTCCACGGCGGCTTTGGCATGGCGCCCAAAAGGCACCAGCCGTTCCTTGTTTCCTTTTCCGATGATCTTTATAAATCCTATTTCGTCGTAAACCGCCGATATCTTTAAATTTATCAGCTCCGAAATGCGCAATCCCGCCCCGTACAGCAGTTCCAAAATCGCTCGATCACGAAGGTGATGTTTGTCCTTTTTCGGGTCAGGACTGGTTAAAATCCGCTCCATCTCGTCAACCGATAGATAATCGGGATGATAGCGCATGATTTTGGGAACCCTGGCAAACATGAACGGATTCTCTTTGACCACTCCCTGCTCTAGAAGATATTTATAGAAATTCCGTAACGAGGAGACCTTTCGAGCGATAGAGCTTGGCCGGCGATTTTTCGCCAGCAGATCCGCCACGAATTTATTGACTTCTTTGATTTTTATTTCGTAATCGGAAGGATTCTTCAGGTTTTCCCGGAATTCAAGGATATCCCGTTCGTAAGCCGCAATGCTGTTTTGCGACAACCCGCACTCCAGTTCGAGGTATTGCAGATAGTCGGTAACGACCGGGTTTTCAGCGACCGCTTTCATCTTCATAACCCTGCAGCCGCGGCTACTACTGCCAGAACCGGTTTCCCGCCTGCCTTGATTATTTCTTTCCTGACTTCGCGCAAAGTCGCCCCGGTAGTCATTACGTCATCGACCAGGATAATTCTTTTATCTTTCAATTCATTGTCGATAACCCGAAACGAACCTTTCAGATTTCCCCGGCGACGGTCGCCGCTTAAACGCACCTGATCGCGGGTCCGGCGGATTTTTTCCAATGAATTGTCGTTGACTTCGAGCTTCAAATCGGCGGCCAGGACTTCGGCCAGAACCGCCGCCTGATTGAACCCCCGCACTTTCTGCCTGATGCTATGAAGGGGCACCGGCACAATCACTTCAGCCCTTAAATTCAGGATTTTTTCGCGGTGGCGTTCCAGGATTTCACGGCCCAGGAAAGAAGCCGCCGACCTGATATTCTGGAATTTAAATTGATGGATGATTTCTTTCAGAGGGTCGAAATACTGCCCCAGGGCGATTACGGGAGTCGGGTTTGATGCCGAACAGACCTGACATTTTACCGGATCCGACAGCGGGCTTTGGCATTCGATGCAAATCAGGAAATCGACGAAGTCGATTTTTTTCAGGCACTCAGCGCAAATGATTCGGCGGTGGTTTTCGAGATAACAACCACACCCGAGACAACTTCCGGGATAAATAAAATCCCAGAGGCCGGCCAATCCTTCCCTTATTATATTTTTAATCCCCATAGGGAAAAGTTAACAATAATGGCAGTTTAAATCAAAGGAATAAATCGCCTAACTGGAACTTCCGTTTTCCAGCATCTTGATAAAATTCCGGACCGTGTCCCGCATCGGCGAATTCGGATCAAGCTCCAGGTATCGTTTCCAGGATTCAATCGCCTTTTTGGTGCTGTCAAATCCGAGGTAGGCTATCCCGATATTAAAAAACGCCACAGCGTGCTGCGGGTCTTTTTCAATTGCTTTGCTGAACAAGGCCATCGCTCCGTGTAAATCGCCGATCGCATGCATGCAGGCTCCGAGGTCCACCATGACATTCACATCGCTGGAATCCTGCGCCAGGGCCCGCGAATAAGCCTCTATGGCAACGGGATAAACGCGATTATCCATGAAGTGATTCCCCTGCTGCACCAGTTCGTCATAACCGGTCGGCAGACTCGCTTTCAACTGCTCGATATCCGGCATCACTCCCTGGCCCTGGCCGACATCGGGATGGTTAAAATGCTCCTGCGCCACGGTGGGGCGGTCGGAGAAGATAAAATAGGCCAGTGCCGCTCCCAGCAGCACCACCACGACGATCAACGCATCGCGAAATGAGTTGGATTTATTTTCTTCCATGTTTTTCTTTTCCATCGGCATAAGCTCTTTTTACGGATATTACGCCTTTAACCTTCTTTATTTTTGATAAAACTCGTTCCAGCTGATTCAGGCTGGATACCTCTACTATTATAAAACCTCGAGTGCTGGTGGTGGTCAAATCGATATCGGCTCCCCGCATATTGGTATTGCTGTCCGCGATCGATTCGGTAATATCGGCCAGAATATTTTTCCGGGGCTCCACCGTAACCTCGAGCCGCACTACGAAAGTCTGGTCCTTGGCGGCATCCCAGGTAACCGGCACAGTCCGCTCCGGATGCTTAATCAATTCCTGCGCCGCCGGGCAGTCCGCCCTGTGAATGGTCACCCCTCGTCCGCGGGTAATATAGCCGATAATTTCTTCTCCAGGAATGGGCTGGCAGCATCCCGCAATACGGAACATCATGCTGTCCATCCCCTCCACCTTTATCCCCCGCTCGGAACGGAATTTCTCCAGAACCTCTTCGACAGTTTCTTCTTTTTCCTCTTTCTCCTCGACCGGCCCGATGCGGAAGATGATCTGACGGGTCGAAATGGTTCCGTTCCCGATGGCGCAAAGCAGCCCTTCGACCGAATGATGCGAAAGACTCTGGGCGATCTCGAGCATTTCGTCGTCGGTCGGCATTTTAAGGCGATGCCTCTTCAGCGATCGGTCGAGCAGCTCCTTGCCCAGCTCCACCGCCTGATCATAACCCGCCTGCTTCAGCCAGCGCCTGATTCGAGCGCGGGCATTAGAGGTAGTCGCGGTTTTCAGCCAGTCCTGCGACGGATGCCGGTGCGGGCTGGTGAGGATTTCGACTTTATCTCCTGATTCGAGCCGGGTTCCCAGGGGGACAATCTTGCCGTTAATTTTGGCGCCGCTGCAATGCAGGCCGACTTCGGTATGCACCGAAAAGGCGAAATCAAGCGGTGTAGCTCCGGCCGGAAGATGCTTGATTTCTCCCGCCGGCGTGAATACGAAGATATCCTCTGCAAACAGGTCGATCTTCAGGAGTTCGAGGAATTCCGAGGGATTGGTCATGTCCTTTTGCCAGTCGAGGACGTCCCGCAGCCACATCATCTGCTTATCGGTCTTGTCCAGTTCCTGGCGGCCCTCTTTGTACAGCCAATGAGCCGCAATCCCGTTTTCCGCGACATAGTGCATTTCGCGAGTACGAATCTGGATCTCGATAATTTTCCCTCCCGGCCCGAAGATCGCCGTGTGCAGCGATTGATAGTTATTCGGTTTGGGATTGGCGATATAGTCGGCGAATTTCGCGGCAACCGGTTTCCAGGCTTCATGCACCAGCCCGAGGATATGATAGCATTCCGCCTTATTCCGGGAGATGATTCTTATAGCGAATAAATCGGCGATCTGTTCGAACGGGACTTTACGATACTTAATTTTGCGGTAAATGGAATCGATATGCTTGGCCCGGCCATGAACTTCGGCTTTTATTCCGGCGTCGGTCAAAATCCTTTTTATCGGTTCGATAATGCCGGCGATGTATGTATCGCGCTCATCTTTGCGCAATTCCAGCTTGCTGACAATATCGGCGTAGGTATTCGGATGGAGGTATTTAAGAGTCAAATCCTCCAGTTCGATCTTGATACGGGCGATCCCGAAGCGGTGCGCCAATGGACAATATACCTGACGGGTTTCTCGGGCAATGCGTTTCCGCCGGTCGGTGTTCAGATGATGCAAAGTCCGCATGTTGTGCAGTCGGTCAGCCAGCTTGATGAGGATTACCCGGATATCGCGAGCCATCGACAAAAGCATCTTCCGGAAATACTCCACCTGCTGTTCTTCGCGGGATTTGAATTCCACCGTTCCCAGCTTGGTGACCCCGTCGACCAGCGACGCCAGTTCCTCGCCGAATTCATCCCTGATACGGTCCAGAGTGTATTCGGTATCTTCGACTACGTCGTGTATCAACCCGGCCGCGATCGTAGTGGAATCGAGATGCAGTTCGGCCAGTATCATGGCGACATTGAGGCAATGGACGATAAACGGTTCGCCGGATTCCCGGACCTGCCCCTGGTGTGCCTTGCCGGAAAATTCATAAGCCCGCCGAATCAACGGAATATTGATGTTGGCGTTGAACGATTCGACCCTGATGATAAATTCGGCCAGATTCAGCACCGGAATATTCATTTGGCACCCTCTCCGGAAAGCTTCATCATTGCCTGTTCATACACCTGCTCGACTGCAATCGAATTCATTTCTTTTCCCGGTGCGGGATAAAATACGGCGTGCCCCTCCCCCAACGGTTCCCACCGTTTCGGCCCCATAATTTTATCATTGGGATAAAAACCGATTACTCTGGTGCCGACTGCCGCGGCCAGGTGAAGCGGTCCCGTGGAATTGGCAATCGACAGGTCGGCCAGAGACATTACCGCTCCGAGTAGTCTTAAATCGGTTTGGCCGGCGAGATTTATTGTATTTTCATTGGCCATAAAGCCCGAACATTCAATCATTTCTTTTTCAGCAACGGAACCGGTAAGAATTACCGATATCCCATTTTCGGAAATCTTCCTGGTCAGTTCCGCGAAATTTCCCAGGGGCCAGTCCCGAGCCGATCCGCCCGATCCGGGATGTATTACCACCACGCGCCCGTTTACGTTATTCTCCGATAACAGCCTGCGGGCCTCGGCCTTTTCCTTATCGGTAATATACACCCTCGGAACCGTAATATAAGGCCTTCCCGGAAAAAATTTCAAAAAATCGAGGTTGTATTCGGACTCATGTTTCAATCCCCGCTTGCGGCTGTGAAACAAAAAGCGGTTGAATGAAAAGGAATGCAGGCGGCGGACGGTCCCAATCCGATACGGCATCCCTGCACCACGAATTAATCGGCAGACAATTCTTTCGGGAAACACCAGTAAAGCCGCCTGATATGCTTTTGTTTTCAGATTTTTGCGGACTCGTTCGAAGTATTCGGAATCTCCTGCCAATCGAGTCGGATCGATACCGATGATTTCATTGATGTTCGGGTTATACTCCAGTACCGGAGCGGCATATTCCGAGGCAAGAACGTCAATTTCGTTTTCCGGGCATCTCGCTTTCAGCGACTCAATCAATGGTATAGTCAGGATCAAATCTCCGATACGGTCGGTCCTGCATACCAAAATCCGATCCTGCGGAAATAATTTTATCCTACGCGGCATAATCGTCTCCTCCGCTCAATCCCTGCCTTTCATACTGGCGCAGTTTATTGTACTTATGCAAAACCGCCTGAGCCGAATAGAAGGATAAAATCAGCCCTTCGTAGCCATCGAAGATACCGAGCTTGAAAATATAATGCCGCAAAAACGAAAATACCGGGCGAGCAGTAAAATCGAACCATCTTGCCCTTTTGCCCTTAATAAAAGCTTCTCTCGCGCCAATCGTCGTGTATCGATTGGACTTCTGCAGGTACTGCTCGACCGTTTCATAGCAGAAATGCAGGATATCACCGTTCAACTTTGCGGTTGGGCCGTTCACGATAACCTTCTCATGGATAAAAGAGTCATTGAAATTCCCGGAATCTTTCCGAAACAGCCGCAAAACATAGTCGGGATACCAGCCGCAGTGCTTTATCCATCTGCCGAGAAACAGCGTTTTCCTTTTCATGTAATAACCGGCCGTATCGTCATTCCGGGCAATGGCCGCTTGAATTAGTCCGGCCAGTTCCGGCGAAAGGGCCTCATCGGCGTCAAGTGATAAAATCCACTTCCCCGTAGCCCGTCTCACGGCTTCCTGCTTGGCCGCTCCGAAACCTTTCCACTCATGCTCGAAAAACTGCGCGCCGTGCTTTTCAGCGACAAGACGGGTCCCATCGGTCGAACCGCTGTCAACTACGATAAATTCATCGGCGAACGGGACCGATTCAATACAACGCCCGAGGTTTTTCTCCTCGTTCCGCGTTATGATGGTTACCGAGAGCTGCGGCATTTATCTTCCTGCTTACTGATATCAATAACTTTGCGATAAGTTTGAAGAACCCTTTCAGGCGTAATGTCATAAATATTATCGGGATTGTCGGAAACGATTTGCCCCACATCCTGCCCGTACGGTCCCCAGATTTTATAATTATCCATAAACCGCGTATATAAGCCAACGACCGGCACCCCGAATGATCGCGCAATATGCACCAATGAAGTATCCGGAGTAATCAGACAATCGAGGCAGCGGATTATGGCGGAAACACCCCGAAGCGACAGATTTTCCGGGATGACAAAGACACCCTTTCCTGTCTCTTCCGATAATTTCAAGGCCAGGTCCCGCTTATCCGGTGTCGAGATATACAAAATGCCGTTTCGGGAGTTCTCTTTTCTCAACATGTCCGCCAATTTAATGACATTTTTTTCCGGCCAGGTTCTTCCTGCGGCTCCGGCTGTTAAATTTATTCCGATTAATTTCCCATCATGGGGGAATGTCTTCATGAATCCCCGGGCCATGATTTGATCTTCTTCCGAAATATACGGCGGAGCAAAGCCATCGGCTTCAATACACTCGATACCAAAAGCCTCGGCAGCCTTCAGAGTATTCGCAATCACATGTCCGGTATTGCCGCAGCGGAGGTCATAATTGAAATCGTAATATTTCCGATTTTTTTCTTTTCCCATCCCGATAAATACTGCGCCTTTCGCTATCATCCGTCCCAGGATCAAATATATCAGGGAATCCCGTCCGACCAGGTCGATTATGACATCGAATTTTTCATCCCGCATGGCGTATAAATTTTCCAGGTCCTCCCGCGATTTCTTCTGATAGAGAAATACGCGCTCGAAACGGGGATCTCCTTCAATTATCGGTAGACCGTCCCGCGAGGCCAGAATCGATACTTTCAAATGAGGTGCAGACTTCTTGATACAATCGATCAGCGGAAACGAAATAAAGACATCGCCGATTTTTTCCGGGCGAATTATTAATATTTTCAGGATGCGATCTAGATCAATTTTTTCATTACCGCCATTTCTTTTTTTCAGAACTGGTCGGATAGCCCCAAGCAATGCCGATTTGAATAAAAGCTCCAATCTTTTCAGCATAAGGCACCTCAGGATCTCCCTGTGGCGAACGCTTTGCCGGAAACCATTTCACGGAACTTAGCGAAAACTTCTTCGACCGTGATATTGAAGATGTTATCATCTCCATATGACAGCACCAGCCCTTCAGGCTGCCGATACGGAAGCCACTGGCGATACACCTTTTTGTACTCGGGGTACAGCCCGATTACGGGAATATCGAACGAACGGGCGATATGCACCAGCGAAGTATCCGGAGAAATCAATGAATCCATTTTACTCAATAGTGCCGATACCTCAGACAGATTGGCGTTCGCGAATATGTGATAAACATTGCTGTCGAATCCCTTCAGGACCCGTTCCCCTTTTTCTCTTTCGCCTGGTACGGTGATGAGGACTATCGCGGTGTTAGGGTATTCATTAACCAGTCTTCGTACCAGCTCTTGCGACTTTTCCTCGCCCCAGTCGCGGTTGGCCCCTCGTGAAGACAGATTAAAACCGATAATGGAATTGTATTCTTTATCCTTCTTAATCTCTTCCAGAAAATCCCCAGCCTTTTTGTCGCTTTTCTCGGGAACGTACGGCGGGGCAAAGGGATCGGCCTCGGAAGGTTTCAACTCGAATGCCTCCAGCAGGTGCAGATTTATATCGATGGTATGCTCTTCGCAATTTTCCGGTTGAACATAGCTGAAATCGTAATATCGCCCGAATTTCCTTTTATTGACTCCGATTCGCGGAGCTTTCGAGACACAAAACTGGGACAGAAACAATGTCGTGACCGAATCGTCACCCATCATATCGACCAGCAAGTCGTATTTTTCTCTTCTAATGGCGAATACCTGCATGACGTCCTTAATGATATTCCGCCGATAAATATAAATATTCTCGAAACGGGGATCGTTATTTATCAATCCAATATTTTTGGGAGAAGCGTAGATCGACATTTTCCAGTAAGGATAAGTTTTCTTGAGGTGATCCATCAGCGGAAATGAACAAACGGTATCGCCGATACGATCCGGCCTAAGAAACAGGATTTTGAGCATCCTGGTACCGTCGAGCGGTATTCTACGGCTATCCCCTTTCTTGAGGATTCCCCGAAACAGCGCGAAAAAGGCAGCTTTGATTTTAAATTCGACTTTTTTCCGGAAAGTCATGGTTGCCGCCCGTTCGCAACCGCCTTGAGGTACTTTTCCCAGCGGTCGATCATAATTTCGAGATTGAATTCTTTTTTCCAGCGGGCCTGCCCGGCCAATCCCATTTTCAGCGTATATTCTTTATCATCCATGAGGCGCTCGACTGCCGACACGATTTCCCCCGGAATTCTCGCGTTTATCAGGATTCCGGTTTCTCCATCGCGCACCACTTCCGGAATTCCTCCGACATTGGTCGCGATCACCGGAAGTCCCGCCCGCATCCCTTCGATTATCGAAAAACCGAACGGCTCATCGATGGAAGGATGTATCATCAGATCGGACCCGGCCAGTTCCAGGTCCGTGTTGTCGAGCATCCCCGCAAAAACGAAACATCGTTCGACGCTGAGAATTTTGATCTTCTTTTTCAGCGATTTTTCCAGCGGCCCGCTGCCCAGCCATAAGAATCGTATGGATGGTTCCGCCGCAATTATCTCCGGAGCCGCGTCGACCAAATAGACATGCCCCTTTTGCGTCACGAATCGCCCCGAAGTCACCGCAACGATGGCATCCTGGTCCAGTTTGTACTTATCACGCAGGGTCCCTGCCGCCTCCGAATTGGGCCTTTTGAATTCCTTGTATGGAATGCCGTGCGGGATGACTTTCACTTCATCCGGTTTGATATACCCGAACCTCGTAACCTGTTTTTTCAATCCCTCCGATGGAACCGCTACGGCATTCACCAGTCGCGGAGTCAGGTTGCGATGAATGAAATTATTCTTGGTTATATCCAGCCCGAGGTTCCACAGAACTTTCGGCTTTCTTTTGCTGAATCTGGAGGCAAGTCCCCCGAGGCGGACGTCCTTGTTGAAATCGCAAATCACGATATCGATATTTTTATCATCGATCAGCCTGCTGATTTTCCGGATAGTAAAAGGATTGAAATCTCCGGAAATACTAATCGGCGACCTATTTATTCTGGCGTCTCCTTCGCCGACCCGCCTCAGGTATTCCGAACCGGGTCTCCCGGCAATAAACACTCCATGCCCCTTCTCGACCAGGCCTTTAGCCACCAGGCGGATCCAGTTTTGGTATCCTCCGTAAGTTTTTTTTTCTATGGAATCGAGAAAGAGGACGTTCACTCCGCCTCCCGGAACTGCATCATATAAAGCTTATGGTACAACCCGGCCTGTCCGATCAATTCACCATGCGTTCCGCATTCCACGATGGTCCCCTTGTCGACCACCAGGATACGATCGGCATTCTTGATGGTCGATAAGCGGTGCGCGATGACCAGGGTGGTCCGGCTCGACATCAGGCGGTCAATCGCTTCCTGGACAAGCTGTTCCGATTCGGTGTCGAGCGATGAAGTGGCTTCGTCGAAAATCAATATCTGAGGATTCTTCAGCAACGCCCGCGCAATGGTTATCCTCTGACGCTGCCCCCCGGACAAACGTACTCCGCGTGCTCCGACCACGGTATCGTACTTTTCATCGAATTCACGGATGAAACGATCGGCGTTGGCCGCTTTCGTTGCTTCGATTATCTTCTCTTCGGAAATATTTTTCAGGCCGTACGCGATATTATTCCTGATAGTATCATTAAACAGGTATGTCTCCTGCGTCACGATCCCCATCATCCCCCGCAGGGCATCGAGATCGATTTGGCGGATGTCGATGCCGTCTATCGTGATTTTGCCGTCAGTGGGATCATAAAAGCGGGGCAGCAGGTCGACCAGGGTCGATTTGCCGGCTCCCGATGGCCCCACCAGTGCCACGACCTCTCCTTTTTTCAATTCGAAGGAAACATCCTTAAGCACCGGCTCGGATGGAATATAGGAGAACGACACTTTATCGTACTTTATAACATTCTCGAACTGAGTTTTCAAAACCGGTTTCTCGGGAGGCTTTACCGTTATCGGAGTATCCAGCACCCCGAAAATCCGTTCCGCTGCGGCCATGCCTTCCTGCAATTTTATATGAATCGACAGCAGGCTCTTGGTCGGTTTGACCAGGGCAAACATGGCTATTATGAAAGTTATAAAGTCGCCCGCATCCAGTTCGCCCCCTCCCTCGATAATCCTCGTCCCGGCAATATACAATATGACAATCCCCGCTCCGACAATCAGAATGTCACTAATGGGACTGGCCAGGTGACGAATCCGCGTCATGCGCACCAGCGATTTGAAATATTCTCCGGTTGCCGCGAAAAATTTCCCAATTTCGAATTTTTCCATGGCATAGGCTTTGACAATCCGGATATTCGAAACCGATTCTTCCAGTACCGAATTAACATCGGCCATCCGTTCCTGGGTCCGGCGGGAATATTTACGGAGTTTTTTGCCCATCCAGTAGATGAATCCAAACACCAGGGGCAGAACCAGCGCCGCCAATAAAGTCAATTTCCACGATAGCAGCAGGAGGAATCCGGCCAGGATAATTACGGTAAGGGTATCGGTAACCAGACGGTTGAACCCGAGGTCCACCGTCTCGTTCAAGACCAGGACATCATTGGTTACTCGCGAAATTATCTGTCCGGTTTTTTCCTTATGGAAATATGACAAAGACAATTGCTGATATTTGTCGAATAACCGATTTCTGAAATCCCGGATAACCGACTGCTGGACATAGGCCATGAAAAATCCCTGAAGATACAGAAACAGATTCGATGAAACGGCGATAACCAGAATCAAAATACAGAAATTAATCAGGGTTTCCGTCCGGGTATCGCCGGTGACCATTTCGTCTATTTTGTCTTTCAGATAATTTTTCGACCTGACAAAGAAATCGTATTGTTCGTCGAATTGCCCCGCCACCTGGTTTTCGATTTGATTCGTAGTTTCCGGAACGGCGTTAAGGTCCGGCGATGAAGCTTCGAATAGGGTCATTAAAAGCGGCCCGGCCATCCAGACCAGCAAGGCCGCCAATACAGCGTAAACCGCCGCCGAAATCGAAGCCACCAAAAGCCGTTTCCAGTATGGCTTTAAACAGGCAAAGGTCCTGGTCATCAAATGCATAATCGTGGACTTTCCTTTTATATCCCGGTCACCGAAATTATATAAACTTACAAGTTAAGATATTGACATGAAAAGTCAATCGGGAGAATCGGTTTAGGGCCGAATCCGGACCGCACTCGGAGGAATCGGAACTTCGAATTTTTCGGCCGGAATATCGGCGTTCAGCTTCCGGCGGGTCCGTTCGGCAATCAATTTAAACGATCCGTCGTTGGCGGAATATTCGATGTTTTCGGGGATAAAGCGGTTTTCCTCGACGTCGTATTTTATATACAACTGCTCGTCGCAGGCCGATGAAATCAGTCGAAACCGCTTATCGCTGCTTTTATTCTTATCGATTTTCAGATAATAGCCTGCGGGAGAATACCCCAGTTTGTCCGGCGTCTCGAAAAAAAGATCCAGAATCAGCCGTTCGAATTCCAGTCCGGCAAAACAGTCGCTGTTCACAAGATCGGCTATTTTGCCAAAATAAAATTCATTTTCGGTGGGGAAATAGGCCACGGCAGAGTCTCGGACTATCAGCCCCTTTAAAACCCCCTTGCCCAGATAGCCTTTCGCAAAGAAAGCCAGGCTGTCGCGGTTGTAATAAATATCGAAATTCGCCGAATTCTTCTTACCGTCGCGGAAAATCCTGACCTTAAAGGAATAAGCGTCACCTTTCCCCTGGGAGAGGCTTTCCCTGGTTTCCGGAGCGATCGATTTCCCACTATTGCGATTGGCCAGGGTGCAGCCGGACATAAGGATATTTGCAAACGCCAGAGAAAGGAGGAAAAAGGAAAATTTCTTTAAAGAGTACACTTACCTATAATCCCATAAATAGCGAACTGAAAAAGCGAACGAACGGTCCGATGATTATCCAGATGCCGCCGACCATCACCAGCAGAATCAGGACAAGCGGTGCAAACTGGTCGAATTGTGCCAGTTTATATTCAAATTCCGCAGGCAAAACGCTCTTTAATATGTGTGAACCGTCGAGCGGGAACAAGGGAATCAAATTGAAGAAAGCCAGGGCGACATTAATCTGGACACCTGCATATAGAATTTTAATTAGCATATCTTCCGGGCCCATACCGGACGACCAGCAAACCTGAAAAATCAGGCCGAAGACCAGCGCCAGACTCATATTTGAAAGGGGCCCCGCCGCCGACACCCAAAAATCCGCCTTGCGCGGGTTTTTAACATTGTAAAGATTGACCGGAACAGGTTTCGCCCAGCCAAATCGGAATCCCGATGCTATCATCACCAGCGTTCCGAACAAATCCAAATGAGCCAGAGGATTGAAAGTCAGCCGTCCCATATCTTTGGCCGTGTTATCACCGAAGCGGTACGCTATATATCCATGAGAAAACTCATGAATGGTAAGTGAAAATAGTATAATCGGCAGACCGATTATGGCCCGCTCCAAAAAATCCGGTCCGAACATGTTCCCCTTTACTATGCGTAGATTCCGCGGAGCTGGACCACTTCCACCACCCGCTGAATGGCAACCATAAACGCCGCCAGTCTCAGGTGGACTTTGTTTTCCAGCGCCACTTTTAATACATCCCAGAAAGCCTCAGTCATTATACGTTCAAGCCGCGCATTGACTTCATCTTCGGTCCAGAAATATCCCATCCGGTCCTGGACCCATTCGAAATAGGATACGGTAACTCCTCCAGCATTGCAGATAATATCGGGAATTACAAAAACCTCGTTTTTGGCCAGAATCGGATCCGCTTCGGGCGTCACCGGCCCGTTGGCTCCTTCGGCCAGAATCCTTGCTTTGACTTTCGCGGCATTCTTGCCGTCAATCTGGTTTTCCAAGGCGGCCGGGATCAGGATATCCACGTCAGCGAACAGAATCTTCTTACTGTCGAACGGCTTGGCACCGGGGAATCCGATCACCTTTTTGGTTTGAGCCACGAATTTAATCAATTCGTCGATATCGATTCCCCTGGGATTATATATCGCTCCGAAAACATCGCAAACGTGCGTTATCTTCACCCCGAGTTTATGAAGCAACTGCGCCGAAACCGAACCGACGTTTCCGAATCCCTGCACCGCCGCGGTTGCCTGAGTCGGGTCGATATTCATATGCTTCATGGCTTCGCGGACCGTAATCACCACTCCCCGGCCGGTCGCTTCGCGGCGTCCGCGCGATCCCCCCAGGACAATCGGCTTGCCGGTAACCACTGATGTCACGGTATGGCGGGCGTTCATAGAATAGGTATCCATAATCCAGGCCATGGTCTTTTCGTTGGTATTGACATCGGGGGCCGGGATATCCGATTCGGGGCCGAAAACATCGAAGAAACTGGCGGTGTACCGCCGGGTCAGTCGTTCCAGCTCGCCTTCGGACATTTTGGAGGGGTCACAAATAACTCCTCCTTTACCCCCGCCGAACGGAATATTCACCACGGCGCATTTCCAGGTCATCCATGCCGCCAGAGCCTGGACTTCATCGAGCGAAACATTGGGATGATACCGAATTCCCCCCTTTGCGGGTCCGCGAACGTTGGAATGCTGAACCCGGAAACCGGTGAACATCTGCCAGGTGCCGTCATCCATTTGCACCGGTAATTTCACGATAGTACTCCGCCGAGGATGCTTTATGAATTCCAGCAAGCCCTTGTCGACATGCAGGCGCGACGCCGCCTGGTCGAATTGTTTCATGGCGTGTTCGTAGGTCGAAACCGGAATCGTAATCGATTTAAGATGCTTCTCTCTTGGCATCGAAGTAACCTCCAAAAATATCGCTATCTAATTATTTTCGAAATATACGGCGAAGCAGGATCGAAAAATCGCCACTTTTTGTCAACGCCTTTTTTTATACCAATCCGAACGGAACACTCGATTTTCTCCACCCTTTTCCCGTCGTCGGCAAGATACAACTGCCCCCCGGTCAAATCAAGGCCGTTGTGTTCACGCGTTAAGCCGAACGCCTTGCATAATTTGCCGGGACCGTTCGTTAACAGGTTTTTCCCCGGGTTTTTATAATTTCGTTTCATGGACTCGATCCCACCCAGGGGCTCGGCCCCGCGAATCAAAACCGCCGCCGGAAAACCATCCCGTTCGGTAACGACGTTCAGGCAATTATACATTCCGTAAATGAAATAGACATAACTGAACCCCCCTGTCCCGAACATGACTTCATTCCGTTCCGTCTTCCCCACGAAAGCATGACAGGCCGGATCGTCCCGGCCGATATAAGCCTCGACTTCAACCAGCCGGGCGCTCATTATTTTCTTATTGTCATTGAAAATGAGGATTTTGCCGATGAGGTCCCTTGCCACTTGCAGCGTCGGGCGCAGATAGAATTCTCTGGGTAATTTAGTGAGACGGGCTTTCATGACCCTTATTCGTCACAATAGGGAGTCAATTCATAGATTGCGGCAGAAGCCGCTTCGAAGTCATAACCGACCTCTTCCGGACGATGTGCATCCGAACCGATGGATAAGATTCTCACTCCGGCATTCCGGGCCAGGTTGATTATTTCCATGGAGGGGTAGTACTCGGTGTGGCCCCGGCGCAAAGCCGAAGTATTTACCTCGATCCCGATATTATTCTTTTTGACGGCTTCGAACAGCCGATCGATTCTCCCCCGGTGGATCTCACGGACCTTTTCGCCGTAGTACTTATGGGCAAATTTTTTGTACATGTCGATATGACCGAGGACGTCGAACAGCCCGCATTCGGCGGACTTGACCAGCTCCTCGAAACAAATATCCGCGAACTTTTCGAGCGAAAATTTATCCGGGGCTTTCTGCATCGAGGCGTCGTTGCAGATATCGATGCCGTCGACAATATGCACCGAACCGATCTTATGGACGAAATCATAGGTCCGGAACAGGCGGCTGATTTCATCGAAGCAGCTATCGTAATAACCCACTTCTATCCCGCATTTCACCATCAAACCCATTTCGTAATAGCGTTCGTGCGCTTCGTGCACGGCGTCGACATAGGCTTTCATGTTCTCGATATTGACCGGAACGACTTCGCCGCCGATTTTCATGTTCCGGTGGCGTTCCGGGATAATCGGATCGGCATCGTAATGAGTCGTAAAACAAATCTCGGTCAGGCCGCGGTTCAAGGCCGCTCGGCAGAAATCGTCGACACTGCCGCTGGCATCGAACGAAAAATCGGGGTGAATATGGTAATCGCCCGGAAGGGGCTGTCCTCCGTACATATTAAACGAACCTTCTTCCGCTAATAAAGGGATTGTTGTGGCGCTCTTCGCCGATACTGGTGGAGGGACCGTGCCCCGGAAAACAAATAATGTCGTCCGGCAAAGTCAGGAGTTTTCTATCGATGGAATCGATCAGGGTTTCATAATTCCCCCCCGGAAGATCGGTTCGTCCCACCGAATTTTGAAAAAGGGTATCTCCGCAAAATAAAAACCGGTCGACAAAATAGCATACCCCACCCCGGGTATGACCGGGCGTGAAAATAACGGTAAATTTCAGGTCACCGAATCCAATGACATCGCCGTCCGCAACCAGGTGTTCCGCCGGCGGGCAGACGACTTTATATCCGAATACCGCCGAGACGTTTTCCGAGGGAGATGAGAGCATCGAAGCATCCTCTTTCCCGATATAGAGCGGGATATTAAAATGCTCTTTAACAGGCTTGACCGCCCCGATATGATCTCCATGACCATGGGTTAAAAGAACGGCTTTGGGCTGGAAGCCCGCTTTTTCGACCCGTTCGATAATCAATTCGTCTTCGTCGCCGGGATCGATAATGACGCCGCTATTGTCGCCCGGATTCCATACCAGGTAACAATTTACTTCGAACGGACTTACCACCAGTGTTTCCAGTTTCAGCATAATCACATAATACGGTGTTAAATTGCCAATTCTGAGGAAGATATTACTCGAACTGCGGATGTCAAGGGCAAAGCTCCGGTCGTAGTCGTTGCCGGAAGAACATTAGTCGACGAATCAAACCTAAGAAATTTCTGTTAAATTGATGCCAACATATATAAAATTGGATAATTTCGCGAATAAGATTTGACTTTTCATTCGTATCGATTATTATTAATCCTCTTACGGAGAACGATATGGCGACAATTACAAAAGACCGGATAAACGATTTAAAGACACGGCTTTCCAAGCTCGGGAGGTTCCTTTGACCTGGAACCCCGTCGTGAAAAAATTAACAAGCTCCAGCAACTGACTACCGCCTCCGATTTCTGGGAAGACAATCAAAAGGCTCAAAGCATCCTGAAAGAAATCTCCGAACACAAGCGCTGGATCGATCAGATCGATAAAATCCAGGCGGAATTGAACGACCTCGACGAATTAATCGAATTGACCGACGATGATAATACATCCGACCTGAAAGAGCTGGCCGAAACCAGCGAAAAAATCGAGAAGACCCTCGACCGCCTCGAATTCACCACCCGCCTATCCGGACCCAACGACAGCCGCAATGGCATCTTGACCATTCATCCCGGCGCCGGTGGGACCGAATCGCAGGACTGGGCCGACATGCTCTTTCGGATGTACAACCGCTGGTGCGAAATGAAAGGATTCGAAGTCAACCTGATTGACTATCAGCCGGGTGAAGAGGCGGGGCTGAAATCGGCTACCATGGAAATCAAGGGGGAATTCGCCTACGGTTACCTGAAGGCCGAATCGGGAGTGCATCGCCTGGTCCGCATCTCTCCATTCGACGCCAACAGCCGGAGGCACACTTCGTTCGTTTCCGTCTATGTCTATCCCGAATTCTCGGAGGAAATCAGTATCGAGGTAAAAGACGAAGACCTCCGCATCGATACCTACCGCGCATCCGGAGCAGGCGGACAGCATGTCAATAAGACCTCTTCGGCGGTCCGCATGACCCACCTTCCGACCGGAATTGTGGTGCAGTGCCAGAACGAACGAAGCCAGATAAAAAACCGCGCCACCGCCATGATGCTTCTGAAATCCCGCCTGTATCAGATGGAGCTCGAAGAGCAGCGGAAAAAACACGCCGAAATGGAAAAATCGAAAAAGAAAATAGAATGGGGCTCGCAAATACGCAGTTACGTTTTCCACCCCTACAACATGGTGAAAGATCATCGTACCGACGAAGAAACCTCAAATATCCAGGCGGTTATGGACGGCCATATCGACCGCTTTATCGAGGCCTTCCTCTCCGACCCGGAATTGAGCAAAGCATAAATGAGACTATAAAACTTTAATTGTCTGAGGAGTAGTAAGATGGCTTCCGAGAAAAGCATGAACATCCTGGATGAGATAAAAGAAAAAGCCCGCGCCAAAAAGCGCAGGGTGGTTCTTCCGGAAGGACTGGAACCTCGCACCATTCAGGCTGCCAAAATCATCGTGGAAGAAAAAATCGCCGGAGTGACCATTCTCGGCGATAAAAACAAAGTCGGTAAACTGGCCAAAGAAAACGGCCTGAATCTCGATAAGGTCCGGGTAATCGATCCTGTGGATTCCGAACTGCATGAAGAATTCGTGACGGAATTCATGGAAATCCGCAAGAAGAAAGGCATCACCAGGGACCAGGCCGCCGAGGCCATGAAGCAGGTTCTTTATTTCGGCGCCATGCTGGTTAAGAAAGATATGGCCGACGGTTCAGTATCCGGAGCGGTCAACACCACCGGAGACGTCCTTCGGGCTGCCATACAGGTCATTGGGCTTGCTCCCGGTATCAACACCGTTTCGGGGGCGTTCATGATGACCGTCCCGGAATTCCGCGGACAGAAAAACAAAATTTTCATGTATGCCGACTGTGCCGTTGTTCCCAACCCCGATGCCGGCCAACTGGCTTCGATCGCCGCAGCCTCCGCGCAAACCCATAAAAATCTGACCGGCGAAGAACCCCGCGTGGCCTTCCTGTCATTTTCGACCAAGGGCTCGGCCAGCCATCCCGATGTCGATAAAGTCCTGGCAGCCCTGGAAATCATCAAGAAAAATTTCCCGAATTTGAAAGTCGACGGAGAGCTTCAGGTTGATGCCGCCATCATTCCCGATATCGCGGCCCGCAAATGCCCCGGTTCACCCATTGCCGGCGATGCCAATGTCCTTATCTTCCCCGACCTCGATGCCGGCAATATTGCCTATAAAATCACGCAGCGTCTGGCCAAGGCTACGGCCACCGGCCCGATTGTCCAGGGAATGGCCAAACCGGCTAACGATCTTTCCCGGGGATGTTCGGCGCAGGATATCGTCGATGTAACCGCGATTGCAATGTTGATGAAAGGATAAGAACATGAGTATCAGCCAACTGGCGAGGGAAATCAAGGAATCACCAACCCTGGCGCTTAACGAAAAGGCGCGACTCTTGCGGGAAAAAGGGGAACCGGTGATTCATCTTGGGTCGGGCGAACCCAAAAGCAAGGTCCCTATCGACGCCGTTATCGGCGCTACGGCCAAGCTTACCACGGCCGATATTCGCTATACTCCGACCGAGGGTATCCCTTCCCTGATGAAGGCGATTGTCCGGTACACCGAGGAAAATTACAATCACGTGGTCGGACCGGAAAACATCATCGTCTCCAACGGCGCCAAGCATTCGCTTTATAACCTGATGATGACCATTGTCAATCCCCAGGATGAAGTCATCATTCTGGCGCCGTACTGGGTCAGCTATCCCGAAATCGTGAAAATGGTTTACGGTATCCCCGTAATCGTGACTCCCGAGGACGGCCGTTTCGAACCCCGCATGAAAGACATCACCGATAAAGTCGGTTCGTACACCAAAGCCATTATCGTTAACAGCCCGAATAACCCGTCAGGCGTGATGTATTCCGAAAAGCTGATTGCCGAGCTGGTCGAATTCTGCGAGAAAAAAGGTATCTATCTTATCATGGATGATATCTATCACAAGCTGGTCTTCGACAACAAACGCCCGGTATCATGCTACAAATACTCCAAAGATAATTCCGACTCTTCCAAGCTGATCGTCATCAACGGCGTCTCGAAACTCTATGCCATGACCGGCTTCAGGGTGGGTTGGACTATCGCCAACAAGAGAATCATTCAGGCTATGGTCAATGTCCAGGCCCAAAACTCATCGTGCACCTCCGTGGTCGTTCAGGCTGCCGCGGTCGGCGCTTTGACCGGAGTGCAATCCGGAGTCGACAGCATCCGCCTGACACTTCAGAATAACCGCGATATCATGATGAGCGAACTCGGCGCTTTCAATGGCGTCAAAACCATTAAACCGGATGGAACCTTCTACTGCCTGCCCGATTTCCGAGCCTATTCCAAGGATTCGGTTGGCCTGTGCAAATTCCTTCTGGAAAAAGCCCTGGTCGTAACCGTCCCCGGCAAGGAATTCGGCATGGAAGGACATCTCCGGCTGAGCTACTGCGGCTCGGTAAAAGAAATCACCGAAGGCGTCGCGCGCATTAAATGGGCGCTCGATCCCGAGGCACCAAACGAAATCTATATAGGCGACCGCAAGATGAGGAGGGACTGGAAATGAGTTACTACATCGTCGACGTTAAAACCCCCGCTCAAAGCGTTGCGGGAGCGGTTAAAAGCGATTACAGCCTGGAAAACCACGGCCTCCGGTATCTCAATAATGTTTACTGGAATCTGACGACCGATGCCCTTTATGAGGAAGCGGTCTTCCGCCGCGAGGGAAAGATTTCCTATATGGGGCCGTTCGTAGTTAACACCGGTAAACACACGGCCCGTGCCGCCAACGACAAATTCGTGGTCCGCGAACCCTCCACCGAAAACAATATCTGGTGGGGCATATACAACCGGCCAATGGCTCCGGAGAAATTCAGTTCCCTGCTTCAAAGACTTCAGGGATATCTGCAGAGACGCGACCTGTTCATTCAGGACTGCTACGGAGGGGCCGACCCCAACTACCGGCTCCCGGTGAGAATTATCACCGAACTGGCCTGGCATAGCATTTTCGCCCGGAATATGTTCATTATGGCCGAAACCCACGATCAACTTCGTAAATTCATTCCGGAATTCACGATTATAGCGATTCCATCGTTCAAATCGTTGCCGGAAATCGACGGGACTCAATCGGAAACGTTTATCGCCCTAAATTTCGAACAGAAGCTGGCCATAATCGGCAATTCCGGATACGGCGGAGAAATCAAGAAAGCGGTCTTCACGATTCTTAATTATCTGCTGCCCCTCGAAGGAATCCTGACCATGCACTGTTCGGCCAACGTTGGTAAATCAGGCGATGTCGCCCTCTTCTTCGGGCTGTCTGGAACCGGCAAAACCACGCTGTCGGCCGATCCCGGAAGACAACTCATCGGCGACGACGAACACGGCTGGAGCGACGACGGCATTTTCAATTTCGAAGGGGGCTGTTACGCCAAGGTCATCAATCTCTCCCCGACCGCTGAGCCGCAGATTTACGCCTGCACCCGGAAGTACGGCACCATTCTCGAAAATGTCATATTCGATCCGGTAACACGGCAGCTCGACCTCGATGATGAACGCCGCACTCCCAATACCCGCGCGGCCTATCCCCTGGAATATATCGACAATGCCGTCCCGAGCAAGATGGCCGGTCATCCCAAAAACATTATCATGCTGACCTGCGATGCCTCCGGGGTTCTGCCCCCGATCGCGAAGCTGACCCCGGACCAGGCCATGTATCATTTCATTTCCGGATATACTTCCAAGGTCAGCGGCACCGAAATAGATCTCGGCAAGGAACCGGAAATCACCTTTAGTGCCTGTTTCGGGGCGCCATTCATGGTGCATCATCCGTACTATTATGCCGAAATGCTGAAAAATAAAATCAGTAAGTACAACGCCAACTGCTGGCTGGTCAATACCGGCTGGTCCGGCGGACCGTACGGGGTCGGCAAACGGATGTCGATTCAGCATACCCGGACCCTGTTGAATGCCGCCCTCGACGGCAAACTGCTGAATGTCGAATACCGCAAGGACCCGGTCTTCGGATTCAACGTTCCCAGGCAGTGCGAAGGGGTCCCGGAGAAAGTCCTCAACCCCGCCGATACCTGGGGCGACAAAGCGGCCTTCAAGGACAAGTATATCCAGCTGGCCTCCCTTTATATCGAAAACTTCAAGAAGTTCACCGAGGGCTGCCCGCCCGAAGTTCTCGAGGCCGGGCCGAAGAAAGTTGAATTCAAGGTTTGATAGCCGCTTAGCGTTTGGAATTGATTGTATCGTATTATAAACGGGCTGTTCTTAACCGGACAGCCCGTTAGATTGAAGAGGAGTAGTAGACCATAATGCCGACATACCAGTACCAATGTTCCGAATGCGGCCACGAATTCGAAGAGTTCCAGCGGATGTCCGATGCCCCGCTGGAAAAATGTCCCAAATGTTACGGGAAAATTCACCGCGTGATAACCGGAGGTGCCGGATTTCTTTTGAAAGGATCGGGGTTCTATACCACCGACTACCGCCCGGCTTCTTACAAACAGGCGGCCGAAAAGGATAAACAGGATATCAAGCCGGCTCCGGCTAAAACCGAAATCAAGAAGAAAGAATAATATGAGTAATGCGGTCCCGAGAGATTTCTTGAATTTGAAAGATCTACTGGGCAACCGCCTGATTCTCGATACCGATAAATATCCCGAATATTCCCGCGACGCCTCCGAGATCACGTTCAAACCGGCGGCGCTTTACTTCCCTGAAAATGAAAACGATATAATAAATGCCATAAATAGCTGCCGTCGGTCCCGCATCCCGATCGTCTGGCGGGGAGCCGGGACCGGTTACACCGGCGGAGCGGTCCCGTCCGAAGGCGCGCTGGTTATTTCCCTTGAAAAACTAAATCAGCTTAAAATTGATTCATCGCGCAGGATGGCCTTCTGTGGCCCTGGAATTATCACCCTCGACCTGATGAAAGCCGCCGAAAAACAGGGCCTTTTTTATCCCCCCGACCCCGCCAGCTATGCCGAATCGACCCTCGGCGGGAATGTCGCCGAAAACGCCGGTGGACTGCATTGTAAAAAATACGGGGTCACCAGGGATTATATTATCGGCCTGCGCGGCATTACCATCGACGGCAGAATTTTAAACACCGGAATTTACAGCGATAATCGGGATTTATTCGATATCACCGCGGTTTTGATCGGTTCCGAAGGGCTGCTTGCCGCCATTACCGAAATTGCCGTCAGATTGATTGATTTGCCGCAGTTCAGCCCGACCATTCTTGCCGCTTTTACGACTCCCGAAGACGCCGCACGGGTTGTAGCCGAGATAACTTTGACCGGTATTGTCCCTTCGGTCATGGAATATATGGATGGCGACGCTATCGCCTGCTCCATGGAATACGAAAAAAGTATCGACATGGAACCGGCCGCCGCCCTGCTGCTTTTGGAAACCGCCGGCGACAAATATACTCAGGATGCCGATCGAGCCGTTGCCATCATGCAAAAGCACCGTCCCGCGCTCCTGCGAATCGAAGCAGACCGGGAAAAATCCAACGCCCTCTGGCAGATTCGGAGGAATTTATCCAAAGCCGTAAAGGCTTCGGCCAAATATAAAATATCCGAAGATGTCGCCGTTCCCCCTTCCCGGCTGCCGGAACTGGTTTCATTCGTCTACGAAATGAATTCAGAATATCCCCTCCGAATAAATTCCTATGGACACGCCGGAGACGGCAACCTCCACGTCAATTTCCTGACCAGCGACGATTATCATGTAAAATCGGGGCTGGTAGAAAACGGCATAAAGCGGCTATTCGACAAGACCCTGGCCCTCGACGGAACCCTGACCGGAGAACACGGCATCGGCCTGACCAAAAAGAAATACCTTCAGCTGGAATTCGATTCTCCCACTATTTCGGCAATGCGGGATATTAAGACCGTTTTCGACCCCGATGGACTGCTCTGTCCCGGAAAAATGTTTACTTGATTCGTCTTGATTGCTGACCTGTATACTTCGGGATTTAACCCATATTTGGGAAAATAAACCAAAAATCGAACCGATTGTCCCCCGCGACCCTTGACAAATCTAAATGGTTGATTTAATATAACAGTCTGATAATAGAATCAGATATGTGAATTCGTTCACAAGCAAATAGAATGAAATAAAATGCTTCTCAAACCCTATATCAAACTTCAGGAGATATAATATGGCGACTCTGCAGAAAAAACTGGCCGAGATGATCCCGGGGCTCCGCGAAGATCTAAAGGAACTGGCCGCAAAGGTCGGCGAAAAGAAGATCTCCGATGTGACCGTAGCTCAGGCGTACGGCGGGATGCGCGGCATCAAGGGAATGATTTGTGATACATCGGTGGTGTATCCCGATAAAGGATTGGTTATCCGCGGTTATCCCCTGCTGGACATTAAGGACAAATGGCCGGAAGAGATCCTGTACCTCCTCATGACCGGTGAGCTTCCCGACAAGAAAGCCGTGGCGGCCCTGCAAAAGGAATTTGCGGAACGTTCCAAGGTTCCCGCCTATGTCTGGAAAGTCCTCGAAGCCATGCCCAAGGATTCGCACCCGATGGCCATGTTGGATACCGCAATCCTGGTCATGCAGAAGGAATCGGAATTCGTTAAGGAATACAACAAGGGAATGAAGAAATCCGATTACTGGATACCGACCCTCGAAGACGCCCTCAATCTGCTGGCTAAATTGCCGGGTATTGCTGCCGGTGTCTATCGGCTCCGTTTCAAAAAGGGCAATCGCATTGCCTACAAGAAAGAGCTCGACTGGGGCGCCAACTATGCCCGCATGCTCGGCCTCAAGGATAAAGACGGTTCCTTCGCGAAGTTGATCCGCCTCTATCTTACTCTGCACTGCGACCATGAAGGCGGCAACGTATCGGCCAATACCTGCCACACGGTCGGTTCGGCCCTGTCCGATTCCTACTATGCCGTATCCGCAGGGCTCAACGGACTGGCCGGCCCTCTCCACGGCCTTGCCAACCAGGAATGTCTCAGCTGGGTCCTCGAAACCATGGAGAAATTCAAAGGCGCTCCCAGCAAAGAAGAAATCCGCAAGTACGCCTGGGATACGCTCAACGGCGGAAAGGTTATTCCCGGATACGGCCATGCCGTCCTCCGTGTAACCGACCCCCGCTTTACGGCCTTCCTGCAATTCGGACAGGAACACATGGCCGACGATCCGGTCTACCAGACCGTCGCCCGCGTCTACGAAGTGGTTCCGGAAGTCCTCAAAGAGCACGGCAAAGCCAAGAACCCGTGGCCGAATGTCGACGCCGGTTCCGGAGCTCTGCTGTACCACTACGGCTTGAAGGAATTCCCGTACTACACGGTGCTCTTCTCGGTTTCGCGTGCCATGGGCATGCTCTCCCAGCTGGTGCTCAACCGCGCCATGGGAACTCCCATTACCCGTCCGAAATCGGTCAGTACCCAGTGGGTAAAGGACAACATCAAGTAATCTATTTTCGGATTATATCGAACGGCGGCTCGAACAGAGCCGCCGTTTTTTATTTGGCTGGAATGGTAACGCGAAACTCCGTGCCCTCTTCCTCCGGAGAAACGACTTCTATACTCCCCTTGAACTCTTCCACGATCTGGTGAACGATTGATAAACCCAAACCCGTCCCCTTTTCCTTGGTACTGAAATAGGGATTGAATATCTTATCGCGCAGCTCTTTCGGAATTCCGGGACCGTTATCCGTCACCGATAGAATTGCACTCCCGGCTACTTTGCGAAGATAAACTCCGACCTCACCCTGTCTCCCGGAACAAGCTTCCATGGCGTTTCGCATCAGATTTATTAATAACTGCTTAAGGCGGTCTTCCGATACTGCGGCCCTTATTCCCGGTTCGATGTTCATTCGGATCGAAATCCCCGCTTTTTCCGCTTCCGCGGCCAGCAGTTCTGAAGTTTCCTTCGCGACCTTACTGATTTCACCCGTCGGTTCAATATTGCTTCTGCTTCGGGTTAAAGACAAAAAGCGCGTGACGATTTCGTTCAGTCTCCCCGCTTCGGATTTAATCTGCCGCGCGAAATTATGGAAATCCTCGGAATTTTCTTTGGGTTCGAATTCCGACATCAGCCGCTGGGCTGCAATCGAAATGGCGTTCAGGGGATTGCGGATTTCATGCGCCACCCCCGCGGCCAGATCTCCCATTTCACTTAGGCGTTCACGCCGTTGGGCCGCCTGCTCCAGGTCGCGGATATGAGTGTAGTCGTAAATTATCGCAACCGCCCCGGACGGCCTGTTATCGGGATCATGCAACCGCGCGATATTCACCAGGAAATAATGAGCCTCCGCCCCGATGGAATATTCGGTGTTGGTTTCGATGGAATTCCCTCCCCCTTCGAAGAAATCTCTGAACGGCACCGCTTCGTTAAACTCCAGGTCGTCCCACTTCTTCCCGATCAATTCCTCCTCGCCGGTTCCAAACAACTCGAAAAACTGACGATTGGCGGTCTCGATAATACCTTCACGGCTGACCGCAATCAGCGCCGAATTGATGCTGTCGAATACCTTTTCGGTCAGAGTTTGAATTCGCCTGATAGAACGATCCAGATTGGCCCGCTTCTGTTTGCCGCTGAGGTACATCATGGTTAGTACGACCGCCGCGAACATCACCAGGCTGAACGCTATCATCTGACGGTCGAATCCGCCGATGATCTCGTTGTATTTATCGAGCGATAAGCCAATCCGGAACAGGCCGTCGCCGTATTCGATCGAAGAAAACGTCCGAACCAGCTCCAGTATCTCCCGATCGTTCAAATCATAAAACCGCGACATTACCGTATCGGTATTGAGTGCGGCATTCAGGAACGGGTCCTTTTCTATCTTCAGGATCGGCCCGATTTTCCGCGAAGAAAAGACAATTCCCTGTTCGGTCTGGAAGAGAATGTATTCGATCCCGATTTCCTGGGCTATACTCATCACGAGATAGCCGATCCCGATGTTTTTCTTCGATTCGGAATAAAACAGGGCATCGCTGACGATAACGATCACGTGCTGCAAATCGGAAGTCTTTTCAAGATAGTACATTGAAATATCGCCGGGGACATTCCCCGAAATCGTCTGCAGATCGAAAAACCGCGATGAATCCTGCACCAGCTTCCGCGCCTCCGGCAAAACCATGCTGTTGATATAATCGATGCTGACAAAATTCCCCCGGGCCCCCGCCAGCATTAAACCAAGGGTATCATCATATATCAAAATAGCGTCGACCCCATAGCCGACCGCAAAATCGGCCAATTCTTCCGGTGAAAAGTCCAGGCCCTCGCGGCTTTCCAAAAATGCCGCCAAATCGGAAAATTTCTCCTGAATCAATAAATCGAAAAAGGAATTGGCCTTTATGGCATTATCCGCAGACAAAGCCAGGCTTTCGATTAAGGCCGCCCCCTGGCGGCGCATCAATTCCAGAGAATCGCTGCGGCTCTTGCGGATACCGAAATAGGTCGATATGACAAGGAGAACCCCGAGCACCGCGACCACCGGGATGACAAAACGGGACGGTTTCCTGGTCGGAGAATCATCTTCGCGCGTCAGATCCATGTTGGGAAATTATCGTAAATTAGGAACTCTGGCAAATGATAAATCAGGATTTAAGAGAGAAGGTTTGCTTCGGGACTTCGTCCGCCCGCATCTGAACGGTTGGATCGTCGTCGGTCTGCCCGATCCGATTCGCGGGGATCTTTATCACGAAGACTGCCTGCGACTCATGAGTGGCATGGAATGAAATCTCGCCGAAATGATTATCGATAATGTTTTTGCAGGTTATCAAACCGAGACCATTTCCGCCTTTCTTCGTCGAAAAGCGATTAACGAACATCTTTTCAATATTCTTTTCATCGATTTTCGGACCGCCGTTGGCGATTTTGATGTAAACATGCTGCTCCGATTCATCCAGCGCCGTCGATACCACAATCCATTTGCGATCCGGGTCGGCGATATTCTCCAGAGCTTCCGCGGCGTTGGTCAGGATATTGGTCAGGGCAAGTTGAATCTGACTGCAATCGATCGTAACGGTCGGCAAGTACTCCGATAGATTGGTTCCGATCGCAATATTATCGAATTTATTCTGCGGTTTCAGGAAAGCTATTAAATTTTCAACCAACTGGTTGAGGTCTTCTTTGACGAATTCGCTGTTCTCGTCGCTGAACCGGGTCAACCCTTCGGTAAAGGTAGCGATATTGTTGACCGTTTTTTTCAACAACCCAATGCGGTCTGCAACCTTTTCATGGTCGTTCTTGGCGATAATCATCGGAAGCAATTCGATATTCCCCTGTAGGATCGCCAGGTAGTTGTTGATTTCATGAGCAATATCGCGCGCCATTTTCCCCTTGACCGCGATTCGATCCAGCTTCAGAACCATTTCCTTATAGTTCCGGCTTTCGGAAATATTGCGGAAGAAATAAAGCATCGCGATCGGCTTGCTCCCTTCCGGTCCCAGGGGAGTACTGACCAGGAGTGCCGGGAATTTGGCGCCGTCGCTCCGGCGGCAAATGACCTCTTTGGCCCCCAGGTATTCATTAGTATCTTCGGTCGATTCCTTTTTCGCCTGTGTCACCGAGAAAATATTGGAAATCTTCCGCCCGATGAGATTGCTCTGGTTATAGCCGAAATCTCCGGCCGCCGTCAAATTGTATATAATCACCTGGTCGTCAAGATCGGTCACGACGATAGCATCCGGCGAATAATCGACCAGAGAAGTCAATATCGACTCCGATTCCAGGAGCGACTTGTTCGCTTTCATCAACTGGTTATTCGCTTCCGCCAGTTTTTTCTTTTCCATTGCCAGGGTATAAGCCATCTCATTGAAGGCGTAGGTCAACTGGCGGATGTCCGGATCGGCGGCATCTTCCGGAAGAACCGTCTGCTGTCCCGCCCCTATTTCCTCAAAGGCATTGATTATGGCCTTAAGGGGCTTCTTTACCCCGCTGGAAATGAGGTTGATTATTAGAAGAGATATCAAAGTGGAAATGAGAAACAGCAGAAGGACTATTTCCGCCAGGTTGTCTTGGGCTTCTATGGGTGGAACGATATCGGTCGATATCTTCAGAAGAAACTCGTCGTTTTCTCCCCCCCGGAAAAAATAATCCACATACTTATTACCCGGCGACCTCGCCTCAAAATAAAAATCGTCCTCGGCCTTCAGGAATTTCTGGGCGTATTCGCAGAAAATACAGGAGGGATCGCTGATATCGGAAGGCTTATAATAATGGTTGCGAATCGCCACATACCAGCCGGAATCGGCCTCCCGGCTCCGTTCCGCCAGAATATATTCCTTGATGTACGGTTGAGCCGATAATGCCCCGATAACGGCAGTCATAACCGAGGAATCTGATACCAGGCTGTCAGGAAGGTCTGTCAGGATATTAAAGACATCGGTAGCGGCCTCAACCGCAATGGCCTCCTGGCGGGGCGTGGAACCAGTATCTCCTTCATCCCCTTGAGGATAAAAGAGTATCAGAGCCATTGCCGAAAATATGAAGAATACCTGGATAAGTATCAGATGGGATATTCGAAGAAGAATACCCGGTCCGTTAATCCTGGCCATTTATAGAATCCACCTTTCCTGTTGATACAAGATATCGGCAGACCGAACCGGATTGCTTAGAATGGAAAAAAATTTGAGATAAAAAAATAGGGAGTGGTGGAGGGGGGATGCCCGACTCTAACGTCAGGTGGCTGGAAAACCAGCACACACCACTCCCTAAATCTCTAACAACTCAATACGGCAAAATCAACTATGCGAATCCAAAGCAAGTTTTATGCCGCAAAAATTTATCAACGGCTCCCGATGCAACCACAAAGACGTAGTTAACCGCTTTTGGTACAATGGCTTGGAGAAGGGTATAACGTGGCCGAGCGAGGCTGCTGTAGATGAGGGGTGAATTATGAAGTTCGCTTCATAATTCCTGCAGCCTTAAATCCTATTTTAGCTTTCTCTTACCTTTCTTTTCTTATTAAAGACGATATAATATACCCAATTTAGCAAAAAAATCAACTAACTTTCTAGTTCTTCAATATATTTTTCTGCCGCAACCGCCGCCGTGGTGGCATCTCCGACGGCATTGGTTATCTGGCGGACCAGCTGTGACCGAACGTCGCCACAGGCATAAATCCCCGATATCGACGTTTCCATGCGGTCATTCGTTATTATATAGCCTCCGGGATCTTTCTTCAACGCCGGTTTGGTCAGGTTGGAATTCGGGATAAACCCAATAAACACGAATATGGCGCCGACTTCAAGATCACTGACCTCACCAGTCTTCAGGTTTTTTAATGTAAGCGATCTGACCTTATCGTCTCCATTTATCGATTCCACCACCGTGTTCCAGATAAACTCCATCTTCGGGTTTTTGAACGCCCGCTCCTGAATAATTTTCGCGGCCCGGAGTTCTTCCCTGCGATGGATTAGAATGACCTTACTTCCGAATTTGGTTAAAAACATCCCCTCCTCAACTGCCGCATCGCCGCCGCCGACCACTGCTATGACTTCATTTTTGAAAAAGGCCCCGTCGCATATGGCGCAATAGGATACCCCTTTGCCGCTGAATTTGAACTCTCCCGGAACCTCCAGCTTATTGGGAGATCCTCCGGTGGAGAGAATAACCGCTTTGCCGCGATATATATCCCCCGAGGCACAAACCACCAACCGGTCATGGCCATCGACCTTAACTTCAAGAACCTCATCCGAAACGATTTCCATCCCGAACTTCTTGGCATGCTCGGTCATTTTCATAGCTAATTCCGGCCCCGAAATCAGTTCAAATCCGGGGTAATCTTCTACTTCATGCGTATTCGCAATCTGCCCCCCCGGCATATATTTTTCAATCAGCACGGTCTTCCGGTTGGCGCGAGCGCCATACAGCCCGGCTGTCAACCCGCCGGGGCCCCCGCCCACGATAATGATGTCATAATTCTTTTCTGCCATTTCTATTCCTCTGCTCTTTACACAAAGTCCTTACATTTAAGGTCAAATCAAATGTCATTAATTGATTAGATACTAAAATCCTCGAAACGATTCAAGGTATTCATTATCTTCATGTCTCCCAAGGTAATGAAAGGAATTAAAAATCCACCCCCTGCTGGGCCAGGATTCCCTTCTGGTAGGGGTGTTTGATTTCGGTCATTTCCGTCACCAGGTCCGCCTTTTCGATCAGCCACTTGGTCGCCCCTCTTCCGGTTATAACCAGATGCAGATTTTCCGGTTTGGCCGCGACGATATCTTCGACCTCGTCCTGCATTACCAGTCCCAGCGATACCGCGACATTCAGCTCATCGAGAATTATCAGATTGTACTGCCCCGATTTGATTTTTTCCAGGACGGTCGCGACCGCCTTCTTGGCGGCATTGCGATGCTCCTCGAACGATTTGGTGTCGTCGATTATCCCGACAAATCCCTCCCCCATCGCGGTCAGTTCCACATTCGGAGCCAGTTTCTTGATTCCATCCAGTTCGCCGTACTTCCAGCTCCCCTTGATAAACTGTATGATACTGACCTTCCAGTCGTATCCCACGGCCCGGACCGTCATCCCCAGCGCCGCCGTCGTTTTGCCTTTTCCGTTGCCGGTATAGACTATCAGAAGTCCCTTCTTTTCATGTCGGAATTCGGGCATTTTTATCTCCAATCAGCTATTTATCATCCGTTCGGCTATTATCTGAACCGGGTGGACCACTTTAAAGTTCCCCCCCGTCTCGGCGCGGACTTTCATCTGGCAGGCCGGGCAGGAAGTCATCAGGTACTCCGCCTCGATATTTTCATACACCTTTTTTTTCTTTAGAAACATCTCCTTCGCCTCGGCGAAATGGATAAAACCGTACGCACCGGCCTGAGCGCAGCAGCGATCGGCATAGAGCGGGTGCACGATCTCGACGTTCTTCAATTTTCCGATCAACTTTTCCGGCTCTTTATGCACCCCCGCTCCCCGTTGATGGCAGGGATAATGATAGGTCACCTTCGCCGGCTGTCCCGAATCGATGGCATTGAAATCGAAATCCTGCAGATTCAGATACTGGCTGATATCGAAACACCGCTTCGCCAGGTCTTCCGCGGTCTCTTCGTAATCGCTCCCCTTAAACAGACGGGAATATTCTTTCAACCTTAAAAGACAGGATGCGCACCCGGTAATGACCGCGTCGAATTTCTTTAAATGCTCGATGTTGAATCTGGCCTTCTCGGTCAGATTATCCTTAAGTCCATGTACTTCGTACGGAAGTCCGCAGCATCTCTGTTCCGGAAGTTTCACCTCGATACCGAGACGGTCGAATACTTTGAAAACCGCTTCCCCCACTTCCGACTCCAGTAGATTATCCGCACAGCCGTGGAAAAACGCCACCTTCCCTGATTCACCGACTCTATCTGCAAAGCGTTTCCTTAAGCTCTTTCCGGATATTTTTGGGAATTCCGCCGACTTGTTCATCCCGAATGGTTTCCCAAACAGCCCGATCATGCTCTTGCCGATTCCGCTCTGCATGAGCGGTTCCGCTAGTTTCCCCAGCTTCAGGGATATGCCCAACAGCCCCTCACTGTCGGCGAAAGCCGCGCCCATTTTCGACAGGGCCGACGGCCGCCGGCTTTTGTATTCGATAATCTCATGCGCGATATCCACTCCCGCCGGGCAGACAATGGCGCAGTTCTTGCAGTTCAGGCAGTACGACAGGTACTCATCGAGTTTCCGGCGGGACATCCCCGACTGGTTGATCATCCGCAGCCAGCCCCGCGCTCCCATATCTTCCCGGCGGAATATATCGTACGCCGGGCAGTAGCCGTTGCACTTGCCGCAGGCGGCGCAGAACGATTTTATTTTTTCGTAATCGATATGTTCGGTGTACGGCTCATCCGAAATCACCGATCCCGGCGAAAACATGTTATCGGGATCGAGAATACTCTTGATTTTTCTGAAAACGGAATAGACTTCTTCGCCGTACAGCTTCTTAACCAGCGCGGCCCGCAGCCGTCCGTCGGCGTGTTCGGCGGTGGTGGACCCACCGAGCATGATAACCTGGTTATATATCTTATAGTACAACTCGTCGGCCAGGCGCATATCGTCGGGATCGTTCAAATCGAACAAGGGACGAATATGCAGATTCCCGTCGCCGATATGCCCGAAAATGCCGTACGTCAGCTTGTGACTTCCGAACAATCGCGCGATATAATCGATGAAAGCCGGGATTTCTTTCGGAGGCAATGAAATGTCTTCCACCAGAGCCACCGGGCGTTTCGTGGCATGATGACGGTACAATGTCGGGACGATCGCCTTCCGCGCTTTCCATAACGGAGCGGCCTTGACCGGATCGTCGGCATAATCCGGATTCGAGGCCAGGTGCAAACTCGAGGCCAGCCGTTCGAAAGCCGACTTCTTCAACTCGATGTCATCATCGAATTCCACCAGCAGCAGCCCCGCCACTCCTTCCGGAATATTATGCTCTTCCCGGCCGATTAAATTCAGCGTCGAACCGTCGACAATCTCCAGTCCCGACGGTCCCAGCTCCAGAATCGGCTGCACCGCCCTCCCGGCGTCGACGAGAGAATCGAAATATAGCCGAACCGTCAGGCAACCCTTGGGTATCGGCAATAAACGCAAAGTCGCTGTAGATATAACCCCCAGCGTCCCTTCCGAACCGATCCAAAGCGCCGGGAGATTGTACACTCCCCGGTCCAGATCATTGATCACCTGCAACAGGTTATAACCGGATGAATTCTTCTTCAGCTTCGGCCATTTCTCGATTATCACCTGCTTGTTTTCCGAGAGGATTTCGAGGATACGCCCGTACTCCTGATGCGCCTGCAGAAAGGAAGCGCACTCCGAGTTTCCAAGTGACAGCTTCTTCAAGATTACTCTTCGCCCGGAACGATCAAATACTTCCAACTCCTCCACGAAATCTGAGGTCAATCCGTATTTCACGGAACGCGGTCCGGAAGAATTATTCGCGATCATCCCGCCGATCTGGCAGGTATCTCCCGATGACGGATCTGTCGGGAAAAAGAGATTATATTCTTTCAGGGCCAGGTTGAGCTCATCATAGATAATCCCGACCTCCGTTTTCACCAGCCTGCGGTCTTTGTCGATTTCCAGAATTTTGCGATACTGCCCGAAATCGGCAATTATCCCTGCCCCCAATGCACCTCCGGCCAATCCGGTCCCGCCGCCGCGCGGAGTCAGCGATATTCCCCGCATTTTCGCACGGTTTATAGCATTGGAAATATCCGCCTCCCGTTCTATCTGAATAACCTCTTCCGGCTCAATCGCGTAAATCGAGGCATCGGAAGCGTAGGCGCAAAGGGAAGGATTTATAGAAGACTTATTCATTCCTGTTTTTTTCTGTGCCCTCTTTTGCATTCTCAAAAACAGCCGATAATCAGGGCAGATGCAATATATCTATTTTTTAAGGGGCGTCAAACTACTAAGTGCGGCAAGGGAAATGAGCCGGAATTTGTGAAATTTTTAACAAATATGGTTGACATAATGGCCCTGCTATTCTATCTTCAAACCGGACTAAAAATGGGGTGTTACGCTGACTCCTTGAGTGTAAACATCCTCCAGAACGGGGTTGGAAAATGCAGATAACAAAAGCCGAGGCTTACGGAATTTTCGGAGTGATACATCTCGCCGAACAGGATAAGGGCCGGGTGATTCCTCTGTCCGAAATCGCTCAGGCGCAGGATGTTCCTGAAAAATTCCTGGCCAAGATCTTTCAGAATTTAACCAAAACCGGAATTGTCCGGTCTCATCGCGGCGTTAAGGGAGGATTCACCCTTGACAAAGCCCCTCAGGATTTGAATATTCGCCAGGTAGTTGAGGCGATCCAGGGACCGTATCACCTCATTCGCTGTCTGCCCGACAAGGAATGTTGTAATAAGGCCGAAAGTTGCGCGGTACGGATTGTCATGGAGAAAGCCGAACGGAAATTGATGGAGGTTTTCGAAAGCCACACCATTGCCGATTTGATCAAGTGGAAAAAGGAAATCGCCGTTGTAGAGAACAAATAAGAATCGGCGCCGGAAATATCCAAAAATATTTCCGGCACAAGAGCGTTTTTGGCAGCGTGCATTGAGGTGAATTAATGGGTGTGAAATCCGACCGCTGGATCAGGGAAATGTGCCGCAAGCACGACATGATCCGACCGTTTACTCCGAAGCAGATTAAAAAGGGGGTCAGCTACGGGCTGTCGTCGTACGGTTACGATATCCGGGTCGCCGACGAATTCAAAATCTTCACCGATGTCAACTCGGCGGTCATCGATCCCAAGTGTTTTTCCGAAGCTTCGTTCGTCGATGTAAAGGCGAAATCCATTCTGGTCCCTCCGAATTCCTTCGCTCTGGCCAGGACCGTCGAATATTTCAAAATTCCCCGCGATGTCATCACCATCTGCCTGGGAAAATCGACTTACGCCCGCTGCGGCATCATCGTCAATGTCACTCCCTTCGAGCCGGAATGGGAAGGATTCGCCACCCTGGAAATTTCCAACACCACTCCCCTGCCGGCGAAGATTTATGCCAACGAAGGCATTGCGCAGATTCTCTTTTTAGGGGCCGATGAAATCTGCGAAGTATCGTACAAGGATAAGAAAGGCAAATATCAGGGTCAACGAAGCATCACGCTTCCGAAAACCGTCTAATGATAAAATTCAATCGTTTATTTATTATTTGAGGTTCAATGGGTATGGCTACTAAAACAGCATCAAAGAATAAAAAGGCCGATAAAAAGCGACCTGAAATGGCAATGATCGACGGCAACACCGCCGCCGCATACGTGGCGCACGCACTGTCCGAAGTAATCGCCATTTATCCCATCACTCCGTCATCCAATATGGGTGAAGAAGCCGATGAAAAATCGGCACGCGGTGAAACCAATGTCTGGGGAACCATCCCCGATGTGGTCGAGCTGCAATCCGAGGGAGGCGCTTCCGGTGCCATCCACGGAGCCACCACGGCCGGTTCTCTGACCACCACTTTTACGGCTTCACAGGGCCTGCTCCTGATGATCCCGAACATGTTCAAAATGGCCGGCGAAACCACTTCGACGGTGTTTCACGTCTCCGCCCGTTCCGTCGCGACCCATGCGCTCTCCATCTTCGGCGATCATTCTGATGTCATGGCCGCCCGCTCTGCAGGGTTTGCCCTGTTGTCGTCCAATTCGGTCCAGGAAGTCATGGACCTGGCCGCCATTGCCCATGCCTCTACCCTGGAATGCCGGGTTCCGTTCCTGCATTTCTTCGACGGTTTTCGAACCTCGCACGAAGTCCAGAAAATCACCGAAATCCCGAAAGAACAGCTTAAAGAGATGATCAGCGAGGAAGCCATTGCCGACCATCGCGCCCGCAGCCTCAGCCCTGATCATCCTACCCTCAAGGGCTCTTCGCAGAATCCCGACGTCTTTTTCCAGGCTCGTGAAACGGTCAATAAGTACTATGATAATACTCCGAAGATCGTGCAGCAGGTCATGAACCGCTTCGCATCAATCGTCGGCCGTAAGTACAAGCTGTTCGATTATGTCGGTCACAAAAATGCCGAACGCGTGGTCGTCATGATGGGCTCCGGAGCCGAAACCATGCACGAAACGATCGAATACCTGGTCGACAAAGGAGAAAAAGTCGGATTGATCAAAGTCCGCCTCTATCGCCCGTTCTCGGTCGAACATTTCCTGAAAGCCCTCCCGGCCACGGTCAAGAAAATCGCGGTGCTGGATCGCACCAAGGAACCGGGCGCGGTCGGCGAACCGCTTTATACCGACATTCAGGCCGCTATCAGCGAGGGAATCGCCGGCGGAAAAGCCCCGTTCAAGAAATTCCCGCTCATCGTCGGAGGCCGCTACGGACTCAGCTCGAAAGAATTCAACCCCCCGATGGCCATTGCGGTTTTGGATAACCTCAAGGCTAAACAACCGAAGAACCATTTCACGGTCGGAATCACCGATGACGTCACCAGGACCAGCCTTAAGGTCGATTACAGTTTTGATATAGAAGGGGCCGACGTCTTCCGCGGCCTGTTCTACGGCCTGGGAGCCGATGGGACCGTTGGCGCCAATAAGAATTCGATTAAAATCATCGGCGAATACACCGACTTCAACGCCCAGGGCTATTTCGTTTATGACTCGAAAAAAGCCGGAGCCGTCACGGTATCGCACCTTCGTTTCGGTAAACGGCAGCTCCGCCGCCCTTATCTGATTTCGTCGGCGAAATTCGTCGCTTGCCATAACTTCTCCTTCCTCGAGAAGTACGATATGCTTTCGCCGGTCATCGAGGGAGGCACCTTCCTTCTGACCAGCCCGTACGGTCCGGATGAAGTGTGGGACAAGATTCCCATCGAAGTTCAGAAGCAGATTATCAAGAAGAAGCTTAAATTTTACGTTATCGACGCCATCAAACTCGGACACGAACTCGGCCTCGGCGCCCGCATCAACATGATCATGCAGACTGCCTTCTTCGTCATCAGCGACATTCTTCCGCGCGACGAAGCGATTAAAGCCATCAAGGATGCTATCGTTAAAACCTACGGTCGTAAGGGCGAAAAAGTCGTCAACATGAACTTCAAGGCGGTCGATGGTGCCCTCGGAAATATCCACCAGGTCAACTACCCCAAGCAGGCGACCAGCAAGATAACCCGCCCGCCGATCGTGCCGAAGGACGCTCCCGAATTCGTCCAGAAAGTCACCGCGAAGATCATCGAGGGAAAAGGCGACCAGATTCCGGTTTCGCTGATGCCCGACGACGGGACCTTCCCCTTGTCCACTACCCGTTTTGAAAAGCGCAACATCGCGGTCGAAATCCCGGTTTGGAACGAAGATATCTGCACCCAGTGCGGCATCTGTTCCATCGTCTGCCCGCACAGCACCATTCGCATGAAAGCATACGATCCGGAGGCCCTCAAGGACGCTCCCGGGACTTTCAAGTCGGTGGATGCCAGAGGCAAAGAATTCGCCGGAAAGAAATTCACCCTGCAGGTTGCTCCGGAAGACTGCACCGGCTGTGAGGTCTGCGTCAACATGTGCCCGATCAGCGAGAAAGATTCCGAAGGCAACAAGACCGGACGAAAAGCCATCAACATGGCTCCGCAGCTTCCGCTTAGAACTCAGGAAGCCGCCAATTGGGACTTCTTCCTTTCCATTCCGGAAACCAACCCCGCGCTGTACAATCGTGAAACGGTCAAAGGAAGCCAGTTCATTAAACCGCATTTCGAATTTTCCGGGGCCTGCGCCGGCTGCGGTGAAACCCCATATATCAAGCTGGTCAGCCAGTTGTTCGGAGATCGCGCTTTAATCGGCAACGCCACCGGATGTTCCTCCATTTATGGCGGCAATCTTCCGACCACACCATACTGCACCCGCGCCGATGGTAAAGGCCCGGCCTGGTCGAATTCGCTTTTCGAAGATAACGCCGAATTCGCGTTCGGGATGCGCCTCGCCTGCGACAAGATGGGCGCTCATGCGCTGGAACTGGTCAAGCAGGTCGCGCCGGAAGATTACGAAGCTCTTGCCACCGCCGATCAGTCGACGCAGGAGGGAATCGAAGCCCAGCGTGAACGGGTCGAAAAGCTGAAATTGAAACTTAAAGGCAAGAAGAACCTTGAAGTTACCCGTTTGCTTGACCTCATCGATTATACGGTCAAAAAATCGGTCTGGGCCTTCGGCGGCGACGGCTGGGCATACGACATCGGCTACGGCGGCCTTGACCATGTCATGGCTTCCGGACGCAATGTCAACATCCTGGTTCTCGATACCGAAGTTTATTCCAACACCGGCGGGCAGATGTCAAAATCATCTCCAACCGGAGCGGTGGCCAAGTTCGCGGCTGCCGGAAAACCGATGCCCAAAAAAGACCTCGGCCTGATGCTGATGTCCTACGGCAATGTCTATGTCGCCCAGATTGCGATGGGTGCCAACCAGGGACAGTCGGTTCGCGCCATAATCGAGGCCGAAAGATTCAACGGCCCCTCGATTATCATCGCCTATTCCAGTTGCATCGCCCACGGAATTAACATGTCGTTTTCCCTGAACGAACAAAAGAAGGCCGTCGATTCGGGCCACTGGGTTCTTTACCGCTATAATCCCGAACTCGCCAAAGAGGGTAAAAACCCGCTCAAAGTCGACAGCCGGGAACCCTCCGTTCCGTACGAGGAATACGCCATGGGCGAAGTCCGTTTCCGGACCCTGATGGCCTCCATGCCGGACCGTGCCAAAGCGCTGGCCAAACAGGCCCAGGAACAGGTTACCAGGCGTTACAAGTACTATAAGCAGCTGGAATCGCTTGATTTCAGCGAACTCGTTCCCAAAGCCGAATAGCCCTCTGATAATCGCTTCGATTATAGAAACGGGACCCTCTTTAAGGGTCCCGTTTTTCATTCTATTCATTAGCGAACCGGGAATGCCTCATCTTGTATAATTAAAGACCGTTAAAGGCGGCACCGATAGAATTGACAAATTGCAAATATTTGATATCTTTGCTTAACTCTTGAGAAATATAGAATTATAAAGATAAAGAAAAGGAGACGACTTGAGAAAAGCAATGATCTTCGTGACCACGGCCCTGGTGTTAACCGCTTCCCTCGCTTTCGGGCAGCCGGCCAAACAGCCTCTGCCGGCGGACAAAGCCGGAACAATTCCAACCCCCACCGGAAAAATCGCCTTCATTCGTGAGGGCAGCCTCTGGGTTATGGATTGGGACGGCAAAAACCAGTATAAAATCGTTACCGCGGAAAACGGTATTGGGAAAATTTCGTGGGCTCCCGACGGTAAATCGATTGCCTTTTGCCGTCATGGAATGGTCGATGTAAAAGGACCCGACAACCTCGGCGGACGCCACAAAATCTACGATATTTTCCTCGGTTTCCCCGATTCGGCCAAAAGTACCACCAATTGGTGGATGAAAATTACCGACGGATACGGTTCCCGTTATCCGGAATTTTCTAACGATGGCAAAAAAATTATCTTTACCAAAGACATCAACGCCAATACCGTCAATGCCACCATGCCCAATTACCAGACCTGTACGATGGGCCCGACCGGCGAAGATTTTACAATTCTCCGAAAAGACCACAATATGAATTCCGAATATATGTCGATCATGCCCACGCTCGGACCGGACAGCATGTATGCCTTCGTCGTATATAAAGGAGTCAATCCCGTCGGAATTGCGGTTGCACCCCTGAGCCTGTCTGCCATCAATGAGGAGTCCTTCAAGAAGAACATAAAAATGATTTCCAATGGAACCGCTCCGGCCTGGTCACCGGACGGAAAATGGCTGGCATACATCATCAATACGGTCAGCGATCAGGGAATATACATCACCAACAAAAACCTCACCGAAAACTACCTGGTTTATAAACCTCAGATCGGCCAGACCATGCAAACCTACCCCCTTTCCTGGTCCCCCGATTCCAAATGGATGACTTTCGCCCTCAATGACGGCTCCATCTGGATTGTCGATCTGACCGGAAATGGCCTGCGGCAAATAACCGGCCCCGGACAAAGCGAATCCCCGGCCTGGTCACGATAGAATTTCATTGAAATAAAAAAGCCCGTCCGATGACGGGCTTTTTTTTATAGATAAATATGCTATAGCTTTTTCCAATTACTGAGCAGATCGACGAACAACCTCATCCCGAATCCGGTCGGACCCTTGGGAATGTAAGACTGCGTTTCAACCTCGAGATCCATATACGCAATATCGATATGCCCCCAGGGCCAGTCGCCGATGAAATTTTCGAGAAACGCCGCGGCCTTGATGGTTCCCGCAAACGGTCCGCCGCTGTTTTTCAAATCGGCGATATTAGATTTCATGTCTTCACGGTGCCTATCCCAGATCGGCAGTTCCCAGACCCGTTCCCCGGTGGCCTCCGCTGCGTCATAAATGGCATCGATCAAATTCTCATTGTTTCCCATTATGGGAGCTCCGGCATACCCCAGGATATACTTGGTCGCTCCGGTCAGGGTGGCGATATCGATCACCGCCTGAGGTTTGAATTTGTCGGCATAATCGAGGGCATCGGCCAGGATCAGCCGCCCTTCGGCGTCGGTGTTGATAATTTCTATTGTAATCCCTTTTCGTGATTTAATGATATCGCCCGGCTTTACCGCCCGTCCCGAAGGCATATTTTCCGCAAGAGGAATCAACCCGACCAGATTCTGTTTGATATTCAGCCGTGCCGCCGTTATCATCGTGGTTAGCACCACCGCTCCGCCGGTCATATCCTGCTTCATCTCGTGCATATCCAGTCCCGGCTTAATCGAAATACCTCCGGAATCGAACGTTATCCCTTTCCCTACCAGAACAATCGGGGGCGCGTCCTTCCTTCCGCCGTTGTGCCTCAGTATTACGAACCGGGGAGGATTATCGGAACCCTGCGCCACCGCCTGCAGAGCCCCCATCTTCTCGCGGGCGATTTTCTTCTCGTCCAGTACCTGGACCGAAAACTTATATTTTTTCCCGTATTCCACCGCCTTGCCGGCAAAGCTTTCCGGCGTGAGAAAATTCGAAGGATCGGACGATAGGTTCCGGGCCAGGACCACCCCTTCCGATATTATCCCGCCGTTCTCGATTCCCTGCTCAATTTCCATTTGATGCTTGATGTCCTTATAATGAAAAACGAGACTTTCATTCTTACGCTCGTCCCTTCGCTCGCTTTTATACTGCAGGTTTTCATAACCCCCAAGGACAAATCCCTCTATCATGGCCGAGATAATTTCCCGCTTTTCAAAGCCATCCGCAGCGACAGCGATTTCCCTGGCCCCCTTGATACCGTCCAGCCGCGAAACCCACCCGGCCGCCACCCGAAAAGCCTCCGGATCGGATTTACCTTTTTCCCCCAGGCCGACCAGGATCAACTTCTCCAGTTTCAGCTTTCCCGGAATATGAATCGTCGTCGCCTGTTTGGTTTTACCCTCGAAGCCCTCGGATTTCACCACGCGCCCGGCAAATCCCTCGGTCATGGAATCGAGTTTCTTATACACCGGATCGGCCGCGAAATTATCGGAATAGCAAAAACGCAGCATGATCGGTATCCTGCAATTTTCAAATGGCATATTTTCCGCGCGATATTTCATAGTTAGCTCCTTTAAAGAAATAATTATGAATAAATCTAAGGCAATACGCGCGGATAAAGCAATAAGAATACTTTTAATTGAAAATAGCAGGTGAGACTTACAGCTCTGCCTCGGCCGGTAAAACCAGTCCGCTCTCTTTATCGAGTTTCTTGAGGCGTTTCTGGATTCGCTCGTCAATATTCAGGATTTTCGATTTGCTGAAATATTCCACTTCGTCCAGCATATTCAATTCCGATAATTCTTCCAGCACGGCAACGGACTTTTTAACCCCCGTATCGATGGCATCGAGGAATTTCGGAAGTCCCTTGATAATTTCGTCGGCCGTTTTGGATTTCAGATAAAGCCTGATTACCTGCGCCTGTCCCGAAATCGACATGGTGGCGTTATTGAGATAATGGGCCATGGTCGATACGGCGATATTCTTGGCTTCAAGTAGTCCCCGGGCACGTTCCTCTTCGAGGATCCGGTTGGTCAGTTCCTGCCGCTCGCGGAACAGCTTCTGCAGCGCCATATATGTATTGAATATTTCCTGGTTGGCTCTGCTTATCAAGGACTCGTAGTCGCCGATGTCGACGTCCAGGATGCGCGCGAATTCGACCGCATCCCTCGATATTGTGGACGAAATGTTATCGAGTTGTTCGCGGGTGAGCCCGAGGCGTTTTGAGGTTATGCTGATTTTCGTTATTTTATCTTCGATGAATTCATCCGTAAAACAAATCGACTCACGATTGAGCGCCACCGCCAGTCGAATTATATCATCGAGAACTCCGTTGTTCCCGTTCCCGCAATTGTCATGATTCCTGACCGCCTGAACAATATTGGCTGGCAGTTTCCATTTTTCGGAAATTTTCCCGCCGATTTCAGAATGTGTAATGCCGAATACGGCGATTTCTTCGGCTATAAGATTACCCGATTCACTGGCCCTTTTGATTACCATACCGTACTGCTCGGAATGATGGTGCATCAGATAAAGCGCCCCGACATCATGCAGCAGACCGCAGGTAAAGGCCTCTTCAGGAGAGTCGAATCCGCAGGCTACGGCCAGTTTTTGGCTGGTTACCGCGGTCGTGATGATGTTCCCGTAAAGGGATTTAAAATCGATATTGGCACCGCTTTTGTCGGTGGTTGGATGGAAAATCGCGGCCGACAATATCAGGCATTTAACGGTCGACAAACCCAGCACCATAATCGCCTGATTGGCGTTATTGACCCGGTTCGAAAGACCATAAAACGGAGAATTGGCTATTTTCAACAGCCTTCCTGTCAGAGCCGGATCTGCTCCGATTATCCGGGAAATTTTATCGATATTGATGTTTTCCGAAGAGGTCAGTTCGATAATCCGAGCCACCGATTCCGGTAAAGCCAGAAGATCGGAACTTCTTTCGATTTCACTCGCTAAATCGATATTGTGCTGTTTGCCGTTCATCCTCATATCTACTTGTCTAATCGGCTTTTATGGGCGGATATTGAAAAGTTATTTTTGGTCCATATTAAAATATTCCGGCCCGCTTCAAAATTTCTGATAATTGGCTGATTTGAAATGGCTTATACAATACCCCATGGATCCCCGCCGCAAGCAGACGTTCACGGGAAATGCGTCGCGCCGCCCCCATTAGGGCTATCAAAGGAACCGCACGGGTTGTGCCCCTGATCCTTGACAACATCTCCCAGATGGTAAATTCCTGGTGAGCCATATCGGTCGTCTCCAGGTTCTCCCCGGCCAGCGCCGCCGACATGTCCACAAGAACCGCCGCCGGCAAATACTTTTCGAAATTCTCCAGCCCTTCAATCGGATTAACAGCCGTTACCGCTTCGAAACCGAGCCCCTGGCACATCGATGAAACTAAATCCAGTATCACCGGTTGATCGGCCACGACCAGTATTTTTCGCGGTTTTAACGGAGGAACATCATTCCTTCGTTTATCCCCTGCTTCAGTCTCAGGCCCGGTCTCCGTTACCTCGGGACAAGATATCAGCTCGGCCCGGAGATTCATGAAACCCGTTATTATCGAATAGAGCTGATGCCGCTCTTTCCCCTTCAGCGGTCCCCGGTTGAATTCTATGAAGGTCAGCAAATAGTCCGTCCGCCCGTTTATCAGAATGGGATAATCGCCGAAGAAAACCGGGAGTCCATGCGACCCGAATAAATTCCGGAATCGAATCCTGTTTTGGGCATGAAAACTCCCGAGACTGGCCGTCACCGCCGTAGCTCCAAACGCGAATTCCGCCGTCTTCAACGCGGCGGCTCGCCCGGTGCAGCTCTCCCCGAATTCGATCTCCAGGTCGCTTATATCGGCCATATCGATCGTGGAATGGACCGCTTTCAATAGTGTATTTTCTCTCGCGTAAAGTATCGCAATCGTCCCCGGTTCCAGGTGCCCCGAGATTTGATCGACGGCTCCCCGTAAGAAAGCCCTGATATCTCTTCCCGGCGGCACTATCCGCAGTGTTTCCGTAATGACCTCGAAGGACTTGCTCCGGGCAGATGCCGTTTCCCGTTCCGACTGGTGAGAAATTATCATACCGGCCAGTGTCGCGGCAATTTTCAGGCTGTTCATTTCCCGCTCGGTAAAACTCATCGACTCGCTTTTGCGCCGCAGAAGTATGGCGTCGTCCCCGCGCCCGATCGGAAGCAGTAGCGACGACCCGGACATACGGTTTTCTCCGTTGGAGGCGATTTCTTCCTGGTTAAGGACTACCGTCCGCCCCTTCGACAGTGCGCTTATGAGCGCCTGGGTGAATTTTTCGCTGAACTCTATCCGGTCGGTGGTCCCGCCGTAAATTTGAAGATTATCATTATCCAGGCCGAGCAGCAGGACCTCATCGACTTCCACGAGCTCCCGCACTACCGAAGCATATTCCGAAGGCCCGACCGTATCCCGCACCGCTTCGGTGATTTTCCCAAGCTTGCGCATATAGTGCTCGATATTCCGTTCGCTTTCATCGACCATGGTTAAGGTCCGGCGGAAATCCCGTCCCAGTCTCAGCACTTCCAGCCGCTCCGATAACCACCCTGCAATCGGTTTGACCAGTTCCATGAATCGTTCGTCATAACGGGAGGAATCTTCGGAGAAAAACAAGAGTGCGCCGAGACGGCTTTTGCCGGAAATCAACGGAAGAACCGCCATCGACCCGAACTTCGAAAGAGCCACCTGGGCCGTGCCCCCGAAACTCCGGAAATCTCCGGTAGCCAGGTTTAGCCGATTATCCAGCGCGTTGGATATGATGTTCCCCGCTTCGGGGTAATGTTTTAAAAGCGCTTTTTCTTCGGGGGTGAATCCCCGCGAAGAAACCAGGTCGAATTCTTTCCTGTCCCCCTGGTATAAATATACGGCGCCGGATTTTTCTCCGAGGCCGTCAAGCAATCGCTCAAGAACATGATCAAGCAACTCGATCGTCTGGAACGGATGCCGGCAATCATACTGAATTTGCTCCAGAAGACGCAGTTTGGTCAGATGGCTCTCCGAAAGCTCCAGCCGATCGTTCCAGTCGCCGAAATGATAAGCCGTCCCGATCAAAAGTAATATTAAGCCAAGAGCAAGAACCAGGAACTTGACGGCCACAAGCACGGGGTAGACACCCTCCAGGAACCAGTCATAATAATCGGGGAATTGCTGAATAAGATTAAAAATGGTAAAAAGGAAGATCAACAGCAGGCCGGTATAAATATAGGAAACGCCGGCGGCCTTTTTATCCCGGCCGATTCTTATCCGGAAGATAAAAAACAGCGAAACGATCAGCACCAGTACCGGATATGCGAAATGTACCAATTGCTCGGGCATTCTATTCAAGCAATTCGCCGTGCAGCGTCCAGCTGTCGGCCGAATTTACTTTTACCCTGCAAATAGATCCTATTATTTGTGGGTCCCCTTTAAAGAGAATGGTTTTATTATGCTCGGTCTTTCCCTTGAGATATTCCCTGCTCCTCCGCGAAAAACCGTCCACCAAAACCTCTCTGGTTTTGGTAATTTCATTCTGGTTTTTGTCGAACGAGGCGTCCTTTTGAATCTCTATAAGTATTTTCAACCTGCGGATTTTCTCGCCATCCGCAACATCATCTTTAAATTTGGCCGCGGCCGTCCCTTCCCTAATGGAATAGCGAAACATGAAAGCCGAATCGTACCTGATCTCCCTTACGGCATCCAGGGTCTGGTCGAAATCCTCATCGCTTTCACCGGGAAAACCGACAATCAAATCGGTCGTCAGCGAAATATCCGGCACCGCGGCCCTTAGCTTTCTCACCAGATTCCGGTAATGCTCGTAAGTATAGCCACGACCCATACGCCCCAAAACGACATCCGACCCCGATTGCAGCGGAAGATGCAAATGGGGCATGATCTTCTTTTCTCCCGCCATCGTCTCGATTAAAGTATCGGACAGGTCTTTCGGATGCGACGTCATGAAACGAATTCTGCTGATCCCGGTGTTTCGGGCTATCTCGTTCATCAGTCCGGCAAAGTCCGAGCCGTTATCCCGGTAAGAATTCACGTTCTGCCCCAAAAGCGTGATCTCCTTCACCCCGTCCGTTACGAAGCGGTTCACCTGTTCGACTATTTTCTTCACCGAATAGGAACGTTCCGCTCCCCGGACATAAGGAACGATGCAATAAGTACAGAAATTATCGCAGCCCCGCGAAATGGTGACGAACGCCGAATACGGGTCGTCTCTGGTCGGAAGAAATTCCCCTATCGCCTCGTGGCCGAACTGCGTGCTGACCCTGGAAACGACAGGGCGGTCGTCCAGGATTTCCGGTAAATCGAACATACGATCCGTTCCCAGAACATAATTCACATTCCCCGCCCGTTCCATTATCCGGTCACCGAGTCTCTGCGCCATGCAGCCTACGACGGCGATCTTTTTGGATTTTCCGAACCTTGCCATCTCACCGAGTCGCCCGAAGACCCGCTCTTCGGCCTTTTCCCGGACCGAGCAGGTATTAAGTATTATCAAATCGGCTTCTTCCTCGGTATCCACCGGGATATATCCGGCGGCATTGAGAACCGCCGATAACGCTCCCGAATCGGCAAGATTCATCTGGCACCCGAATGTCACTATTTTATACTTTCTTGTACCCATGCCTTAACCTGTAAAAGATATAACGAAAATCGCGGGCATAGGTATAAGATTATGTCCATTCATTCCTGTTAACTTTTTTATCGGCATAATTAGCCTGATATCAAGCTCTTAGCGATTTTTAGCCCATATAATTAAAAAGGCCGGAAACCCGGCCCTTTTAATTCTTTTTCCAACCATCTTAAAGTCCGGGACAACCCATCAACGGGGCGGGCCCTCCCTTAAACTTATATTCGACTAAGTATATGACATCAAGGATGTTGACCACGCAATCGGCATTAACATCGGCCAACCTGAGATACTCCGGAGCCTCTCCCTCCTTGAATTTGTAATTCACCAGAAAGACTATGTCCAGAATATCAACCGCCTCATCGCCGTTGACGTCTCCGGGAGTCCCAATGCCCTCCTGGATACTAAGAGCGTAAGTGCTGGTATCGGCATACGTTCCACTGGCATCACGGGCCCGGACATTCAGCATAAACGTTCCATACTCGGTCGGCATACCTGTAATTACCCCGGTGGCCGAATCAAGCGCCAGCCCGCTCGGGATATTGCCGGAAAGTATATAATAGCGATTATTCCCGGTCCCTCCCCGAGCCCTCAGGGTATCGAGGTATTCCTCATAGGCGGTCCCGGTATCCAGAGGATGCGGAATCAAATGATAAACCCACGCCGGATTGGCGGCCCCGTTCAGCACCCAGTTTTCCGGATCGAGGCCCATAATAATGGGACTGAACGAGCTCTTGAAAATATAAACCGAATCCCGGACATCGTTAAAGACGCTCTGTGTATCCCTCTGGCCCCCGCTGACAAATTCGAAATCGAGCGGCATGGTATAAAAGACCGGCTGCGACGACTGGGTCTGCCGCAAATATACATAGACGTAATAGTCTCCGACCGAATAATCATGTTCGGTGTACATTTCATACCGGTAAATGGGGTAATAATTCCCGTATATCCACTGACTGAAGAAATAATCGAGATCCTTCCCCGAAACCTGCTCGCAAATCGCCTGGAATTGTTCCGTGGTAGCGTCGCCGTACTGATACTGGCTGCCGTAATATGTCTGAAGAATTTCGAAGAAATCGTCGTCTCCCACCACATGGCGCAGCATATGAAGAACCCAGGCCCCTTTATCGTACACGATACTGCTGAAAATGCTGCCTACATTGGTAGTATCCTGCCGGTAAATCGAACCATAATTGAAGTACTCCATGTCTTCCATTTCCTCGCGGAACCGGGCCGTTCCGGAAGCTACCTCCCAGAATAACGCCTCACTGTACGATGCGAACCCCTCATTCAACCAGATCTCATGCCAGTTGTTGCAGGTAATCATATCGCCCCACCACTGGTGTGCCAGCTCATGCACGACGGTATTGGTATCGAACCCGAACCAGCTCCCGGTCATGGATGTCACTGTCTGGTGTTCCATCCCGCCCCCCCATTCGAAATTGGCATGGCCGTACTTTTCGTTCAGAAAAGGATATTCCCCGTACAGATTACTGAATATCTCGATGGCGTACGGTGTTACGCTCCATCGGGGCAGCGAATAAGTATACTGGTCCGAATACACATGATGCACGATCTCCATGGAATCCGTCGGAGAATAATGGTACCAATCGTTCCATACGGTATAATCGGAAATGGCCAGGGAAAACAGGTAGGTCGTGATAGGATAGCGGACCTCGTAGTTGAAGGTCCAGGTGCCGTCGCCGTTAACGGTAGTATCGATCAAGCTGCCGTTCGAAGCGCAGTACACCGCCGTATCGCAGGTTATGAAGATATCGAGCGAATCGGCTTTATCGTCGGGACGATCCTTGCAGGGCCACCACGACCTCGCCATGTACGGCTCCGATAATGTCGAAACCACCGGCTTGCCGAGATGATAATCGAATGAAAACCCGACAAAACCCGACATCGGAGGAAGACCGTGATAAGTAACCCCTACCTGAAAACTCTCTCCCGTATTATAGGTCGCGTCAAGCGTTACGCCGAGGACATTGCTATTGTGAGTGTAAACAAGCTGTCCTCCTCCGGGCACGTATACTGAATCGACCGTCAGATTATTTACCAGATCGAGATTGATTTCGGCCAGCCCGTCAACCGCGGATTTCGCCTCCATCCGGACATCTCCATAAATCATTTCCGCGGGGATGTCGACATCGATTTCAATTCGGTAAAAATTCACATCGAAATCGGTCTGGTTCGCGGCCAGAGCCATTTTCAGAATTTCTGCGATTTCGCGGCTTTGAGCCAGCTTTTCGGCTTTTCCGCGAGCCAGTATTTCATGTCTTTCTGAGGCGGTTAGTTTCTGCTCGGGTTCGGATTCGACCTGAGCGAACACGGCAATAGTCAGGGCGGAAATGGTGAGGATAGTTACGGCGAGTAGCTGTTTGAATCTTTTCATGGCCTCCTCGGTTTTCGTTCAATTGACATAAGTTAAGTTCTATACTATAATTACGGTAAAATTCACTCATTTATTACGTCCCCCTGACAGAATCCCTTAAAAAAACCGCCCCGTCTTAAGGGGCGGCTGGTAATCATTTCGAATGGCGTCGGCTATTTCGTTTCATTGCCGCACAAAGGAGGTCCATTCTTGAACTTATAATCGATTATTTCGATAACATCCAGCAAGTTCACATGGAAATTGCAATCGGTATCTCCTATCAATTTGAAGGGCAGCGGCTCCGCCCGATCCTTGAACAGGTACTCGATTAAATAAACAATATCAAGTATATTGATTATTCCGTTCCAGTCGACATCTCCATAATACTTCCAGACGTCGAGAACGGTAGGAATTACCACAGGCGAACCGGTCGCTCCGGGTGCCGTTATGGTAATATTATCCGTATACCTGCCGAAAGATAATCCCGTCGCATCGCAGTGAACGCTGACGTACCATGGATAAATTTTGCAGCCTGAAGAATCGATACCGCTGATTAGCCACGGTATATTCTCGGTCATCTGCCACTCCATGCATCCGGGATTGGCATTGTTGATCGTAAATAAACTGAACCTCGATTCCTGATTTTCCCTCGCGAAGAAATGCAGGCTGTCTTCACCTACTACCAGTTCCGGAGTTTCCACGGTAGGGAGTATCGTCATGACAATCGGTATTCTTCTTGGGCTGTTAATTGCAGTCACCGCGAATATTACCAGCGTGTCTTCATATACACCGGGCTCGATCCTGCAGTGATTAAAAGTCGGCGTCAGAATCGCGGGCGTGGTCCCGGATGTTGCATCCAGCTCAAACCATTCGGAATTCCACGAAAGACTGAAATCCATCGGGCGCAAAGCGCCATTGGTGATGGTGATATTGGTCGGAAGCATTTCCAACCCACCGCCGGTCCCCTGGCCGCATTCGTAATAGGTCGCGGTTATCGGAAAAACATTCACCACAATATTATCCGGGTTTGAAGTATACAGGAAATGGAATACCACCGGCTGCGGCGAATTGATGGCCTCGGCGGAACTGACCCAAACCGTATCTTCGAATTCGTCACCGGGGCTACCCCCCGAAGTCTTAAACCCGACCGCCACCTGCTGCGGCACGGCTCCGGACGACGGCGTCAGAGAAGTAATCCGCGGGGAGTTCTCCGATAAGGTATAATTCATCGATCCCCCGCCGGCATTCAGAATGGTAAACGTCCTTCCGGGCGTGAATACCGGATCCACGACATTAATAAAGAAAAACGATGTATCGACATCGATAATCGGAAGATCCGATGAGATATTCAGCCTGACCGGAACCTTCCTTGGGCTATTCGTTGCATCCGGATCCGAAATCAGGATGGTATCTCTATATTCCCCATAGGGAAGCCCGGTAATATCAATGGAAACCGTAACCGTTCCGTCATCGGTCCCCGAAACGGGATCAAGTGACAGCCAGGCGCTGTCTTTGGAAACTATCCATTCCAGGACTCCCGACCCCTCGTTGGTTATCTCGAGAAACTGGTCGTCGGGATTCGACCCCGATGCCACGGCATTAAAGATAAACTGCGACGGGCTGTAACCGATTACCGGCGGCGGCACGGTGACATTATAATGCACCTGAATCTCGACCGGGTCGTTAGTCGCCGCTGGGTCTGAAATCGTAATTACGTCATTATACATCCCGGGCGCCAGGGCCGTGGTGTTTGCGGAAATCTGGATATGTTGAAAACCTCCCGCAAACACGCTTCCGAAAGCAGGCAGGACCGACAGCCAGGACTCATTCCAGGTCGCGGTCCATTGAAGGGTCCCCGCCCCTTCGTTGGTGATGGTTAGTGCCTGACCGGGAGCCGTTTCTCCTCCCGCTTCTGCTTCGAAATTAAACTCCGTGGCGCTTACGCCTATCGTAGGGGGTTCAACGGGATTACCGATTACGATTTGACCGCGTTTCACCACGGGCGCAAAATTCAGTGCTTCATCCACGATAAAGTACAGATCCTCGATTCCGTCGAATAGTGTTGTATCGATATAAACCCTTTGATCCGGCGTCCCGGGCGGGATATCGAAATACATCCGGCAATACAAACCGTCCCCGGGAGGCAGTTCCGTTTCAAAAACCAAAATTAAGACGGTTAGTGCCTCTTGGTTCGGATTGTTAATGGTGACTATCCTTGTGGCGATATAATTAACTCTGGAACCTACGAACGAAATCGAATCCAGAGTGATATCGTCACCGCTCCATTTAAACGGAACCTGATAGCTCTGCAATTCCTCGTCATTGAAAAAAGTCACATCGACCACGGCCTGCTCCCCCGGATCCACTTTAACCGAATCGATACGTAAGGAGTCGGGCACTCCCGGATCCTGTGCGAAAGCAGACACTGCTAACACCAGGATTAAGGCGGTTAAGATGGTTAACGTCCTGTAAACCATTTGCTGCTCCCAATATTTATAGATTTAGAATTTCTTTTTTAGCCGTAATAAAAATCACTTTTGCGAGAATGTTCTGAATTCTCATGCGGGCAAATACCCGGAACCTCTGCATAAAATAAAGGGGCTAAGTGCTTAAATGTCAAGTTAAAACGAGGTTAATACAGCATCTAAAATGTCATCAAAGACCAAATAGAAAAGGGGGGCTATTAACCCCCCGTTATATTTCAAGTTACGTTTAATTAGGATATATTGAGTGTTCAATGAAAAGCGCCAACCAGTTTCAACAGGCTTTGCGGCGATGATCCCATATGAGCCATCAATGAAATCCCCGATTGGAATAATATCTGATTCTTCAGGAAATTGGAAAATTCCCTGGCATAGTCCATATCCCGAATCGTCGATTCCGCGGCAGTAAGATTTTGCGCCTCTACCCTTAAATTCCTGAGCTGTCCCTGCAGATTGTGTTTTTCATAAGCCCCGATTTGGCCGATTGTACTATCCAGCTTCGCGATTTCACTATCGATAGCCTCAACTGACGCCGCCGAACTTTCCCCGGACGAAAGTTCCATTGGCGCTATTTCCGAAACATCCGCAACCGAACCTTTGCTGCCATCCAGTAAACTCTGCGACCCGAATTGAGCCGTTTCCCTGATGCGGTTGTAACTTTCGGCCAGATTACTCGCTTCGTTCTGGTAAGCCTGGCGCATATTGTCGTCGATTACCCCGTCATTCGCCGCCGCCACTGCCAGTGAGCGCATTTCGGTCAACTGACTCCTCATTTGTACCAACGCCGAATCGGCTGTACTATATTTGTTTATCTGATTGCTGACATTTTCGATTTCCTGATTCAAAGAGGCAATCCTGGATCTCATTTGTTCGGAAATTACCAGTCCCGCCGGATCATCGGCAGCGGTATTGATCGCCAGTCCCGATGCCAGCTTTTCCATCGATTTTCCGAGTTGCCACGAAACATTTGTTAGATTTCGATGGAGGTCAATGGTTGGCAGATTATGATTCAACCTGAGCAGGCCGTACCCCATCTCACCCTCCTTTAAACCTTGTGATGTTAAATCCGGATCGGATACTGCAAGCTGCATACCGCGCGGGTAATATTCATAACTCATTAATGAGAAAGCTCTTGCGGGGATTGGAGTTTATGCTGTACGCAAAAATGTGAAAATATATGGGGATATCCCCATACTCAGTTGATACGAAATGAAGCCGCCGGCCGGGTTTGGGGCCCGGACCGGCGGCCTCCCTGTGGAGGAACCGAGTGGGAGTTATTCTTCTAATTTTCTGATATAGGCCGGTATCCTCAGGCTGTCGTCTTCATATTGCATCAAGCGAGTCCGCCCGTTTCCGCCGGCGGCCTTCCGCACCGGAAATTCCTGGTTTTCGGGAAAGAGCGACATTACCTTCCCCTGACTCGAATGCGGAATGAATTCCGTCTCTTCCTTGACCAATTCCTTCTCGCCCTTGCGAGATCCAAAACCGGTCGCAATTACCGTCACGCTCATCTGGTCCTTCAGATTGGGGTCAATTACCGCGCCGAAAATGATATTCGCTTCGCTGCCGGCCGCCTGGAATATGATCGAGGTCGCGGTATTGATATCAAACAGCGTCATATCCTCGCCGCCGGTGACATTAATCAGGACCCCCTTCGCGCCGGAGATGGATATATCCTCAAGCAGGGGCGAACAAATGGCCTGCTTGGCCGCGGTTTCCGCCCGTTCTTCTCCGCTGCCGTAACCGGTTCCCATCAGGGCGTCGCCCCGCTCCAGCATGACCGTCCGCACGTCCGCGAAATCGCAGTTTATCATTCCGGGAATGGTAATCAATTCCGAAATCCCCTTGGTCGCCTGGTGCAGAATATCATCCGCTACCGCAAATGCTTCAGTCAGGCGCGTCGACTTATCGACAATCGCCAAAAGCCGTTCGTTGGGGATACAAATGAGTGTATCTGCCGTTTCCTTCAATTCTTTCAGTCCCAAATCGGCCTTTTCGGCCCGCTTGTGACCTTCGAAACGGAACGGGCGGCTGACAATCGCCACCGCCAGCGCTCCTTGCTTGCGAGCGATATCGGCTACTATCGGAGCCGCCCCGGTCCCGGTCCCCCCGCCCATTCCGGCAGTGATGAAGACCATATCCGCACCGTTCAGAGCTTCGGTTACCTCATCGCGGTCTTCTTCGATGGCCTTCCTGCCAACTTCGGGATTGGCCCCGGCGCCGAGCCCCTTCGTACTCCGCTTCCCGATCTGAATCTTCTTGGGAGCCCGACTTTGTTCCAGCACCTGGGCATCGGTGTTGATCGCAATAAACTCCACCCCCCTAAGACCTGCTTCGATCATGCGGTTGACAGCGTTACCCCCGGCGCCGCCTACACCTACCACCTTAATCTTTGCGACATTGCCGATGTCATCGGCGAAGTCGAATCTCAGTCCTCCATCCGGCATGTTAAACCTCCATGTTAAAAATTATTGGAAATCCAATTTTCTATTTTTCTGAACAGCCCCTTCAAGCCCTTTCCCGGCTTCTCCCTTCCGGGACCATTCATGATTCCGTACTTAATCAGCCCCACCACCGTCGAAGCATCCGGCGACATCAGATTCTCGGGGAGCCCCTCGATTCCCGAGGGCACCCCGATCCGCACCGGCATATCCAGCACCTGTTCCGCCAGAGCAACCGTTCCCGGAAGCAGCACTCCCCCACCGGTCAGGACCACTCCCGAAGTCAGCGATTCCGGCGGATTGGCCTTCTTTATCTCGCGAGCCGCCAGCGACAAAATCTCCTCCATCCGCGGCTCGATAATGGTCGCCAAAACATTTCTTGATATCTGCCGGGCATCGCGTCCCCCGGCCGTGACCACCTCCATCATTTCATCGGGATCCACCGAAGATACCAGCGATGAACCGTAGGTCAATTTCAAGCTTTCCGCCTGTGCCATGGTAGTGCGAAGTCCGATCGTGATATCGTTGGTCACATTTTTCCCGCCAATAGGTACCACACCGGTATGACGGATCGACCCGTCGAAAAAGACCGCGACATCGGTGATATCGCCTCCGATATCGATCAGCACGACCCCCATATCTTCTTCTTCATTCGTGATATTGGCATACGATGAAGCCAGCGCCTGTAATACCAGATGCTCGCTGTTGATTTCGCATTTTTCCAGAGAACGCTGAATATTCCGCGCCGAGGTCACCGCCGCCGTGACAATGTGCACTTCCACTTCGAGCCTTACCCCGTTCATCCCGATCGGATTCTTGATACCGGTCTGCTCGTCGATGGTGTACTCCTGCGGCAATATATGGATAATTTCGCGGTCGGTCGGTATCGCCACTGCACTGGCGGCTTCTATCGCTCTGGCTACGTCCTTTTCATTGATGTCGATATCCGCGCCGGAAGTCCCGACCACCCCGTGGCTGTTGATCGATTTGACATGATCTCCCGCAATCCCGGCCACCGCCGATTCGATATGTACCGAGGCCATCAGTTCGGCATCTTCAACCGCCTTGGTGATGGCCTCGACCGCCTTCTCCATGTTGACCACCACGCCCCGTTTCATTCCCGAAGCCGGAGCGATTCCGTACCCCATAAAAACCGGCTCTCCCTGCCCGTCACTTTCGGCAATCATGGCACGAATGCTGGTCGTCCCGATATCGATGGCCGTAACTATCCGGCTGTCGTCACTCATTTACTCACCGCTATTATCAATCCTTCCGAGCGCAAATCGAGTCTCTTTACCTGCTCCAGATCGGGATCGTAATCGACCAGGAACGCCTCGACCGCTCTTATATTTTTCTTTAAATCCCCCGCATACATTAGCACTTCGGTGTTCAATCCCTCGACATAGACCGAAATGCACTCCTCATCCGAAAAATCGATATTCGTTATCATCAGGAAGCAATCCCGGTCGGAATCTTTCAGGTCTCTCAAACACTCCAAAACCAGCTCGACCCGGCGGTCCTTTATCTTCTTATAAAAACCGTTCTCGCCGATACCGGTCAGAATCGGATAATCGATCCCTCGCCCTCTATCTGAGAAGGGAATGACATGACCGAAACAGTCGATTCCCCGAATTTCCCCGGAACCGGCAATCACCGCCAGCGGCTCCAGATCGTTCAGGGTCACTTCGATGCCATCAGGCAGACTATAGCCAATATCGACTTTTAGTATTTTTCTTCTGCTCAAAAGCGAATCGGCGTACCTATCGAGTTCAAGATCAAAAAGCCTGGTCCCCACCATCCCGGAAAATAAGGTCGTGTCGGGAGACATGGCCGAGTAGTTGTAACTGACATCCTTAAGCACGAACAGCTCTCCCCTTTCCGCGTAAACCAGAGCGCTTCCCAAAAGAAGCGAAACCGCCAGAAGCAGCAAATAGCCTTTTCTCACCCGGAAACTCATTGCTTTTTCAATTTCTCCAGTATTTTCGGTCCCAGGACCGTCACCGATCCCGCCCCGATCGTCATCACGATATCTCCCGGTTGCACTATGGACGTCACGGCCGCGATAGCCTTCTCTTTCTCTCCGAGGTATTCTAAATTCGCATAGCCGCGAGCCCTGGCATAATCGGTAATCATCGAAGCATGCACTCCCTGAAGCGGCTTCTCTCTTGCCGGCTGGATATCCACCACAAAAGCTTTATGGACCGATTTCAGCACCTCCGCGAATTCTTTGAAAAAGGCCAGCGTCCGCGTAAACAGGTGCGGCTGAAATACCACAATCACCCGCCGCTTGTACGACTGCGCCGTTTCGATCGCGGCCCTGATTTCGGTCGGATGATGCGCGAAATCGTCTACCACCATGATATCGTTGACCGATCCCTTGATATCGAAACGCCGCCCGACTCCCTTGAATTCCCTCAGGGAATCGGCAATCCGTTCGAAAGGAATTTCCAGTTCGTACGCCGCCGCAATTGATGCCATGGCGTTCGCGATATTGTGCTTTCCCGGAACATGCAAAAGTATCTCACCCAGCTTCTCGGTCCGTTTAAAGACCGCGAAACGGCTGCCCCCTTCGAAATATTCGCAATCGACCGCCCGGAAATCGGCCGTTTCGCCGAACCCGAAACTAACCGCCGGACGGACTATTTTGGGACTTAATTCATGCATCCTGGGATCGTCGGCATTATAAACCACCAGCCCGTAAAACGGGACCCGGTTCATGTACTGCACGAAGCTCGCTTCGAGATCCTCGACCCCGTCGTAGCATTCCAAGTGATCTTCTTCGATATTGGTCACGATCGCCACCGTGGGGAACATCTTCAGAAACGATTTATCGTACTCATCGGCTTCCGCCACCATGTAATCGCCGCTCCCCAGCGATGCTCCCGTCCCCTTTCCGGCCACGATTCCGCCCACGATAACGGTCGGGTCCAGCCCGGCGTCATGCAGTACTTTGCCGAGCATCGACGTAGTCGTGGTTTTACCGTGCGTTCCGGCGATACCCAGCGAATATTTCAGGCGCATCAGTTCGCCCAGCATTTCCGCCCGCTTGATTACCGCCACGCCGCGGTTCTTCGCTTCCGCTACTTCGGGGTTATCCGCAGTCACGGCAGACGATATCACCACCACGTTGGCGGTGCCGATATTCGCGGGATTGTGTTCGTAGTACACCTTGACCCCGATTTCTTCAAGGTGAGCCGTTACTTCCGATTCCTTAATGTCGGAACCGGACACTTTGTACCCCAGGTTATGAAGTATCTCGGCGATACCGGACATGCCCGATCCCCCGATTCCCACGAAAAACAGCTCTTTTATCTTCCCGAATATCATTTTTCTCTGCCCGAATCTGCGACGAGTCAATACCGTCTGTTGCACTATTACTCCTTATCCAATGCCGCAATTCCCAATATATTTTCGCAAATTATATCAACCGCGCGGCGCCCGTTTTTCAAATGCATCGCCGCCGAAGCCTTAGCCATTTTCTCCAAATCCCCTCCCTTCAATAATTCCGTTGCACGAGACAACAGGTTTACTTTCCCCAGGTCGCTGTCCCTGACGATTACCGCCGCCCCTTTTTCAGCGAAGGTCACCGCGTTTTTCAGCTGGTGATCTCCGGTCGCGTACGGATACGGAACCAGTATCGCCGGAAGTCCCGCCGCGGCGATTTCCGCCAGGGTCAATGCCCCGGCCCGTGCAATGATGATATCCGCCGCGGCATACGCCATTTCCATCCGGTCGGAATAAGGAAAGAGGGAGCGGCCGGTTACCCTGCCGCCCGCGCATGCAAGCGCGGTCACATCCTTGTAATCCCTTTCCCCCGTTTGCCAGATAAGCTGGTAATCGTCGCCCAGCGTATCCAGGTGCGTTATGATATTTTTATTAATGTTGGCGGCCCCCTGGCTGCCCCCCATAATCATAATCGTTTTCCTGGCATGATCCAGCCCGAAGGAATTCCGTCCTTCATCTTTCGATATCGTACCTATTACACTTCTGACCGGATTACCCGATTCCACCAGTATATCCTTTTTGGCGAAGTACTGCTCCGCTTCGCCGAAACCCAGGAACACCCGGTCGGCCAATCTGCCGAGTTTCCGCGTCGCCAAACCCGGAAATGAATTCTGCTCCTGTATCACTCTCGGGCATCCCTTCAGCCACGCCGCCAGTATGACCGGTCCCATGACATATCCGCCGGTGCCGATTACCACATGCGGCTTGAAACTGCCGATCAGCGACATCGATTTTAACACCGCTCCGATTAACAGAAACGGAAACAGCAGATTGGCAAGCGACAACGACCGCGAAATCCCCCGCATATTTATCAGGGCCAAAGGATACCCCAGGCTCTCCCGCTTTCTGTATTCGATTCCCCGCTTCGTCCCCACGAACAGAAATTCCGTTTCGTACTTATCATTCAGTTTCGCTTTCAGCCCCTCGGCGATGGCGAGGGCCGGAGTAAGATGTCCTCCCGTCCCCCCGCCGGCGAAAATGGCTTTGAATTTCTTCATCGTACCACCACCCCTTTCCGGCGGGATAGATTCAATAACACCGCTATGGAACAAATCGATACCAATAGCGATGTCCCCCCGTACGACATCAACGGCAACGGAATACCGGTCGTCGGAAGAACCGAGGTCACCACTCCCACGTTAATTATGACCGATACCGCCAGGGATGCGGTGATACCGGTAGCCAGCAGATACCCGAACCTGTCCGGCTGGTATTTCGCGATGGCCAGTCCCCGTGCGATAATCACGAAGAATAGCACCAATATCGCCGCCAGGCCTATAAAGCCCAGCTCTTCACCTATCGAAGCGAAGATGAAATCGGTATGAGGGTACGGAAGGAAAAACATCTTTTGCCGCCCGTCTCCGAAACCGGAACCGAAAATTCCTCCGGCGCCCAGAGTCAACGCCGCCTGCTTTATCTGGTAACTCCCCTCCAGCGGATCTTTGAATGCCGTCAGATAATCGATGACCCGCTGCTTCTTGTAACCCAGTACTATTACCAGAAAGATACCCAGTGATATCAGCGGAAAAACCAGCGCCGCCAGATATTTCATCCGCAGCCCCGACAGGAAAAATATAACGAGGACCGTCAAAGATATCACGATCGCGGAACCGAGCCCCGGCTCGAAAATAATCAGCAACAGGCCGGAACCGATCAGCGGAGCGTACGGAATCAGAAATTCCTTCCAGGTTGCGATTTCCTTATTCCTTTTCGAAAGTGAGAAGGCAAGATAAAATATCACCACCAGTTTGAATAATTCCGACGGTTGCAGGCTGAACGGACCAAGGAATATCCAGCGATGCGAACCGTTCCGGGCAGGCATGACGAACACCGCGGCCAGCAGCACTATCATGGCAAACAGGACCGGGACCGAATATACCGACAGCTTTTTCAAATCGGCCTTGAGGATTACCACTGACGCCGCCAGTCCGATTATCAGCCACATAATCTGTCTTTTAATAAAAAATAGTTGACCGTCGAACCTGCTTTCGGCCATAACCGATGAAGAGGAATAAATCATCAGCATTCCTCCCACGGCGAGGATTAGTGCGCTATATAGCAGCCTGCGATCCATGCTATTTTATTCCCATCGACTTTTCTTTGCGGTGATTGTTATTGTTCTCCAGCGCCGCCACCGCCTGCTTGAATACTCTTCCCCGGTGTTCGAAATTATCGAACATATCGAAACTGGCGCAGGCCGGAGACAACAGCACCGTCTCCCCCGCCCCGGCGGTATGGTACGCCTTTCGGACCGCATCTTCCATGCTTTCGCCGAATTGAATCGGAAAATCCTTGCCCAGTACGTCGAACATCTTCTCGCGGGCCTCGCCGATCAGAATAATCTCCTTGATTCTCCCCTTGCCGACCTCAATAAGCGGCCGGAAATCCCCCGCCTTGTCCCGTCCTCCGGCGATCAGGACAATCGGCGTATTGATCGACATCAGAGCGTACCGCACCGAATCGACATTGGTCGCCTTCGAATCGTTGATGAACCGTATCCCTGCGACCATTCCCGCATCTTCGAGCCGATGCTCCACTCCCGGGAATTTCCTCAATGTCTCCGCGATATTCCCCGGGTTTGCACCGGCCAGCAGCGCCGCCAGCGAAGCCGCCGCGGCGTTCTGAAGATTATGCGGTCCGGGTATGCGAATTTCCCCGCTTTCCAGAATATCGAAATTTTTATCACCGACACTGCCGACAAGTGTTTTTCCCCTCTGGAAAACCCCCGCCGACAGTGTACGGTGTATTGAGAAGCGAATGCGTGATGCGCTGCTTCTGATTTTTTCTCCGTTGATTTCCGGATCGTCGGCATTGAGAATCAGCCAGTCCCTTTCATCCATATTTTCCGCGATGCGGTACTTGGCCGCCTTGTAATCCTCGAAATCGAGGTACCGGTCGAGATGATCCGGAGTTAAATTCAATATCAATGCGATATGCGGCTTGAACTGCTCGACCAGTTCCAGCTGGAAACTCGAAACCTCCACCACCGCAAAACCGTTTTCGTCGATTTCTTCCACCACTTCCGTGAACGGCCTACCGATATTGCCGCAGACCTGACAATGAATGCCGGCATCATGCAGCATTTCTCCGATTAATGTCGTCGTGGTGGTCTTTCCATTGGACCCGGTGATGGCGATAATCTTTCCCCGGCAGAACCACGAAGCCAGTTCGATTTCCGGAAAGACCGGAATTCCCTGGTCCATCATCCGCTGCACGATTTCTATCGTCTTGGGAACCCCGGGCGAAAGTATGGCGTATTCCGATTCCAGCAATCTCTCGGTATGACCGCCCGTCTCGAATTCAATACCGAGCTTCTTCAATTCCTCGACACGTTCCTGCATCAACTGCGCCGCTGCCGAATCGGAAACGAACGGTATCCCGCCCAGCCGTTTGATCAACTTCGCGGCCGACATCCCCGACCGGGCCATCCCGATAATGCCGATCTTTCTTCCTCTTACTTTTTCTTTTCCGGTCATCGTATTTTCAACGTCGATAGAGTTAACAATGCAAAGATCACGCCAACGATCCAGAACCGCGTGACCACTTTCGATTCCGCCCAGCCCAGAAGTTCGAAATGGTGATGTATCGGAGCCATCTTGAATATTCGTTTACCCCCGCGGTACCGGTACGACAGCACCTGGAGGATCACCGACAAAACTTCGATCACGAATACCCCTCCGACAATCACCAGAAGTAATTCTTTTTTCATGAATATGGCGAGAGCCCCTAACGCTCCGCCGAGCGCCAGCGATCCGGTGTCCCCCATGAATACTTCCGCGGGATGCGAATTGAACCAGAGGAACCCCAGCGCCGCCCCGATCGCCGCCCCGCAGAAGATCGCCAGCTCTCCAGTCCCGGGTATATAGTCAATCTGCAGATAGCTGGAAAAGTCCGTACGCCCGGTTACGTACGCGAACCCCGTGAACGCCACGAACACCAGCCCGCACAGACCGATCGCCAGCCCGTCAAGGCCGTCCGCGAAATTCACGGCATTACTCGAACCGGTTATCACCAGTATTATAAACGGGATGTACAACACCCCCAGGTACAGGACGTAATTTTTGAAAAACGGTATCCCCGTCGAACCGTCGAAACTCGAATTCGGAGGATACATCGTCAGCAGCAACCCGAATACCAGCCCGAGTACTATCTGCAGCATGAATTTATGTCTCGCCCGCATTCCGTTCGGACGATGTTTAACCGCCTTGAGGTAATCGTCCCAGAATCCGACCATCCCCATCCAAACCACCACCAGGAGCGTCATAAGGATAAAGAAATTCGTCAAATCCGCCCACAAAAGCGTCGGAATGATGATCGACACCAGGACTATCACGCCTCCCATGGTCGGAGTTCCCGCTTTTTTCTTGTGCGTCGCCGGTCCTTCGTCGCGGACCCGTTCGCCGATCTGCATCCGCCGCAGCATTCGGATAAAGAACGGCCCCAGTAAAATGGAAATGATGATGGCCGTTATCGTGGCCGCCGCGGCCCTGAACGTGATGTAACGGAACAGGTTGAAACCCGATACGTACTGCACCAAATGTGTGAACAGGTGATAAAACATATCAGTTCTGCCGGAAGGCCGATCCTTTCAGTAAAGTTATCAACTTTTCCAGTCCGATTCCCCGCGAGGCCTTCAAATAAACGATATCCCCGCGCTTGATATTTTCGATCAGCCGATTCCCGGCCACCGCTACGTCGGCAAAATGCATGATCTTTTCGCTATCCAGCCCGGCCTTTATTGCACCGTTGAATATCTCTTCCGACAACGGCCCGACCGCGATATTCAAATCGAAATTCAATTCCGCCAGGAGTGCCCCGATTTCTTCATGAAATTTCGCGGAATCCTGCCCCAGCTCCAGCATATCGCCGACCACGGCGATACCCCGGCTGTTTTCTTTTCGATTTCGCTCGAAGTACTTATGGAACGATTTCAATCCGGACTTCATGGAAACCGGATTGGCGTTGTAGCAGTCGGCCACGACTGTCAGCCCGTCGAAATGTTCAATCTCCCCGCGGTACGATTCCGTGGCGAAATCGATTTCGTTCAGTTCGTCCGGAATGATATCGAGTCCCAGTGTTTTTGCCGTTGCATATCCCGCCAGGACATTGTACGCCTGGTGCACCCCGAACAGATTGACGGCGACCCGTCTGCCGTCGATAAACAGCCGCATTCGGCCGTCTTTCAGAATATCTCCCAGGCGCCCTTTGAAATCCGCCTTATGTTCGAACCCGAAGGTTATGAAATTCCTTTTGCGTTTTTCCGCCGCCTGCATGATTGCCGAATCATCGGCATTTATGATGATCGGAACTTCCTCTTTCGCGGCGTCGACCAGTTCGAATTTTGCCTCGGCAACTCCCGCGACCGAACCGAGCGTCTCCAGGTGGGTCGGCCCGATATTGGTGATGAGAATAATATCCGGACGAGCCATCTCGGCCAGCCGAGTCATTTCTCCCTTGATGGATATACCCAGCTCCAGAATGACATACTCGCTGTCTTCCGGTATCTCGAAGATGGTCAGCGGCAAACCGAACAGGTTGTTAAGATTCCCTCGCGACTTGTACGCTTTATCGTTTTTGCTGTTAATTATTGCCCAGGCAATTTCTTTGGTAGTGGTTTTGCCGTTCGATCCGGTTATGGCTGCGATTTTGCCTTTTAACTCACTACGGTGCTGCCCCGCCAATCTCATCATGGCATTATGCGTGTTTTCCACCACCACGATCGGAGATTTCGCCTGGTATTCCCACGCCGGAGCATGATCGTTGTTGACCAGCATCCCTCCGCACTTCTTTTCGAGTGCATCCGCAAGGTACTTATGCCCGTCGTTCTTTGTCCCCTTGATGGCGATAAACAGATGGTCGGCCTTGATCGTCCGGCTGTCGATACCGGCCCCCCGGAATCGCGCCGCCTTGAATTTGGCGTTCAACAACCGCCCCTCGACCTTTTCCGCCAGGGTTTTGAAATCCATCTCTATCATCGCATTTCTGCCTTTACGAAACCGAGCTTTCCAATAGCCTTCATCGCCTCGGAATAATCCGAAAACGGAATCCGCTCCGTCCCGATTTCCTGGTAATCCTCTGCTCCCTTTCCCGCGAGTATCACGGTATCGCCCGGCTGCGCCATGCTCATAATCTTTTCAATCGCGGCGCTCCGCACCATCTCGACCTCGTAGGCGTTTCCCACCATCCCCTTCAGAGCATCGTCGATAATCTGCCGGGGATCCTCTGTTCTGGGATTGTCCGAAGTCAAAATCGCGAAATCGCTGTTTTGCGAAACCGCTTCTGCCATCAGCGGACGTTTCCCCCGGTCACGATCGCCGCCGCATCCGAACAACACGAAAATTCTTCCCGTGCAAATCTCGCGCGCCGATTGTATCACCCGAATCAACGCATCCGGGGTATGCGCGAAATCTATCAGCACGCCGAACGGCTGTCCCCCGTCCACCGGCTGAAACCTCCCCGGTACCGGTTCCGCCGCTTCCATGGCCCGGCAAATAACTTCGAAATCGACTCCATACGCGATTCCCGAAGCCGCCGCCCCCAGTCCGTTGGAAAGATTGTACCTCCCCGGAAGCGAATACCTGATGCGGTGCTCATTATCCGGAGTAACCAGCACGAATTCCGTATACAGAGGATTGAATATTATCTCCCGCGCCGTAATATCCGAGGCCGGATTGTCGATGGCATAAGTGACGAAACGGCACGAAGCATCACCGATAAAAGTGGCGAATTCCGGCACATCGACATTGATTACCGCCCCCTTTTCCGGATCGTCCAGCAAATTCAAAAGCCGCTTCTTGGCCAATAGATAATCGTTCATATCGCTGTGGAAATCGAGATGGTCGCGGCTGAAGGTCGTGAACAGCCCCAGCTTGAAATCGATGTTGTCTACTCTGTTCAACACCAGGGCATGGGACGATACCTCCAGCACGGCATGAGTACACCCCGCTTCAACCATCTCCGCCAGATACCTCTGCATATCGACCGAATCCGGTGTGGTTCTCTCTGCCTTGTACTTTTTTATTCCCGTATCGTACACCAGGGAATTGGCCATGCCGCATTTCTTTCCGTCATGCGTCAGGATATTTTTAATCAGGTAGACGCAGGTACTTTTTCCGTTGGTTCCCGTTACGGCGAGATTCTCCATCTTCTCTCCGGGGAATCCGTAAAACGCCGCCGCCGCATCGGCCATCCCTTTGCGCACCGAGGAAACCTTCACCACCGGTACTCCCGGATTCAAAGACTCCTCAGTCATTACCGCCGCCGCTCCGTTCGCCAGGGCATCCGGGACAAACTTCGCCCCGTCCGTTTTATACCCCTTCACGGCCGCAAACAGGTAGCCCGGCCGGATCCGGCGGGAATCGTAATCAAGCCCCTTGATCTCGATTTCTCCATTACCGATTAATTCGGCATTCTCTATATGTTTTATCATATCGCTTAAGGTCATTTTCAATCCTACCCGTTGCCGCAAACCAGACGGCACTGCGAACTCTTCGAAATACTCTCTCCCGCATTCGGGAACTGCCGAAGAACCTGCCCCTTCCCGACAATTTCATACCGGACCCCCTGGTAATCGAGGACCGACAAGGCCGTCCGAAGATTCATCCCCACCAGGTCCGCCATCTGAAGGCTGCCGGTGTTATCTTCCGAAACGAGAATCGCTACTTTGGTTTCACCCGGGACTTTGCGATGCGCAGGCGGGTACTGCCAGATAACCAATCCCCGGTCGCTGTTGCTCCCGAGGAGGAGATTCTTGTTCTCTGCTATTTTTACAGCCAAACCGTAATCCCGGCCCACAAAATCCGGAATTTCTATCAGACTGGGGTGATCGTTATCCGCCAAAAGCCTGGAATCAGGCCTGAGATGATCGCAGTGTGCCAGTACATACCGCTCCGCCATGGCCTTAAATGCCGGACCCGCAGTATGACCCCCGTAATGAATCGGTTCCGGCTCGTTTAGCAACACTACCCCCGCCACCAGAGGATTATCGGCCGGGAAATACCCCGCGAACGAGGCGTTGAATTTACCCCAGAGGTAGCCCCTCTTATCCGGGTCGGGAATCTGAGCCGTCCCGGTCTTCCCCGCAATTTTCACCAGTTCGGACCTTGCCGGAACCGCCGTCCCGCTGTCGACCACCAACTCCAAAAAACCCTTGAGGATTTCGGCGGACTCCTTTTTCATGACCCGCCCGATTTTTTCCTCAGCCATCTTCCGAATGACCTTGCCTTCCGGGCTGAGCACTCCTCCCAGCACCTGCGGCCGCACCAAATCCCCACCATTGGCAACCGCCGCAATGGCCGCGGCAATTTGAAGCGGTGTCGCCGAAATTGCATGGCCGATCGATAACGCCGCGATATTGTACTCCGACCATACTCCCGGATCGCCGATCGCCCCCGACGCTTCCCCGGGAAAATCCAGGAAGTATTTACTGCCGAATCCGAATCTTTCGTATGCCCCGCGGAGCTTCGGCCCGCCGAGCCGTTGCGACAATTTTCCGATACCGATATTACTGGAAAGAGACATGATATTGCGGAAATTAAGAGTATCGAGCTTCTTATCGTCGCGAAGACGCCCCCGACCGCACGTCCATAACCCGTGCTCGCAATAAATTTTTTCATCGAGGTCGACCAGTTTTTCGTCGAGCAGAGCCGAAGCCGCCACGATTTTTAAAACCGACCCCGGCTCATAACAGTCGCTTAAGGCCCCGAGCTTTGTTGTCTTATCCGACGACGGCTTATAATCCGCTGCCGCGAGGATTTCTCCGGTTTGACAATTCAGGAATACGGCACTCCCCCAGTCAGCATTGTACTTTTCAACTGCCTTCTGTAGTTCTTCTTCGACTATCTCCTGGAAATACCAGTCGACCGTAAGAACCAGCGAGTTACCCGGCTGAGGCTCCACCAGCGGGTGATCCGGCAAACGATAGGTGTTCCGTTTGCCGTCCCGGAGATAGTCTATAATTCCCGGAGTCCCGGCAAGGATACTGTCCGCGCCGTACTCGATTCCGGCGGAACCTCGTCCGTCGATATCGGTTGCGCCAAGGATTCCTTTCCCGATTCCGCCAAAAGGATATTCCCGCCCTACTTCCGGTGATAGAAATAATCCATCGATATTTTTTTCTTTAATATTCGCGGCCAGCCGGTCTGATATACCCCTCTTGATCCAGGTGAAATGATCCGGCTTTAATTTGTACTTCCGTGACGATGTCCCCGATTTCCAGCCGAACTGCTTATCGAGGAAATTATGTATTCTGGAAATCTCTTTCTTGTTTCCGGGATAGGCATAAAGCGAATGCGACGCCACATTTATCGCCAGCTCCCGGCCGGTCCGATCATATATTACACCTCGATTGGCCGGAATCTCGGTCTTGCCGGTCGACTGGTCGCTCGCGATTTTCTGCAGTTCCGATCCCCGCAGGATCTGGATTTCAATCAGTCTCCCGATCAAAACTCCCCAGCAGAGAGTCAGGACCGCATATATTATGGTCAGGCGTGCTTTACTCGGTTTATTTTTCATCGAATTCGAAAACATCCTTGCTTTCGGCTCGGGTCTCCGTTATGACCGGCATGTTGTCGGCCACCTTTCGAAGCGCCTCGACCAGATTCTCGATTCCTTCGGTCTCGCGGTACGATTCATCGCGAACCAGCGTGAACAGGTTCTCCGATGCCGTCCGCTGAAGATTGCCCTTCTCTTTGGCCTGCGGTTCAATCACCGCCAGACGGGTCAGTTCCGTTATTTCGGCATTCCGCTTTTTCACCAGGTCGTTCAAGGTCTCATTTTCCTTTTCGAGAACCCGCACCTCGGTGGACAGCTCCAGCACATAGACCTGCTTCCAGACATGAGCGAACGCAAACAGCACCAGCACCAGGACAAACCCCATCGGAATCAGTCGCTTTCGCGACAGGTAACGATCCACGAAGTTTTTCCTTACACGCAGTATGGGTCGGTTGGAACTTTGCCTTCGACTCAAGTCCATCTCCTATAACTTCTCAGCGGCCCGCAGCTTGGCCGAACGGGCGCGGCTGTTAAGTGCTATCTCGCCTGCCGACGGCGTCTGTACTTTTCTGGTAAGTATTTTCAATACCGGCGGTTTCCCCGCCAGTTCATCCGGAAGCTCTTTCGGACCGGTCCGCAATTTCGATTTCTCGGCGAAAAACCTTTTCACGATCCGGTCTTCCAGCGAATGATATGCGATCACCACCAT
>JBFZFV010000009.1:0-78674 GCA_041306185.1 Candidatus Zixiibacteriota bacterium
GAAAGCTTAAAATCACGGTCATATTGACGTCGTTTCTCCCCCATCCGGACACCTCCTTCTGTAATTCCAGTATAACTCATGCTTATTTTAGTGTCCACTTTTTCGGGGGAACCTCAAACCCTTGTCGCAGATCCTGAGCCTCGAAGGGCGGTTTCGACAATCCTCTGATCGGGCCCTCTGTAACCTCATGCCACCCAGCATAATCCAATGAGATGCGTTTGTTTTTCATAATTGACACGCGTTTTTTTGCCGTCATTCCTCGCGGAAGATGATGAGCTGGTTTTTGGTGGTGTCGATGAAGTCAGGCGGGAGGACGAAGTCGGGGCCGGGTGGAGGGAAGTAATCGGACTCAGCCGAAGAATCCGGATCGGTGCCGGAATCCGACGCAGGGGTGGAGTCGGGTGCGGAGTCGGCATACGAGACGGAGTCTCTTTCCGAATCAGGAAGAGGGGGTTGGGAGTCCGGTGCGGGATCAGAGTCTGAAGCCGGATTGGGCGCGGAAGCAGGCCGGGCGGCCCGCAAAGATGCGGCGTGTTTTTTGAGGTGGGCGAGCATGCGGTAGGCGCGGTTGAGCTGGAAGTCGAGCCGCATTTCGTAGCGCTGGATGTTGAAGCCGTAGTCTTCATCGGGGATGGTTTCGGAGTAGGCGTAGCGGTCGAGGAATTCCTGCTTTTCTTTTTTGGTGGCGGTTTCGTTGAACCACCGGTTTTTGTAGAGTTTGCGGAGCTGGTCTTTGGCTCGTCCGGTTTCGGCGGCGATGGCGCGGCGGTATCTCCAGAGGGAGTTGGCGATTTTGACGACGAGGAACTGCTGGAGGGGGGTATCGGGGCGGAATTCTTTGATGAGGTCGTCGAGGAGGGCCTGGTATTGGGCGGGGTCCTCGTTGAGGTATTTGGAGCGGATGACGACGTCTTTGGCGAAGAAGCCGTATTTGGTGGCGTTACGGGCGACGGTTGCTTTGCCTTCGGGGGTTTTGGGGCCGGTGGATTTCTGAGCGTTTTGGATGTTGGCCGTGAGTTGTTTTTTGGAAACGGGCATAGTTATAGCCTCCTTTCATATAAGGAGAGCGCCGAATTTTCACCACCGAAGTTGTAGTGATTTTGTGGGGGGGGGAGATAATTAGATAAATATAGATATTTTCTCTTCGAGAAAATCCCGGCAGGAGCGCGGGGCTCCTGCCCTACAAAAGGGAGAGCTTTGAATTTTCACCACCGAAGTTGTCGTGATTTTGCGGGGGATATATGAGAATCGACAATCGAGATTTGAAAGATGCCCCTTAATGTGCGCGGCAGATGTCCTCATCTGCCCGTTCTCCTCAAATCGCCACTACCCACCCTTAACGCGGCCCGCTTTCTCTTTCTCCTTGACACGGTCACCCCCTTAATGTGCGCGGCAGATGTCCTCATCTGCCCGTTCTCCTCAAATCGCCACCACCCTCCCTTAACGCCGCCCAACTCCTAATTCTCCTTGACACTCCCCTCCAGAAATTATTATGTTACAACGGGCTTCGGGGACACCTCGTCCGTTCCCCCCTTAGACGGACGATCCCGACGTCGGAGAATTGCATGGCGCTTGCATGATATCCGCAGCCCCGGGAGATCGGATAGTAGACAGGATATTATAAAACAAAGAAAAATTATAAGTAAGGCTGGATTTGTTCCGTAACCTAAAGGCAATACGCAGGGGCCAAAAACTCGCCGAAATCACATGTAAAATTACATCAGAGATTGTAAATTTCCTTATTTATTCGGGTAAAGAAATAGGTACTCTTGATACTACTCTAGTGTTGCTCCAGATAAATTCCTTTATAAGATTTTGCAGTTTCGTAAAGGCATTACCTCGATCTGATATGGAGACGGGATTAATTATTAATAACTCAAACGACATTATACATGATTGGCTGCAGAAAATTTGGTCGGAAACTTATACTAAAGCCCAATTGAGTGATACAATTACAACAGTAATGAATGAAATGGAGCCGCATTTTTTAGAGTGGACGAAGCAATTTCATGAAAGAAATAGTCTTTTGCAGGGCCGTCCGCTTGAACAGATATTTCCGAAAGCAATCGATATTACGATTAACAATCTTAATGAAATTCTGGGCGACCGACAAGAGGATAATATTAGTAATGAGATTAGGAATATGATTATTCGAAGCATGAAAGAATTGCGTTGAACCGGTAACCCACGGCTTGCCGTGGGAAATTATGGTCATGCACTATCCAGGGATTATGAGATGCACTGCCGGATATCATATTGACAATAAGCATGTTTGAGTAGTAGTATGTTGCCTGAGAGGAAAACCCCACAGCAAGCTGTGGGATACCGGATAGCACATTTATAAAAAAGGTGAATCTTTAAGATAAAGATTGATGCACATGATTAAAATCATCAAATATCCTGAATTATTAAATCCCGACTATGTGGGTAAGAGGTGGTGGATAAGAACATTAATATTAATTATATACATAGGTATCTTTTCGGTACTAGGAGATGAGTCATATTCAAATAATTACTCTCTAATAAAAACAGTTTACTTATCGGCAATATTCATAATACCCGTAACTATAATCATATTATGGGCAATAAGAAATCTTTTCCTAAGAAGGCATCTTCAATTTGGCTTTTTTACTCTGATGTTTATTTTTATAGGGGGTTGCGGGTCTGTTCTATATAATGGAGCTGAAAATAGATATAATACATATATCGAATCTAAAGATTTTCAAGATCAACTAAAGCAAATTCAAGCAACTCTTGAAAGAGAGGAGTTGCCTTATACATCCTCTGAGGAAATGCAAGACTATTTATTATCGAAATTTCCCCTATTGGATGGGTATTTAAGGGAGCTTTGGAAATATAAGTGCATTAGAAGTGCTTCCGGTCTATATGGATTCCTATTATTAATTATTTATTTTGTATTTGTTATAATTTATGAATGGAAAAAACGACACCTAGATAGCAATAAGGTAATCATAACATAGAATACTGTTGCTCCGGGGTGATATAAATGAAAAGATGCCCTAACTGCGGTAAGTATGTTCAAGATGATGCACTTAAATGCAAGTATTGTTGGGGAGAATTGAATGCATCAAGTAAGATAATTGAAGAGGCTAACCTCGGAAAGTCGATTATTAAGTATGGCACTTTAAAAAAGATATATATTCATGAATTTGGATTTCGGATCAGAGGAATTAATAAAAATATACAGTATTTGTGGACCGATGTAGATTATATAGAATATGTTTGGTCGAAAACTACCATAAATGTATTGGCATATAATCATGATTTTTCGCTTAAATTTGTGATGAAGCAGGAAAATCTGACATTTACAGAGGAGTGGAATCCTGGTTCCATTTATATAGACATATCAGACTATAAGATTAAAAAGCTACTTTCAAGTATTGCAGGGCTCGGCATAGAGATTAGATAGTATAATTGAACACAAATATCATATAGCCATATGGGATTCCTAAACCGTTTATTTCACAAACATCTTTCTATTAAGTGTCTTGGTTGTGGAAACATAATCGATTGTAATTTCAAACGCCCTGCGGGTGAGCCGGAATTTAGGTTTATTAGCTGTCCAAGCTGCACTCTAATAAACGCAGCACAACACGATTTACCAACTAGATTCGACCTGATGGAGTTATCTGCACTGGTAGAAGAGATCTGGGATATTCAAAGCAAAGAAAACGATATACACCAACGTTTCCTGACAAAAAGTGAATGTGCACAAATTGTTAGAGCGATACTGAAAAGAAAAGGTGGCGTATGGTGGGAATTCTATGAAGACAAATGATTTTATTAATCTAAATGTGTTCAAGAAATTGGTTAACCGGTAACCCACGGCTTGCCCGGAAATTTATGATTATGCACTATTTTGGGATTATGAGTTGTACTGCCCGATATCATATTGGCAATCGTCGCATATGAGCCCTAACATGTTTCCTGAGATAAATGATCCGCAGCAAACTGTGGAAACCAGACTCATTGGGATACTGGATTGATGAAACATAGGAAGCAACACTATATACCTGTATCGTACCTATCGCCTTGGTGTGATCCAAGTTGCCCACCCAAATATACGCCTTACATCTGGGTATTTGAAAAAGATAGTAAAGTCGGTAAGAAGAAGGCACCCCAAAATGTCTTTTATGAATCCGATATGTACACAATAAGCGATGAAAAGAGGAAAAGAAATCTGAGAATTGAAAAGGGCTTTGGATGCTTAGAACAGGATTTTGTGAGTGTCAGAGATATGAAACTCCACTGTAATCGGATATTGAATGAAAATGATATAACAACAATTTGCCTGTACATTGCTGCAATGAATTCGCGAACCAGAAGTTGGCTAGATCATATATCTAATGAATTCAATTGTATTTTGAATAAAATGAATGAGTTGAACGAATTCATGAAAACCAAAACCAAAAACCAAAGGAAGAGTCTTGCCGAAGGTCTCCGAATTGGAGGGGATACTGATAATAGATCTAGCCTTTCATATGACCAGGTAAAAAGAATAGTGGAAAATCCGGTGGATACGGTAATGCTTGCTCGTATTCAGGCGGAGGCTGAATTATTTAGAAAGCTAGACCTCGCAATTTTTACGACAAATTCAGAATCCGGCTTTATTACCTCAGATAATCCTTGCGTTTGGTTCGACCCTGAAGCCCATAAAAGACCGTTTTTATTAAATCAGCCATCATTGGCGTTTAAAACGATTAAAATAACGATGCCCGTATCTCCAACCCACTGCATTTTATTAAATCGTATGAGTCTGAATGGCTACATTCAACTTGACAACCTGGCAGTCCGCGAGTTGAACAGGAGGCATCGTTCCTACTGCATAGATTGCTTTGTAGTTAATCAGAATTATGTGGATGAATTTTGGTTTAATGAAACCGGTAACCCACGGCTTGCCGTGGGAAATTATTCATTGCCGAAATGGATATGGCGCTCACGGAACCCAGAAATTCAGGTCTTAAGTCGAAGTAATATCGTTTTCGAAACTCGGTCTTTTAATTTACTCCAAGGTCGAAATTGGTGATCTTAATCTAAATTTAAAGGTCTTGTGATTATCCTTTGGCGATATACGGAGGTCTTTTCTTATTGACAAAACTAACTGCTTTAGTAAAAGAATTTGTAGTTTAACCCATTCCTCATTTGTCGGCTCTGTAGGACCATCTATTTTTTCTGTAGCCATTTTTGAAATATCAATCCTGTATTTGATCTGCCAATTATAATAAAATTCGAATAGTACATCCGTGATTTCTTGCGGCGCAATTAATGTGATAATATTCGCAGACGCGGCAAATTGTCCGAAGGCTTTATTCCGATCTTCTGGATCACCAAGGAGTTCGGTAATTGAATTTAACAATTCGCCATAATACCTTATTTTATCCTTTCGCCATTCAGCTTCTAATTGCATTTTTCTTGTATACCTATATGTAAGATAGGAGGAAGCCATCGCCACTATTATAGTACCTAATACTGTTATTATGGCTATAAGGAATTCAGAGCCAAATCCCAAATTATTAAGATTAACTAACGACGAATCCATAAATAAGAATAACATTTCAATTCCTGTATTCAAAGTCGATTCTACCATCCCACCTGCTTGCGGTCTGAAATCCTCCACGCAATTTCGCTACAACATCAATGGTGAAAATTCACCGCTCCCCTTATGTAGAAAAGGAGCGTTTTATGGGTTGGTCAACGAAACGGAAAAGGGGGGGAGATTGCGACGTCGTCCCGAAACGCAAACGCCCGGGGCGGGACGAATCGCAATGACGGATACAGGCAAGCGACAGGTCTCCGCTCGCAAAGCCTCGCTAAGGAACCGACGCAACTGCTTAAGGTGCCCGGTGTCGGGTTTCTCGCTCGTTCCGCAGGACGGAACTCGCTCGGAACACCGACCTACCATTCACATGCGGGGAACGGGGAATAAACGATATGTCAATTATGAAAAACAAACCCATTTTATTGGACTATGCTGGGTGGCATGAGGTTACGGAGGGCCCCATCAGAGGATTGTCGAAACCGTAAAGGTTTCGACCTACCATTGAGATGTCCGGTGTCGGGTTTCTCGCTCGTTCCGCAAGACGGAACTCGCTCGGAACGCCGACCTACCAAATTACTATTTCACTTTCACAGAAACGGGGAAAAACGATATGCCAATTATGAAAAACAAAGCCATTTTATTGCACTATGCTGGGTGGCATGAGGTTACAGAGGGCACCATCGGAGGATTGTCGAAACCGTAAAGGTTTCGACCTACCATACTACCAAACTGGAGACCGGGAGGGGGCTGCCTCGCAACAAAAAAGCCCCCGGAGAAATCCGGGGGCCGAAACTCAGTACCGAGCGCCGAGGCTACTTCTGCTTCTTACTCAGCCTGCGCCCCTTTTTGGGGGGAAGGGTCCCATTGTTATCCGATTCCGCCGAGGCCTTGAATTTCAGCGCCAGCCGCTCCAGCTCCTTCTGCACCAGGTGATAAATCGAGCCGCGAGTGTAGTTGTCGCCTCTGAGCTGTACCCCCGCTTTCCGCCCGGTCAGGATTTCAATTCCCTCCTCGACCGTCGAAACGGGATAGATATGGAATTTTCCTTTCGCGACCGCCTCAACCACCTCGGATTTGAGATGTAGGTCGTCGACATTCTGAACGGGAATAATGACTCCCTGCTTGCCGGTCAGGCGTTTCGCTTTGCAGACGTCGAAGTATCCTTCGATCTTATAGTTGACTCCGCCGATCGGCTGAATTTCGCCGTACTGGTTGACCGATCCGGTCACGGCAATCCCCTGATCGATGGGGACATTGGCCAGTGACGACAGCAGGGCGTAAATTTCGGTCGACGAAGCCGAATCGCCGTCGACTCCGGAATAAGACTGCTCGAAACAGATGGAGGCCGACATCACGATCGGTTTTTCCTGGGCGAATTTGCCCCGCAGGAACCCGGTCAGAATCTGCACCCCCTTGTTGTGAATCGGCCCCGACAGGTCGGCTTCCCGTTCGATGTTGACGATACCGGCCCGGCCGACTGAAGTCCGCACGGTGATGCGGGTCGGTCTCCCGAAACTGTACTCGCCGTTGCCGTACACCGCGAGTCCGTTGATGATACCGACCTTCTTGCCGGAAGTATCGACCAGGATGGTGTTCTTTTCGAACATCTCCTGAACTTTGGTTTCGATAAGATTGACTCGTTCGATACGCATCAGAATCGCCTGGGCGACATCCTTGCCGGAGACTTTGCGGCGGTTCTGGTCGGCGGCCCAATATCCCGCTTCGCGCACGATATCGGCGATGTTGGTGAAGCGCGTGGTCAGCTGGTCCTTGCGTCCGGCGAGGCGGCTGCCGTACGCGATGATTTCCTCGAGCGCCGAATTATCGAAGGCCGGGAGGTTTTCGTCGTCGATGATTTTCCTGACGAACATCGCGTAATCTTTCAGGGCCTTGCGGTTCATATCGACGACATAATCGAACTCGGCCTTGACCTTGAAGATCTTGCGGAAATCCTCCTCGTTCTCCCACAGATAATGGTAAATCCAGCGTTCGCCGATCAGCACCACTTTTACGTCAATGTTAATCGGTTCCGGTTTCAGCGACGACCCCGCCATCATGTAGAAGGGGTCGTATCCCGCGATTTCGATACACCCGGTCAGAAGCGCCCGTTTCAGGGGTTTCCAGACGCCCGGCTCGGTGAAGAGGTCGAGGGCGTTGATAACCAGGAATCCTCCGGAGGCGTTCAGAAGCGATCCTCCTTTGATGCGGGAGAAATCGGTCCGCCAGTAGCCGAAGCGGTCGACCACTCGTTCGGTGGTTCCGAACAGGTTGCGATAGGAGGGGGAGAATTCGATGACGACCGGGGTTTTTGAGGTTTCGGAATTATCCAGAATCAGGTTGACCATGAATTCTTCGAACGGTTCCCGCTGCCGGAAAGCCGGCGCTTCTTCTTCGCCGCGCCGCGGGCGGGCGGCTTTGAAGCGGTCGAGGTCGCTGGCCAGGGCCTCCATGACCTTGGTGAGGTAACCGCCGGTTTTTTCATCGGGATATTTCTTCTTGAGCGTTTCGATTTTATCGATAATTAACGGGGCCATAACCGAGAAGTCGAGTTTTTCGAGGGCTTCATCCATCTTGGCCGCCAGTTTTTTGGATTCGCTCGCGACCTGCTCCATATCTCTTCTAAGTTTGAGGTAGGTGCGGTCAAGATCGTCATATCGGGATTGCGAAAACTTGCCTTCCTTGACCAGGCGTTCCAGCTTTTCCATGGCGGCCGGTTCATTGTCTATGATGGGCTGGAGATCGTTGCGAATCATATTCGCCGACTGGAGCTGAACCATGACAAAGCCGGCGTCGTTCATCTTTTTCTCGAAGTTCATCAGGAGGTTTTTCTGGCGGTCGGAAAAGTCCGAAGCGATGCGATTGCGCTTATCCTTATAATCTTCGCTGGAATAAACTTTGGGAACCGCTTTGCGGAGCGAGCTTATCATGTATTCGACGTCCTTTTTGAACTGCCGGCCGGTCCCGGCTTTGAACATTAAAGCGATAGGGTTGTCGGGATCGTCGAAATTGTTGACATAGCAGACGTCCATAAGATCGGTTTTGCCCGAATGGAGGTCCTGGAGGAGGAGTTTTATCGTAGTAGTGCGTCCAGTGCCGGTCAGCCCGGTTACGAATATGTTATAGCCTTTACTTTTAACTTTAAGTCCCAAATTGATGGCGCGGATCGCCTTTTCCTGACCGATGATGGCAGTGAGGGGTTTGATATCGTCGGTGGATTTTATTCTCAGGGATTTCAGGTTGAATTGTGGTCCCAGGTCCTTTGCTTTAAGCTCTTTAAACTTTTTGGCCGGCATGCATCCTCCGCAAAATAGAGTTTGGATTCAATATATAAATTGAAGGTCTAAAAACAAGGGCGACTTGACAGAAGACAGGTCTGTATATATATTTATCCCGGCTGAAAATTATGGCGGTATCGTCTAGTGGCCCAGGACGGGGGATTCTCAGTCCTCAAACCGGGGTTCGATTCCCCGTACCGCTACCATATTCCAGAATACCTGCCGGGATCGGCGGGTATTTTTTTGCCAAATCGTAATTCATTGTTGATTTTTGGATAGAAACGAATAAATTGATATTGTGAAAAAAGTAACAAACTCTGTTTTGAGCTTATTCGATATGCGGTATTTTGGCGCGATAAATTCCCCAGTTTTTAAACAGGGCGGGAGGTAAGGCATGCGCTATTTTGAACATAATAATAAAAAATACCGGGTGGATGCCAACGGCTATCTGCTTTACCCGGAAGACTGGGACGAGGATTACGCAACCGGGATGGCGGAACAGCATAGGATTCCCGGGGGATTATCGGAGCGCCATTGGAAAGTGATTTATTTTATCAGGAATAACTTCGAGAAGATAAACGCTTGTCCGCTGATCTATGTTGCCTGTAAAAACAACCACCTCGGCCTGGGAGATTTGAAAAAGCTATTTCCGCGAGGATATATGAGAGGGGCCTGTAAGCTGGCCGGGATAACTTATCGTGCCGGGCAGCAGCAAGTCGACTGGATTGAAGAGAACATTACCTTTCATAGAAAAGATTATGAAAGCAAGGCCTATGAAGTCGACGATCTTGGTTTTTTGAAGGATCCGAAATCCTGGGATGAGAATTTCGCGCTGCACCGGGCGCATGAATTAACAATGCCCGACAGCCTGACCCAAAGGCATTGGGAAATAATCTATTACCTGCGGAATCGGTTTTTCGAGGACGGGGAAGTCCCCAATGTCTACGATACCTGCGAGGCCAACAATCTTTCGATCCAGGAACTGGAACAGCTTTTCCCGACGGGCTATCATCGCGGCGCGGTCAACATCGCGGGGTTGAGAGCCTTATAATAGAGTTCGGTTGTCGACGTTTCCTTTGAAAGGCTTCGGTTTTCCGGGCCTAATTTACCATTCCCGCATTTTCTTTTGCAACTTTGCCCGTTTTCAATCCGTTTAGGAATTATCTGCCTCACAAAATATGTATGACTATAAGGTTATCAAAAATTCAATGTTCCGGTATAAACGAAAGGAATCAATCATGAAGTCACTGTATACGGCTGTCCTGTTTTTTTTATTTTTGACGGCCTTTTCCACAAGCGGTATATGTTCGGATGATTTACCCGAACTGAATATCGAAAAATACGAATTACCCAACGGCCTCGAGGTCATTCTCCACGAAGACCACTCGATTCCGATAATTTCGGTCAACGTTTGGTATCATGTGGGATCGAAGAATGAAAAGCCGGGAAGGACCGGATTCGCGCATCTCTTCGAACATATGATGTTCCAGGGTTCCGAACATCATAATGTACTGTTCGACGAAGGTATCGATCGGTACGGCGGGAGCAACAACGGGTCGACCAATACCGATCGGACCAATTATTGGGAAAACCTTCCCAGTAATTATCTCGAAAAAGCTCTCTGGCTGGAGGCCGACCGCATGGGTTACCTTTTGCCGGCCCTGACCCAGGAGCGACTCGATAACCAGCGCAGTGTCGTGATGAACGAGAAACGGCAAAATTACGACGACCAGCCGTACGGACGGGTATCGGAAGTTGTTTCGGAACTGATGTTCCCCGGCGATCATCCTTATTCCTGGACGACTATCGGCAAGATGGAAGACCTGGCGGCGGCCAGTGTCGACGACGTCAAGGAATTCTTCAAAATGTATTATACGCCGAATAATGCTTCGCTCTGTATTGCCGGGGATTTCGATCCCGCTCAGGCCAAAGAGTGGGTCGAGAAGTATTTCGGTCATATTCCTCCCGGCCCTCCGGTGGATAGAATGGAAAAGTGGGTTCCGGAATTGACCGAGGAGATTAGGGCGACCATGGAGGATCGAGTCAAGCTGCCGCGGCTTTATATGGTTTGGCACACCCCGGGCCATTATTCACCCGGAGATGCCGAATTCGATTTATTCGCGGGAGTTCTTTCCGCCGGGAAATCTTCACGGCTTTATAAGGCACTGGTTTACGACAAGCAGATTGCTCAGGATGTTAATGCCTATCAAGCCTCTCGCGAGATCGGCAGTACTTTCAATATTGTCGTGACAGCCAAAGAAGGGCATACGCTCGAAGAAATCGAACAGGAAGTAGACAATGTGCTTAATGATGTCCTCAGCAACGGTATTACCGAGGATGAAATCATAAGGTCCCGAACCAATTGGGAATCGGTATTTATCAGGGCTCTTCAGAATGTCGGCGGTTTCGGCGGAAGAGCCGACCGCCTGAATGAGTACAACACCTTCCTGGGAGACCCCGGAATGCTCCAGTGGGATCGGGATCGATATTCCAAACCGACCGCGAATGGGGTTTTGTCATATGCGCGGGAATATCTGAAACCGGATGCCCGGCTGGTGCTGTATGTAACGCCGCAGGGAGATCTCGCTGAATCCGAAACCGGGACCGATATGGCAATTGAACCCGGCCCTCAGGAGGATCGCTCATTCAATCCGCCGCAAATCCAGAAGACGGTCCTTTCCAACGGTATGGAGCTATACCTGGTTGAAAACCACAAACTCCCACTAATACAGGCAAATATCGTAATTAAAAGCGGATGGGCTGCCGATCCGGCGGACCGTCCGGGAGCGTCATCGATGACCTCGGATATGTTGAACGAGGGGACGAAATCATACACATCGGCGGAGATTTCGGAAGAGACCCAAAGGCTGGGTATAAATTTGTCGACCGGCAGTAGTTTCGATGAAAGCGATATCAGCCTCAATACTTTAAAGAAAAACCTTGACCCGGCGCTGGATTTAATGGCAGAAATTGTTATTAATCCGACTTTCCCTCAGGATGAATTGGATCGCCAGAAGGAAATTTACCTGGGACGTATCAAGCAGGAATCTCTACAGGCGTTTCCGACCGCATTTAAGGGCTTTCTGAAAGAGCTGTATGGCGAGAATCATCCGTACGGGCAGCCCTATACTGGCTCGGGAACGGAAGAATCGATCAACTCCATAACACGGGACGATCTGGTGGAATATTACAGGGGCAATTATGTACCGAATAATGCCGCGGCGGTGGTTGTCGGCGATATCACCCTGGATGAGGCCAAAGCGAAGCTGGAACGGGCTTTCAAGAAATGGACACCGGGTGAAGCGGTAAGTAATTCGATCGCCGAAGTAACACCTTTGCAATCGACTAAAGTTTGCCTGATCGATAAACCGGGCGCCGCTCAGAGCACGATCATTATAGGTAATTTAATCGGGTCGCGCAGCGAATCGGATTTCCTTCCGGCCACGGTGGTAAGTCAAATCCTCGGAGGGGGTTCGCTCGGAAGGCTGTATATGAATCTCCGTCAGGATAAAGGTTATACTTATGGATCGTATTCATCCCTGATTAGTCGTCGCGGGCAGGGGGCATTCATAGCATATGCTCAGGTTCAGACTCAGTACACAAAGGAATCTCTCGTTGAGTTCATGAAGGAGCTGCGCGGTATCACCGGAGAAATTCCGGTAACGGAGTCGGAATTGACCGACGCGATAAATTCGCTGACCATGGGATACCCTCAGAATTTCCAGACGGTCAATGGAGTGGCGAGTCAACTCGAGACGATTCTGACGTACGATCTTCCGCTCGATTATTGGGATACCTATATAGTCAATATTAAGAGAGTGGATAATAACGAAGTTATCAGGCTGGCGAGAGAATATATTAACCCCGATGCCCTGCTGATATTCGTGGTCGGGGACAGGGAAAAAATAGAGCCTTCGATCAGGGCCATGAACCTCGGAGAAGTGATTCTATCAAGCGTGGAATAAGAAACCGTCGCGGATATCGACGATAACGATGCCGGACGCTCGATTGAAGAGTGTCCGGTTTTTATTTGTCGGGATAATAAAAATCAAGACAGGTATTGCAGAGACCGTGAGAGACACTGGAGGAATTCAGGGAATCGGGACACCAATCCCAGGTGTTCGACGAATTGCGTTTTATCCTTCGGCAATGGCTGCATTGGTGAATTGTACCATCGACATCCGCATAGTTGTCGAGAATAAAGGGGATGGCGGGACGCTTGTGCTCACCGCTTGAAATCAGTGAATGGACCAGTAGCAGTCCCCGATTTTCGGATAATGGATAAATCAGCATTTTAAACAGCCGGTAGACATCCTTGCCGGAGCATTCGTATTCGAATTCTTTTGATTCGGATGTTCCGATTGTCCGGCCAAATAAATCCGAAAAATATCCTTTAAGTTCACCGCTGATAGCATCAAGAATATGGGAACCGATTCCGAATCTTCCAATGATATCGCTCCCTCCGTTTTCCATGGCAAAATTTTCATATGCGGGATTATAGTAAGTAAGCTCAAGTCTATTATTCAAAGCATAACAAATGTTCCCCGACTGCTCGAGATTATCGAGGCTAAAATCGCCGAGGGACTCCCCGTATTCCATCAAAATATCCTGTCCTTTCCGGTCTGCTAAGAATCATGATAAATCGAGGTGATTGCAGATTCAATCCATAATCTTCATGCTTATATTCTCTGTAATATTACGCATTTCAGATATTCCGTTTCCGGCATTGAAAGCAGCACCGGGTGATCGATATCCTGGGATGAATTTCCCAAAATGCGAAATCCCCGGCCGCTGTCGCGTGAGGCCGTCCGGAGCATCCTGAGGAAATCCTCGCGGCTTAAATGGTGTGAGCAGCTGCAGGTAACCAGTATTCCATCGGGATTCAGCAGCTTCATCGCACGAAGGTTGATTTCGCGGTAACCTGCCATGCCTTCTTTGATTTTGGCACGGCTCTTAATGAATGCCGGAGGATCGAGGATTATCAAATCGTACCGTTCCGTGCCGTTTCTGAGGAATTCGAAAGCATCAGAGGCGGCAGTACTGATTAGGGTCATTAGTCCGTTCGTTTCGGCATTTTCCCGCAGTATTGCCAGCGCCGCCTCGGACTGGTCGACCGCGGTAACTTCCGGCGCCCCGCCCAGTGCGCAATTCAGCGAGAAACCTCCTGTATATGAGAAGCAATCGAGGACCTTGCGCTCCCTGGCTAAACCACGAACGGCCGCTCTGGTTTTCCTCTGGTCGAAAAAGAAACCGGTTTTTTGGCCGGATTTCAGGTCAACCCAAAAAGAAAGCCCGTTTTCCTCTATGCGGACGCGGTCGGGAATTTCGCCCGAGGCGATTTCCGGCTGAGTGTTCAAGCTTTCCATTTCTCGGTAAGGGGTGTCATTGCGGAGGATTATTCCGTCGGGATTGAATAATTCTGTCAGGATTTCCAGTATTTCGTTTTTGAATCGTTCCATCCCGTGCGTTAATATCTGTACCCCCAGATATGCGCCGTACTTGTCGACAATCAAACCCGGTAACCCGTCGCTTTCCGAATATACCATTCGGCAGGATTCCAGGTCCGGAAGGAGTCGACGGCGAAAGGCAACAGCCTCACGGATTTTTTTATCGAAGAAGGAGCTATCAATATTGTCCTGATGACGTGAAAGAAGTCTTGCCGCAATAAGAGTGTTGCGGTTGTAATAACCGCGCCCGAGGAATTTTCTGCGGGAATCGAAGATATCGACAATGCCTCCGTCATAGTCGGCATTTTCCACTTCCGCGATCTCGTTGCTGAAGACCCAAAGATGGCCGCCGCGAATACGCCGATCCTCTTTCGGTTTCAGGATTATTCTGCCCGCCGTTGAGGAAGTCATTAACACTTGCCGGGTCGAATTAATAACAGCATGCCGCAATTAACCGGAATTCCGAATGAAAGTCAATAGAGCCGGATCGGGGATTCGGGACGGTAATAACGCGCGGACTCTATCGTGCGCCGTTTCCGCCGAATTCGAGGCTCAATTAACGTACGATGGACCGCTAAGACAGATACAGGGCTTCGATTGTCCTGCGATTTTTGTCGTTCAGGTTTACTACCTGGAATCCCGCTACCCAGTACCCCGGAGATTTGTCCTCGCGGCACCAGATGCACTGAGTATCGAAAGTCATTTGTTTGCGATCCCTGATGGTTTCGGGAAGAGTCATTTCGAACTTGTAAAGCTGAGCTTTTTTGAATGGCTCTTCGCAAACCACCGTGAGACCGAACGGGGAAATGTCGATGAGTCTCCCGCTCAGACCCCGATTCCCCTTGGCAAAAACCCGCAGATAATAATAGGGGCTTTTGCGGTTGTTTTTTCTCCGTTCCTCCATTTGCCACCCACCTTAATGATTAATTTCGTGGCAATCCCGAAGAAGAAAAATCCGATTGTTCTGATGTTCGGCTGAAGACTATCCAATGATGCAGTTAAAATTAATCAATATGCCTGTGAATGTCAACCGATAGTTGTAACATGCTGCCAGACAGTGTCTTAATGTTAGGGCTATAATGTTTGCTGCTGTAAGGTTTACGATATGGTCAAAAAAAAAGAGGTGTCTTAAATCTGGACTCCTCTTTTTAATAAGCTTCGTTTAATATTTAGAAATCGGTTCCGAGCGAGAAATAGTACTTGGGATGATCCACTATGTTCGCGAAATCGGTCCGCCAGGCGAGATCGTATCGTAATATGAATATCCCCAGGTTGGCGCGGACTCCGAACCCGAAGGCCGATTTGATATCCTGCAAGTGGGCACTCCCCTCGGTAGACGCACCCCTGAAAGCTTCGTCATCTTCCCACGCCGCGCCGATATCAAAGAATATCGCCCCCGTAACATAGCGGATGGCCATCGGCAGCGGGAAGTCAACTTTGAGGTAATCGATAAAGGGATAGCGGAATTCGAAATTCGACAGGAAATACCTGGTTCCGCTCAATTCGTAATATTCGAATCCCCGAAGTGGAGTTACGACATTCGAAAAGTAGAGATTATCTTCGTGATAAACCTGAGCATCGACCACCGTCTGTCCAATGTAGTTGGTGGTGCCGCCGAGGAAATACCTCTTGGGGGAACTTCCCCACGACGCACCGCCCGAAAGCCGGAAAGCGGTCGAGAACAATCCCTTGATATGCCAGTACTTGCGATAGTCGAAATCCACCGCATAATATGAGATATTGCTGGATTCGAAGAAATCTTTCGCGCCGGAAATATCGATGCGGGAACGGCGGCCGTTCAACGGCCCGGTTATACCCCAGAGAATATTATCCTGGACCAGTCCCAAAGTGGCGGTCGTGGCCTTGGTGCTGCGGCTGGGACGAAGGTCGTCGCTGTCGTGGAAGTTTCGATCGATGAAGTACTGCGATGCCGATAATTCCGCACGGAAAAATTTGGAGAAGGGATATGAGAAATAACTGGTGGCACCGTACAGCCGGTCCGAAAAAAGGTGATCGAAGGAATCGATATAGTAATTCTTGGTATGGAAAACTCCCACGCCCATATTCAGTTTCATGCGATTATAGAAATAGTAGAACTGAATGTTCGATTGGTCGATAGTATTGACCAGGTCGGTTAACAGGACCAACTGGTGATCCCCCGTATAGTCGGAAAAGGCAAAGACCGACTGCCCCCTGATGCCGAAAAAGGTATCGTAGGTGAAGCCGCCGCTGACATAATCCGGGGTGAATTTCACTTTGTAATCGTAGACTTTATATTCCCCGCCCGGCAGTCTATTATTCGAGGCTACGGAGTCGAACATGGCCTGTTCTTCCGGAGTCAATACATTCATGCGGCTGCTGTCGGATATCGGTTTGAATACTCCCGACAATGCATCGGCATCCGTATCGGGTTTTTTATGCGACAAGAATATATATTCGCCGTTTTCGATTTTCGATGAATCGGCCGGAGTAGCAGTACTATCTGCGGCCGCGGTAACCGCGGAGCTGTCCGGTACCGATGCCGCTGCGGTGCTGTCAGGAGTTTCCGCAGCCGGCTGTTCATCTGTTGTCGTTGTTGCGGTCTCCGGGCCGGAAGTTGCCTTGTCGTCTTCATCGACTGCCGCTATTTCCAGGGTGTCCGCCTGCGAGGTTTCCTTTCCGGCGGCCCCCTCACCGGCCAATAAAGCGCCGTGGCCGGTCGTACTCTCTCCGAGTTTATGCACCGGAAGAGAATCAATATCGTTCGCTTCCGTGGCCTGGCTGAAATAGCTCATGGCTGCGAACGATTCCGGGACATTTTGATAATATTCGCCTTTGGCGTATCCGGACGGTTCCAGGACGCCGTTGCTCCCGGCTGCTTCAATTTCCCGAAGAACATAAATATCCTGTCCTCCCTTATTGAAGGAAGAGAAGGCGATTTGATGTCCGTCGGGTGACCATGACGGGGATTCGGCGCTGGTCAATAAATCGGTGATGGCAAATGTTTCGCCGGATTCAATGTCCGAGATATAGAGATTATCGATACCGTTACGGTTCGAGACAAAGACCACTTTCTTGCCGTCCGGCGATACATCGGGTTCGCGGTTCAAACCGGGACCGCAAAGCAGCGGTTCGATTTCGCGGGAAGCGACATCTATCGTAAACAAGGTATAGTTGCCGAACGGATACTTGCTGTAAATGGTCCACCAGTTGATGGAATCTCCCGGAGTATAGTTGTAACTATTCAGGAATTCGTTTTCCGGATGGGGCCGATCCGATGAGAATACCAGCTTCCTGGAATCGGGAGTCCAGGTGGGATCGGCGTCATCGAAGGTATCGTTCATCAGGTAATAGGTGGTATCGCGATTGATATCATAAATATATAAGTCTCTTTGACTTCCGTTCAGGACCGACATGGCGATTTTGGAACCGTCGGGTGACCAGGAAGGGGAGAGGATGGCATTGAAGTCATAGCGTTTCCGCTTATATATGTCTTTGTCTTCTATCCGCAAGAAATAGAGGTTGTCCTTTCCCTTCGATTTGGATATGAAGGCCAGCGACTTGGCGTCGGGAGAAAAGGTAATTCCGGAGAGATAGGAATGGAGCGATTCCAGATCACCGGAACGATGCCCTTCGACCAACCGGTCTATTTCACGGCCGTCAATGGCGGAAATCAGATAAATCTCGGTATAGTCGGAACGATCCGAAAAGATGGCGAGGTAATTTCCATTTGGTGCAAAGACCGGTTTTTCGTTTCGATATCCGGTTCCCTTGGTATGATCGGTCAGGGCCTTGGAGATTTCCTTGGCTTCTTTTCGTTTCGATATTTCCGGCCAATATCGTCGTTTCATCTCCTTTTCGAATTGCTCCCAGAATTCGTCGTATTCGATCCCGACCGAGGCATTGAGGGCTTTGGCCATAGTCAGCTTTACTCGGCCCTTTTTAAGGATATCCCCGAGTTTTTCTTCGCCATAGGTATCCACGATATAATTCACCATGGCGGTGCCTTCGTAGTATTCCATCCCGCCGTAAATATATTCCGGCGGCATCAGGTAGCCGTTGATGGTTGCATCCCGAACAATCATATCGGTGCGGTAATTCCAGCGGGCGCGGGAGCTGTATTCGGCGTACCCTTCGGCAAACCACAAGGGAAGTTCGAACAACCGCCTTCGCGATAACAGCGAGGTGAACAGGTTGCCGAGGAGCATATCGAAGACGACGGCATGGGTCAATTCATGATGGAGGACATGGCGGAAGTCGTAAGTGGACCCGTTATACGGGACAACAATGCGATTTTTGGCCGATTCGGTAAATCCGCCGGTTCCTTCTCCGAGTATACTCGAGGTTATATTGGTCTGCTGAAATTCGTTGGGCGAATTATATATGAACACCGGAATCCGTTTATGGACCTGATATTTCAGTTGATCTGAAACGACCGTGTATGATGACTCCAGGACGGTCGCCGCGAATTTGGCCGTTTCGTATGACGGATCATAAAAATAGATATCGAAATGGCGGGATTGGATGTACTGCCAGTCGAAAATCTCGTACTGGACCTTATTTTTTCCGAAATAAGTGTTCTGTCCGAGAACGGATCCGACACAAATGAGGATTAATAAAAGCGCAGGAAATATAATCTTCATAATTAATTCGCCTGTTAAAGGTTAGGGTTCCCGATTAATCCTTTATCCTTTTAATATCGGCACCCAGCGCGGAAAGTTTTTCCTCCATCAGGTGATATCCCCGGTCGACATGATAAACCCGGAGAATTTCACTCTGCCCCTGGGCGGCAAGCGCGGCCAGGACCAGCCCCGCTCCGGCCCGGATATCCGATGCCATTACGCTGGCGCCTTTAAGCTTATCTACTCCTTTCACCACAGCTTCGTCGCTGGTAACGGTTATATCCGCTCCAAGACGTCTCATTTCCATGGTATGCGAGAATCTATCTTCAAAAACAGTTTCTTTGATACTGCTTGTTCCCGAGGCAACCGCGGCCAGGGCCATTATGCAGGCCTGAAGATCGGTGGGGAATCCGGGGTAGGGGTATGTTACCACCCTGACAGGCTTTAGCCTCTTGGGGGCCTTGAGTTCGATTTCGTTTTTCCCCTCGGTGATATCGCAGCCCATTTCATATAATTTGCGGGAAACCATGGTCAAATGCGCCGGGGATATCCCCGAGACTTTGACCTTCCCGCCGGTAATCGCTCCGGCGCAAAGATAGGTCCCTGCTACAAGACGGTCACCCGATACCCGGTATTTAATCGGTTTTAATTTTTTTACCCCTTTTATTGTTATGGTCGAAGTTCCCGCTCCCATGATTTTCGCTCCGGCCTTAATCAGGAAGTTGGCAACATCGACCACTTCCGGGTCACAGGCGGCGTTAACGATCCGAGTTTCTCCTTCGGCGAGAACGGCGCCGAAAATCAGATTTTCCGTTCCGGTATGGCTGGGACGGTCGAAATGGACGGTGGCCCCTTTTAAAGGCTTGGCGCTGGCCACGACATAGCCGGATTCTTCGGTAATCTTTGCTCCCAGATTCCTGAATCCCAGGATATGATAATCGACCGGTCGCGCACCCAGAACACAACCCCCCGGAAGTGAAACCCGGGCTTTTCCGAAGCGAGCCAGGAGCGGGCCCAGGACCAGAAATGAAGCCCGCATTTTACGCATGATATCATAAGGGGCGGTATTGTGTTTCAGGTTTGAAGAATCGAGGATCATGCGCCGGCGGTTGGGTTCATATTCGATCTTCGCACCGATATATTCCAGAACATCGATGACCGTGGTTATATCCTGAATAGGGGGGACATTTTCAAAGACGACCTCTCCTTCGTCGAATAAAAGGGCTCCGACGATTAAAGGGAGCGCGGCATTCTTGGAGCCGTCGGTTTTAATAGTCCCTTTTAACGGTTTTCCTCCGTCAACTGCGAATTTATCCATACCGGTCCTTTCAGTTATTTAACAGCTTATCTTCGAGTTAGTTCGAAATTTCGTCAACCGGGATAAGAATAGATTTCGCGTAAACAAAGTGCAACAAAATAACGACTCCCGCCATGACGGTTAGACGCTTCCGATACCAAAAGGACTAATTGGATTGCAATTAATCCGCCATGGGTCTATATTCGAAAGAGCAGTATCAATCGGAGGAAAACTCCGCTTGAGGGAATAACCAAAATCGGTAATATTGGGACCTACTTTAATAAGGGAGTATTTTATGAATTTCGAAGTCATTTTGCAAAACATTAGCGATATCGCCGCCGAATATGGATTTCGCATATTCGGGGCCATCGCGATTCTTGTACTGGGGCGCCTGGGGGTTTCGATTATCGCTGCAATTACCAATAAGCTTCTGTTGAAAAGCAAGGTCGATGAAACCCTGACCAAGTTTATCACCAGTGTAACCAGAATAGCCCTGATGATTTTCGTTGTAATCGCCGCCCTGAACAGTCTCGGCTTCCAGACCACATCGATTGTGGCCGTAATCGGTGCCGCCGGCCTGGCGGTCGGTTTCGCCCTTCAGGGATCGCTGGCCAATTTCGCGGCGGGAGTCATGATAATGATTTTCCGGCCCTTCAAAAAAGGGGATTATGTCGAGGCCGGCGGGAGTGCGGGATCGATTGAGGCCATCCATATTTTCAATACCATTATGAGGACTCCGGATAACAAGCTGATCATTATTCCCAACGGGGGCATCACCAGCGGGAATATCGTCAATTATTCCGCCGAGGAAACTCGTCGGATTGACATGGAATTCGGAATAGGCTACGGCGACGATATCAAAAGGGCCAAAGAGATCCTGACCAGGATTCTAAATGAAGACAATCGAATTTTAAAAGACCCCGCGCCGACCGTTGCGGTGAAGGAACTGGGTGAAAGCTCGGTTAATTTCGCGGTTCGTCCCTGGGTTAAGACTTCCGATTATTGGGATGTTTTCTTCGATTTGACCGAAAAGGTCAAACTGACGTTCGATCGGGAGGGGATTTCGATTCCGTTCCCGCAGCAGGACGTGCACCTGTTCCAGGAAAAGGCGGCATAATGCTTTTCCGGTATGCCGATGCAGATAATCAAGCGATTATTTAACCGAATACATTGAAATTGCCCGGCTGCATGTTAAATTTCAAAATGACCGTAAGGGCTGTTTTCAGTTGTCTTGCCCTGTTATTGCTGCTAAGTAATGGCCGGGCGGCCGCCGGCCAGCCATATAATAAATCGACGTTTGGTGTTTATTATCTGCATAATACCAATCGAAGCCTGTACCATCGGTATTGGGATCCGGCCCACGGTTTCGAAATTTCGTTTATCACGGATTTCTATTTCGGGAAGTTGAATGCCGGGGTATCCCGTCTTTCGCATCATAGCCGCGATAATATGCTTGCCGAATTCGATTCCTATTTCCCGTATGTCGGCTGGCAGTACGCTCTGAAAGTCGAAAATAGAGCGGAATTGTACTGCGGACCCCGGATCGGCAGTTTCATGATGTATTTCGATGACGATGAAGTATCGGTCGGGACCAGGTCGGAATTGGAACTGGGAATTGAAATTGCGGGAGGAACCAGGTTTTTCGTTTCCAATAACTTCGGGATCGATTTGGCGGCAAGACATCGAGTCTTATTCACCAGGGAGAAAGTGCGGCTTACCTTTTTATCCGCCGGGCTTTGCTGGCGTTTCGGCACGCCCAAATGGCTTAAGGCGGTCCTGAAATGAAGAAAGCGGTCATCCTGGGGTTGATTTGTAGCTTCCTTGTGCTTGGCGGTAATGCCGGTTCGGTGGAACCGACTATTATCACCGGCGATGATATCCGCCGATCAGGGATAATGCGTCCGGCAGATATTTTTCTGCTGTTCGACGACTGGGCGGTAGTCTCGCTTGACGGCTGCACCTGGAGTGCGTCACCGCTGGGGCTGAGCACCACGTACAATCAGCAGTGGATCTTCATGATTAACGATATTCCGATCGATATCGACCTGCTCGGGTCGCGGAATATCGAAAGATTCCCCTTTACACTCGCGGAGATAGATTATATCGAGTTATATTCCGGGCCGGTTTTTCGAAGCGGAATATGCGCCGATGCCGGTTTAATGAACATTCACCTTAAGGAACCGGAAGAAGGGTTGTCACTTTCGATCGAAGCCTCAGCCGGCAACGAAACCGGCGATCCGGGACCGTTTCGTCATACCGAATATGGTTCGCCGAATGTCGACCGACTTGGGCAGAGTACCGGAGGATATGGGGGATTCGGGAGAAAGAATTGGTATCTCGCGGTTTCGGGACGAACGGCCGAAGGCTATTATACCGATCCGGTGGTGCTTCCCCGAATATTCCCGTTCATTTATGATACCTATTTCGAACAGGAATATTCGGGAGGTTCCTGGCGATGGGGATTGCCTATCGGTGAGGCTGAGATTTCAGCACTGGGGGCAGTTTCGAGACTGAATGATTTCTTTTTTGATTTCCGGAGAGGGAACGAAATGCCGTCTACCCCGCGGTTGGCCGCGGGAGCGGCGAATTCGCGAATTTCCATTTCGCGGAAATTAACGCTGCTTGTACGTTCAACCTATAGTTTGAACCGTCTCGAAAAATGGGGAGACATCGCCTATTTCCCGGAATTCGACTGGGAACAAAGAGGCTTGAACAGCAATGCCGACCTGGTGTATGATCGGGGCGACTTGAAGTTGATCTTCGGAGGGGGCTGGCGGTACTACAAGGTGAAAACCGGATATGCCCTGACCGATGATGATATCTCATTGGTCAGCCTTCACGGCAATGCGACTGCCTCATTGCTCCCGAATATAACCAGCGAACTGACCGGTGAGGTGGCAGCCGGAGACAACACGGGTTATAAGCTCTTTCTGTCGAATTCGATCACGCTGGGACCTCGAGCACATCTTTCGGTAGACCTGGGGCAGACGAAAAAGTACCCGGAAGAGTCGAATTATTATTGGCTCTGGAGAGAACGCGGGTACCAGAATCCAATGGTTGATACCATCCCTGCAGTTTCTTCGCGGCTTGGCGGGGAACGAAGAAGAACGGTCGATATTAATTTTCGCGTGGGATTCGGATATGGGACTTTCAAGGCCGCATGGTATTTCCGTAATTTCCGCACCCTGAATGGAGATCATCTCGAGTACGAGACCTCCGCCTTTGGAACTCCCTTCATCAGGTCCTATAATTCTACCGGTCGAACTATGGCGGGAGATCTCTGGGGATTTTGGTTATCCCTGGAATCCGCTATTGCCGATAACCTTCGGGCCGGCGTCTATTACCGGCAACAAAAGATAATGGGACATGATATCCAATTCAAACAAAGCTTTCACAATCAGCCGGAAAGATTTGCCAGGTTTTCGCTTACTTTTATTTTAGCTGATGATTTTTCGGTTAGAATAAGCTCGACCATGCAATCTAAAACCTCATGGCCGGAATATGCAAATCCCGCCAACCTGCGCCCCGAGATTTATGTCACCGAAGTTGACGGTTTCTGCTCCACCGATCTTGCGGTCCAAAAATATTTCTGGGGTAAGCGGATCAGCTGGTCGTTGTTCTTAAGGAATATTTTCGATGACCGGGTTACCTATCACGCTAACGGTGTCGTTTACGATTTGACCTATTATGCGCTCTTCGAATTCAGCCCGTTTTGATTTCCGCGACCGCGGAGAAAGACATCTTATCACGTGCATTTATCGGATGTTCCCCACCCGCAAACGTGGCATTTGATAATATTCCCGGGCTCTTTTCTAAGCCTGGCAAAACCGCAATTCGGGCATAATTGACCCTCGCGGATTAATACGATCTGGCATTGGGTCTTTTCCGCCGAGGAGGCCGCGGGTTCCGTTTTTTCAGGATCTTTATCTTTCATAAGGTGCTTTAATATAGCCGCTTAGCATGGCATATCAAAATTTTTGTTGCCGTTTATGGGAAGAAACCGGCATTCTTCTTGTATAAAGAATAAAGATAATTACCCCGGCGGGGAGGAGCGTAAGTATGAGAAATGTTATTCTATTTTTAGGTGCATCGTTGATGCTGGCGGCGTTGGCCGCGGCCGATATTTCGGTAACGGTTTACAATGGCAATTTGGGGGTCATAAAAGATACCCGGAAACTCGATTTTCAAAAAGGGATGGGGCGCGTTTCCTTTGCCGATGTCCCCTCGCAGATAGATGCCACCTCGGTCGGATTCAAGGTGGCAACTTCGGGGAAGAATGTTACCATTCTGGAACAAAACTACGCTTATGATCTGGTGTCCCCGGACAAAATATTCAGCAAGTACATCGATAAGAACATCGACCTGTTCGATGAAAAAGGGAATATGTTCAGCGGAACGCTGCTTTCGGCCGGCGGCGGGGCGGTGACGCTGCGGGATAAATCCGGGAAGATTCAAATCATCCGGATGGATAAAATAGTGAATTCCAATTTCCCGGAATTACCGGAAGGATTGATAACCCGTCCGACTCTTTTCTGGCTGTATAGCAGCGATTTCAGCGGTTCCGCCGATTGCGATGTTTCGTACCAGACATCCGGCCTTAATTGGAGCGCCGAATATGTGGGGCTGTTATCCGAAGATGAAAAGAGCCTTCACCTGAATGGATGGTCCTCGATCAATAACACCAGCGGAGCGACTTTCACCGATGCCACCCTGAAACTGGTGGCAGGGGATATCCACCGGGCTCCGACTCCGCCCCCGATGGCGAAAGGGAGGCAGAATGTCTATATGGAAGCGATGGCTACCGATGCCGGATTCCAGGAAAAGGAATTTTTCGAATACCATTTATATACTCTTCCTCGCAAGGCTACGCTTGCCAACAATGAAATCAAGCAGATTTCGCTGTTCGAACCGGCTTCGACCGGTGTCACCAAGGAGTATCTATATCAGCCGGATCAGAATGATAAAGATATCAAAGTGATGTTGAAATTCACCAATTCCGCGTCGGCGGGATTGGGAATACCGTTGCCAGCCGGAAGAACCCGGATTTTTAAAGCCGATTCCGACGGCGCGATGATTCTGCTCGGTGAAGACCGGATCGATCATACTCCGAAGGACGAAGATGTCAAGCTGTACATCGGTAACGCCTTCGATATCGTCGGCGAGCACAAGGTGATGAATGTCAGCCGGATTTCGGATAGAGTTACCGAGAGCGATATTGAAGTGGAAATCCGGAACAGAAAGAACGAGAACATTACGGTCATAGTGGAGAAGAAGCTTTATGGTGACTGGGAAATACTGGACAATAATCTAACGTACGAAAAGAAAGACGCTTACACCGTTCAATTCGAGGTTGCGGTTTCAGCTAACAGCAAGGCTGACTTAAAGTTCAAAGTCAGAAATAAAAACTAGACGGCCAAAATGAGTTGACTTGGGATGCAAAATACTTTAGATTCGCAGACTGTTGTGTTAGGAGAGGACTAAAGATAGGAGAAGCCAATGAGACATTTGAAGCTAATTTTAATCCTGGTTATGGCGGCCTTACTGGCGGTACCCGCCCTGGCGAAGAGGGAAAAGCCGAAAAAGAGCGTCAGCGCTTTGGTATCATCGGGCAAAATTGCCATTCAGGGAGATAGATTGGATGAAGCCCTGGGTTATTTTGATGAGATCATTGAGACTCACGGTATGGTTCCGGAAGCCTACTATTATCGCGGAACCATATTTGCCACCTTTGCGGACCGCGAATATGACCCGGTGAAGAAAATAGAGCATCTGGAAAAGATGGCGGCCAGTTACGATTCGATGAGAATATCCTGCGAAAGCGAAGATTTGAAAAAGGGCTATCGGGAATATTGCGATGAAACAATGCCTACGGTGGATACCAGTATCAATTATTATTTTCAGGAAAATTATCGCAAGGGTGTAAATATCCTGACTTCGATTGATGATGCCTTGCTCCCCGATGTCAAGAGCGCCGCCGATAGCGCCTCGGAAGCCATGGCAAAGGAACGGCTGAAAATTTCGGCCGATTCCGCCATAGCATATTTTAAAATCGCAAAGATTGTCAATAAAAAGGATTTCAGATCATTCGAGGCGATTGCGCTTATTTACGACCGCCTCGGGGAATTCGATTCTTCGCTGGCCTATTTTGAAAGGGCCGCTGCCATGGATCCCGAAAACCCCAATCTGGTTCAATCGGTAGCGTATTCATATATCCAGAGGCACGACTGGGAAAATTCGGTTAAATATTTCCGGATGTTGCTTCCGAAAATTCAAGATCAGCCCGATTTTCAAGTCAATACCATGTTTAACATGGCGATTTGTTTTAACAACCTGAAGATGTATGATTCATCGTTCATTTATAATCAAAAGGTTATCGCGATTGACAGCACCGAATGCGGAGCGATGGTGGATGTCGGCCAGTATTTTTTGATTAAGTCCCAGGGTTTTGCCGATTCCGTTCGGCAGTCCAATCAGGCCGGCGAAACTGCAAAAGGGGATGAATATCTTAAGAAAAAGAACAGCTCGCTCGATTCCTGCAGCTACTATTTCAACTGGGCCATCAGGTGCGATTCCAGCAATACTCTGGCTCTGGAGCAGGGGGCCATCGTCGACATGATCATGGGCAATCTGACCGATGCCTGCCCGAAATTCGAACGGCTGACCCAACTCGAACCTAATCAGAAAGAATTCTGGTTATCACTGGGCGATTGCAGGGTTCAGCAGGGAGAATTCGAAGCGGCGATTACTCCCTACGAGAAATACGTGGAGCTCAACCCCGGTTCGTGCGAAGTCTGGAAACAGCTCGAAAGCCTTTACAAGAGCAGTAAGACGCCGGATAAGCTAAAAGCCGCTACGGCGAAAATCAAGGAACTGGGCTGCAAATAAAGTTATTTACCTGGTCGCGGGCAGGTCATTATATTTGACCTGCCCTTTTTTATTATGGCAGAAAAACTGGTCAATATCGCCGTCCCGGGAACACCGAGACGCCTCTTCACTTACCGTGTTAAACCGGAATGGTATGGTATTCTGCGCCCCGGAATGCGTCTGAAGGTGCCGTTCGGCAGGCGAAATACTGTGGGATATTACATATCGGAGGCATCGGCGGCCCCATCGGGACTCAAAAGCGCGGCGTCATTGATAGATAACCGCCCCCTCTTCGACGAGAAGTTATTCGATTTCCTGCTCTGGATGTCGGACTACTATTTCGCGAATATCGCGGATACGCTTCAGATGGCCCTTCCTCCGGAAATGAGAAAAGGGGGAGCGGCGTTTTACCGTATCGACCAATTTAAATTATCCGGACAATCATCGGAAGATCTATCCGGTTACACGCTCAGGAAATTATCGACTCAGGAAGTTCTATCCAAACGGGAATTTAATCACCTGAAAAAGAATCATTTAGATGATCTCAATCTCCTGATTTCACAGAATATAATCAGCGAGGAATGGGTTGATTCTTCGGAACCGCCGTCAGGCAAAATCATCGGCTACCGTATCAATGAAGATTCTGACGAAGCTGCACTGATTCCGCAGGATGTCGTGCCGGGCACCGTTTATTCGCGGGCCGAATTGAAGAAAGCCGGGTTGAGCGGATATAAAATCACCAAATTAATCCAATCGGGACTTCTGATTCCAAAATTCGCTGATTACGACAACCTGAGTTTTATTAAGGCCCGTCCCGATGTTGCGCAAATAGTCCCGAATGAAGAACAATCCGCCGCTATCGATCGCATACTGTATCATGCAAACGGCTTCAATCCTTTCCTGTTATACGGTATCACCGGTTCCGGGAAAACCCTGGTGTACTGCCATTTGGTAAGAGAAATCCTGGCGCGGGGTAAATCGGCCCTGATTCTGGTTCCTGAAATTGCGCTGGCCGGGACGCTCCTGGGCTATTTCCGGTCATTTTTCGGCGAACAGGCCGCCTTGATGCATTCGGCGCTGGGCGCAAAGGAAAGACTTCGAATCTGGCAGAAAATCCGGTCCGGGGAAATCAAAATCGTGATAGGTGCCCGTTCGGCCATATTCGCGCCCCTGGTCGACCCCGGTATAATTATCGTCGATGAAGAGCATGACGAATCGTACAAGCAGGACGATCCCTCGCCCAGATTCCAGTCCCGCGACAGCGCCGTAATGCGGGCCAAGATGCTCGATATTCCCGTGGTCCTCGGGTCGGCGACCCCTTCGGTGGAAACATATCGCAACGCACTCGAAGGTCGGTACGGGCTTTTAAAACTGACCCGTCGCCCGGAACAGATCGAAATGCCGGTCATTAGATTGATAGACTTGAAGGAAGAGCCTATCTCGCATGATGCTTTGTTTTTCACGCCGCTGTTGAAGAGCAAAGTCAAAGATGCTTTAAAGCGGAAAAACCAGGTTATAATTTATTACAACCGGCGGGGATTTTCGCCCCGAATAAAATGCCTCGATTGCGGCCATACTCCCGAGTGTCCACATTGCGGAATCAGCCTGACCTTCCATAAGGCCGGGTCGAAGCTGATGTGCCATTTCTGCGGTCATGCCGACCTGGGGTACAATGAATGCGAGAAATGTCAGAGCAAGGAACTGCTTTACATCGGGGCCGGGACGCAAAAAATCGAAGATAAAATCGCAGAACTATTCTCAGACGCAATCACGGTGCGGCTCGATTCCGACAGCGCTTCGGGGCGGGAAAAAGCGCACCGGATTCTGGCCGATTTCGCGGAACGAAAATTCAATATGCTGGTCGGGACACAAATGGTCACGAAAGGAATCGATTTTCCGGATGTCTCCCTGGTGGGAGTCCTTATGGCCGATTTGGGTCTGGATATTCCCGATTTTAGAGCCTCGGAAAAGTTGTTCGCCAAATTGATTCAGGTATCGGGACGGTCGGGGAGAGGGATTATTCCCGGTGAAGTGGTGATTCAGACATTTAATCCTTATCTCGATCTGATTGACGATGTCGCTCGCCAGGATTATGAAACCTTCTATCAGCGAGAAATCAAATCGCGCGAAGAACTGCGGTATCCTCCGTTTTCCCATTTGATAAATTTCCGGATGTCGGCCCGCAAGGAAGAAGATCTTCAGGAACAGGCCCTGCAATTCAAGAATTTATTATTGAAGCAACTGGAAGGCGGCAAAGTAAAGGCTCATTTGCTTGGTCCGGCGCCATGCCCGATATATCGACTGCGGGGAGTTTATCGCCGTCATTTAATGGTGAAGACCGGGCAGATCAAGAGTTTTCTGAAAGCGCTCTCGCAATGGGAAGGAGCGGAACCGAATTTCGGATTGCCTCCGCGGATTAAGATTGTTGTCGATATCGATGCGTACGATTTGATATAAAAAACCCCCGGCAAAGCCGGGGGTTTTATCGAGAAAGAACTTATTTCTCTTATTTTTCGTCCTTTTTGCCTTCGGCTTTCTTGCCTTCAGGCTTTTCTTCGCCTTCAGCACCTTCAGGCTTTTCTTCGCCTTCAGCGCCTTCAGCGCCTTCGGCAGCTTCGGCCGCAGCCGTTTCCTCGGCGGTCTTAATGACCGTCGGAGGCACCACAGTGCAGATGGTCAGCTTGGTATCGGTAATAATTTCGGCGTTGGGAATGGTGATATCACTCACGTGAATCGAATCTCCGATATCGAGATTGGAAACATCCATTTCGACAGTGCCCGGGATATTCGAGGGCAGACAGGAAATTTCGATCTCGCGGCGGATCTGCTGCAGAATACCGCCGGCGTTCTTAACGCCGCTGGGAGTTCCGACCAGCTTCACCTTGACCATCATGTTAAGTTCTCTGGTCATGGATACCTGGTACAGGTCGATATGCTGGTAGTCTCCGGTGATAGGATCGCGCTGCAATTCTTTGATAATGACTTTGCGATCCGGGGTATTGCTCTCGCCGAGATTAAGGTCGATCAGCATATTGGCGCGGCCTTCGCGGCGAATCAATCCCGTCAATTCTCTGGTTTTGATCGAGACCGATAAGGTTTCGATATCCGGCCCGTACAGGATTCCGGGAATGCTGCCATTGGCCCGAATTTTATGCGACGACCCTTTACCGGCGGTCTCGCGTTTTTGTGCGTTCAATAATACCTGGCTCATTTTATTAAGCAACCTCCAAAATTACGAATCGGCGTCAGATCGGGAGATCGTCGAAAAGCGAAGATACCGATTTTTCTCCCGAAATGCGCATGATTGCCTCTCCGAACAGATTGGCACAGGAAAGGACCTTGAATTTGCCACCAAGCTGGTCCTCACGGCCGTCTATCGAATCGGAGACAATCACTCCGCTTATACGTGAATTATTTAATCTTTCTATGGCATTTCCGGATAATACCGCGTGGGTGCCGCAAACATAAATCTCTTTCGCCCCTTTTTCGGCGAGAGCGTCGGCAGCGCGGGCCACGGTTCCGGCGGTGTCTATCATGTCGTCTCTGATAATAATCGGGTGGTCTTTAACGTCCCCGATAATATTGACCACTTCCGATTGATTCGGTTTCGGGCGGCGTTTGTCGATGATCGCCAGGCTTGCTCCCATAACCTTTGCCAGGGCCCGGGCCATTTTGATGGAACCGACATCCGGCGAAACCACCACGGGATCGTTCAATCCCAGGTTTTCGAGATATTCGTTGAATACCCGGGAGGAGTAGAGGTGGTCGTGCGGCAAATCGAAAAATCCCTGAATCTGCGAGGCGTGCAGATCCATGGTTAATACCCGGTCCGCCCCGGCGGTCGTGATCAGATTGGCGATCAGTTTGGCCGTGATGGCCACTCTTGGCTTGTCTTTGCGGTCCTGCCGGGCGTACCCGTAGTATGGAATCACCGCGGTAATGCGCTGCGCCGAGGCCCGGCGGGAAGCCTCGATTAAAATCAACAGCTCCAGAAGGTTTTCAGCGGGAGCATTGGTTGATTGTATGATAAAAACATCGGCCCCGCGAATGTTTTCGTTGATCTGGACGAAGACTTCGCCGTCCGAAAATCTTCTCACTTCGCAGGCGGTCAGTTCCGTCCCGATATAACGGCCGATTCTTTCGGCCAGGGGACGATTCGAGTTTCCTGTAATCAGTTTTAATTCCGACATATCGACTTATGAACGTACTTTCAAAAACGGGGTTTTTTAAGACAGGCGGGAAATTCAGCCGCTCCCACACTAACAAATTAAATGGCTGGGGCGCCAGGATTCGAACCTGGGAATGCAAGCTCCAAAGGCTTGTGTCTTACCGCTTGACGACGCCCCAGTTTAAAAACTTTTTAGTCTTTGGTACCGCCGCTCTGTTTTTTCAGTTCCTCCTCGTAGGCCTCCAGGATTTTCTCTTCGAGCAGCCGCCGGGTTTCGTTGTTGACCGGGTGGGCGACATCCTGGTGCGTTCCATCGGGGCGTTTTCGTGACGGCATCGAGATAAAATACCCTTTATTACCGGATATTATCTTCATGCCGCGAATCACGAACGCGTTGTCGAAGGTGACATTAGCGAAGCCTTTCAACTTCTCTTCGTCCCGCAGTATGATCCGTACTTCGGTAATCTCCACAGCACTTCCTCCCGCCAAAAGTAGACATCCTATCGTTCCCAAGCAGGCAGGTAAACGGGTTTTACCCTAAAGGTCCGCCAGTCTCTTCGTGATAACCGGCGAATTCCTTCCCCCTCAGGTATATTTTCAAACAATCCAAAAATTGTCGGTCCCGAACCGCTCATGCGGACCAATGAGGCCCCAATATCCAAAAGAGCGTTCTTTATTTCCGTCAATACCGGAAATGCTTTGAAGTGCTCAAATTCAAAGTCGTTACCGATTTGCGTTAATTCGTCAATCAGTCCTTTGAAATCTTTACAAGCAAATAACTTAATATCGCTCCGAGAACTTGTCAAGCCCATTTTAAGGGAGGCATAAGCGGCTCCGGTCGAGATTTCAAGGTATGGGGTTATCAGGATTATCTCATAATTGAGAGGAAGCTCGATTTCATCAATGTTTTCGCCCCTTCCGGTCACCTCCGCCTGACCGGAAGAAAAGAAAAAGGGAATATCGGAACCCATTTCCAGGCCGATTTCGGCCATTTTTTTATTGTCCAGACCGAGGCCGAACAGGCGGTTTATCCCCTTTATCGTGGCCGCAGCATCAGATGAGCCTCCGCCCATTCCGGCGGCCACGGGAATGTTCTTTTCCAGCAGGATATCCATCCCTCGATCCAGTCCAAACCGCTCCCGCATTAATTGAGCGGCCTTGCTGACAATATTAGATCGATCGGGCATTAAGTCGGTGTCCCCTTTTATCTTCAAGCGGACATTATCAGAGTCGGCCAGGGAAATAGTCAGATTGTCGGAAAGGCTAACGGCCTGAAACCAGGAATAAATGTCATGGTATCCGTCGGGTCTTTTGCCCAGGACTTTCAAAAACAGGTTTATTTTTGCAGGTGCGGCGATTTCAATGCTTTCGGCCATGTCCTTTAACTCCCATCCGATAAATTGACCATCAGACGGAATTTGGAGAAAAATCTTGAAATGTCAAACGAAATAGTCTTCATTTGCTGATTGACTGCAAACTCAAAGGATAAAATGTTAAAGAAATACTGGCCCCTGGCTGCCGCAATAGCCGTTTATCTCGGAATTACTTTTGTCAGCTATAAGATGTCGGTGGCCCGTAATGGCGGCCATTTAATCTATGCCCTCGATGATCCCTATATCCATATGGCCTACGCCAAAAACATGGTGGAACAGGGGGTCTGGGGGGTGACGCAATACCATTTTTCATCGGCGACCTCTTCGCCGCTCTGGACTCTGCTTTTAACCGTATACTATTTCATTTTCGGAATCAGCGATATTGCTCCCTTGATTTTGAACATCGCGGCGGTCCTGGCGACTCTGGTTTTGGTGTTTCGCCTGTTTTTAAATGAGGGCCTGGAAAGGAAATCGAATTTCATTGGACTATTAATAGTGCTTTTCTGTGCTCCCATGACTGCCTTGACTTTCTCCGGGATGGAGCATGTCCTGCATTTATTATTCGCTATTTCCTTTATCTACTTTTCTGCGAAAGTCCTCGGTGCGGAGAATCCGAAATCAAGCGATTCTGTACTTCTTTTCATTGTCGCACCTTTGATGATAATGACGCGATACGAAGGCCTGTTCATGCTGGGAGTGACGGCTCTGCTGTTTCTGGCACGGAGGAAGTACTTATCAGCGGTACTGCTGGCAGCCATTGGAGTATTGCCGGTTTGCATTTACGGGTTTATCTCAATGGCGCAAGATTGGTGGTTTTTTCCCAATTCGGTTCTGCTAAAGGGAAATATGCCGGCATCCTCATCGCTTGGACGAATCCTTTTCTTCTTTTATATGAGTTTGCGGCGGCTGGTCGAAAACGCTCACGTGCTGGTTCTTTTAATGGCGGCAGGGATTTTTCTCTACCGGAAACTAGGGGAGAGGAAGCTGTTTCAAAGTCCGCTTTCGGTCATGCTTACTATTTTCATTGGCAGTTCACTGCTTCATTTGTTATTCGCGCGCACCAGCTGGTTTTTCCGGTATGAAGCGTATTTGGTCGGAGTGGGGGTGTTTATTCTTGCCATTGCCGCCGGGAATTATAAGGAGTGGCTCGACCTTATCGGGCTTCGCAAGCTTAACTTCAAATCGGCTATTATTCTGCTAACGGTATTGATTATCGCCTCGCCATTTATCTTACGGGCAGGGCAGTCGCTTATCAGGATCCAGCAGGCGACACGCAATATCTACGAACAGCAATTCCAGATGGCGAGGTTTCTTCATAAGTACTACGATGGTCAAGCGGTCGGAGCCAATGATATCGGAGCGATCAATTATTATGCCGATATAGACTGCTTCGATTTGTGGGGGCTGGGGACGATGGAAGTTGCCCGAGCGCGGTTTCGCGGAACTTATAACAGCGATTTGGTAAGCCGGATGGCCGGCGATTACGGCGTTAAAATCGCTATTATTTATGAGGAATGGTTCAATGTCGATGTCCCCGGAGGAGTCCCTGAAGAATGGATTCCGGTCGGAAAATGGCGGATTCTCGACAACAAAATCTGCGGCGACGATGAAGTGACATTTTATGCCGTGGATCCTTCGGAAAAGGACCGCCTGATGCAATCGCTTCAAGAATTCTCCGCGGAAATACCTTCCAGAATAATCCAGACGGGAGCATATCTGCAATTCGAATAATCCCTTTGTAATTTGATAAACCGGTCGGCCCCTTTTATCGTATCATTTTCAATCTCAGTAAACAGCTCTTACATAAGAAAGGCCGATATTATGCCGAAAATCGTTCATTTTGAAATGCACGTCGACGATCCTTCGCGTGCCGAGAAATTTTATTCCGAGGTATTCGGCTGGAAATTCACCAGGTGGGATGGTCCGCAGGAATACTGGATGATTTCTACCGGGGAGGAAAAAGAACAGGGAATTGAGGCGGGTATGATGCGACGCCGGGATCCCGGAGCGTCGACCTATTGCTCTATTGCCGTCGACAATATCGAAGCCTTCGAGAAAAAAGTGATTGCAAGCGGTGGTGAAATTGTCGTTCCCAAAATGCCGATTCAGGGGGTAGGCTGGCTGTTCCATTTTAAGGACCCCGAGGGGAATATTCTGGGGGTCGCCGAATTCGATCCGAATGCCAAGTAATCCTAAAATTAGTCGTGATTTTCGATTTATTCAGACATCGCATCCGGTACAAAAATGTATTCCGGTCTCGTTTTGTATCCGGTTGAGGGATAAAAGACATCGGGATTGTCAAAGATCGTATTAGATAATGTATAGTTGGAATCGAGGATATCTGTCAGGGATAAGTAATCCGTGATAATAGCATCGTACTTACGGGAACGGATTGCGTCGCTGAGTTCTGCTTTGATTCTGTCGGCAGTTTCCTTGTCGCCTGCTTCCAGGGCCCGCAATGCCACTTCATGAAAATGAGGATTCTTGTCCGCTATCGGTCCATAATAGGCATGGTAAGGAATCAGGACATCCCCTTCGTACGATTTTATGATGGAGATTAACTTTTCTCCGGCAATACGGTCCGCCTCCGTTGGGATATAGTCTGCCGGGTTATATTTCAGCATGATGAACTGGCATAATGCAAGAATGATAATAAAGGCCCTAAGGTGCTTTCGTTCCGCGACAATTTCAGAATTGAATATTATATCGTTCAGGCCGATCGCAAAAAAAATCGATAATGCGGCGTACGCGGGGATCAGAACATTGACATAACCTCCCGGATGAATCCGACCCGGAATGGCTGAACATATCAACCCCACTGAAACCATGAGATAGAAGAGAAAGCGGTCGTTGGAATCTTTTTTGTAATTGACGATCAGGCAATACAGCAAAAGGGAAAAGGCGATCGGCATCGGTCTGATTAAATCCGATGCCCAGAATAGCGCCAGGACCGGCCATTTAATGCCGGTTTCCTGTGGTATTCTAAATATGTAATAATTAAGCCACCCATCACTGAGATAGTTGAAATATAAATCTGCTCCCGCGATCAGTACAACCGGCGGGATTAAAAAATATGCGACTTTCCAGCGGTTTCTGACAAATATATAAATCGCAAGAGGAAAGATTGCGACCAGGGTCGACTGCTTGGTCCAGAAAGCGGCCGAAAGCGTGATACCGGCCAAAATAAACCCCAGGGGATTTGCCATCCGCCTCAGAACGTAGACCGATATCAGGACAAACATGAGCGCCAGTGAATCCGGACGGGCAATTTCAAACCAGGCCCCTCCGATGGCGAAAGTGAAACAAAACATTCCGGCGCCCCAGATACCGGCCCGGATAGATTTGGTTTCGTACAGGACTATTGCGTATATGAGTATAATATTTAAAATGGTCGCCGCGAAGGATACCAGTCTCAATGGTAAGAAACCTGCACCCGTGATCTTCGAGACAAACGCGGAAAAGTATAAATATAACGGGGTGTAGATATATGGGATATAGTCGATCGAAGGGGGGGTGTACAACTGCTTACCATGCAGAATCCTGAGCATTTCGACCACCATGCCTCCTTCCATCCATTCCAGTTCGAAGGGGTAGAATACGCGCAGAATCGCCGTGATCAGGTAGGCCAGAATTCCTGCAAGACTGATTGCCGCGAGCAGATAGACCAGGATATTCGATAAACTTCGTTCGCGTCCCGCTTCATTCATATCGAAATTACATCAATTATAATATGGTTTAAGGCAAACTCCATCATCCCGGCCCGGATTGATAATTATAATAAAGCGGCAAATGAGAATTTACAATTGAATTGTTCTTCGGGGAACTTCTATTACCCGGAGGAAATGTTATACTCTACTTGTCAAATATCGCATACAGGACCCTCAGGACAGCGAGTATCATGGCCACAGCCAAAATCGTCAGCCAGCACGGAGATGAAACGAAAAGCCATGACCAGTCGATAATTCCGCCCAGTTTTAGGGCACTCATGGTCAGAGCCGGCAGCAAAGTCACCGCCGCAAAAGTCATCGCAAGTCGGGACAGGGGGCAGAGTTTAGCCTTCATACCAATTCCGAGCCCGGAATTCCTTGCTGGCCTGTTCCGAAGCCGCAGCGGCAAGTTCCTCATCACGGTTGTTGAGGTCTTCCGCTATCTGGATTAACAGGTCGATAATCCTGAGCAGCGGTTCGTAAGAAGGGTCTTTCCGCACCTCAAACTCGCTTTTTAGTTTCCGCAGGGGATCGATTTCATACATACAATTGCCTCCAGAAATGCTTTGTTTGTTATTTCCGGATTAATTGTAGGCAAGGGGACTGACAAGCGATGTCAGTAAATATTGCGGGTATACCGGATTTTTCGACTGAAAACGGAAATTCGCTGTCTTTAATCGGAGAACTGCTTCTTTCCCAAATAAATATTGACATTTTCGGGGGGGACGCTTTCTTTGATATTCCTGATTAAGAGAATACTTCGCTATGAAAAATAAGGAGTTAAGACCATGGGAATGACCCTTGCCGAAAAAATTATCGCCGAGCATCTGGTTGAAGGGGAGATGAAGCCGGGAGCCGATATCGCGATCCGGATCGACCAGACCCTGACCCAGGACGCCACCGGGACGATGGCCTACCTGCAGTTCGAAGCGCTTGGTATGGACAAAGTTAAGACCGACCTGTCGGTGTCATACGTCGACCACAACATGCTGCAGGCCTCGTTCGAAAACGCCGACGACCACCAGTACCTGCAGTCGGTCGCATCCAAATACGGCATTTACTTCTCCCGGCCCGGCAACGGCATTTGTCACCAGGTTCATCTGGAACGTTTCGGCGAACCGGGGAAAACTCTGCTCGGGTCCGATTCTCATACTCCGACCGGCGGAGGACTCGGCATGCTGGCTATGGGGGCCGGAGGACTTGATGTCGCGGTCGCCATGGGGGGCGGCCCGTTCTATTTGAAGATGCCGGAAATCGTCAACGTCTATCTCAAGGGAAAACTAAAACCGTTCGTCACGGCCAAAGATATCATTCTCGAAGTCCTGCGTATACTGACCGTCAAAGGAGGCGTGGGGAAAATAATCGAATATTCCGGCCCCGGAGTGGAGCACCTTTCGGTCCCGCAACGGGCTACTATAACCAATATGGGAGCCGAACTTGGGGCGACGACCTCGGTTTTCCCGGCGGACAAAGCTACCAAGGCTTTCCTGCAATGGCAGAAGCGGGGTAAAGTCTACCGCAAGCTTGAAGCGGACAAAGACGCCAAATACGCCGCCAAAATAGTAATCGACCTTTCCACGCTAAAACCGCTTCTGGCTCAGCCTCATTCACCGGATGCCGTCGTCGAAGCAAAGAAATTGAAAGATATCGCTGTCGACCAGGTTTGTGTCGGAAGCTGCACCAATTCCTCGCTGACCGACCTGATGGTTACCGCGAAATTGCTCAAAGGGAAAAAAGTCAATCCCAAAGTATCCATGACCGTTACGCCCGGTTCCAAGCAAGTCTTCAATGAGATAGCCCGGAACGGCGCGCTGGCCGATATCATCGCTTCGGGTGCGAGAATCATCGAATCCGCCTGCGGACCGTGTATCGGGATGGGGCAGGCTCCGAATTCCGGAGCGGTGTCGGTGCGGTCGTTCAACCGGAACTTCCCCGGGCGTTCCGGTACCAAGGATGCCAATGTCTACCTGGCCAGTGTCGAAACCTGCGTCGCGGCGGCCATCGAGGGCAAGATCAGCGACCCGACCAAGCTGGGCAAATATCCCAAAATCGTTCTTCCGAAATCAATCAAGATAGACGATTCCGGGATTATCCCGCCGGCCAAGAATCCGGCCAAAGTCGAAATCAAGCGGGGACCGAACATTGCTCCGCTTCCGTTGAATAAGGAAATGGCTGAAAGTGTCGGAGGCGAAGTGCTGCTGAAAGTCGGCGATAATATCACTACCGATCATATCATGCCGGCCGGAGCCAAGGTTCTTCCGCTCCGGTCCAATATCCCCAAGATCGCCGAATTCGTCTATTATCAGGTCGATCCCGATTTCGCCAAGCGGGCGAAAGAAAAGGGAGGCGGCTTTATCGTCGGAGGGGACAACTACGGACAGGGTTCGTCTCGCGAACACGCGGCGCTGGCTCCGATGTACCTCGGCGTCAAAATGGTGCTGGTGAAATCGTTCGCTCGAATTCACCTGGCCAACCTGATTAACTTCGGTATCCTGCCGACCACATTCGAAAATCCCGCAGACTACGATAAGATCGAACAGGGGGATAAGCTGGAAATGCCGGATATTCGGAAAGCGGTCAGCGGCGCCGATTTTCTCGAGATCGAAAATAAAACCAAGGGGATAAAGATCAAGGCGAAGATAGAACTGTCGAAACGCCAGCGTGATATTATCCTCGCCGGAGGGCTGCTCAATTATACCCGCAAGGGGAGCGGCAACTGAGAATTATATGAATGATGCATTATTGAAAAAAACCCCTTTCTATAAGTACCATGTGGAAGCCGGCGCCAAGATCGTTCCTTTTGCGGGGTACGAAATGCCGATTCAGTACACGGGCATTACCGCCGAACACCTGGCCGTTCGCAAAAATGTCGGGCTTTTCGACCTGTCGCACATGGGGGAATTCATGGTAAACGGCCGGGATGCCCTGGCCTTTATCCAGAAAATGACCACCAACGATGCTTCTTTGCTGCAACCGGGTGAAATCCAGTACTCCTGCATGTGCTACGATAACGGAGGAATCGTTGACGATCTTCTTGTTTATCGTCTCAAAGATAAGTACATGCTGGTGGTGAACGCTTCGAATATCGACAAGGATTTCGCCTGGCTGGAAAAGCACCTCGACGGAGACGTAAAGCTGACCAACGAATCGGATGATTTCGGATTACTGGCCGTGCAGGGACCGAATGCTCAGAAGTTGATGGAGGAAATCTCCGAATACGATTTCGAATCGCTCCCATATTACCACAATGATATCGTCCAGATCGGGAAACACAAAATACTGCTTTCCCGGACCGGGTACACCGGTGAAGACGGTTTCGAAATGTACATCACGCCGGCGATTTGCGATGACGTTTGGACAATTGTCTACGGCGCGGGGAAGAAATATGATATGCAACTGATCGGGCTGGGAGCGCGTGATTCGTTGCGTCTGGAAATGAAAATGGCCCTGTATGGTAATGACATTGATCAGACAACTACGCCGATCGAAGCCGGGCTGGCCTGGATAGTCAGGTTTGAAAAGGGTGATTTCATCGCCAAAGAGGTTCTGGAAAAGCAGAAGCAGGAGAAACCGAAGCGAAAATTGGTTTGCCTGGAACTGGAGGAAAAGTCTTTTCCCCGCCATGGTTACGATATTCTTTCCGATGGCCAAATAGTGGGCCAAGTGACTTCCGGGACCTTTTCGCCGTCATTGAATAAACCGGTGGCAATGGGGTATGTCCCGCTGGCGCTGTCGAAAATCGGCAACAGGGTAAAGATTAAAATCAGGGACAAGTTGATCCCGGCGGAAGTAGTCAAACCGCCGTTCTACAAGGAAGGGACTCATCGCTGATGCGGACCGATTTATTCTTGATTCCAGGGTCGGTCGACAAGAAAAACCTCACCGGTAAGACGGTCGTGTTGATCGATGTCCTGCGGGCTTCGACCACCATTTGTCAGGCGCTGCATTCCGGAGCCAGGGCGGTGATACCGTTCGAGGAACCGGGCGAGGCCGCCGAAATGCGAGCAAAGCTCGGACAGGGAGATGCCCTGCTGGCCGGCGAACGGGAAGGGATAAAGATTGATAACTTCGATCTGGGTAATTCTCCGCGTGAATTCACCCCTCAGTCCGTGGCGGGAAAAACGGTGATATTGACGACTTCCAACGGGACCCGGGCGTATAACAAGGCAAAGCCGGCGGCGTTGATCTTAACCGGGGCCATCGTCAATATCTCGAAGGTCGCGGCGCGAGTCGCCCGAGCGGGAAACGACCTGGTTATTATGTGCGCCGGCCGGGAAGGGCAGTTTTCGATCGAAGATTCCATCTGCGGGGGAATGCTGATCGATAAATTGTATACCGAGCATAAATTGGAAATGGAATTAAACGATGCCGCCTCGCTGGCGTTATTATTGTATCGTTCGAACCGGAAAGCAATCAAGGAGACGATAGCCCAGGGGGAACACGGGCGATATCTCCAGAGGATAAACTTCGGCGAGGATGTGCTGCTGGCGGGAGAGGCCGATTCCATACCTGTTCTGCCGGTGCTAAGGGACAGCAGGATTATAATCGAAGAAAGTGAATGAACTAAGACAAATGTTAAAGTGGAAATATGGGAGGATGATGCCGTGAGAAAGAATCACCTCCTTTTTTATTTGACGATATTTCTTGCCCTCTTCGTTCACGATTTTTCGTGGGCGAATAAAGCGGTCCAGTTCGAAGCTATCGTGCGCCAGAAACCGGCGGCGATGGACAAGTATTTCGAGGTGCATCGCGACACGCTGGTCGTGCTGGAAAAGGGACAGCTTTTCGCCTTCATGGTGAATTTCGGGCTCGATATCGTGCACGAGCGGACCGATTCCAATTTCGTGGAATTCAGCATCCATCTGACGACGATCGGGAAAAGCCCTTATACTATCTCCGAAAAATTCCGCATTGAATTCGATCTTCCGGGGCGTATCGAAAATATTCCCGGAAAGCAGGGGGCGGTGTACCAACTTCTTATCAGTCCCCGCTCAACGGTCGATATCGATGAAAACGACTGCCCTTATGATATCGGAAATAAGAACGACTTCACTTCCCAGCCCAGCACGAATTTCGATATCTATTACGTGCAGGGTTCGCTGGCCGATTTCCGCTGGAATGGAATTAAGTCGTATCTCGAAGGGGATTACGATCTCTTTCATAATGCTTTAAAGCTGAATCTCCCCGGAAAATTGAATTTTTACCTTTGCCCCTGTACCATTCCCTCCATACATTGGGACCGGCGCTTCGGATTCGCGGTCGACCCCGGGCGATCCCGGGCCTTTGCCATTTACAACCACGGATATTCTTCGGCGGAAGCGGTCCTGACCAATATTACCCGACTGCTTCGTGAGTGGGGTTACGCCCCTCCGTTTCTGGTCGAGGGGATGGCCGGCTATTTTGAATTCGTGAATTACGAAGCGAAAAAAGCCGCACAGGAAGACGGCCTTTTGCATATCGCGGATTTGCTGACCGGCAAAAAATACTATCAGGCCGACCCGCTTGCGGCCGAATTAACCGCCGCATCATTCGTAAAATACCTTTCCGACGAGTATGGCCTGGCCAAGTTCCAGCAGTTTTATGAAGAATCGGATGACTTGACCATATCCCTGATGTTTCCGGCGATTTACGGCAAGACCCTCGATTCCCTCGAAATGGGGTGGCGCAATTATGTCGATACCGTTTCGTTGAATCGTTCGCAATTCCAGTATTACGCGGCGAGAGCGTCGTTGATGAATCAGCCCGATCGCCGGACGGAATATTTCGAAGTGATGCAATCCTACGACAAAACCAAAGCAGATTCCATCGGGACCCTGACCGATTTGAGTATGATCTATTATCAGAGCGGTAGATATTATGATGCCTTGAAAGGCTATCGTCAATTAATTGCCATCGATGCCGCTCGCCCGTTGTACTATCAAATAATAGGCAACCTCTTTATGATTAACGGCGAATACGATAAAGCCAACATAGCTTTCGATTCCGTCATGATCCTGGACACGACCTATGTCTCCGCCCGTCTTCGCCAGGCTCAAATCATGGCGATTCGCGGGGACACCGCGCAGGCGATTAAAACCGCCGAAAACTTTTACAGCTATGAAACCACGACCCCGGCCAAAATAGAATTCCTGCTTTTTCTGGGTTCCATGTACGGGACTCCGGGGACGAATTACGATTCTCTTGAAGCACACCGGAGTTATTCCGATGCTTTATCCTGGACAATGGAAGTTCTCGGCAGGGTTCCACAGGATCCTTCATACCAGCTTCGAGCCGGTCTGGCCAATTTCGGCCTGAAGGATTATGATGGGGCCGCCGAACATCTGGAATTCGCCTATTTCACCGAAACCCGTACTTTCAATCTGGGTAATATTCTGTTGGCCCTCGGTATGCTGCATGATGCGCAAAATCAAAGGGATAAGGCGATAGAATATTACCAGGCCTGTCTGGCGAACCAATCGTCCGTCCGGGATCAGGAGCTCTGCCGCCGGTATCTCAACGAACCTTTTCGCGATTAGACGTATAAGAAGATATGTTCAATTTCCTTAATTCCGCAGTGCTTCTTGCGGCCGCGGCCGCGTTGATTCCCCTGTTGATTCACCTTTTCTCCCGGAGAAGGGTCAAGGTCGTCGAATTTTCCTCGCTGAAACATCTTAAGGAAATGCAAAAAAGACAGGTCAGGCGACTGAAACTCCGCCAGCTGCTTTTACTCCTGTTGCGCATGCTGATTATTTTGGCTGCGGTCCTGGCTTTCGCTCGTCCTGCCACCAAGGGAGGCTACCTCGGTTCCCATGCGGGAGTATCTGCGGTAATGCTGTTCGATTGCTCGGCGTCGATGCAAAGGCAGGTCCGGGACGGCAACCTGTTCGATCTGGCTAAAAACAAAGTCGGTGAAATCCTGGACAATTTCGGAGAATCGGATGAAATCGTCCTGATCCCCTTCGACCGGGCGGCTCATTTCCCGTCAGGGGAACGGTTCTTCTCGGCCGAAGCGGCCAAAAATATCCTAAACGAATTGCAGCAGGGGTACGACGAGGGCAACCTCGGCGCCGCGCTTGATAAGGGTCTGGAAATGCTGGGCAAAGCCTCGAACCTGAACAAGGAATTATATATCGTATCCGATCGCCAGTTAAATTCCCTGCCCGATTCGGTCAGCCGAATACCGGAGGGGATTGAAGTATTCATTGTCGACATCCCGAGTGAAATAGAAGGCAACGACGGTATCGTCGGGCTCGATATGGGGGGACAGCTAATCGAAGCGGGTTCGCCGTTTACCATAAAGACCGAAATCCAGAATTACGAAAACATCGAAAAGACCGAACAGCTGGCTTCTCTATTCATGGATGGCGCCCGGGTCATGCAGACCGAATTCCAGATCGGCCCGGACGGCAAAGCGGCGGTTTCGTTTAATCACTCGGTATCGAACCCGGGATTCCACCAGGGATACATTCAATTGTCCGACGACGATATGTCGTTCGACAACAATTTCTATTTCAGTTTCAGGATTCCAGAACAGGTGAATGTCCTGATAATCGACGGCGACGGAGGGGGCGAAATTGTCGGCCTGGCCTTGAATCCTTCGCCCGAAATGGCCCAATACTGGTCGGTCAAAACGGTCTCTCCGAATGAACTTGCGTCAATTCAGCTTCGCGGATACGACGTTATCGTGGTATCGGGAGTGGAATCTTTCGGAGGGGCAGAGGCGAGCCGGCTGTTCCGATTCGTCGATGATGGCGGAGGGCTATTTTACATTCATGGGGCGAGCTCTAACCTGAACTTCTTCAACACTTATATGAAACCGCGAACCGATTTTGAATTTTTGAAAACCATCCCGCAGGATTTCAGCGGCGCCGGTTATTATACTGCGGAACGGTTCGATTACAGCCATCCGATCTTCAAGCCGTTCGCGAAAATCTATAAGGAAAATGTCCCGACTTTCCGCTTTTTTGCTCTTCCTGCGGTCAGGGACGGCAATTCCAACCGGGACCTGTTCTATTTTTCCAATGGCATGCCCGCGGCGGTCGAAGCTAATCTCGGTCTGGGAAGGACAATTGTCTTTGCAAGTCCGATTCTACCCAAGTATACCGATCTGGCCAGTCATTCCTTCTTCGTGCCCTTCATAATCAGGACTATCGAGTACCTCGCCAACGACATTTCGACCTACGAAGCGAATAACTTTGTCGGAGAAAATATTCTTCGCACTATTCCGGGGAAATCTTCGCGATATGAAATCGTCGACATGATTACCCCTGACGGCCGCAATTACTCCATAGCCGGGATAGAAAAATCGGGGCAGATGATTTATGATTGCCGTCCGATCGACGTTCCGGGATTGTATCGGCTCGAAGGAAACGGGCGGATTGTCGATATCTTTCCGGTGAACGTAGCGGTTTCCGAAGGAAACCCCGAAACGGCGGCCGTGGACCGCTTTGCCTCTGCGATTAGGCTTGAAAATTATCGCACGATTCCGTATTCTGAGAAATCGAATGAGATCATCACCCAGGCCCGGTACGGCCGGGAACTATGGAAGTTGTTCCTGTGGGCCGGAGCGGTCCTGATGATGGTCGAAATGGTTTTCTCGCGCGAAAAAGCGGATACGGATGAAATGGTATGACCCTTCTGGCCGGCGAAAATATCACCAAACAATTTCAGGACCGCGAGCTTTTTAAAGGGCTTTCCTTTTCCGTGGTGGCCGGAGATCGGATCGGGCTGGTGGGTCCGAACGGAATCGGCAAAACCACCCTGTTCGATATCATGGCCGGGAAAATGCTGCTGGAAATCGGGCAGGTGACCGGTTCCAGGGAATGTAAAATCGCCTATGTTGAGCAGGAAATCAGTGAAAGCCTGACAATTCCGCTGTTTGATTTCGTTTCATCGGCCAGAGGGGATTTACTTGATTTGAAAAAAGAAATCGATGCGGTTTCGCAGGAACTTGCGGAAAATCCCGAATCGGCCAAGGTCGTTGAAAAGCTGGGCGATTTGCAGCATCGCTTCGAGCTGGCCGGAGGGTACGATTTTGAGGCCGAACTCAAGCTCATCCTGGTAGGGCTCGGCTTTCCCGAAAACCGCTTTAATAATCCTATCGCGAGTTTTTCCGGCGGAGAACGGAACCGCGCCTCGCTGGCCAGGATTCTGGCAGCACAGAGTACCCTGCTTCTTCTGGACGAACCGACCAACCACCTCGACATCGAATCTACCGAATGGCTCGAAGAATATCTGTCCGGATTGAACAAGGCCTATATCGTCGTTTCGCACGACCGGGCTTTCTTGAATAATACCGTTAAGAAGGTTTGGGAGATTTCCGGGGGGCATATCGACCAGTATTTCAATGGCTTCGAAGCCTACCTGAAAGAGCGGGAAGAACGTCGAAAGCTGACCTTGCACTATTACCGCCACCAGCAGGAGGAAATCAAGCGGATCGAAGATTTTATCCGCCGCAATATGGCCGGGCAGAAGACCAAACAGGCGCAATCGAAACAGAAGTTTCTCGCCAAAATAAAGCGGATTGAACTCCCCGAAGCGGATCGCATCGGGCCGACCTTCAAGGTCGAATCGAGCCAGCGGTCGCACAATCTCGTCCTTCAAATCGAAGAAGCGGCTTTCGGGCATGGCCATCAGCCGTACGTGATGGATGTTTCGTGCAATTTATACCGGGGCGACCGGGTCGGCCTGATCGGCCCGAACGGCTCCGGTAAAAGTACCATCCTGAAAACCCTTATAGGTGAACTCGACCTGCTCGATGGAAACATCCAGCTCGGAAGCAAAGTCGACGTCGCCTACTTCGATCAGGAGCTTTCTGATTTGAATGACAATAACATCGTCCTCGACGAACTCTGGCAGGTGGATACCCTGGCCGAGCCGGGGAGGCTGCGGAGCTTCCTGGCCCGTTTCGGTTTCAGGGGCGAGGATGTGTTCAAGAAGGTGGCGGTTTTGTCCGGTGGCGAGAAAACAAAGCTGGCACTGTCCAAACTGCTGTTCCTTCCGGCCAATTTTCTGATCTTCGATGAACCGACCAACCACCTCGATATCGATTCCCGTTTGGCGTTGGAAGAAGCCCTGCTGAATTATTCCGGGACATTTTTGATGGTCAGCCACGACCGCTATTTTCTGAACCGGGTGGCGAGCAAAATCCTCGCCATCGAACGAGGGGGCGTGCAGGTCTACGACGGCAATTACGCCTTTTACCGTGAGAAGAGAGAACAGCGGCAGGCTTATTATCAGCAAAACGCAAAAAGCAATAACGATGACCGCAAAGCGGAATACGCCGAATTCAAGAAGATTTCCCAGCTGAAAGGGAAACTCCGCAAAGACCTCCGTTCGACCGAATCGAAAATTAAGGAGCACGAAAAGAGAATCGGGCAGCTGGAACGGGATCTTTCTTATAACATCCCTAAGTCCGATTGGGAAAAGCTGACTGAAGCGGCAAAGGAAAAGGAACGGCTGGAGCACACTCTCCTGGAGCTGTACGACCGTTATGAAGAACTGGAGCGTCTGAATGCCGAGCATAATCAGTCTTAATGGGTCTCCCAAAGATGGGAGTTCGACCGGTATTCTGCTTGATACCGTTGCCTCGGCGATTATCGAAAATTCCGAATATTCATTTACGGAAGAATCCTATAATCTTCACGAGCTGAAATTCAGTTTCTGCCAGTCCTGCGGCTTCAGCCCGGAACCAGATTATTGTATCTACCATGACGATTATTACCCGATATATCAGAAGTTGATCGACTGCGATATCATCCTGTTCGGAAGCCCGGTTTATTTCGATTCGGTATCGGCTCAGGCCAAGGCTTTCATCGACCGCTGCAACTGCCTCCGTCCCCCGGATTTCAAAGGGGAAACCGGCGATAAATTCAAGAAAATCATTGCCCGGAAACGGCTGGGGGCAATGGTTCTGGTTGGTGGAGAACGGGGGGAATTCGAATGCGCCCGGAAAGTCATTGCGGGGTGGTTCAAGTGGATACATGTCGAAAATTTTGGCAAGTTATATTATGCCGGGACCGCCTGGAAAGAGATCGGCCCAGTGGCCCGCGATGAAGCAATTCTCAGACAGACTGAAACCCTGGGTAGAAATCTAAGTAAAAGATTTTCAGAAGCTTACGCCGGGAATATGGGATAAACCCAAGCATCTGGCAAGCGCTCGAACAATAATTTTCATCAACCCCCCAAAATTCCTCTGTATACTTTGTATCAATTGTGCCATGCCCGATTTTCAGTATATATGGGGAATGACACGTACAACTTGAAAGATCTAAACGGCGTTTTCAAGTCGCCGGAACCATTTGAAATGGACCTCCCCTGGGGAGATTATGCTTTCTCCAGGAGATTCCTGAATGTGGTCCATGACTGGGGCATCCCCACCGAGCAGGAAATCGATTTCCTGGCCGGATACCTGAAATCGGGAGATACCGTTCTCGATCTGGCCTGCGGCGGAGGCCGCCATGCCATCGGACTGGCCCGCCTTGGATATATTGTAAATGCGGTCGAAATCGGCGGATACCCGCTCGAAGCGGCTTCCCGACTTGCAATGGAGAAGAAGTATCCGATTAAATTCGAGAAGCGGGATATCCGGAAAATCGAATACAATGAAGAATTCAACCTGGCTTTTCTGATTTGCGGGCAGCTTGGGCATTTTTCGCCCGAAGATAGTCGCAGGATTTTTATTAATTCCGCAAAAGCGCTCAAGGTCGGAGGCACCCTGATTATCCATCTTATGGCCTTCAACGATGAAGATCGAGCCAGCTATGTCCAGTGGTACCGCGAGAAAAAGCCGTTCTATTTCGAACACCCTTCGGTTGTCCACCGGGAGCAGTATTATATCCCAGATCAAAGGGTCAAGATAATCCGCGATTTCGCGGTGGATACTGTCACCCGCCAGAACCGGCTTTTCGGGATTTCCGAAAAATACTACTCCGAAAACGACTTACGGGAATTCGCCAATGCCGCCGGATTGGACCTGTCCGAGAAATACGGCGATTATCTGAAGACCCCTCTTAATGAAAAATCCCAAAGTAATATCTATATTTTCCGAAAAAACTGACATAGCAGACTCCGGGAACCGGTATTTGTTATAAGATATGGCCGTGATTTCGCTTGCTTTTTGGGCGAAATAATTTAAGTTATTAGGCTAATAAATTGAAAATCGAACGAAGGGATAAATAGTGAAAGAAAAGATTCATCCGAAATATTACGACACCACCATTACCTGTGCCTGCGGGAATGTCATCAAGACTCGTTCCACCCGGAAAGATATCCGCGTGGAAATTTGTTCGAGCTGTCATCCCTTTTTCACCGGACGGCAAAAGCTGATTGATACCGCCGGGCGCGTGGATCGTTATCGCAGAAAGTACGGTCTGGATAAAAAAGGGGACAATAAGGCCAAATCATCCGGAGCCAAGGCCTGACATCCCTCGATAATTTGCTTATAAATCAAAAGGACTCTGCGTATACCATGCAGGCAGGAAAGTCCTTTTGTTTTATAACCTGAAAGACACGACGAGGATAGCATGCCCGATCTGGCAGTCGGCGGACAAGCGGTAATCGAAGGCGTGATGATGCGGTCCGACGACCGAATCGCTACGGCCGTTCGTATTCCTTCCGGGGAAATCCTGGTAAAATCGGAAAATTATAAATCGGTTTCATCCCGTCATAAATTGCTGGGAATTCCCATCATTCGCGGAATCATTACGTTCTTCGAAATGCTTGTTATCGGAATTCGGACTCTGAATTTTTCCGCCGACATCGCCGTCCGGGAAATCGAACGGGAAAAGGCCGAAGCCGAAGGAAAACAATACATCCACCCCGAAAAAGCGACCTCCAGTCTGGTGCTCATCGGAACCGCGGTCTTCGCGGTCGGGCTGGGAATACTGGTATTCTTCTTTATCCCTCTGGCCATTTCATCATTATTCGGCATCGAAAAGAACGCGGTATCGTTCAATATCCTGGCCGGGTTCATCCGGGTGACTTTGTTTGTCGGGTACGTCTGGGCCATATCCCATTTCCCGGAATTCAAGAAAGTATTTCAGTATCATGGCGCGGAACACAAATCGATTTTCGCCTATGAAAGCGGTGAGGAACTGACTCCGGACAACGTTCAGCGTTATCCGAGACTGCATCCCCGCTGCGGAACCAGTTTTATCCTGATTGTGGCGCTTTTTGCGATACTCATCTATGCCATCTCGGACACGATATTCTATTTCGTCACCGGGGATGCTCCCGGGCTGCTGCAGAGATTCGGTCTGCACTTCTCGCTGTTGCCCCTGGTAGCGGGTGCTTCGTACGAATTGCTCAAATTGTCGGGCCGAACCCGCGACAACGCCATAACCAGGATTCTCATCAAACCCGGTCTCTGGATTCAGCGAATCACTACCAAGGAACCATCCCCCTCCCAGATGGAAGTAGCCATCGTGGCGCTGGAAACCGCCCTCGGTATGACCGAATCGAAACTCTCCGTCAAAAAGACTTGCCTTTAGCGACTTTCCAATAGTATCCTTAATCCGAATTTAATTTCATGGAACAAGTATGCTCGATATTATAGAAAAATATGAACGTCGTCTCGATGAAATCAACAACGAGATGGTCACGCCCGGAGTTTTATCCAACCAGTCGAAAATGACGGCGCTTTCCAGGGAAAGGCGTCATATTGAAGAGATTCTCGAAATCGGAAGGAAATATAAGAAATACTCCAAGAGCGTTTCCGATGCTCAGGAGATTCTTGATAGCTCCAGCGACCCCGAAATGGCCGAAATGGCCCGAGAAGAACTCGAAGCCGCCGAAGAAGAACTCCCCAAACTGGCAGAAAAGCTGGAAATGCTTCTGGTGCCGCGAGATCCCAACGATTCCAGAAATGCCATGATGGAAATCCGGGCTGGAACCGGAGGCGAAGAGGCTGCCATTTTTGCCGCCGATCTGTACCGCATGTACACCCGTTTTGCGGAACGACAGGGCTGGAAAGTGGATACTTTGTCCTCCAATCCCACGGGGGTCGGAGGATTGAAGGAAGTTATTTTCCTGGTTAATGGCGACTCGGCCTACGGCAATCTCAAGTTCGAATCCGGGGTACACAGGGTCCAGCGTGTGCCCCAGACGGAGTCCCAGGGACGGATCCATACTTCCGCGGCGACGGTGGCGGTTCTGCTGGAAGCCGAAGAGGTCGATATTGCCATCAGCGATAACGAACTGAAAATCGACGTTTACCGTTCCTCCGGACCCGGCGGTCAGTCGGTCAACACCACCGATTCGGCGGTTCGCATTACGCATCTTCCCACCGGGACAGTGGTTACTTGTCAGGATGAAAAATCACAGCATAAGAATAAGGCCAAGGCCCTGATGGTCCTTCGGGCGCGGCTCCTCGATCGGGCGCGGGAAGAGCAGAACAGCAAAATCGCACAGGAACGGAAATCGATGGTTTCTTCCGGCGACCGTTCTGCCAAGATTCGGACTTATAATTTCCCGCAATCGCGAGTTACCGACCACCGCATCGGCCTGACGCTGCATCGTTTGGATGACATTATGAACGGCGAAATAGACGATTTAATTGATTCCTTACGCCGTGCCGAGCATGAGAAGAAAATGAAACTGGTGGAAAAATCCGGCCAATTATAAAGCGGATTATACAATCCGCCATTATTATGATAGAAAAGTCGGAACTCGACAGCCTGATGAAAGCCGCCGAAGCGAAACTCCGCGAAGTCGGCATCGATGAAGCCAAAACCGAAGTCGAGTTGATTCTCGAACATATCCTGAAAATCGAAAGACTCGAAGTCTATCTTAAGGGGACTGAATTAATCGAACCGAAACATATCGAATTATTCAACCGCATCGTCGCCAAGCGCCTGACCCGCTTTCCGCTCCAGTACATTCTCGGAGATGTCGAATTTTACGGTCGAGTCTTTAAAGTAAATCCCGAGGTTATGGTCCCGACGTATGAAACCGAAACCCTGTGCGAGCTGGCGATTAATTATGTCAAAAACGAAGGAATCGAATTCCCGGAAATACTCGATTTGGGGGTCGGTTCCGGAGTAATCTCGGTCACCGTGGCGGCGGAACTTCCCAACGCCAGATTGACCGCATTGGATATTTCTCCGGGCGCCATTGAAGTCGCCCGGCATAATGCTCGCGAAAACGAAGTGGACGATCGCATTGAATTTTTGGAGTCGAATTTGTTTGGCGCTTTAAGTAATAATCGTAAATTCGATTTGATTCTATCCAATCCCCCTTACATCCCCGAAGACGAATATGATACCCTTCCGCCGGAAGTCCTGGCCGACCCGAAAATCTCTTTGACGGCCGGATCAGCCGGAATGGATATCATAAAATACTTAATCGATAACGCTCCCAAATACCTCAAAGCACGGGGGAGACTCATGTTCGAAATCGGCTATGACCAGTCGAACCTGGTGATGACCTACAGCGAACGGAACGAAAGTTATAAATCGATAAATATCATCAAAGACCTCAACGACATATCCAGGGTGGTTATCCTGAGCGTGAACTGATGGCGGAATCGAAACAGAAAAAAATCGAACGGGCAGCCAAAATCGTGGCGGCTCTTAAAAAAGAGTATCCCAATGCAAAATGCAGCCTCGATTTTAAGACTCCCCACCAGTTGCTGGTAGCCACCATCTTGTCGGCGCAGTGCACCGACGAACGGGTCAATATTGTCACCAAGGACCTCTTTAAAAAATATAAGGGTCCGAAAGACTACGCCGAGGTATCCGGCGAGGAACTGGAAGAGGATATCCGGTCTACCGGGTTCTTCCGCAACAAAGCGAAATCCCTGAAAAATTCCGCGAAAGAAATTGTCGAAAAACATGGCGGCACGATGCCGGATACCATGGAAGAACTGGTAAAGCTCCCCGGGGTGGGGAGGAAAACCGCTTCGGTTATCCTTGGAACCGCTTTCGGCAAAGCCGAGGGGGTGGTGGTGGATACACATGTCACCCGGCTGTCGAATCGTCTGGGGCTGACCAAAGAGAAAAATCCCGAGAAAATCGAACGGGATTTGATGGATATTCTCGATAAAAAGGACTGGATAGTCTTCTCGCATTTGATAATCGATCATGGTCGCGCCGTCTGCAATGCCCGCAAGCCGGACTGCGCTAACTGCGTCATCGCGGAATTTTGCCCCTCGGCGGGAAAATTCTAAAAATTCATCGAATCTATCTCTCTGCCGATAAGTATAAATAACAAAGCACGATGTTTATCTATGTCATTATAGCGGTATTGGGCTCGATTGCGGCCTACTTTGTCTTTTCGTCGATCAGACTGCGTCTGATTTTCGATGAACCGACTCGCCTGGTTGCAGCGTCGTATGCCTTGGTCAGCTTCGTTGCCGACTTGCAGGAGCTTAAGGGGAAGCTGCGCCTGTTCGGAATCAAAATCTATGGCATAGATTTTCGAAACGCCATAAAATCCGGAGTCAGCAGGAAAAGCAAGGCCAAATCCGAGGCCGAGAGAAAGACTATAGAAATACCCACCGAGAAAAAACATAAGAAAAAAACCAAATCGAAATTAAACCTTTCACTAATAAGCCTCGACTACCTGACCGCTGTACGACGATTCCTGGGGAAGATCCGAATTCCGCATCTCGATATCGAAATCCGGGGAGGGTTTTCCGATCCGTATCATACCGGTCAGGCGGTGGCATCGTACTGGGCGGCGAAAGGGATCGCTCCGGGGATAATGTCGCATATTCGTTTCTATCCCGATTTCGACGCGGAAAAACTGCATATAAAAGGAAAAGGTATTGTGTCTTTGCGGATGGTGCATATATTGGTACTGGTCTTCCGCATACTGACCATCTACTTGAAATTGAAAGTAAGGCATAAATTCAGCTACCAAAAGAAAGGACTGGCATATGGCGGATAACAAAGTTTCTGAAATCATGAAAGATATCGTCGGCGAACTGAAAAATATCGCCAAATCGCAAACGGTGGTCGGTGATCCCATCACCGTCGATAAAAGGACCGTTATCCCGGTCGTGAAAATTTCGCTGGGGTTCGGAGCCGGCGGCGGCCAGGGTGAGCATGAAGGCAAAGCCGGGTTCGGCGGCGGCGGCGGCGGAGCGGTGAAAATCGAACCATCGGCGTTCATCATCATGGACGAAAAGAAAATCTCGCTTCTTTCGGCCAAACCGGGAAGGCTGGATGCTCTGGTTGAAGCGGTCCCGGCGCTGTTCGGGAAGGTGAAAGAGATTAAGGACAGTTTCAAGTCCGAAGATTCCGGGAAAGAAGACGCCAAAGGGGACGGCAATTCCGGCGACCAGCAAAAGTCCGGTGAAGGGCACCAGGGCTGGTAAGGTACAAAGAGTAGATTGCAGATATGAGCGGCGGGCTTTCGGGCCCGCCGTTTTTGTATTGGAGGGGGAATGGTGTCGGTGGCAGTTCGGATGGGCTTGGCGGCGATATTCTGGAAAAACGCGATTGGCTTGGCGGCGGGGTTTGGGGGGTTGTTGTCTGTAAGCCGATGTCTCCGTGTATAGTGCAATGAAATGGGTTTGTTTTTCATAATCGTATGCGTGTTTTTCCCCGGTCCGGTGCAGGTGGAAAGTAGGGAGTGAAAAAATCGCAGCGGTTTGGCGGTGAAATTATCATACCTCCTCCTAACCCCCTCCTTAGTAAGGAGGGGGAATGTCGAAACCCAAGGGGTTTCGAACAGATATGAATTACCGGTGGTATCCAATAAACGGCTTCCATATAAAGGGAGTGGTGGATTTTCAACACTGAAGTTGTAGTGATTTTGCGGGAGGGGGGATTATTGAATAAATATGAAAATTTCCTCTTTGTTTGAGTTCCGGCAGGAGAAGAAGGCTCCATCCTACAGAATGGGAAAGTGAAGTCAAAACGGGGAAGTACAAGGGAGAGTCAAATAAAAGGGTCCAGGGATTTAGACCTTTACCTGTTATCGATTAATTAACTCGACTCATTAATCCACAATTTAATTGACAATTATAACGACAATTGCTATTCTAAGTTAGTTCTCCAGAGCACATCCGGGGTAGGCCGGCGGAGACATATATTCTCAACATTACTAATCTGGATCGTCAGCCTTGGCTATTTTGGCAGAAACGTTCATTTATTAATTTGATTTTTAATCTCGCAATATTGCCGAGAAGTCCGTCCTTTAATCTGATTGGAGTAAGACTATGGGAAACCGCAAGGCGACAAAACTGATTATAAGGGCCTTTCAGGCCTTATCGATGTTGGGGCTAGTATTCGCGATATTTTTTCAATTCGGTGAGGCCCGGAAGGATCAGAATTTCGCAAGCAGAAAAATCAAATTTCATTCTGAACAGCCGGCAGCGGCTGCATTATCGCCTGAAAATATAAAGAGTAATCGCACCAGTGAAGCCGTTCGCGATGTTTGCCAGCTTACCGAATTTAACGGTACGGTCGCCTGGATTCTATTTTACTGGGATATTGGTGATGGCAGCGTCCAGTATTTCGATCCCGCCGATTGCGGTGACAGCCCGACCTACCCGTTTGAAATTACCTCGATTGAGTTTTCTCTTTACGTGAATTATGACGACCCGAATCATACCTATTTTTCATTTCCGGTCGAAATGGATATCGTAGTCTATCAGTTGACGACTATCGGTAATCCGTGTCAGGGACCCGGGACGAAAATCTATCGCTTTTCCCTAAGTGCCGATGAGGCTAATTTTAGATATCCGAATGTGGGAATGGCAATATTCCCCGAGCCGGTTTGTGTGAACGGCCCGATTTTTATAGGTGTGGAATATACCGATCCTCGCTTGGGATCGAGCGAATTACCGCCTTGTATTTTGTCGGATAAAAATGGCAACGTAAACACCTGTCATCAATGGTTTTATGACGTATCCGGCGGCGGCTGGCTGGCATGGAATGACCACTTCTCTGATCTCGCTGATTCCGTCGGCTATCAATACTGGTTTGTAAACGGAGAGACGGTATCGTCCAATTGCGCCCCGGTGGAAGGGCGATGCTGTTTCGGCAACCCGGACGAACCTGATTGCGTTGAAGAATATGAAACAGACTGCCTTGCGCGAGGCGATTTTATTTCCTGGAACGGAAACCTCGATTGCCTTACCTCCTGCTTGCCTGATGGCCGTTGCTGCTACGGGGTTCCCGAGAATCCCGATTGTGCCTATGAATTGGAATCCGAATGCAATGATCGACCGGATTATATATCATGGACGGAGGGAATCGACTGTTTAGTTTCATGCCTTCCCGAAGAGCTTATTATTCGTGCCGGGGCATCTCCGGAAATATCTCCGGACACTATCCCGGCAAGCGATATTTTCATTGATATTTACATGAACAACAATAGCGGGAATACATATTCAGGTTATAGTGCCCCCTTTGTGATTTATAGTCCGGATCAAAGCATATCGAATGTAACGCATCTAGACGTCGGAGGTTATGGCCCTGATGGCTCAATTATTCTGCAAAACGGATTCGAGGACGACACTTACTGGGACTATATGAATCAAATACATACGTGGAGCTGGGATGGGGCATTGCCTGACACATTTTGCCATTTGACAATTGCATTTACCGGCGGGTTACCATCCGGTCTGGGCGAGCAGCTATACATACGGGTGGCGTTAAATATAGCAGAAGAAGGAATTTTATGTCTGGACTCGGTCAGCCATCCGAATCCGGCTTACGACTGGCTATTCAGTCCCCCGGCGATGTTCAATGGACCCTTTTGCTGGGATGTTGTCATTGATAACTCACCGGGCAGATGCTGCTTCGGTGAAATGGCCACTCCCGAATGTGATGTACTGACGGAAATGGAATGTAGAGCACTGCCTGATTACATTTCATGGTCACGCGGACTCGATTGCACCACGCCCTGTCCAAGGCCGGGACAATGCTGTTACGGTCTTGAGGGATCAGCCAGTTGTTCGGACGAATATTACGAGGATTGCACTAGTCGCCCCGATTTTATTTCCTGGATTCAGGACAAAGACTGTTCGGAACCATGCCCCGAAGGTTTTTTCGATGTTAGTTATCTTTTTGACGGTTCCCTATGGTGTGTAGATGCAGCAGATCTCGATCAGGATAATAATATTGATCTTGTCTATATTAATGCGGGAATTTCGGGATCTCCTCTTTTTATTGCTTTCGGACACGGAGATGGGACTTTTGATTCCCCGGTATCCGTTTTATCGGGTTACGGTATATTTGATTTCGCCTTTATCAACGACGATGGTCTTCTGGATATTGTTGCGGCGGGGCAAAGTACGATTGCAATATTACTGAACATTGACGGACGTCATTTCGATGTTTCGACGATAAGTCATAGTAGTGGTACTATTTATATGATGGGGATGGCTTCCGGTTATTTCAACGATGATGCTTATGTCGATATTGTAGTCCCGCCTGACAGAGTATACTTTGGCGATATCACTTCGACTTTTTCCACCTTCACGACCCTGACAAATTTCTACTCCGCCGATGTTAGCGATTTCGACAATGACGGCATTGACGATATTATTGCAGTTACCACCGACGGATGGGCCAGAATTTTTACCAGCAATGGACTTGGCGGCTTTACCTATACGGGCGGTTTTGACTTGACAAATCTAACGATCAATGTGACGACTGCCAACGCTCTTGCAGATTTCGATCGGGATGGTAATAGTGATTTTGCCACGGTCGTATTTCAATTCGATTATAGCGATGAAACGGCTATAATGATCGGTTTTGGTAACGGCACCGGCGGAATCATGAAAGTCGACACGCTTCTTTTTGACGGCGGCGGTCATTACTTAGTCTCAACCGATGTTAACAGAGATAACAACCTCGATTTAATATTCAGCAACGTCTCCAATCATTCTTTCGACATATTCTACGGAGATGAATTCGGTAACTTTGCCGATCGCACGGTTATAAGATTGCCTTCGAATCTATTCTGTATGACATTGGCCACCGGAGATTTCGATCGCGATGGAAACCCGGATTTCATAACCGGCGAATGGCCGCTCGATAATGAACCATTACTTCTGTTATTGAATACCCTGCCCGATGCGCCGGTTATAGATGACAATGAATTGATGATAATTGCAACGGCATTTGATAATGCCGGCATTGGAATTACGAATCCTCAGGGTTTTTCGATTTCAAGGAACTATTCTACCGTCGCCGGGTCCGAATATTGGCGATTTGATCAGGACGGGAATGATGATATCGATGAAAGCACTTATGATTACAATGTGCAATACGGAGAATATACAATTATCCTGTTTCCATCACCGGACGCCGAGGAGGGTGCATTGTTTTCGACAGGCATTAGAATTAACGGAACCCAACAAATCAGGCCCTTCAACGAGTACTCTTTCATAATTGATAGAAAATCCGGAATCAGGCAATCTTATGACAGCCTGGTATTCTACTATACCGTGGATTCTGTTACCAGGATGTATCCGCCGAACGGTGAGGCGACTCCATGCAATAGGCCGGTATTTTCCTGGGCCGGAATGATAAACGACCCGGAATCGATAGACAATTATCATTTCCAACTGGATCGATATTTTGATTTTTACAGCCCTATCTATGATATTGATAACCTGACATCACCCACATTCAATCCGCCGAATCCTCTGGGGGAGGATTCCGTATTTTATTGGCATTTTCGGATTTTTAACGGTGTAGAGTGGTCAGAATATTCGCGAACCTTTGCGGCGTACATTGTGCCGGGATATAACATGTGCGGTGATGTTGTCTGTGACGGAACTGTGAATATCCTGGATATTGTATTTCTGGTAAATTATAAATTCAAGAGCGGTGAGCCGCCTTGTTCTATGTATCTGGCTGATGTTAACAATGATGCTGCTGTCAACATACTGGATATAGTGTATTTAATAAACTACAAATTCAAGAGCGGTCCGGAGCCGAATTGTCCGTAAACCGGGACGGAGCCGGAAGTGGGGTGTGAGTAGGGGTATAAATTAAAGAGTGGATATAAAACTGAGGAAGGATATGAGACAAGAAGGTCGGGATTTCAGCATTCTTTCCAAAATTACCGAGGCTTAATATGAAGTACGCTGTAGTTTATTGGGGATGCTTGATGTTATTCGCAATACTGCCTGTGTCCGAGGCAAGAGATCTCTTTGACTCTCACATTGACTATCCATCGGGGATTGGACCCTTTTCCATCGCGGCAGGCGATCTGGATGACGATGGTGACCTGGACCTGGTGACCGGGAATTACGGTTCCGATGATTTTTCGGTCTTGATAAATAATGGAGATGGGTCCTTTGCAATGCCTGTAAATTATACCGTCGGCAGTGAGCCTTTTTCAATCTCCCTTGCTGATTTTGATTCCGATGATGATCTTGATGTGGCGATAATCTGTGAAACTGAAGTGGTTTTTTTTATAGCCAAGAACAATGGTGATGGCACATTTATTGTTTCGGGTTCATATAGCCATGGAACATCATATCCCAAAAAAGCCGATGCGGCCGATTTGGATGGCGATGATGATATTGATCTGGCAATCTGTCTGGAAATGGGCAATATATCGGTTTTAAAGAATAACGGTGACGGATCCTTTGCAACGCGCGTATTCTATAGTATCGGGGGCGGTTTTTCGTGGTCGGTGGTGGCCGCGCATCTTGGCAATGCGCCGATAGATTTAGCCGTGGCCGATTTCGGGTCGAATGAAATCGCCGTATTACAAAACAATGGTGACGCTACTTTCGGTGCTCCGACCAGATACACAGTGGGGACATCCCCTTTCCATATAACCGCGGCCGATTTTGACAATGACGGAATAAATGATCTGGCCACTGCGAATTACAGCGCCGACAGCATCTCTATACTTATTAACAATGGCAATGCGACATTTGGTTCGCCAATCGATTATTCCGTTGGCGAAGAACCGTATTCTATAACGGGAGGGGATTTCGATTTCGACGGTGACATAGATTTGATTGCGGCGAATTTTGCGTCTGATAATATTTCCTTACTGGTAAATGACGGTGCCGGATATTTTTCGGCGGCGGTCAACTACAGCGCCGGCAACGGCCCGGCTTCAGTCTGTACCGGAGATTTCGACGGCGATGGAGATATAGATCTTGCGGTAGCGAATAGATTAAGCAATGATGTTTCCATTTTATTCAATACTGCCGATCCGAAAATCGGACCTCTGATCGTCGTTGGTTATTCCCCCATCAATTTAAAAGTTACAGATCCTCTGGGCAATTACATTGGTAAGGATGCCCAGGGAAATCTGGATCAGACTATTTTCAACGCCACCTACACAGAAATTGTCAACGACTCGATCAATATTCCTTTTCCCATAAGCGGAGATTATACAATTGAGGTTGTTACGGAAGACGGGACGCCCCCTGACGCCGTCTATTCTATCGGTATCCGCATCGATGGGACAGAGCAGTGCATTGTTGTCGAGGAAGCTCAAGTTCCTGCCACGGGCGTTGTGACATCATATACATATATCGTCGAAGATGGCTGGCATTATCTTAATGGTGATGCCGATCGCAATGATGTCGTAAATATCCTTGATATTGTCTATCTGATTAATTACAAATTTAAAGGTGGCCCGGCGCCGTATCCTCCGGGGGCGGGAGATGCCGACTGCAATCTGACAATAAACATATTGGATATTGTTTATTTGATTAACTACAAGTTTAAAGGGGGTCCCGAACCTTGTGCGGTTGGCAGTTATTAAGAACGGCATGCATTAAAACTGCAGCATCGACTACAATATTTATAATCGGGACGGAGCCGGAAGTGGGGTGTGAGTAGGGGTTGGGAAGATGTCGGGTTTCTCATTCGTTGCGAAAGACGGAGCTCAATCGGGAAAGCGACTTGCCGGATTTATTTTCCAATCACTTCCCCGGAACAAATCACGCTCCAAAGCCGTTATCCGGGAATGAATAAAAGGGTTGTGGAAAAAAACGGAATTTTCTATATTACTGTGTTATAAAAATTTCGCTGTTCAGAAATTGAGCAGCCGGTCGATACTATATAAGGAGGAAGAGATTGAATAATCTCTTGTTATTGTTCATGGCCGACCCCAACGCCGGCGGCGGCGGGGGATCGTTTTTGGCCACCTGGGGGATGCTGATCCCGCTGTTTTTGATAATGTATTTACTTCTCATCAGACCCCAGCGGAAAAAACAGAAGGAGCATGAAAAACTCCTTTCGGAATTAAAGAAAGGCGACAGGGTCGTCACCAACAGCGGATTTTTCGGAACCGTATTTGCAATAGACGACGACAAGAACAAAGTGGTTCTGAAGCTGAATGACGAGACCAAAGTCGAAATGTTAAAGTCCTCTATCGCAGCTAAGTTAGAGGCATAGGTAAAAGGAGCTTTCGTGGCAGTCAGACCGATCGTCACATACGGCGACCCGGTGTTACGGGAGAAAGCGAAGCCGGTCGAAACGGTCGACCGGGAAATAAAAGATTTGGTGGCCGATATGATCGCCACCCTGAAAGATGCCAGCGGGCTCGGGCTGGCGGCGCCGCAGGTCGGCGTTTCCAAGCGGATTTTCATCACGGATTTATCACCGATGGAACTTACCGAGTCGGTACGAGTTTTCATAAACCCCGAGATCCTGGAAGTATCCGGGGAAGTGAATCTTGAAGAAGGATGTCTCTCATTTCCGGGCCTCTACCAGAATGTAACCCGCCCCGACGGGGTCAGGGTAAAAGCGCTCGATACCGAAGGAAACGAATTCGAGCTGGAAGCCAAAGGAATACTGGCCCGCGCGATTTTGCACGAGTACGACCATCTTGAAGGAATTCTTTTTATCGACCATTTGTCGTCGCTTTCCCGAGCCCTGATTCAGGGCAAGCTCAAGAAGCTGGCCGCCGCTTCATAAAAATATAGCGGTCTGTATCTGCTGCAAGACATCATGAAAATCGTCTTTATGGGGACGCCGGAGTTCGCCCGGCATCCGCTGGAGTATATCCACCGTTCCCGCCGTCATGAAATACTGGCGGTCGTTACCGGCCCGGATAAACCAGCAGGTCGAGGGCGTTCATTGCGGCCTACTCCGGTTAAAAAAGCGGCTTCGGCTCTGAATATTCCGATTATGACCCCGGAATCGCTGAAAAGCGCGGAATTTCTGGAAGATATCCGGAAATTCGACGCTGAAATTTATGTGGTTGTGGCTTTTCGGATTCTCCCGAAAGCGCTCTATGCTATTCCCCCAAAGGGAGCCATCAATCTGCACGGATCGCTGCTCCCGAAATACCGCGGAGCGGCTCCGATCAACTGGGCATTGGTAAACGGGGAGGCAGAAACCGGCCTGACCACGTTCTTCCTGAAAGAAAAAGTCGACACCGGCAATGTCATCTATCAGGAAAAAGTCGCGATCGACCCGGATGAAACCTTCGACGAACTCTATCAGCGCATGGCAAAACTGGCCGGGCCGGTTATCGAAACGACCCTCGATTTAATTGAAAGGGGAGGGGTTGAACCGATAAGGCAGGATGATTCACAGGCTACTCCGGCTCCGAAAATCTCTCCCTTCGATGCCATGATCGACTGGGGTTTCCCGGCACAAAATGTGGTGAATTTCGTGCGGGGGATGTCGTCGGTTCCGGGAGCATACAGCTCATTTCGGGGGAAGAGACTCAAAATTTTACGGGCGAAAGCGGCCGAACAGGAAACGGCCTCGAATATTCGCCCGGGTACTATCATCGAAGATAAACATAGATTACTGGTTGCTATCTCCGGCGGCGCCGTCGAGTTGACTGAAGTTCAGCCGGAGGGTAAAGGACGAATGACCGGCGAAGCGTTCCTTCGCGGATACCGTCCAGATTCAAACGACATTTTAGGGGCTAAAGATTAAAGGTTAAAGCACTATATGAAAAAAGAAATTCTGATAAACTGTTCCGAATACGAAACCCGTGTGGCAATGGTCGAAGACGACCGTCTCATGGAGCTTTACGTGGAGCGTCCGCAATGGGAGCGGCTGGTAGGCAATATTTACAAAGGGAAGATTAAAACGGTTCTCCCGGGGATGCAGGCGGCCTTTATCGATATCGGCATGGAAAAAGCCGCCTTCCTGCATGGTTCCGATATCGGGCAGGATTCGGCCCGACAGGAATTCGATTCCGAATTCGTCGACGAAGAACCGCCGGCCGATATTGTCCGCAAGCACCGCCGGGCCGGGATTGAAACCGTCCTGAAGGAAAAACAGGATGTCCTGATTCAGGTAATCAAGGAACCGATTTCCACCAAGGGTCCGAGAGTGACTACCGAGATTTCGATTCCGGGGCGATACCTGGTCCTGGTTCCTGACGATGATAACGTCAGGGTATCCAAACGTATCTCGAACTGGGCGGAAAAGCGGCGGCTGAAGAAAATTGTTTATCCGCTTCGTCCGGAAGGCTTCGGACTGATCATGAGAACCGAAGCTGAAGGAAAAAACGAGGAAGATTTTCGTTCCGATATCAAGCGGCTTTTGAAACTATGGAGCCGATTGAAAAAACGGGCCGAAACTGAAATCGCCCCGGTCTTGATCCATAAAGAAGCGGAAATTATTACTTCGATTATACGCGATGTCTTCACCGATGACGTCAACCGCCTTTTGGTCGATAATCGCACGGAATACCGGACCATTATGGCCTATGTCCGGCAGGTCATGCCGCATCTCCGTAAACGAGTCGAATTGTACAAGGGAGCGACCCCGCTGTTCGACCTTTACAAAGTGGAACCGGAAATCGAAAAAATGCTCGACCGCAAAGTCTGGATCAAAAAAGGTTCCTACCTGATAATTGACCAGACCGAAGCGATGGTCACCATCGACATCAATACCGGAAGATTCGTCGGCAAGGGAGATCAGGAATCGACCATCTATAAAACCAATATCGAGGCGGCTCGGGAAATCGCTCGTCAGGTCCGTCTGCGCGATATCGGAGGCTTGATAGTCTGCGATTTTATCGATATGTACAGCCGGGAAAACCGGCGGAAGCTCTTCGAAGAATTCAAAAACGCCTTCAGAAACGACCGCGCCAAGCGGGCCATCAACCCCGTAAACGAATTCGGATTATTGGAATTGACCCGCGAACGAATCAGGCCTTCACTAACCCTAAGCCTTTCGGAACCCTGTCCGCATTGCGAGGGAGCCGGGCGAATATTGTCGCGTGACACGGTCGCCACCAAAATCGAGCGCTGGTTCAATCGCGCCAAGGTAGACGGGAAATTCAAGAAATTCAGCCTGGTGGTCAATCCGGTTTTGGCGGAAACCCTTATCAGCAATGGTATCAATCGCATCGGCAAAGTCATGAAAGTGCACGGTTTCAAGATTAACCTCGTTCGGGATACCACTATTCCCATCCAGGAATTCAGAGTATTCGACGCTGCCGATAATGCCGAATTGACCGAGCAATATAAGGCCTGAGCGGGGAGAAAGTGTTTCGACGCGAATCTGCCTATATAACAGCCAATTCAATATCACCGGGGTGGAATCTACGCAGAATTAATCTGGCCGTTTTTGTCCTCATCATAGTTGTTTATATAATAGGTCAATTCCTGATCGGGACATATCATCCCGATAAGAAAGAATTCATTTTCAATGCCCCCGCCGACACCGACTTCCTGTACTATGCGGCGATTGCAAATGGTGTATTCAACGGTTTTCCTCCGCAGAATCCCGCCTTCTACGGTGAAAAACTGACCCAGCCCTTTATCCAGTACTACCCGCTGGGGGTATTATCGAAATTCGTGAACCCATACAATGGCATCAGAATCCTGAATGTCGTTTATCTTATTATCTTCGGCATGCTTTTAAAGAGGTTTTTCCCCGAGAATTTCGGAGCGGCCATAGTGGTTTTATTTGCGGGATCGTCTTTCGGGGTCCAGTTGAATTCTCTGGGAATCGATTTGATATCGCGCGGATTTACCCACGCTCCGTTCTTCCTGCTCCTGACTTATGCCATGTTCGGGAAAGTTCCCAAGCTCCGTTCGGCCGCCATTTTTCTCTGCTCTTTTATAAACGGATATATGATGCTGATGATTATTCCGGCCATAGCGGTCTGGTTCGTTTTGGAAAGAAAAAAGGAACTGCTTTATATCGGAATTGCCGGGGTAATGGGTGTGATCCTGGCCGGATTGTTCATCACCTCATCGGCTTCGGGGAAGCCCTTTTATTTCGTGTTTACCGAATCCTTTCGTTTCGGTCCTCTGGAAATTCTGAAACATGCCATCCCGGCCATTATTTTCGTTGTCTTAATGAGGAGCATGCCGGCAACGATATTGACTATAGTCGCCATAATTTTCGGGTCGCTGTTCCATTATAATCCTTTCTTCCCGATCTTCACGGTCTATTTTGCGGCCGCTGTTGCCATCATGCATGGAGCGCCGAGGTTTTTCAATATCCAGAGCTTTATTTACCCCGCACTTCTCCTGTTATTCGTGGGGTTCTTGACGGAAGCCTGGCAGAAATTCGACCCCGACCGCAGAGCCTATGTCCCGATGACGGACGAAAGCACAAACAAAGCGATTCAATGGGCAAAGGAGAATACCGATTCCGACGCCTGCTTTTTGGCTCTGACCGCCGATGCTGCGGATGTTGCTCTTATTATGGAAGACCGCCCGGTTTACCTGGGCGCGATCGGTCATATCGCACACCTCGGTTTGAACTGGCAGCCCCGCTACGATTCGACCAATCTGGCCTTTATGGGAAAAGGGATTCCCGGCGTCGTTGATTACATATTCTACGGGCCGGTGGAGCGGAAGTACTTTCCTCACGCCGCTTTTGGTCACCCCGAAGTATATCGGGATGATCATGTGGCGATTTATAAAGCGAAATGATTCAAAATGAAACCGATACCGGGATATCAACCGCATTTTGACCCGAAATTGAACAGCGGATTTTATACTTTTTTGACCGGGGGTTTCTTATTATCTTCGGGAAGATTTGAAACCGGGTCATTTGTGAAACGTAGTCTAACTGGCAGGATAGCTTGTCTGACGATGATAGAATATTGATAGAAGGCGCTCTTAAGGGAGACCAGAGCGCCTTCAAAGCATTAATGGAGCGATACCGCCTGGCTATTTTTCATATCGTCATGAAAATTGTCCGGGATAAGGAGGCATCCGACGATCTGGTCCAGGAGACTTTTATGAAGGCTTTTTCGTCGCTGGCCACCTACCGGTCCGAATATAAATTTTCCACCTGGCTTTACCGTATTGCGGCCAATTCGGCCATCGATCACCTGCGCAAACAACGGATAAAAACCCTCTCCCTGGATTCGCCTCCGGAAGGGATCGACGGACCGATGGATATAGAGGTGGCCGATGAGTCTTTCAATCCGGAAAAAGATCTCGAAGAACGGGAACGGCGGATATCGATCAATGACGCCATCGATTCCCTTCCGGAAAAATACCGGGTGGTAATAATGTATCGTCATCGCGACGATAAATCGTATGAGGAGATCGCCGAAGCATTGTCGATTCCGATCGGCACGGTCAAGGCCAGGATATTCAGGGCACGCGAACTCCTCAAGAAAAAACTTCGCCCCGGTCATTAACAGGGGAGGTTCAGTTGTTCAGGGATATCCTGAAAGTTATCGTTTTTTGCATATTGCTCCTGGCGGCGGGGTCGGCATATTCGGCATCGTTCGATTTCGAGTACCAGAAAAATATCGATGTCGACGGCAAAGCCGAACTGGAAATAATCAACAGCCAGGGGAACATTAAAATCGAAGGGGCGGCCGTTGATCGTATTACGGTATCTGCCATCAAACATGTCAGGGCCACCGATATGGCCGAAGCGGAAACCGTGGCCGATCATATCGAAATCAAGGCCGCCAAGTCTGGCAAGAAAATCCGTATCGAAGTCCGCTTCCTGAAAATGACCAAAGCCTCCGATTCTTTCTGGAATAAACTTTTCGGAACGGGTCCCGATTCTTTCGGCTCGATCGATTTCGAGATTACCGTTCCGTACTACTGCGAACTCGATATCGACAATACCGTGGGGAATATTCTGATAAATAATATCGATAATAACGTCCGGATCGCCAGCGCCTCCGGTGAAATCGAAATTGGCGGCGTAAAAGGAGAACTGGATATTGCCGGGACCGGGGCCAATGTCAAGCTCTCCTCGATACAGGGAGCAGCAGATGTCCGGACTACCAGCGGTAATGTGACCGCGGACAATTATTTCGGGCAGTTGAAAATAAAAACCACTTCCGGAGATATCAGCGTATATCAGGAATCGGGCTATCTGGAATTGTCGAGCCATTCCGGCGATGTCAGGGTTAAAACCGAGCTGCAGACTGAAAAAGATTGCACAGTGGAAACCGATACCGGGAGGATTTTCTTTTCCGTCCCGGCAACCGGTTCCGGAGAAGTCCGGCTGGAATCCATTTCCGGTAACATCAATACTGAATTGCCTTTAACGGTAAGGCAATTCGCGAAAAATAAATTAGCCGGAACTTTTGGGCACAACGGCCCGAAGATAATAGTACAGTCACAGTCGGGGGACATAACCCTCGGCCAGTACTAGAGACGATATGATGAGAACTTTAATAACTATATTCGCGTCACTTATTATCTTTGCCCTGGCTGGTATAACCGGGATGGTCTATTCTCAGGTTGATAGTGAGGAAACCCCGGCCGTCCCGGAACCTCCGGCATCGATAATTACTCCGGTTCCATTTGTCGAAATACACCTATCGTCCGAGGGTGTATTCGGAATCGATTCCAAAGGCAATGAATGGGATTATGATTTCAGCACCGAGCAGTTCGTTAATGAACAAATAGACCGTCGTCGGACCGAATCCATCTTTCGTCAGGAAGAACTCGCCGAAAGAGCCGAGCGCCTGAGCCGGGAACTGGAAAATCTGGAGGTTCCTGAAATCCCGGAAGATATCGCCGGACAGGCTCAGCAGTTAAGGAAATTCAAGGGAACCCAGCTGGGCAAAGTGCTTATCGACGAAGATGAAATCGTCGAGGGAACGGTCGCGGCATTCGGAGAGGTTCTGGTCAAGGGGGTCGTGAACGGCGATGTTATTTCTTATAAAAGAATTACGGTAACCGCCACCGGTATCATAAACGGGGATGCCCGCGCTCCTGAAATTGTGAGGATGAGGGGAGGCTTGATTTCGGGAAAGACTATCGAAACCAGTGGCCTGGAAATTCCCGATTTCCCGCTTTTCGAGCAAACCTCATATACCGAATTAACCGTTTTCAGCATCATTTTAATTTCACTGCTCTTTTTCGGACTGCTGGCATCGGCGATTATTCCGAGGCAGCTCGGCAATGTCAGCCTTTGCATTAAAACGGGATTCGTTCGTTCATTTTTCGTGGGCCTGGGGATCTGGTTTGCGCTGGGACCGCTCATTGTTCTGTTGACTTTAACGATAATCGGAATTCCCGTTGCCGCCTTTGTCCTTCCGATCGCATTGGTTCTGGGCCTGCTGGTTGGAATTATCGGTTTCAGTCTGTATACCGGGGAAAAACTCCAAAGGCACGTGCCGCTCATAGGAGATTCGATTCTGGGGAAGATCCTGGTCGGTCTGGTAGCGCTTTATATATTCTGGATGCTGATGTCCCTTTTTGCCATCCGTAGCGGCGGCGGATGGAATTTCTTGTATATCTTATTTATGGTAATTTCTATAATAATATGGAGTTTCGTCACCTGTACCGGATTGGGTGCCGTGGTATTGACACGTTTCGGATTCCGTGATTGCACCAAAATGACCAGGGGGCAATACCGGGTCAGTGTCGAGGTCGGTTCGGTAGCTCCGCAGCCCCCGACTCCTCCTCCGCCACCGCCGCAGTCGGTACCTCCCCCTCCGCCGACTCCGCCCCCCTTGAAGGAAGATCATGGGGAAAATGCCAGGGGGGGATAATAAGGAAAATTCTTAACCGGGAGCAAAATTATGGGACTGGTAAAATATTTATGGCCGCTGATTATTCTGTCATTGGCTGTTCCCTCGGCCGCCGATGAATTCGAAAACAAAAAGTTCAACTTTCCCGCCGATGATGTCCGGGAACTCGATATAAAAATCGAACTCGGAGCGGGGGATTTTCAGGTCAGGGTCGAGGAAACAACCGATTTGGCCAGGGCCGATGTGGAATACAACCCCGAGCGAGTTCGAGTCTTTGGAGAGTATGAAAAGCGGGGCAAAACCGGGTATATCAGTTTCGAAAGCTCCCTGCGGAAACATTTCGACGTCGATTCCAAGGATAACAATTGGGAAATAGTTCTCTCCGATAAATATGAAACGGAACTGAACATCGACATCGGGGCCTCGGAGTCCGAAATCGACCTCGGCGGACTTCCCTTGAGAATACTCGATTTAAGTATCGGCGCCGCCGAAGGGCATCTTGTGTTCAGCAGGCAGAACCCGATTGAGGCGGACGAAATAATCATCGATGCCGGCGCGGCCAGTTTCGCCATTGATAATCTGGGGAATGCCAATTTCAGGGAGTTGAGTTTCGACGGCGGCGTGGGAGATTTCGAGCTCGACTTTTCCGGAGAATATAAAGTTAAAAGCCGTGCCAAAGTTTCCATCGGTCTCGGAGCGGCTAAAATAATTATCCCGAAAGCTTTGCCGGTGCGGATCGACGCCGACAGCAATTTCCTTTCGAGCATTGATTTCGACAATGCCGACCGTGATTTCCTCGATGACGATTACTATGAAACCGATAATTTCAGGGACTCGTCGTACGGCCTGGAGCTGGACATTTCGGTCGGGTTGGGAAGTGTCGATATCGTTTTCAGATAAAGAATCCTGATAAAACATAAGCCATCTTCTCCCGGGGGTGGTTTTTTTATTGCAACCGGGCGGCTTGATGAACTTTTTAATTGATTGAATGTTAAATGGCTATGACCGATAGATATGAATGAGAACGAACTTCTTACGATTTAAAGAGCTGTCAATACAGCGAGGTAACATGAAAAGACTAATATTGATGTACGCCGGAATCCTGCTGTTCGCGATTTCCTCAGCGTATTCCGCTACTCCGCCGCTTCAGGCAGAAATATTCGCGGCACGAGATAAAGTCATGCCGGCACTGGTCCATATCCAGCCCATTATTACCGATTACCGCACCGGGAAGATGATCAAGCAATCGGTTGTTGGGTCGGGAGTGCTGTTCGATATACGCGGATACGTGGTCACCAATTTCCACGTCGCCGGGAAGGCCGACCGCATTATCTGCACTCTGAACGATAAAGAGCAGGTCAAAGCCGAACTGGTCGGAGGCGATCCCCTTACCGACATTGCCATAATAAAACTCGATTTAAGCGAATACCACGGGACTCTACATATCGCGCATTTCGGCAATTCCGATGAATTGCAGGTTGGCCAGTATGTTATGGCCATGGGTTCCCCGCTGGCATTGTCACGGTCGGTATCGTGCGGAGTGATTTCCACGCTCGACCGCTATTTTTCGGGCGAATACCGGCTGCCATCGGGAGAAAAAACCGGGGTATATAATAATTGGATACAAACCGATGCCGCCATTAATCCCGGAAATTCCGGAGGACCGCTGGTCAATTTGGATGGTCAGGTGATCGGAATAAATTCCCGCGCGATCCTGTTCGCCAATAATATCGGTTTCGCGGTTCCGGTTAATATCGTTCGCCAGGTGGCCGAGGAAATCATCGCCGGCGGACATGTTACCCGGAGCTGGATCGGAGTCAAAGCCCAGGCCCTCCAGGACCTCGAGGGCTGGTTTGGCACCGAGCGGGATGAGGGCGTTTTGATTTCTTCGATAGATTCCAAATCTCCCGCCGAAGACGCCGGATTGAAAGCCGGGGATATTATCCTTGAAGTTGACAGGACACCGGTTTCGGTCCGTTTTGAAGAACAGATTCCTCATTTCTATAAAATGATCGCCGATTACCCGGTCGGTTCGGATGTCGCCCTTAAAGTTCGACGCGCCGACCGGTTGATAGACCTTGTCGTTAAAACCCATGAATTGGGCGAAGTCCTCGGCGAAGACCTCGAATGCGAAGAATGGGGCTTTACGGTTAAGGCCATCACCAAGCAAATGGCCGTGGATAACCAGTTGGACGATACCCTGGGGGTAATCGTGGTCGGTGTGAAACGGGTTGGCGGAGCGGCCGACGGCGGACTCCGTCCCGGCGATGTGATCCGGGAAATCAACGAAAACGAGGTTCTCAATTTCAAAGATTTTTATGACAGGTACAATGAGCTAGTGTCCGAAAAAATCGACCGCATCCTGTTAACCGTCAAACGGTCGCAAAATACCAAATACGTTTTGCTGAAAATCGACTACGACCGGGTCGAAACGATGGAAAGGTAGAAGGAAGGGAATGTTAAAATACAGCAGTATCGTCATCCTGGTTCTCATCCTGGCCTGCGGTGTATCGGCCAGGGATTATGATTATGATAAACTTCTTAAAGGCGCCGAAAAATACGTCGTGGAAGTCAATATTCAAACCGAAGTGTCTTTCGGAACCCAGACCACCGATGTCGAAAGCCGCGGCATCGGGACCATCGTCACCCCGGATGGAATGGTAATTTTCGATGGCCGGCCGATCGACAGCGACGATCCGTTCTCGACTATGACCGGTATGCAGATTAGCGCCGAACCGACCAAGATAGAAATTATATTTTTCGACGGCAAAACCTTCGAAGCGGAATTCATTGGAATCGATCGTTTCACCAAGCTGGGGTTTGCGAAGATTATCCCAAAAGATAATGAAAAGTTCGAATATGTAAGATTCAGCGACCGGAAAAAATTTCAGATCGGAGATATGCTCATCAGCCTGATGCTTCTTCCGGAATATGTCGACCCGCCCTTGTCGGTCGATATTGGAATGGTAACGGCCAATCTGGAAGAGCCGGAAAAATTCACCCTGACGGTGGGCTTCAACGAACTGGAATTGGTGTCCGTGCTATTCGATTCGACCGGAGCCGCTGTCGGGATGCTCGGTTATATGACCAATCCCAACCTCGCCAGTATGAGTCCGAACCAGATGATGGATCCCTTCGGCCAGATGGAAGATTTCTTCCCGCTTCTGGGTGTCATTTCGGCCGATAAAATCAAGAAGCTGATCGATGACCCGCCCAAGAAAGGAAAAGTCACTCGCGGATGGCTGGGAATTTATCTTCAGGCGTTGACTCCGGATATCGCGGAATTCTGGGGAATTCAGGCCGGCGGCGGCATTATCGTTAACGAAGTGGTAAACGGTTCTCCGGCCGATTCGGCAGGATTCAAGACCGGCGATATCATTGTTACCTTGAATAACGAAGAGATCATGGTCGACAAAGAAGAAAATATCCCGATATTCCAGAGAGAAATTTCGGAAATGGGGGCGAACGCCATCGTGAACTTCGGCATCCTGCGGAGGACCGACGGCCGGGTCGATACCCTGGCTTTGGCGCTGAATCTCGCGCCGGCACCCATAACTCCGTCGGAAGCTCCCGATTTTAAAGACGACAATTTCGAATTGAAAGTCCGCGATATGGTTTTCGCCGACTATAACCTCTATAACCTTGACCCGGCCAAGTTTAAAGGAGTAGTGGTCAAGGAGGTTGAAAGCGGCGGATGGGCGTCGGTTGGCGGCATTTCGCCCGGTGATATTATCCAGTCGATCGGTGGAGAAGACATCGGTTCGATAGAAGACGCCAGAACGATTTTCGAGAAACTGGAAGAAGATAAGCCGAAAGAAGTGGTCTTCTTTGTTTTCCGGGATAACAAGACCCTGTTTATCAATATCAAGACCGACTGGTAGAAAATTATTTGGTCATTTCGATCTGAAGCCGGGCGTAGAAATTACGGTCGGCTTCAGTTCCGTACAGCATGAACGGTTGCCCGACCGCGTGGAGCAATTCGGCGTAGGCGGCGAAGAACCGGTATCGCTCATCAAGCAATCTCCGTTCGCGTTCCCGCTGTTCGTCCATGGCACGAAGATAAGACGTTATATCGGCTTTGCCCGTTTCGTAGCGGTCATAAATGATATCATACGTCAAGCGGCCTTTATTCATCAGGTCGTAGTTCTGGGGAAGGGTCAGCATCAGGGTGAACAGCCGCTCCGAGATTACGGTTATATCCTGCGTCACCTTTAATCGCGCCGCATCCTTGCGATAGGCCAGCAAATCCAGTTCGGCCTTCAATGAAGCCGTATTGCCTTTCCTTAATAGTCCGCCGAATAGCGGAAAACTCAAAATACCCCCGATTGACCAGTCATGCATCTTTTTGTCGAATTCGGGATCGAATTCTCCGGAGTACGAGTATTTTGCCCGCAGGGAGATTTCGGGATATAAGTACCCCCGGCTGGCAGCTATCAGGTCCTTCTGCCGGTTTATCGAAAATTCAGATCTTTTCAAATCGAAGGAATTGCCGACGCCGAGGTCCACCAGATAATTGCGGAACTTACTTCGCATACCGGAATCCCTGACGAACTCTTCGAGCCGAAGAACCATGTTCGCCATGATATCGGGGGCAAGTCCCGCGGTATCCAGAATGAAATTGAAATCGGCAGGGCGGTTGGTCAGGATATTGAAAACCGCGCGGGATGAAACCACATCCGCGTTTGCCCGGTGCAGTGCGATCCGCGCATCGGATATAAGATTGCCGAAAATGGAAATATCGAGAGAATCTCCGGTTCCAAGGCGGGAGCGGACGATGGCATCGTCCTGTAGTTTCCTCAAATTGTCCAGTTGTTGCCGTAACAAAACGACCGATTCCGTACTATGAAGAACGTCGAAACAGGCTCCGGTAACTGCCAGTTGCAGGTCATGCCGGGCCTGTTCCAGATCGGCTTTCTTGATTTCCAGGTTCTTTTTCGCTGCTTGTATCAATTTGATGCTTTGATAAGAAAATATTTTCTGGTCGGCGATGACATCGGCAAAATATTCTCGATTGAGAACCCGGTTATATATCGAGGCTTCGACTTCATTATCCGATGCCGCCGCACCGGCCCGCAAATTGAATCGGGGGAAATATGAAGCTACGGCCCGGTCCTTTTCGTGCAGCGCTTTCTGATAAGTCTGTTCGATGGCTAAAATATCGGGATTTTCGACCAACGCCTGCCTGACCGCAGAGGCCAGATCGTAAATGGTTTCAGGATTACGTTCCTGCGCCGGTATTGTCTTCGCACCCAGCAGTTCATAATCGCTGTATTCATGCCCCATTTTGCCGGCTTCATCGAGGTTGATACAAACGGTGGTTAAATCGGGGAATATGACGGGCAAATCTTTCGGTTTGGCACCATTGGCGATTTTCAGGATTTTATCTACGGTCAAACGAGCGTCAATGCGGTGCGGGAGATCGGTCCCGCAGAAATAAGCTCCCTTTTCCACCAGAAGAAAACCGTCATACGTGAACACCGGCTTCCGGCTGAAATGAGTTTCGCTGAAGAATTGGGATATTTTATCAATTTCCATTCCCCACAGAGGGGGAGCATAGAGGATATCGACACTGTCGATTATTTGTTTGCGCGATGCGAAGAAGGCGTATACGCTGTCGATATTGTAATATTCCCCGGCATATAGCTTATTGCCGAAGTTGGAGGCAATATTCGTAATTTTCTTGACTTCCTCCGTAAATTCATCTCCTGAGGGAAAATAAACCAGTCCGACCCGGGCATTCGGGAAAAAGCGATTGATTACCGAAAAGTCTCTGATGACCCGGTCCGGATCGTACATCATTGTCAGGTTCGGTGCCAGCGGCCGAAGGGTGGCATCGAGCAAACCGGCGGCTACTGGATCGAATTGATAAATGGCGATAATCGGCTTCTTGAATCCGGCATCGAGTAAATCCTCGACCACCCAGGGGCCTGCCGCAATTACCAAATCGATGCGATCTATCCGGGCCAGGTCGCCGGCCATGGCGCGGCAGAGGTTGCGACGCCATTCCGCACTTTTAAATGCGTACGGTTCGAAAAGGATTTCCAGCGAATCTCCTTGAATCCGGTCGATCAAAGTGTGGACTTCCCCCATCAGGACCTTGGTCATGAAATACTGCCCCGGTTCGAAATAACCGATTCTTACGGTTTTTTTGTTTTGGGCAAAAAGTGATGCGCTTGAAAGGCACAGAATTATCAGAACGGCAGCTGCTTTACGAATCATCCAATACTCCGCGAATTTTCAATTCCCCTAAATCGGTCTATTATAATCGATATCATTATACAATTCAATAGCATTGAGACGCAAAAGGCGGCCGATTCGTTTTGCGGACTATATCAATTGATAGTTGATAAACGCCGGAAAGAACTTCGCCAGAGCGAGATATGCCCCCAATGCGATAAAAATGAGCTTAAACCAGAGCGGACGGGACGAAAGCCCGATCATGGCATATATGGGGAAAATAATAAGATAATGGCGGTATAAAGACATCATCGACCCGGTGGCCGGCGAAAATAAAAACAGGAAAACGGCCAGAATCCAGAACTCCCGCCTGACCTTATAGGGATAAAAGAGCAGGAACACCAGGCCGTACCACAGCATGGTCAGGTTTTCCGGCGTCAAGATCGAATTGTCGATAAGGCTTCGGGCCATGGTCCAGAACGGAAACGCCCAGGTTCTGGCATATTTTTCCTGAAAATGCAGTTGAAGAAAGAAGTCGTCGAATTTGAAATAGAAATAGCTCCATAGAATCAGCGGACCGAGAGCGAATGGAGCAAGATACTTCAGCGCATTAATCCAGTATTTGGGATCGCGGTAATTCCTGTCATGTTCGCACCAGTACCATACCAGCGGTATAATACCGTAAAATACCCCCGACGGGTAACTGAGCGACAGCATCAGGCCGGTAATGAAAAGCCCCATGTCCCGCCAAATGCCGGTTTTATTGTAAAGCAGAAAGACATAAAAGGCGAACAGGAAAAATATGAAAGCGTACGGAAAACCGGTTAACAGGTAGAAACCGGGTGGACTTAAGGCAAGGGCAATAAGCGATATCGTCGCGGCCAAAGATCCGAATTTCTCATTTAAATAAAGGTATGATAACAGAAATCCCAGAGCTCCGAATAAATAAACCAGCCCGAGAAACGAATACTCAAATACACCATCGAATAACGGGCGAAGATACCTGACCGTAAGCGGCCACATCGGATACCAGCCGACATTCCCGCAAACCTTCCCCGGAGGATAATCCTTCCCCGGAATACAGGGGCGGGCGACATATCCGTCTTCCGAAATCGATAGATAATGTTCGATATCCCAGACCGGCAGGAATATGGCATATTTGATATTTACTTCGGAATAACCGGCGTAAAGCCCTATGAAGGCCAGGTATATGGCCAATGGAATCAAATATTTCTTCATTAAGCCATCAAAGACGCTTATTACCAACCGCAAATATCGGCCCTAAAGTCAATTTACGCCTATTCTCCTTTATGGTTTCGCACTGGCATATAATAATTAGTTGACTTATGGTCTGCGTATTGAAATATTCGGAAAGGCAAAATATGCGATGATGAAACAAGGAGCCCCGAGAACAGTTATGCCCGGGGATTTTATTAAATGCGAATTGTCATAGTCGGCGGAGGGGTCGTCGGATACAGCCTCGCGGAACAACTACGCCATGAACATCACGATATCGCCCTGGTTGAAAAGGATGCCGCTATCTGCCAGAATGTCAATGAACGGCTCGATATCCAGACTTTGTGCGGAAATGGAAGCTCCCCGAGGCTTCTCGAAGAAGCCGGCATCAAGGGAGCCGATATGGTTCTGGCGGTGACTCCCATCGATGAACTAAACATTGTCGTCTGCGAAATAGCGAAGCAATACGAAGTCCCGGCCCGCATCGCGAGAATCCGCTCGAACGAGTTCCGGGGCAGAGATGCAACTATCGATATTTCTCAGATGGGAGTGACCCTTGTTATCGATCCGGAACAGGTGGTGGTCGATTCCATTATGCACTTCGTCGATACTCCCGGAGCCAGCGATGCCACCAATTTCCAGAATGGCAATGTCCTGATGAGAGGTTATCACGTTACCGAAAGCATGCCGCTGGTCAATAAAACTCTGAAAGATATCAGGGGAGACAACCGCGAACACCCGATGCTGTTCATTGCCGCCATTCGCGATCAGAAAGCGATTATTCCGGATGGAGATTACTCCATCAATAAAGGAGATGAAATCTACGGGATTTTCCCCCGCGCATCACGCGAAGCATTTCTTCACCTCTTCAATCATTCCTCCAAACAGGCGGAAAATATCATCGTCACCGGCGACAGCCTGACCGCTCTGCAATTAGCTTCCGCACTCGAAAAACAGGCGAAGAAAGTAACCCTGGTAGATCCTTCCGAAGTGCACGCCCGTCATGCCGCTGAAATTCTGGAGGCAACCGAAATCGTCCACGGCGACTGCACCGATTCGACCATTCTGAACGAGGTGTCCGTCAGAAGCGCCGATTTCTTTATCGCGGCCTCCAATGAGACCGAATACAATGTCATGTCGGCCCTGCTGGCCAAGGCCGAGGGGGCCAGGGAAGTAATCGCGATCGCCTCGGAATTGAAGCATGACCGGCTCTTTTCCTCGATCGGTATCGATCATGTGATACATCCTCGTTTGGCCATTGCCAGGGAAATTCTCGAAGCCATCAACCGCGGGCAGATCGGCCGGGTGGTTCGTATCAGGGACCTCGATGTCGAGGCGATGCGCATTACCGCTGAAAAAGACAGCCCCATTTCGGGCAAGCCGCTGCAGCATGTCAGAAGCAAAATCCAGAAGGGCTCGATCATCGGAGCAGTCTTAAGAGCCGACGAGATGATTATTCCCGACGGGAATACCGTAATCGAACCGGGGGACCAGATGATTGTCATTACATATACCAGGAACGTCCCCCGCCTTAAGAAACTATTTAAATCCCGTTAGCGAGCTATGAACAAGGGGACGGTCTTTTATGTAACCGGGCGGCTGATGATGATCATGGCGGCCATCATGCTGGTTCCGTTTGCCATCAGTTTTATCTATTCCTTCCCAGATTCATTCGGAGCGATCTTTGCCGATTCCGAAAAGCTGGGCTTCATCATCGCAATCCTTTTTTCCGCGGCGGCAGGATACATCCTTTCTTCGGTTTTCAGGACCGATCGGCAACTCGAGGGGATCAGGGAAGGCTTCGTGATAGTCTCGGTCGGATGGGTCACGCTGGCGCTTTTGGGTGCAATCCCATTTCTCGTGTATTTCCTCCGAGGGGGAGATAATTCCGGCTTTATGGGATTCCTGACCGCTTTCACCAACGCTTATTTTGAAATTTCCAGCGGCTTTACCACCACCGGAGCGACCATCCTCACCGATATCGAAGCGGTCCCGAAAGGTTTGATTTTCTGGCGTTCGCTGACCCACTGGCTGGGGGGGATGGGAATTATCACGCTGGCCATCGCCATATTTCCGGCCATGGGAGTATCCGGCTACCATATGTTCCGGGGGGAAGTCCCCGGCCCCACCACCGAACGTATCCAGCCCCGCCTGGCGCAGACCGCGGCCATCCTCTGGGGAGTCTATGTCCTCCTGTCCGGAGCCGAAACGCTCCTGTTGATGCTCGGAGGAATGAACTGGTTCGATTCCCTCTGCCATACTTTCGGGACCATGGCTACCGGCGGATTCGGTACCAAAAATACCTCCATTGGATACTACAACAGCGATTATTTCGACTGGGTGATTACGGTATTCATGTTTCTGGCCGGAGTCAATTTCCTTTTGCACTACCGGGCTCTGCGCGGGGATTTCAAAGACATGTTCGGCAATCCCGAATTCAAGTTCTATTTCCGCACGGTCGCGGCGACGATTATCATAATGACGGCGGTCCTGTATTTCAGCGGCTTGAAGCCGGTCAACGAATCTTTTGCCCATCACCGGCACTATATCCCCGATTATGAGAGCTTTGCCGCGCATCATCAGGCGGAGAGTGAAAAAGTGGCCACCCTGTACGGTTCTTTCCGGGCAGCGTCGTTCCAGGCGGTGTCGATTATCACCACCACCGGATACATTACGGCTGATTTCGATCTCTGGCCGAACCTCATCCGTTTCGGACTGCTGATCCTGATGTACTGGGGAGGATGCGCCGGGTCCACCGGAGGCGGAATGAAAATGATGCGTATCATGGTGGTGCTGAAGGTCTGCTGGAGGGAATTGCAGAAAGTGGTCAAACCGCACCTGGTGGCTCCGGTGAAGATCGGGAAAACCAGCCTGGACGAGGAACGGGTGATGAACATCGCGGCCTTCTTTATGCTCTTTATGGTCATAACCGTAATTGCGGGACTTCTGATGATGCTCTTTATTCCCAACCTCGAAACCGCCTTTTCGACCGTGGTTGCCACCATGGGGAATATCGGGCCGGGGCTGAGCGGGGTCGGAGCCTATGAACATTACGCCTGGATACCGATTCCGGGGAAATGGATACTTATTGTCTGCATGCTTCTGGGGAGACTGGAAGTCTTCACGATCCTGGTGGCGCTTCGACCGTCGACCTGGAAGAAATAGCCGAAAAAGA
>JBFZFV010000010.1:0-41926 GCA_041306185.1 Candidatus Zixiibacteriota bacterium
GTTGTAAAGGGCCGGGTGCAGATACAGGCCAGGAAACAAATACAATCAGAAAGCGGATTGACCGAAGCGAGGATAACCGTCCATATTCTCCGGAAACAACTTTCGCTTTTGATCTTAGTGATTCAGCCACCGTGATAATGGTAGTATATAAAATTGACAGCACCCTGGTGGATACTATAGCGAATTCTAGTCTTGCGGCCGGTAACTATGAAATTGTATTGAAATCTCGGGGAATGGAATCGGGTATTTATTTCTATAACCTAATTAAGATTTCAATTCCTTCCGGAGATACTTCAGAAACCATTGATAAAATCGTTTTGCTGAAATAATTCCCCTTTCTCCCAGTCGGTCTTATTTGCTTTCCGAAAGCCTTCTAATTATATTCTTCAACTGAAAACAGAAAATTACGGTTTTTATATACCGAGGGTAAAGCTTATGGCAGGGCAGAACTTAGTAGAGAAGATAGCTCAGAAACATGCGGTCGGCCTGGAAAAGGGGCAGAAGGTATTCGCGGGGGATTACCTTTCCATCAAGCCGGCCTACGTGATGACGCACGACAACACCGGCGCGGTAATCAAGAAATTCAAAGCAATCGGCGCTAAGAAGATGGCGAATCCGCGCCAGATGGTCTTCACGCTGGACCACAATATTCAGGATACCGGCGAGGAGAATCAGAAGAAGTACGCCAACATCGCTTCTTTCGCCAAGGATATGGGGGTCGATTTCTATCCGGCGGGGCGCGGAATCGGGCACCAGGTGATGGTCGAGGAGGGATATGCCTGGCCGGGGACGATGGCGGTGGCATCCGACAGCCATTCTAACATGTACGGCGGAATCGGGTGCCTGGGGACGCCGATTGTCCGGACCGACGCCGCTGCGATCTGGGCCACGGGACGAACCTGGTGGCAGATTCCTCCGGTGGCGAAAGTCATCCTGACGGGGAAACTCCGCAAGGGAGTAACCGGCAAAGATGTCATTATCACCCTGTGCGGATTTTACAATAAAGATGAAGTGCTCAATCATGCCGTGGAATTCGCGGGGGACGGACTGGCGGCGTTGTCACTCGACCAGCGGCTGACCATCGCCAACATGACTACGGAATGGGGAGCGTTGATCGGGCTGTTCCCGGTGGACGATGTTACTATCGCGTGGCTGAAAAACCGCGCCGAGGCGGTGGCCAAACGGGGCCCGGCGGGGGTGCCTTCTGATAAGGACGGCGGCGAATTCCATCCCCGGCTAAATCCGCAGAGAATTCAGGAATTGGTGAATGAAAATTTAAGGGCTGATAATGATGCCGTTTACGCCAAAGAATTGACCCTCGATCTATCGACGGTACAGCCGCATATTTCGGGACCGAATCACGTTAAGGTGATGACCGCGCTGGGGCAGGCGGGAGCCAACCGCATTAAGATCAACAAGGCGTATCTGGTATCGTGCGTCAACAGCCGGGTCGAGGATCTGGCCGAGGCGGCTTCGGTAATAAAGGGGAAGAAAGTGGCCGACGGGGTTGAATTCTATATCGCGGCGGCTTCGAGTGAAGTGCAAAAGGAATCGGAACGGCGTGGCGATTGGAAAGCTCTGGTGGATGCCGGAGCGATCGTGCTTCCTCCGGGATGCGGACCCTGCATCGGGCTCGGTAAAGGGACGCTCGCGGACGGCGAAGTCGGCATTTCGGCCACCAACCGCAATTTCAAAGGGAGGATGGGTTCACGGTCGGCCGAGGCATACCTGGCTTCACCGGCGGTGGTGGCGGCCTCGGCGGTCGCGGGGTATGTAGCGGCTCCGGCACATTTCGAAGCGATGGCTCCGAAAGGGACCATGAAGGTCCTCGAAAACGACGGCGGGGTGGCTCCAGCGGTGAAAATCCTGAAAGGATTCCCGACTCGCTTGGAAGGGGAGCTGGTTTTTTGTCATCAGGATAATCTCAACACCGACGGCATCTATCCCGGCAAGTACACCTACATCGATGATTTTACTCCGGAACAGCAGGCGGGGGTAGTAATGGAAAATTACGATCCGCAGTTCAAGGATATGGTGCAGAAGGGGGATATCCTGGTCGGAGGGTTCAATTTCGGAACCGGCTCGTCCCGGGAACAGGCGGCCACGGCGTTGAAATATCGCGGGATATCGCTGGTGATCGCGGGGTCGCTGTCGCAAACCTATCAGCGCAACGCCTTGAATAACGGCTTCCTGGTAGTAGAAATGCCGAAGCTGTCGCGTGATTTGAAGGCGAAATTCGGAGCGGAAAAGCTGACGGTCCGGACCGGGCTGAAGGCGGTGGTCGATTTCCAGAAATCGGTTCTGACGGTCGACGGGAAAGACTACAAATTCCCGGCGGCGGGCGCGGCGGCTCAGGAGTTGATTATATCCGGGGGTCTGGAGAATTGGGTTAAGGAAAGATTGTAGAACAAAAGCATATATCTGAGGAAACTATGGACAAGACGATTTCACAGAGGATTTCGGAATTTGCGGTCGGGCTGAAATATTCCGACCTGCCGGAAAAGGTGGTGACCGAAGTCAAACGGTACCTGTACGATTCCATCGGGTGCGCCTATGGCGGTTACCATACCAAAGATGTCAATATCATGCGGGATATTTATAAGGAGATGGGTGGGGCGGCCCAGGCGACGGTTATCGGGTTCGGAGATAAAATCCCGGCGGTGAACGCCACCCTGGTCAATTCCCTGATGATCCGCGCCCTCGATTTCAACGATATCTACTGGAAAGAAGACCCCTCGCATCCTTCGGATATCATCCCGGCGGCGCTGTCGGTAGGGGAACTGGTCGATGCCGAAATGAAAGAGGTCATCGTGGCAATTGTCCTGGCGTATGAATTCGAGCAGCGGCTGTGTGAATTCGCGGTGCCGGGAGTACGTGAGCGGAAGTGGCACCATGCTACCCTGACTCAGTTCGTCTCTCCGATCGTGGCTGGAAGGCTCCTCGGTTTGAATGTCGAGCAGATGACCAATGCTATCGGGATCAACGGCTGTCACAATCATACTATCGGGTGTCCGACGGCCGGGCAGTTGACCATGATGAAGAACACCGTCGATCCCATGGCGGTGCAGGCCGGAGTATTCGCGGCCCTGATGGCCAAGAAAGGATACAGCGGGACAACTGCAGTATTCGAAGGCAAAGAAGGGTTCATGGATGTGTTCGGCCCGAAGTGGGATGAAAACAAGCTGCTGGGAGATTTGGGGAAAAAGTTCAAGATTCTCGAATGCAGCATGAAAGCGTTCCCGACCGAAGCCCTGACCCATACGCACCTGTCGGCGCTGCTTAAGGTGGTCAGGGAGAACAATATCCAGCATGACCAGATTGAAGAAGTGGTGGTGACGACCATTGCGCGGGCCTGCGATATTCTGTTCGATCCCCATAAGTACCGTCCGAAATCCCGCGAGACGGCCGATCATTCACTTCCGTACTGCCTGGCAGCGGCGATTGTCGATCATCAGATTTCGACGCAGTCGTTCTCGGATGAAAAGCTGAAGGACCCGCGTATCTGGGGCGTTATCGATAAAATCAAGGGAGAGGCGTCTCAGGAATTCGAAAAAATGTTCCCGGCCAAGCAGCCGTCGAAAGTAGTAGTAAGGACCAGGAACGGGAAGGAATATTCGGAATACCTGGAATATCCCAAGGGGGATCCCCGCGAACCGATGACCATGGAGGACCTGGAGGCGAAGTTCAACGGACTATCAGCCAAACTGTTGAACGGCGAGCGTCAGAAGAAAATGAAAGAGACGATATTCTCGTGCGACAAGATGAAAGCAAAGGCTTTCATGCAGAGTCCGGTCGTTTAAAAGATTTTGCTATTGAGTTAAATTGCCGGCGGGTGGAAATCATTCGCCGGTTATTTTTTGCCGACTTCGCTCGAAACGGCCAGTTCTTCGAGCCGTGGGGTCAGGCGAGAGGAATCGTAATTGAATGTCGGCGACGCGCCGCGGGTAAATTGCAGAGACCGGCGGGATTCCGAGTATACGTGCTGTTCCGGTTTTTGCTGCGCCGAGACTTTCAGCGTTATAAGGTAGCCGACCGGCTGAATATTATCTCCAATTATACCGCTGACCAAAGCTTCGACCGGAATATCATTGCCATCGATTTTGCGCGTGGCATGATAGGTATAAGTCCCTCCGGATTTGATTGCCTCCATGGCCTTATCGAGTGCGGTAGGATCCACTTTATCCCGGTGGTGCAATTCCGCAATACTTTTTCCTACGGAACCGATTCGGTCGCATTGAAAGATATCGGCGGCGGCCCGGCTGATATATTTAATCCGGAAGATCCGGTCGGTGGCGATGACCGCGGCGCTTTGTTCGGAGGAGAGAATACTTTCGAGATAGAGGCTTTTTTCCGCCAAGGTCAGTTCGGCGGTCCGGCGGTCGGTGATGTCGCGAATGATGACCTTTACAATTTTCTCTCCGGTAGTGCTGTCTATGGCGATACTCGAATCCTGCCGCAGCCAGCGGACATTGCCCATCAGGGTGATGATGGAATATTCATAATCGTGAAGGAATTCATGTCGGAGAATATCCCGCTGAACCTGGCGATAGGAACTGCTGTATAGAACCAGGTCGGAGAGCCTGCGGCCGATAACTTCCGATGGGGATGTAAAGGCGTCATTCAATTCGAATATGGTCAGGCAAGCGGAGTTAATGGTCTTAATAGACCCATCGATGGTGTATTGGATGGTTCCGATCTTGCCGAAATCTTCGAGCTCCAGGCTTCGAATGATGTCGGTGATATCGTGATAAATGAAGACCGTGCCGGCGGGTCCTCCGTCAGGTCCGACCAGGTTCGTACACGATTCTTCGACGCGGCTGATTTTTCCGGTTGATGAAACGATTTTCAATTTCCTCCCTGCAGCATTGGTCGACAGGGAGAGTTTGCGATTATCGTGCAGTGCTTCAAGGCGAAGGATTTCTTCGAGAGGACGGCCCTTAGCGCAGGCCAGTGTCCAGCCGGTGGCAGTTTCGGCGGCACGGTTTAAAAGAGTTATTCGCCTTTCGCTGTCAATCGCTATAACGATATCGAAAACATTCTGTATCGCGGTATCGAGACTGCAGGTTCGGCAGGCCATGTCGGATAGGCTTTTTGCCTCCGCCATCGTTTTTCGAATCCTCCGAATTTCGGCATGGTAGCTAAGGCCAAAAGTCGATCCGAAAAAGAGGCAGGAAACGATAATCCGCGTTAATTCGGGAATTTCAATTGATACAGAGACGATTTTAAGCAGCGTGATGAATACGATTAATGCAGCCAGAGATATTAATCCGGTCCGAATTACGATTTCGAGCCTATGGTTCCGCGACGGCTCGGAATCCGGTTTTCGGATTCGTTCTGTTTTTAGCCTGCCCTTTTTCATATTTTCCCATAAAAGAAAAGAGCCGTTTTTTGCGGAACGGCTCTTTCGGTTTTTGTAATACTTTTATTTCCGGTATTTTTAAGGCATTGTAACATACCGGCTGTATGTCCGTGCATGGGACGACGATAATCCTTTATCGTCGGTTTTATTACCCCCGGACAGTGTCTGTTTTCGAAACACTGTTTCATCCTAAAACTATTATCGGATAAAATCGACTAACTTTAATGCGGGGATGAAGAATTTTCCGCGAGGCGCAGGGATGAATATACCCCCCGCAAAAAACCGGGCGGGGTAAAAACCCGCGCCCGGTCTGTCTTAACAACAAGGAGGTCCGATTATTCTTACTGCTCCCGCTTTTTGTCCATTTTTAAAAATCGCCAGAACCAGACAAATCCGAGGAGATAACCTACCGCGAGGATATATATAATCCCCTTGGTCTGAAACATGAATTCCTGTAAAGTATGTATGCCTTCCATAACTGCATCCTCTCCTAATGGACATCCTCGTAATCCGGGTGTTTGTATAAAACCGGCATCCGGGTCACGATAAAACGATAAACCAGAATCCCGATGGTGATGATAAAGAGGGTTATTCCGATTTCCATAATACTGGGGAAATATCGTTCATCGGCCGGGACGTGATAATTAAATGCGATAACCGAGACATTGAGCCGGTTAAGCATGATTCCCAAAACCGTTATGACCGAAGCCGCCCGGATTACTTTGGGGTTGCGATCGCGAACTCCAATGGAATACATGAAGCAGGGGAGAAGCACGAACCCGGATAATTCGAACAGGAACCAGGCTCCCCAACCCGTAAAGAGAAACCTCCAGTTATTGTCGAGCGCGATGCCGAACACCTTGCAGGCGAAATAAGCGGCCAGGACCAGGGCGGCGGCTCTTCCGAAACCGAACGCTACCGGGTTATATTCCTGCTTATGTCGGTCATCCATGTATATTTCGAATTTCTTATGTGCCATGGTACTTTCGAAAATCACCATCGAAAGTCCGGCGGCAATCGACGAGACAAAGAAGAAAATCGGCAGATACGGTGAGTACCACAGAGGGTGCAGCTTCGAAGGGGCCAGAAGGAACAATGCCCCCAAGGAAGACTGATGCAGGGTCGAGAGAATCACTCCCAGAATGGTTAAAAGCATGGTCAGCCTTACGACCGTTTTGCGAATTTTAGATAGTCCCAGCCATTCCAGCGCCGCAGGCGAAAATTCCAGGAATAGCACCGTTAAATAGAGCATCACGCAGGCTCCGACCTCGAACATTACCGAAGTTACTCCCTGACTGACCAGGAACGGATAGGGGAGTTTCCAGGGACGCCCGACGTCGTACAGAAGAGCGAAAACCACCAGCGAATAACCCAGGAAACCGGTCAGGATAGCCGGCCGGATCGCCGAATGGTATTCTTTTTTTCCGAAAATATGAACCGCCGCCGAAGTGACGTATCCTCCGGCCGCCAGAGCGACCCCGGTGAGGAGGTCGAACCCGATCCAGATTCCCCAGGGATGGGTGTCGGTCAGGTTGGAAACAGCTCCGATTCCCTGGGTGAATCTTTTGAAGGTCAGGAATGCTCCGATTACAAGGATAATCGCAGCGAATATATTGAACGGCGTTAAAAGGGGCCGGCTCTTGAGTGCAGCAATTCTATCGGTCATGCCGGCCCTCCTTTCCGCCGTTGTTGGCATTTTCAATAGCCGTTTTCACGGCCTCTTCCTTTTCATGCTCGTCAATTTCATCCCGCCGTTTGTTGATGACGTACAGCCCTCCCAAAAGGACCGGCCAGAGCCCGATAATCATCGGGACGATGGAAAGGGCTCCGGAAGTGAATTCCGGGGCCGGGGTGACGCCGAGGTCGGTGCGCATCCCGACCTGTTCGAACGGGGTTTCGGTGATGTACAGCCAGTTAGTGCCCCCCATTTCATCCATGCCGTAAATATGGTCGATGTATCTTTGCGGATATTTTCTGATTCGTTCCCGGGCGATTTCTACCAGGTCGGAACGTTTTCCGAAAGTCAGCGCTTCCATCGGGCAGGCCTCGACACAGCCGGGCAGCTGTCCCTTTTCGATACGAGGCTGGCACATGGTGCATTTTGTTATCTTGGGGGTGAAAGCGTCGTCGAAATCGAAAGTCGGAATATTGAAAGGACAGGCGATCTGACAGTAGCGGCATCCCACGCACACGGAGGCGTCATACTGCACCGATCCTTCCGGAGTTTTCTTGAATGCTCCGACGAAGCAAGCCGAGGCGCAGGCCGGTTCTTGGCAATGATTGCACTGGTCCTTGCGATAGGTGATTTTCCCGGTGTGCGGGTCGGTATATTTGTTCACCACGGTAAAAGCATGGGGGGTGGTTCGCCGTTTTTCATCAAGAACGGTTAAATCTTTAAAGGATTTTTCCGGTTTAGGGAGATTATTGACGGTGTTGCAGGCCGCTTCGCAGGAACGACAGCCAATACAAAGGGTGGTGTCGTGCAGGATTGCGTAGCTGTCGGGGTATCCGTTGAAATGTCCATGTGCCGCTTCCACGGTTTTGGCGCCTGTAGCCACACCCGCTGCACCGGTCAGCCATCCCAGAAAACTACGTCTTGTTATACCCATACCCTATTTCTCCTTCGGTCTTTCGACACTTGTACCGGCATCGGCCTGCATCCCTTTATCTTCGTGGCAAACGGTGCAGTCGTTTCCTCGGCCGAGAACGTTCATCTTTTCATGGCACCCGGTACATTGGCGATGATAAGCGCCCAGCAATCCCGGCTTGTTTTTGGTGTTGGGATTGAAGGGTTCGCCGTGGCAGTTTTCGCAGAGCGGAGGGCTTTCTCCGATCGGGCTCTGGTGGTGGCATCCCTGGCAGACGACGTCTTCGTCACCGTGAAAATACGTGGCGATTCTGCTGCCGGATATAATCGCCATCAGAGTATCGACTATCCGCTTGTGCGGGAATTTGACCGGCTGATATCTATCCTGAAGCGCCGAAACTTCGACAATTTCAGGGATTTCTTTCGCTGCGAATGACAGCCTGGTTTTATTCGTGTCGGCGCGGAATTGATCGAACGAAGTGAACCGCCCCTTGACGGCATTCAGCTCGGACGGTTTCGGTCCGTTGTGGCAGATGGTGCAGGAATGTTCGGAGAGCCTTCCCTGCTCCATCAGGCCGTGGCAGCCGGAGCATCCGGGTTCGGACTTTTCGCGGTCGTGACATCCGACACAGCTGTGCGGGGAGTTCATGGCATGCATCGCCTGCTGCAGGGTTACTCCTTGAGCGAGTTTGGATCCGCCCGGGGTATGGCAGTTTTGACAGGGTTCGAAGCCTTCGTGGTGACAGGTGCGGCAGGTCCCGAGGGCTTCTTCATGCTCTATATGGGAAAACGGGACGGTTCCCAGTTTGCTTCGGCGCAGATCGCGGTCTCCGGCCGACAGGAGGGCGAAATCAGGTTGTCCCCGTTCAAGACGAGGAGTGTCATCCATTTTTTCTATCTTCGCCTGGCGAATGGGATCATGACAATCGCTGCAGCTGTTTTCGGAATGGCAGGTGATACAGGCGCGGTGCGAAGCGGATTTAATCGAGGGGGTGCCGTTCTGGGCGGTGCTCTTATGGCAAATTATACAGGAGCTTTCTTCTCCCTCAATGTACACCAGCTCTCCGGCGACACTGTCGTACACATGATGACAGCTGGCGCAGTCGTCGTCGGTGACCATGGTGTGGAGATAATGCAGGGATTTATCGAAACCGATCGGAGTCCAGTTCGATTCATATCTTCGCGGTTCAGCATGGCAGCTCCCGCACAGGAGAGGAGCCTTATATTCCCCGAAAGCATTGGCTTCGGTGTGACAGGCCTGGCACCGGTCATGATAATGCTTTACCAGTTCATCTTCGGACATCGGGGTGCTTCGCTTGAAAGTATAAACCAGGTCGCCGTGATCGTTGTATTCGTGACAGGTGCGGCATTCTTCGCCGTTTTTCGAGGCGAATTCGACATGGATATCATGAGGAAATTTCACCGCGTTGCGGGTCGGGTTCGATATATGCGCCGTTTCGACGAGGTTAATCAGATCGGCCCGGGTGGATTTTTGGACCGCCGTGCTTTCGCTGCAGCCGTTTAAAGCAAACAGCAATAAGAGCCCGGCAGGTAATAACCCCATTATTTTGCGTAATAATTTATTCATGCACGGTTTCCTCGGCATACCGGACATCGCCGCGGAGATATTTCCAGGAAAAGGGGAGGAAGAAGACGTGCATTACCCGGGTTAACGGAAGGACCATCAGCCAGAGAGCACCGGACCAGATATGCACTATTATTGTAATATGATAGTCGAAAACATGATAGAAGGCCAGGGGGCCGGTAATAAAGGGAATGAAGGTCAGGAACAATAGAGTGTAATCGGACCAGAAAGTCAGCCTTCTCAGGACTTGATCCGCGATTCTCTGAAGAGCGAATATTATCAGGGTAATCAGGACCAGGAAGGTACAGATTTTGGTGATATAATCGGGGAAACTCCACCAGTGAATCGAATGCGCTTCATCCCATACTGCGATGTGTCCGTAGGCGAAAATGGGGGTTAAGATCAACCCGATATAGAAGAGTATTGAATAGAGAGTGAAGAAGGGATGCCTTTTGAGATTTTTTATACTAAGCGTAGCGAAGTTTTTCAAGAATTCAGGGAGACTCATCCTGGTCCCCGGGATAATTCCGGCAAATCCTTCCTTCTTATTTTCCCGGACCGCTCTGATAATGCGGAACACGATGCCGGCGAAGAAAACTGCGAAAGCTGCCCAGGTTAACGGACCGCTTGAGAATTCATACATGGTCAGCGCCCCTTTTTTTCGAACCTTGTGCTCTTTTTCGGTCTTCAGGCATTTATGCCCAAGCCTTTCCTGCCCGATTCAGGCCTTCCAGCCTATATTACGTCTTTCGGCAAAGTTTGTGAAATAAATAACAAACTTTTCAGTAGTAATAAATAAAATCTGTTTGAATTGTCAACACAAATTGCTGTAAGCAAAGGGGTTTTTAGGGGATAAAATGGCTGAAAATAACCTATTTAGGGGTAATTAAATCTTACATCTTTGTAAAGATTAATCAGGCCAGGAGGGCTTTTTCGAAGGTTACCGCGCCAAGTATCGAATCCACAAAGTAATAGCTTTGCGGCTGGAAGGGGATATAGACCAACGAGACATCAAGGGGGTTAAAAGCGATATCATTCGGGGTAACCAGGTCGTTTTTAGCTATCTGGGCCCGAAAGATGATAATTTCCGCCATGGTCAGAGCTTCGGTCATGGAAAGGGAAACCGGTTGAAATTTGGGGCTGAAGCGGTCGGCCGGTTCCAGTTCAAAGCGGACCGAAGCCGCGGAAATCCTTTTAGACAGCTTGTAAATGGCCTCAAAGTTCCGGACCTTTACCGCCGGGATGACCAGGCGGTCGGATCGGTAGAGCCCTCCGAACAGGTTTCGCAGGGCATTACTGTCGGTTTCGGGGATTTTAAACGACCAGAACGGGATCATTTCATCTTTGGATTGCTCATGATTTTTCGTGGTCAGGATTTCGTCAGCCAACAGGTTATTATTGGCCAGGGTATTGAGCACGTTGCAGTTGGAGCAGATATAGACATAGGATTGCCGGTCCGGCAGATCCACTCCGCAGTTGCGGCAACGGTGTAATTCGACTTCCAGCTGGCCGAAATCGACCGGGCGGAAGGAATCGGTTCCGAACAGAGAATCGGCCTCGAAATCGCCGTCAAAACCAACCACTCGGTTTGAGATCCCGTCGACGAGGAGAATCCGGTTTTTATCGCCGGCGATCGATTCCACCAGATAGAAGGGGAAGAAGATCAGCGTGAAATTCGGGCGGAAGAGCTTGGTCAGATTTTTTCCGAAGGCCGCCGGGCTGATGGCGTCAAGTCCATCGACTCCTTTTTGGATATCGTGAAGGACCTGCTCTCGAGTCCGTTGAACCGGCCGGGAAGTAAACTCATCCGGAATATTATCATCGGAGTACGGAAGGAGTTGAATATAGTCGGTCCGCATCCCGAGGGTATGCGGGATTAATTCGTGTTCCGGGCAGGCCAGGATCGTTACCGAATGAGGGCTGAGTCGAATATCTTTGAAAGGCTGCTCGTATTTTATTTCCTTTTCCGATTCCTGGTCGGCGTGGATGTACCGTTCGATAATCTGGTTGCGGACGCGCAGTAAAACGCCGTCCGCCTTCCAGTATGGATAGTACACTCCCTTGATCGAGACCCCGGATTCGGTCAGCGGGAGTCCGGCCTTCCTTAAATGCCGGTCGGCGGTAACGCGGGCTTCCCGATTGGATATCTTCGGCTGGGCGAGGAATGCCGGAGGGATTTCCGGCATATTTATCCTCAGCACCGACCCGCAACTGGTGCAGGTCAGGACGAAGAAATCTTCCTCGAGCGATAACCGGCCGCCGCATCCGGGGCAGGTCACTCCGATGGAGAACCCCCCTTTATTAGCTGAGGGGTTCGGTTTCGTCTGAAGCTGCATTGCCGTCGTTCAAAGGTTTGCCGCAGGAACCGCAGAATTTCGAGCCGGGGATGACTTCGTTCCGGCAGTGCGGGCAGACCGGTTTGGTATCGAGTTTGTAGCCGCAGTGGTAGCAGAAATTGGCCTCGGTCGGCAGTTCTCCCTGGCAGTTGGGGCAGCTATTTTGAGCCACCATCGGAGACCCGCAACGGTAACAGAAGCGGGATTGTTCCGGCGTGTCGGCGTGGCATTTGGGGCAGGTTACGGTTACGACCGATTCCCGTTTCAAGTCGCGCTGTTCCGGGGAGAATACTTTCTGAAGCATACCGGGGACCATCAGACCGACACCGGCACCCATCCCCATGGACGCTCCGGTGGCTGAGGCCCCGCCGGGCATACCGAGCCCCTTGGCCATTTCGAATTTGAGGAATTTGTCGAGATCGCCGACCGCTTCCAAACCCGATCGCTGGTCGATCATCTTTGAGACTTCGTCAGGCGGGGTGATAGAAGCGATATAGAAATCGACTAGTTCCAGGCCGTACTTGGTGAATTCGGTCTGAACGATATTCTTGAATTCTTCCGCGAGTTCGGTGTAGGTGGCGGGGAGATCGAGAATGGTATCGAGCTTTTCACCGAGCAGGTCGTTCATTCGGGCGACGATGACATCGCGCAGGTAACTCTGGATATCCTGAGTGGTGTACCTGGCCTGACGCCCGACGATCGTGTTCAGGAAGAGAATCGGTTCGGTAATACGGAAGGTGAACGCGCCGTGTCCGCGCAGGCGGATCAGGCCGAGTTTGCTGTCTTTGAAGGTGACCGGGTGTTTGGTTCCCCATTTCAGGTCGGTGAAGGTCTTCAGGTTGGCAAAGTACACCTCGGCTCTGAAGGGGGATTGGAAACCCCAGGGGAGCGACAGCATTCTGGTTAGAATCGGGATGTTGTAGGTGGTGACGGTGTGCCGTCCGGTAGTGAACGAATCGGCGGCGTGACCGCTCTTGAAAAAGACCGCAATCTGGCTGTCGCGCACGATCAACTGCGCGCCCATTTTGAAATCGGCCGATCCCTGCTGCGGGATCCGGTAAATCATTTCATCGCCGGTGGGGTCGATCCACTCGATAATTTCCATTAAAACGCCCATGACATTCTCCCTAAAATTTATCTGATTTTCTTATTATCGGGCCATTGCCCTATTATTCGTCAAAAACTCCCTAAATTTAAGGAGTTATAAGACATTAACATTAGGAATGGGAATTTCCGCCAATAGCGGGGCAGAGTGAAATTGCCGGTTCCCTAAGATATTGGTGACCATCGAAATCCCTCCTTTAAAAGGGTTTTTTGCGGTAGGCCTTTGGCTCCGCAATTTCCCCATTTACCGGGTGAGCGGAAAGATATTCGATTAATCTTAGCTGAATTCCAGGCGGAAGTTCAGAATTGGCAGGATATTGAACAAGCCTTAGAATTTCTTCAGCACCGTCTTGTCTGTCGATATCCCCATTTTATACAGAGCATTTATAAGATGGCCGACCGAAGTCAAATAATGGTCGGTTCGGGCCGAGGTTTCTTCAGGCGCTTCTCCATCGATTTTAAAGAGGAAAAAGTGCGGAGAATCTACGGTGATTTCGGCCAGCTTGTTCGGATATTCGCTGTCGATACGAAATGTTCCCGTGCATAACAGTGGCTCTCCGGGGAACAGCATAGTTTCGTTGGGTACGGCCGGCTTTATTCCCGTGGCCTTTTCTATATTGGCAATATCGGAGTCCGACATTTTCCAGACATACCGGATTTTGCCTGATACATTAATGGCGAAAAAGTAGTTACCGTCGGGAAGATCGGAGAAGTTATCCGGAGTAAGAGTTTTGAACGAAACGAAGTCTCCGCCGCTTTCCAGAAAATCGCGGTATTCCACCTGGAATAACGGTTGGTACTGATTCTGCCAGGCTTCTTTCGGGGCATTATCAATCATCCGGAGCGAGGCGGCTGAGTCCAGAACTATGGAATCTACTCCATTCGCGAGGCCTTTGATATTGATTCCGCGAAAGGATTCAAATGCCGTCAAATAATCGGGATTGTAATGGCTGGAAGAATCGTTGTCTGCAGCATACAAGGCGAGTTTGTCGGGCATGACGAATTCCGAGATGTCGCGCATTTTATAAGAGTAATTGCCGATGTCGATTTGAGAGAAATAAAGCATCATGGTATTGGCATACCGTATCAATTTTGGTGAGGCCAGGGCATTCCATCCCATCAGGGTCACTCTTTTCAGCCAGATGAGAAAGCGGTTTTGGCCCTGGGGTAAAATCAGGGCGGTATCGAGCTTCCCGTTGTATTCGATTTCATAAAGGTGGCCGTCGAAGCCGGCGTGGCCGAGGGGGATACTCAGTTTTCCGGTCTTTTCTATGGCAGCGAAATACGAACCCATATCCGGCGAAATTACCCTGACTGCTTCATAGGCCGGCTTGATGTGCGGGATGATATCGAGGAGAGGGTCGATCGGTCCGGTGACCAGATACCCCTCGGATTCGGGGAATTGTTCTTCGAGCATTTTCTGAAGCCCCAATTCCTGAGCGGCCAGAAGCGAATCGTAGGCCTGGCCGGAAATCGGAGGCAGAACATCCGCGTGAACAGGTAAAGAAGTAATCAGTCCGATAAATAAGATAATCAGGAAAAGAACCGTGTCGTATTTGCGAGTCATGCTTGCCTCCATATATGCCTTGTTACAGGATTTTACAATTTAATAACATTGAGGATTGCTGACCAGTCTAAATTCGCATAATTCGGGATCGTATTAACCGCCCATGGGATGGAGGAGGGCCGGTATAGAGTATTTTATTGACCGATGGGTCTTTGCAATATATTATCAATAAGTATTCAAATCGAACAGAGTATTTAGTAAACGAGTTCTCCTATGTTTAAACTGGTTGGTGCCGATGAAGAGCGGTTCTATTCCTGGTTGCTGAAACCGGGGAGTTATATTGTTGGCCGCAGGACCGGCTGTGATTTCTGTATCCCGCACATGTCTGTTTCCAGACAGCATGCCGAAATTGTCGTCAAAGAAAACGGCAACGAAACGACCGTAAGCGACCTTGGTTCGCATAACGGGACCTATGTCAACGAAAAACCGGTCACCCAAAAGATTATACTTAACACCGGGGATAGAATCAGATTCGGCAGCACGGAATTCCGTATTATGGATTCGGATGGCTCGACCGGCGAAATGAAGGGATTGAGCAAGACGGTGCTGGCCAGCGAGGATTTGCAGAAATCGGTCTTTTTATCCATCGATGATGCCCTGAAACCGCTGCCGGATAAATCAACGGAACTGCCCAATCTCGTATCCACGTTCTTTGATATGGCCAAACTTCTCAATTTGACCGAGCCTCGGGAGGAAATGCTGGAAAAATCCCTGAAAATGGTATCGAAGGTCATTCCATACGACCGCCTGGCCATTCTTTTCGTGGACGAAGAGAGCCATGAAGTATTTACGGCGGCGACCTTGTCGCGGGAAGGGCGGGAATACGGGGAGTTCAGGCTTTCCCGAACCATTATCAGCGATATTATCACCAATAAAAGAGCTATGGTAATCGGCGACCCGGCCGAAGATCCCCGCTTCGCCGAGCAGAAGTCCATCATAATGTCGAATCTCAAATCGGCGGTGGCTGCTCCGATGTTCGATGAGGGGCGAGTCCTGGGAATACTCTACGCCGATACGACCAATCCCCAGTTTTCCTATTCACAGGAACATTTGCGGCTGATGGCGACTTTCGGCAATATCATTGCATCGAGATTGCTGAACTACGAGCTTCTGAGCGAGCGGCATGAAAAGGGGATTATTGAAGCAGAACTGAAACGGGCTTCGGAGATACAGAAGACCCTGTTGGTGACGGGATTTCCGGAGATCGAAAGATATGATATTTATGCATACCAGGAACAATCCCGTCAGGTCGGTGGAGATTTATATGATGTTAAGATCCTTCCCGACGGCCGCGTGCTGTTCATGCTGGCGGACGTCAGCGGAAAGGGGATGGGTGCGGCGCTTCTGATGTCGAACATCCTGGCTTCGTTCCGAATACTATACGAGCAGGAAAAATTCGATTTGGGTAAGGCGGTCGAGAGTGTTTCTTTGCAGCTTTGCCGATTCAGTTCTCCGGGAGATTTTGCGACCCTTTTCGCGGGACTGCTCGATCCAAAAACGAACGAGCTATTGTATATCAATGCCGGGCACAATCCTCCGCTTGTGGCCAATAAGGATGGAATCCTCTCGGAGCTGAAGACATCGGGGCCGATGATTGGCGCTTTCGATTTCGTAACCTGGGAGGAACACCGCCAGATTCTCGAGCCTGGCGATTTGATTTATATCTTCACCGACGGTATTACCGAAGCCGACAACGGGGTCGAGCAGTTCGGAGAAAAGCGCATGAGGGAATTTTTCCTTGAAAACAGGAATAAGGAATTGCTGGAATTGGCCGAGTTATTCATGGATCGAATCAATGAATTTATGGCCGAGGCCCCGCGCTCGGATGATATTACCATGATGATATTGAGAAGGAAAACGGAATGACATTCGAACCGGAACAGGTATTCGCTCATTTCAGGATAATCCGCAAACTGGGCGAAGGGGGTATGGGGGAAGTCTATCTGGCCGAAGATAACAAGCTCGGCCGAAAAGTGGCGCTGAAGATTCTCCAGGCGGACTTTTTCGACGATAAGGACAAGCAGGAGCGGTTTTACCGCGAGGCCCGGACCGCCGCGCGCATCAATCATTCCAACGTCATGGGAATTTATGATATCGGCAGCGCCTCCGTGGAGGAGGGGGGCGCGGAAATAAGTTATATTGTCATGGAATATATCGAGGGGCAATCCCTCCGTGATTACATAATTCAAAGTAAAGGCAGCACGAGAGAACAGCTTCGGATCGCGGAGAAAATCGCACGCGGTCTCGCAGAAGCTCATAAGCTTGGCATTGTCCATCGCGACATCAAGGCCGAAAATATCATTATCAATACCGAGGGGGAGCCGAAAATCCTCGATTTCGGACTGGCCAAACCGCTGGCGGCTTTGTTCAAGGGGGGTACCGATGACGGCACGGTCACCGCATCACAGGATTTGACCCAGGAAGGGAAAATTATCGGGACGGTGACGTATATGTCTCCGGAACAGGCCCGTGGTGAAAAAGTCGACTCCCGTTCAGATATTTTTTCGTTCGGAATTTTGATGTATAAAATGTTTTCGGGCGTTTTTCCCTTCGAGGGAACCGACCGAGTTTCTACTATTGCCAAAATTCTGGAAGCCCCGCATGTGCAGATTCGCCGCAAGGCGGAAAATATCCCAGCGGAACTGGAACGCATTATAGATAAATGCCTGCAAAAAGATCCCAACTATCGCTATCAGGATACGCGCGATCTGGTGGTCGACCTGCGCAGTTTGCGCCGTCAGTACGAAAGCGGAATCAGCGATACCGATTCCATGATTGCCGACAGGGAGGCCCTCGGAAAGACTAAGACAAAATCCTACATATTGAACCTCAAGCCATCGGTTCTTGCGGTAATAGGGATCGTGGCGGTACTGGCTGTAATCGCTATCCTGTCTTTCAGCGGAGGTTCGGAGGGGCCGGGGACATTGCATGCCCGTCAGAATGCTCTGGCGATAATCGGTTTTGAAAATAAAACTGGCGACGCCGAGCTTGACTGGCTGGAATCCGGTTTGCCCGAGATATTGCTGACCGATCTGGCTCAAAGCGGGTCATCTTCACTAATCAGCCGCAACCGGGTGCTGGACAATATCAATGAGGATCTTGATGACCTGACTCCGGCCGAAATTCATCAGAAATGCATAAAGTCGGCACGTGCACTGGGAGCGACGCGGGTTCTCGGCGGGTCGTACTTTATGATGGGAGATAAGATTCGTATCGACGCCCGGGTTGAAGATGTCGAAAGCGGGCAGATTCTCCTCGGAGAAAAAGTGGTGGGGCAGGATCCCTTTGCGCTGGTCGACAGCTTGACGCAGAAGATTGGACTCCTGTTGAATCTTAAAGATATTTCCGGGGATAACCGGGACGTGGCGTCGGTGACTTCTTCGTCCCCTGAGGCCTACGAGCAATATATCAGGGGTATGGAATTATATCGGCTGAATCAATACGAGAAGGGCATTGAATATTTCAAGAAGGCGGTTGAAATTGATCCCACATTCGCCATGCCGTATATGAGGGCGGGGATGTCGTACTATTTCATGGGACAATTGGGGTCAAGTGTGCCTTATCTGGAGAAAGCCAGGGAATTCAGCAACCGACTGCCGCGGCGGGACCGGGAGATGCTTGAATTTTATACCGACGCCTTTTTGCTGTCGAAATTTAACGATGCCTACGTGAAACTGAAATCGTTCGTGGAAAACTATCCAGACGATAAAGAAGCGCGGACGATGTATGCTGCGTTTCAGTACCAAATGACCAGAGATGCCGTGAAATGCGAAGCGCAGCTTGATACTGTCCTTACCATCGATTCGAAGTATTTACCGGCACTGGAAAACTATCTGTCGCTTCTGGTGGATCAGGACCAGTTTGACAGCGCCATTCAGGTGGCTTTGAAGGTTCGCCAATATTATCCCGAAACCCACGTCGGATATATAAACCTGGTGACGTTATATGATCGCACCGGACAACTGGATAAGGCGCTTGAGGTCGGTCGTGCCTATCTTGAAAAGGACGCCAGCCACCCAAATATGCTAAGCAGCATGGCCAACATCTATATCAAGCTGAGACAATTCGATCAGGCGCAGAATTATGCCGAGGGATTAAAGCGGTTCCACGGCAAAGACCCGTATCAAATGCTCGATTATTACAATATCGCGTACAATATTGCCAATTGGAGAGGGGAGTTTCTTAAAGGCATCGATTTCAAGAAGAAAAGAGTCGATCTGGCTCTGCAGACCGGCGACAGTGCGATCATCTTCAATGCCTATAACGGTCTGGTTGGGACTTACGAAGGGCTCGATTTCCCGGATTCCGCGCTTTTTTACGGTAAAAAACTCCCTGAATATGCGGTCAGGTTTCAGCATTTCAATTATGCCTTGCTAATCGCTTCGTGCGACTATTCGCGCCGGGAAGAGGCCAAACAATACTTCGAAATCGCGAACGAGCGGTTCAAGGCCAGCGTTCCGTCGGAATTGTGGGCGTTGGGTGACGCTATCGGAGTAATTATAGACGGGTATTATAATGCCGATACGGCAAAGATCATTTCGGGCTATTTGGCCATTGCGGAGCTGCCGTACCAGTCGGGATCAGGACTTAACTTCGAAGCAGGAAGGTTATCGGCATTAACCGGGAAGTACGATGATGCCATCGCCAATCTGAACCAGGTCGTTTCGGGACCGTATACTTCGTCCTCGGGAATAACATACCTTTCGGCCAAATACTACCTGGGAAGAACGTACCAGGAAACCGGTGAACTCGATAAAGCCGCCGATGCGTACAGGGAAGTGCTGAAATACTGGAATGAACCGGAAATCGAAACGGAAGTAATTGCGGATACCCGGAAACGTCTGGCGGAACTGCAGTTCTGAGAAATCCTATATACGACATTTCCGTTGGTCGCGGAGGATGTCGCATTTGCATTTGAAGTTTTATCCCCAATGGCGCCAGGGAATTAACCGGCGCCGCAATCTTATCGAAAAGCCTTCGGGCCGCCAATAGAACCTTGCGGCCACAGACCGTATCTTGTTTGCAGCCAATCAGTTATGTCTGCGATTTTATCTCGCGGCTCCCTAATTAATAATTTCCGTTTCATACCGATTAATAGATAAATGAGAGGTGTTGGGGGGAACTGCCGTATTCGGGACAACTCACCAACCATAATAGAAGAAACGAGAATTGACGGCCGGCTTGTGAAAATGCGATTTTCGACTGTTTCCTTGAAACCGGGATTCTCCCGGCTTGCTTCATTGCCCATTGTCATATCGATTTGTGCGTTTGTGCTGATCGGCTTGTTTGGCGGCGAAAAGGCCCGCTCGCAGGACTTCCGGACGTATGACAGCATTGTGGTCGGAGTACGCGTGGATTTCCCGCCGTACGCCTATGTCAATGAGTATGGAAGGGCCGACGGGTTTTCCGTTGACCTGCTTAAGCAGGCGGCCGAATTAATGGGCCTGGCGATCGAAATAAGAATGGGGCCGATTCAGAAGCTCCGAGAGTCTCTTTACAGCCACGATATCGATTTGATCCTCGGACTCGAGCATACCAAAGAGAATGCCGCGATGGCCAATTACGGCCAGCCTCAAACAATCGTGTATGACGCCATTTTCTATAAAAAGGGGGAAGGCGTTTTCAGTCGGATCACCGATTTGAAAAACCGGCATGTGGTGGTTCTCAAGGACGACATTGCCTATTTTTATCTTCTGAAGCATGAGATTACGCAGAACATCCGAACCGCGGAAACTGCTGCGGAGGCTTTGAAAATGGTGGCCGGGGGCAAGTCCGAGGCTGCACTGGTACCGTATCAAACCGGGAAATCGATAGTTGACAATTATAATTTCGCGGAATTGACCCATTCCGGAGAACTCGTTACCGAATATCACCGGACACTCGCTTTTGCTACGGCCAAAGGTGAAAAGGAAACACTGGCTTTGATAGAGCAGGGAGTTTCGCTGATGAGATCCAGTGGTTCGTATGATCGTCTTTATGAGCAATGGTTAGGAATCGGCGCCGAGCATACCGGGTATTCTCCGACTATAATCCGTATCGCATTCATTACCGGAACCATTCTGGCCACGGCGCTGGCGATTATTCTCTGCTGGAGCATGTACCTTCGGCGTAAAAACATGCGTATTGCCCGCGACTTGGTAAAAAAGTTAAACGAGAACGATCGTCTCACCGCGGAGTTATTGCGATACCGCCGAAACCTGGATGATATGCTGCTCGACAGGACTTCGCGATTAAGCGAGGAAGCCAATTCTCAAAAGGAAAAGTCAGACGAATTGCAGATGCAAATTTCCGATTTGCAGTCGGAGAATGAAAAATTGAACCGGATGGGGGAAATCGGGAATTACGGATTCTGGGAATATAACCTCGATCGCGGGACAGTCTGCTGCGACGGCATCATGCGGAATATTATTGGAATCGAATCGAATCTGAAGAACATTCCGTATCCTGCTTTCCTGAATAAATTCGTGCCCGGGGATAAGGCGCGGCTGAAGTATATCCTTGACCATGCTGTTTTGAATAATCGCGGTTTGAATTGTTTTGTATCGGTATCCGGTGCAGATGGAGCCGTTAAAACGCTGGAGCTGTCGGGGATGGCCATCGACGACGGTTCCGGACGAGTCCATCGTGTTGAAGGGACCGTACATGAGGTCACGCCATTATTTGAAAATATCCAAGAATGGATGCGTTCAGTTATAGAAATATCCTCATTGCATGATATGCTGGATTTCGGGATTATCCGTCTGGACCAGGATTTAACCGTTGCTTATGTCAATCCTGCCGGGGCGAAAATATTTGGCCGTTCGGTTGAAGACTCGGTTGGAAAAGATTTTCCGGATTTTATTCTTCCTGCAGAGATTAAAGAGAAATTTTCCGATGCCATACTGGCCTCGTTGGATAACAAGGCCGTTCGGCGTCTCGAGTTCGACTTACGCCGGGAACGGGAGAAGGAATGGTATGAAGCCGATATCATTACCGCGGGCGAGGAGATATTCGTTATAGTCAAGCCGGTCTCCGAGGTGAAACGGAGCAATATCGAATTGGGGTACAGTCTTTCGCTGCTCGATTCGGTTTTCGAGTTATCGACGGGGCCGATATCGGTAAAAAGCCATGACGGGAAATTGTTGAACGCCAATGCCGCTTACGCATTTATGCTCGGCAGGGAAATTCCTGAAATTATCGGGAGGTCCGAGTACGAGCTGTTCGACAGCGAATCGGCAAGGGAAATAAGAGCCAATGACGCCGAAGTTATCGCGAAGAATCTTCCGCAACGGTTTTCCGAAACCATAAAGTATAACGGAACGGTCATACATCTCGATTCACACAAAATGCCGCTCGCGACGCATACCAGTGACCGCGTTATGATATTGACCGTCGCGGAAAACCTTACGACCCGGCGGCTGCTCGACTCCGAACTCATTCGATCCAACCGTATCATTAACAGCCTGTGCGAAATCGGAGTAATGCCGGACGGTCCTCACGGCCAATCGCGCAAGGATCGAGAACGAATTTCGTCACCGGAAAAGTTCTTGCGGACATGCCGGGTTTATAATGATTTGACGACTGCTCCGCGCATAAATCAGACCGGGATATTCCTGCCGCCGTGTTGTATGGTATCGGGGGAAGGAAAACGCAGACTGATTATCCCCTTCGCCGCAGACAATTGTCCGTTCTGCAATGATTCCGCGCAGTTGATAAATGTCGAATATCCAGTTGAGAACTCGGAATTTTAGCCTCCAAAATTCGGCGGGATTATATCATCAGCCGCTTTAATCGATTTGTTTTCTTTCAGCCGTATTGCTCCTGATACATTTTGCCGTAACTCTCTTTTGTAATTGCCAAAAGCTCGTTATATCCATATATATTCTGCAACCTGCGGGCTACGGGCCGGACAGCCGATACGGGGAAGAAAGGAAAAGATATGAGGCGGAAGCGAATTCTTTGGAGATTATTCCCTTCGTATTTGCTGATAACCTTTCTTTCCGTGGTTGCCATAGCCTGGTACGGAATTCAATCCCAGCGCGATTTATTTATAAATGAGACCGCGCTGCGCCTTCAGGCAAGGTCGGCGCTAGTCGAGCGTCTGATATTAGGAATTCTCGATTCCGGAGATACTACCGGAATCGACCGGCTCTGCAAGGAAATAGGGCAGGTTTCGTCGACCAGGATAACGCTTATTTTGCCGTCCGGGAAAGTCATTGCCGATTCCGATGAAAACCCCGCCGCGATGGATAATCACAGTAATCGGCCCGAGGTGACTCAGGCACTGAAGGAAGGGCTGGGGATAAATCGCAGATACAGCTATACCATCAACAGGTCCATGCTTTATGTCGCTATCCCGCTCTTTCTGGATGATGGGACTATCAGGGGAATCTTAAGGACTTCTATTCCGCTGACTTCAATAGAAAAGTCGCTTTCAGAGATCAGGATGAGGATGATCCTGAGCGGATTGGCCATTGCGCTGTTAGCCGCGCTGGTCAGCCTTTATATGTCGCGACGTATCAGCCTTCCTTTGGAACGCCTGAAAGAAGGGGCCGAAAGATTCGCATCCGGGGATTTGGGCCGACGATTGGAAGACTATAATGTCGAGGAAATAGACGGCCTGGCAGGAGCCATGAATAAAATGGCGCGGCAGCTCGACCAACGAATCAGGACTATTGCCGAACAGCGCCGCGAAAACGATGCTATCCTGACCAGCATGGCCGAAGGGGTGGTGGCGGTCGATACCGACGACCGGGTTATTATTATAAACGATACTGCGGCGAATTTTTTCGGGGTCGACGCCGAACGCGCTCACGGACGCTATCTGCATGAAGTGGTCAGGAGTGTCGCCCTACAGCAGCTGTCCTCAAGTATCCTCGAAAACCATATTACCGCTGAGGCGGAAATTATTCACGAAAGTGAATCGGGCCGGAAAGTTTTTCAGGCGACAGGTTCGATTTTGCGCGATGCCGGAGGGGAATCGATCGGAGCTGTCATCGTCCTGAATGATGTCACCAAAGTGAGGGAATTGGAAAATTTGCGGCGGGATTTTGTCGCCAATGCTTCACACGAACTGAGGACTCCGATTACGTCTATCAAGGGGTATGTGGAAACTCTGCTTGACGGGGCGATGAACGACGCCGAAGATCTGAAAAAATTCCTGGAAATAATCAATCGTCATGCTCAAAGATTGAATTCCATTGTCGAGGACCTCCTGAATCTTTCCAGAATCGAGCAGGGGGTCGGGATTACCTATGAGGAAAGCAGGATCGGGGATGTTATTAAAAATGCCATAGATTCCTGTGGAATGCAAATAAAGCAAAAGAATATCAAGGTTGAAACAGAATCCCCGGACGACCTTAAAGCATTCGTCAATCCCGCTTTACTGGAACTGGCCCTGGTAAATTTGATCGACAATGCCGTCAAATACAGCGATGCCGAAACAACAATCTGGATCGAGTGCAAAAGGGATGGCGAGCAGGTGAGGATTGCCGTTATGGACCAGGGGAAGGGAATCGCACCTGAACATCAAAGCCGAATATTCGAGCGTTTCTACCGCATCGAACGGGGACGTTCGCGGGAGCTGGGAGGCACCGGACTCGGCTTGGCGATAGTCAAGCATATCGCGCTGATTCATAAGGGTCGGATCGAGGTCAAGAGCGAGCAGGGGCGGGGCAGCGAATTCACGATACATATCCCGATAGGCACGGAATTCAGCCCGGAAGCATAGCCTTTTTTCGAAGTTCGAAATCGATTATCCAATCGAAAAAATAATAATCTCCTAAAGGAACGCTAACATTTTCCTAATAATCGGGAAGTTATTTCTCGTCAGCCCGGAGGGGCTAATAAAAACCTTACAGAAACCTAATGAGGAGGAGGATGAAGGCGGGCTTTAATTTCGTTTTGAAGATTAACTGATTTTATAGGTAGGATGAGGAAAATTTAAATGAAAAAGTATTTATTCACGGCTTTTTTGCTGCTTTTGGCTGAGGGTTCCATATCGGCGGCCAACTGGTGGGAAAATATAAAGATCGGCGGTGATTTCCGGTACCGCCACGAAATGATCGACGAGGAAGGGGAAGATGCTCGTCACCGCCACCGTATCCGTGCCCGGTTTAATATCGCCGGCGAAGTCAGCGATAACACTAAAGTCAAATTGCAATTGGCCACCGGTTCCGACGATCCGGTTTCGACCAACCAGACTCTGACCGACGCCTTTTCGACAAAATCGATCGGGCTCGATCTGGCCTATCTCGAATATGCTCCGCCCCAGGTTGCGGGTTTGCATTTACTCGGAGGGAAATTCGACAATCCTTTCTATAAACCGGGCAGTTCGGAGCTGCTTTGGGATTCGGATTTTAATCCGGAAGGGGGAACGGCCGTCTACAATCGGGAATTCGATAATATTTCAGTGACCATTATCGGAGCGGGACTCTGGATTATGGAAAGATCATCCGATGATTCTTGGCTTGGTGCCGGACAGGTTGCGGTCGGCTATAAGACCGACGACGACAAGTCCAAAGTGACTTTCGGCGGCGGGTATTTCAACTATGTCAACACCCAGGGCTTCGCCACTTTCTATGATGATGAGGATTCCTTCGGAAATTCCGTCGACGGAAGCGGTAATTACCTCAATGATTATGAATTAATGGAAGCCTATATCGAGTTATCTCACAAATTCAATTATATTCCGGTGGTAGTCATGGGAGATTTCGTCACCAATACTGCGGCGGATAGTCTCGAAAACGGTTGGCTGGTGGGAATTAATATCGGCCAGGCCAAGAAGCCGGGAACCTGGGCGCTGCGTTATATTTATCGCAACATTGAAAAGGACGCCGTTATGGGGGCGTTTACCGATTCCGATTTTCGCGGCGGCGGAACCGATGCCAAGGGGCATGAATTCGGCGGCGATTACCAGCTATCCGAAAAGGCGGCATTTAAGTTCACGTATTTCGCGAATACTATCGGTCTGGATGCCGCTGAGTCGGATTTTAACCGGATGCAGATAGATTTGCAATTGAAGTTCTAATAATGTCGGAATATTTATGATTCGCTCACATAATACTAACACAAGTTTCATTTTATCGAGTGAGACTATCGGTAGTATAATTGGATGGATGTAATGGAGGTTAAATGAAAAAGTTTCTCTTTCTCTCGATTTTAGCGGTAATGGCAATCGGTCTCATGGCCAATACCACGATCACCATCAAGGGTTCCGATACCCTGGTTCGTTTGGGCCAAAGATGGGCCGAAGAATACATGAAGCATAATCCTGAAACCGTAATTCAGGTATCCGGCGGCGGCTCGGGGACCGGCATAGCAGCGCTTTTGAACGGCGCGACCGATATTTGTGAATCGTCGCGTGATATGAAGGAAAAAGAATATAAGATGGCGAAGGATAAGGGGATCGAAACGTATCGGGTCGCCGTCGCTCTTGACGGCATCGCGGTTTTCCTGAATGAAAAGAATCCGATAAACACCCTGACTTTCGATCAACTCAAAGGCATATATACCGGCGCCATTACTAACTGGAAAGAGGTCGGCGGAGTTGACGCAAGGATAATTGTTTATAGTCGTGAGAATAACTCCGGGACGTATGTCTTTTTCAAAGAGCATGTATTGGATGAAGAGGATTTTTCCCAGTATGCTCAGACTCTTCCGGGAACCGCCGCAGTCGTGAATGCCGTGTCGCGTGACGAGTATGGAATCGGTTACGGGGGTATTGCCTGGGCCACCGGAGTGAAATTCGCCGCGGTCGCAAAGACTGCCGAAGATAAGGCGATTCTGCCGAGCAATGAAACGGTATCGAGCGGTGAATATCCAATATCTCGGGATCTATACTGGTTTTTTAACGGAAAGCCGACGGGAGAGTTGAAGAATCTTTTGAACTGGGCTCTTTCCGAAGCCGGGCAAAAACTTGCCGGCGAAATCGATTATGTGCCCCTTCCGAAAGAACGGGCCGAGAAAAATATGATACAGTAATCCATTGGGTTACATAAATTTCAGTCTTTGGTAATGAGGGCGGCAAAATACGCCGCCCGAATACCGTTGGAGGGCAATGCCGGAATTAGTATTTAAGCCGAAGTCCAAATTTTGGGAATTCGTCGGGGCGAAGATCATTTCGATCAGCGCCCTTTCGGCGTTAATCGGAATTCTGCTCATCTTTGTCTTTATATTCAAGGAGGCGCTTCCGGTATTCACCAATTCGGAAGTCCAGGAAGAGGCCAGCCTTGATAAAATGACCTTCAAACAGGAATATTACGAGGGGCGGGAAGCCAAGTATTCGTGGCAGCCTAATTCCACGGTTCCGAAATACTCGCTCTATCCGCTTTTCCTGGGCACTATCAAAGCCGCCATAATCGCGATGCTGTTCGCAGCGCCTTTGGGGATAGGGGCCGCGATATATTCTTCGGAATTCGCCTCCAGGAGAATGCGGGAAACGATTAAGCCGGTTATAGAATTACTTGCGGCGATTCCTTCGGTCGTGCTCGGCTTTTTTGCCCTAATCGTCCTGGCGACATTTCTTCAAAACGTCCTGGGTCTGACTTTCCGCCTGAATGCCTTGAATGCAGGGATTGCACTGGGACTGGCGGTGATTCCGATTATTTTCACGGTTGCCGAGGATGCCATGACTTCGGTGCCCCGGTCGCTCCGGGAGGCCGCGATTGCCCTTGGAGCGAATCCCTGGCAGGTGAGCATGACTATGGTCCTCCCGGCGGCCCTTCCGGGAATAGCGGCGGGGGTGGTTCTGGGATTCGGACGCGCTATCGGCGAAACTATGATTGTACTTATGGCGTCCGGGAACGCCGCAATAGTTTCAGCGAGTTTCGTGGAATCGGTCAGGACATTTTCCGCGACTATCGCCGCAGAGCTGGCCGAAGTGGTATTCGGAAGTACGCACTATACGGTCCTGTTTTTCATCGGGACTCTGCTGTTTGTTTTCACCTTTGCCATTAATCTCGGCGGCGAATTGGTATTGGGGCGGATTAAAGAGAAATTGCAGGGACGGACTCAATGAAGGCGCATGAATCTACCATATCATACGGTCATGATCTTCTGGCGACAAATCTGGAATTCAAGGAAAAGACGAGAGGGCTGATTCCCCGGGGGCTGACTCTGGCAGCGGTAATCTTAATTGTCCTGATGCTCGGGGTAATTATGTTCAATGTTATCATTGGCGGAATCGGGATAATCAGCTGGGAATTTGTTTCGCATCCTCCGGAACAGGGAATGGAGGAGGGCGGAGTTTTCCCCGCGATTTTCGGAACGGTCGCCCTGGTGATACTGATGGTGATAGCGGTGGTGCCAATCGGCGTTTTAACCGCCATTTATCTGCATGAATATACCAGTCCGACCTCCAAAATAACCAGGTTAATTCGTGTCGCGATTGCCAACCTGGCCGGGGTTCCTTCCATCGTTTTCGGTTTATTCGGATTGGGCTTTTTCATCGCCTTCATCGGCGGCGGGCTGGATTGGCTTTTTTACAGTTCCGAGGGACCGGTTTGGGGACAACCTGCGATTATCTGGGCGGCGCTGACCCTGGCTCTTTTGACTCTTCCGGTTGTAATAGTATCGACCGAGGAAGCCCTGAGGACAATTCCCCGGGAATTGATAGAAGCCAGTTATGCTTTAGGCGGAACCAAGCTACAGACCATTATAAGGATTATTATCCCGCAGGCGCTTCCGGGTATTCTGACCGGTTCGATATTGGCGGTTAGCCGCGGAGCGGGAGAAGTCGCGCCGATTATGTTCACCGGCGCCGCCTACTACCTGCCGTATCTTCCGTCGAAACTAAACGATCAGTTCATGGAACTGGGATATCATATATATGTAATGGCGACGCAATCTCCGAATATCGAAGCCACCAAGCCGATCCTATACGGAACCGTGCTGGTTCTACTGGTGTTAACATTTTTGTTGAATTTCGTGGCGATTTATATTCGTTCAAGTATGAGGAAGAAACGTGCAGCCTGACAAGGAAATATTCGAAAGCAGCGTGGAGAAAACGGTGAACGAAGAAACCGGTCCTAAAAAGAAACCCCCCAAATACAAAATGGAGGTCAGCGACCTCGATTTCTACTACGGCTCCAATAAGGTGCTTCATGGCGTTTCGCTCGATGTGGAGGAGCATAAAGTCACCGCGTTAATCGGTCCCTCCGGCTGCGGCAAATCGACCTTTTTGCGAACCTTAAATCGGATGAACGATACTATACCGGGGACCAGAATGGTAGGAAAGGTTCTGCTGGATGGATTGGACATCTACGAAAAGGGGAAAGACCCGTCGGCTATCAGAACCAGAATCGGAATGGTTTTTCAGAAATCGAATCCCTTTCCGAAATCGATTTTCGAAAATGTCGCGTACGGTTTGCGGGTAAACGGTATTAAAGATCGCGCGGTTATTTCGGAAGTGGTGGAAAAATCTTTGAAGGATGCCTTTTTGTGGGAAGAAGTTAAAGACCAGCTCGACAAAAGCGCCTATATGATATCGGGTGGCCAGCAGCAGCGCCTGTGCATCGCGCGGGCTCTGGCGATACGCCCGGAAGTCATCCTGATGGATGAGCCGGCATCGGCGCTCGATCCGATTTCGACGGCTAAAATCGAGGATTTGATAGGAGAACTGAAAAAGAAATATACGATCGTTATAGTGACTCATAACATGCAGCAGGCAGCGAGGATTTCGGATTATACCGCCTTTTTCTTCGAGGGAGTATTGATTGAATTCGGTGAAACGCAAGTGCTATTCTCGAAACCAGGCAAGAAAAAGACGGAAGATTATATTACGGGCAGATTCGGGTAAGAACGGCAGGGAAATATGACTCAGCATTTTCGGGTGGCTATTGAACAGCTGAAAAAGAAAATTTTGCATTTAACGGCTATGGTCGAGGAGAACCTTCTGACGGCGGTCAAGTCGATTAACCTCAGGGATTCCGGCCTGGCTGAGACAGTGGTCGACAACGATTATGAAATCGATAAAATGGAAGTCGAGGTCGAGGAGGAATGTCTTAAAATTCTTGCTTTGCACCAGCCGGTGGCGATCGACCTCCGCTTTATTATATCGGTCCTGAAAATCAACAACGATCTCGAACGGATCGGCGACGAGGCGGTGAATATCGCCATGAGAACCACGGAACTGGCTCGCTGGGATAGAACCGATGTTCCTTTCAATTTATCGGTGATGCTGCGGCTGGCGGTCCGGATGGTCAAGCGAAGCACCGATGCTCTGATTGCTATGGAGACTTCGGATGCCCGCGAGGTTTGTTTTGCCGACGATGAGATGGACGAATATCATAAGGAAACCTATCGCGCGGTTCAGGAAGAGATAAAGAAAGATCCAAAGTATACCCCGTACCTGATAAGTCTACTGGGTGTATCGCGGAGCCTGGAAAGGATCGCCGATCACGCTACCAATATTGCCGAGGATGTAATTTACATGGTTAACGGTGAGATTATTCGTCATCGCGGCAAATTCCTTGATGCCGAAAGGGAAGCGGACTCAAATAAAGAATAATCATCAGGCATAAAAATGGGCGGCTCGCAATTTCGCGGGCCGCCTTTTTTAATTGATATTCCGATTTTAGAAAAAGTAATAATGGAAACCGAAATAGCTGACACTGCCGTCAAAGGAGCGAATAGTCGTTTCGGTTTCACCGCCCCGAGGAGCGCCGACGGCGTCGGGGACACTAAGCATATCGATCGCTATCCCGTGACCGGCCGAAAGGGAAAAATGATCGCCGAAGAAAACCTCGGCGCCAGGGGTCAATGAAAAGGTCAACTTGGTCCAGGTTTCATCCAGGTTACCGGTTCCGTAAACGCGATCATCGAGAACCGCGATCATCGCGCCGGGACGAATAAAGAAATTAGCCCGATCGCGATCCCATATAATATACGGTACTCCGAAATCAACCCAGAAGCTGGTGGCACTCGTTTTGGCACCGTCGAAATAAACGTCTTTAGCCTCGATACCGAGACCCAGATCAAGGCCGATTTTCGGAGTCGCCCAGTAGCGAAATCCGACCGGAGCGTCACCGCTGAAGTACCCGAGGCTGAGTTTTCCGGCAAGATTTTTAGCAGAAGAAAGGGCCGGAAGAGCCAGCAGGACTGCAACGATAAAAGCTGTCAGTTTTTTCATTTCTGTCTCCTTTATAATAAGTTAATTGCTCTGCGATTCATTCGGGCGGGGTGGGAAATTCCCATCCCCGCCCTTTTACCAAACCCTCGAAAAGGAGTTACTTTAACAGAACCATTTTTCGGGTTGCGACATTTATTATCCGTTTGTATGCGGTGGAAATTCATTCCCGATGCCAGTGAGGAGGCATCAAAATTAACCTGATGCCTGCCTGCCTCCATAGCTCGTTCACGCCCTCTGAGCGGTAAGAGAGCCCCAGCGACGCTGCATGGCTTTTAGGGACACAGCCTGGTAAAGACCACTGAGCCCCACAAGGACATAAACGACTCTGCTTATTATGGTCATATCGCCGAAAATCGCGGCAACGAGGTCGAAACCGACCAGGCCGACCAGCCCCCAGTTTAATCCGCCGACAACCAGTAGAATGCCGGAAATGACATCGAATGACTTCATTGGAACCTCCAAAAACTTATTGGTTAAAGATTGTAATTGTCCAATTCACGTCAAATATAACAGGCGGAAGTTAGTAAAAGTTCCGAAAATGTATAGAATGTGTATAATTAGCTTACATCGCGACAAAATACGATAACACATTATCATATAATAGATTGCGCGGTATTTTACGACGTTGTGTTCTTCAGGTGGAACAAATTGTATAAGTGCTGTGTTATTTTTGTTGACTTAGTATTTTTAGTTTTTTAATATAGGCTTATGAATGCAAAACACCCTATACGCGTAGTAGCCCGTCAAACGGGAATTTCTTCGCATCTGATTCGGGCATGGGAAAGGCGATATGGAGCGGTTTCTCCCGAAAGGACGGAATCCGGCCAGAGGCTCTATTCTGAAGCCGATATCAATCGCCTGAAATATCTTAAGGCCGCGGTCGATTCGGGGGAGTCGATTTCACAGATGGCTCGATTGAAAACCGAGGATTTGGCTGGAATTATAAGCGGCGGCGAAAATCAGGGAATAGTACCACCGGACTCCAAGCGGTCTGATTATCCCGATGCGGATACGAAGTTAAAAGCGTACCTGGATGAGGCCCTGGTTGCGGTTGGGAATTTCGAAATTGACCGACTCGAAGCGATTCTCATGAAGGCCAGTTCGGAGTTCGGGCGCCCGCTTTTTCTCGAACGACTGATTGACCCCTTGATGATGAATATCGGCGATGCCTGGAAAAGCGGAGACTTGAAAACATCCCATGAACACGCCGCTACGGCAATAATCCGGACTTTTCTGGGCACGCTCACCAGGGCGTATCGTCCCATAGAATCCTCGCCGATTATTATCATTGCGACCCCGTCGGGGCAGCGCCACGAATTCGGTGCGATGATTTCGTCGATAATAGCGTCTTCGGATGGGTGGAACGCCATTTACCTGGGGCCGGACAGCCCTGCCGATGATATTGCCAATGTGGCCCGGCACAAAAACGCTCGGGCGGTCGCTTTAAGCATAGTTTATCCCTCGGATGATCCCCGAATAATCCCGGAGTTGAGGTCGCTTCGCAAATTACTTGGAGACGATATCGCCATCTTTATCGGTGGCCAGGCGGCAGAAAGTTACCGCGATGTATATGACGAAATCGGCGCGCAGTACATCGGGAATCTTCCGGAATTGCGCGACCATCTTCGCCGCTTAAGAAGCAGGCGTTAACCTTCCGTTAATACTCTCTGTCGGCTGCCGGTTTACTCCGATAAAAGGAATTGCTCTTGAATAGAGAAAGAATACATATCGTTAATCCCGGAGAGACGGCCTCTGGTCCCGTGGTATATTGGATGAGCCGGGATCAAAGGGTTAACGATAACTGGGCGTTGATTCATGCCGCGAATGAAGCGCGGAAACGCCGTGCCCCTCTGGCGGTGGTATTCAATCTAGTCCCTGAATTTCTCGGTGCGACTGTCAGGCAGTACGATTTCATGTTAAACGGGCTGCGGGAAATCGAGAAGAGCTTGCAGAAACTGAGCATCCCGTTCGTATTGCTCACCGGAAAGCCGGCCACGAATATTCCTTTATTTCTCAAAAAGACTGGCGCGGGATTGCTGGTGAAGGATTTCTCTCCGTTGAAAATAAACCGGTTATGGACAAAAGACGTCGCCGCCAGGGCGAATATCCCGATACATGAAGTCGATGCTCATAATATCGTACCGTGCCGGATCGCAGCGGGAAAACAGGAATTCGGAGCGTACACGATTCGTCCCAGGATTAACAGGCGATTGGGAGAATTTTTCGATGATTTCCCGCGATTAAGAAAACATGCGTACCCCTGGCCGCATAAAATCGTGCCGATTAATTGGCAGAAGATCCGCGGCACCATTAAAGTCGATAATAAAGTTGCTGCGATTTCCTGGTTACATGCCGGCGAGAAGGCGGCAAGAAAAGTCCTGAAGGAATTCATAGCCAAACGACTGATATCATATGATGAAAAGCGTAACGATCCGAACGAAAACGGGCAATCGAATCTTTCTCCATATCTTCATTTCGGACAGATTTCGGCGCAGCGGGCGGCGATGGAAATTATGAAAGCGGCTGCGGGCGATGGAGCCAAGGGGGCCTTTCTCGAGGAATTGATAATCCGGCGCGAGCTTTCGGACAATTTCTGTTTTTATAATAATAATTATGATAATCCCGATGGCTTTCCGGACTGGGCTAAGCGGACCCTAAATGACCACCGCAATGATCCTCGTGAGTATTCGTATTCGACGGATCAATTCGAAATGGCCGAAACCCACGACGATTTATGGAACGCGGCGCAGAAGGAAATGGTTATTACCGGGAAAATGCAGGGATTCATGCGGATGTACTGGGCCAAGAAAATATTGGAATGGACTCCGAACGTCGAAAAGGCCATGATAATTGCCATATATCTGAATGATAAGTACGAACTCGATGGGCGCGATCCGAACGGTTATGCCGGGATAGCCTGGTCGCTGGGAGGAGTCCATGACCGGGCCTGGGGGGAGCGGGATATTTTCGGCAAAATACGGTATATGAACTTTGGAGGCTGCAAAAGAAAGTTCGATGTTGCGGCCTATATTGAGAAAATCAGTCGGTTGGGGGCCTTGGGAAAGCCTTCATGAAAATTTATCATCTAAATAGAGAGCAGCTGGTAAAAAAGCCTCTTGATGAGGTGTTCAAATACTTTTCCAAGCCGGAAAATCTGGCCCGGATAACGCCAGACGCTCTTTCTTTTAAAATATTGACCCCCGGTCCGGTTATAATGAAAGAGGGAGCAATCATCGATTATACCGTTAGCCCTTTTGGGGTACCGCTGCACTGGCGGACATATATATCGAGTTATGATCCTCCGCGGAAGTTTGTTGATGAGCAATTGTCAGGGCCGTACAAGTTCTGGCATCATACCCATTCCTTTAAAGCAACCGATGACGGCACGATTATCCGAGATGAGGTTCGTTATGTTCTTCCGTTCGGGACACTTGGCCGCATCGTTCATTGGTTGTTCGTTAAAAACCAGATTGAAAAAATATTCTGTTTCCGAGCGAAGATCATCGCGGAATATTTTTCTCGGGATACTAAATCTGAAACGGCAGGATAACAGGATGAAGGAAAAAAACGAAATCAAAATCGGAATCAGCGCCTGCCTGCTTGGCGAAAAGGTGCGTTTCGATTCCGGCCATAAGCACGATCATTTTATCACCGACACCCTGGGGATGTTTTTCAAATTCGTCCCGGTCTGCCCGGAAATCGAAGTCGGTATGGGGGTTCCTCGGGAAACGGTGAATCTTCAGGGGGATGTTTCCTCGCCCCGGATGATCGGGACAAAATCGGGCGAGGACTGGACCGAACGGATGAGGGTCTATTCCGAAAAGCGTGTGAAGCAGCTCGAAAAGTACAATCTGAGAGGTTACATACTCAAGAAGGATTCCCCCTCTTGCGGATTGGAACGGGTGAAGTTGTACGCTCGTCCGGGAGCGGCCCCGGAACGAAAGGCCCGAGGACTGTATGCCGATCGCCTGGTCAAGCAATTTCCGTTGCTGCCAATAGAGGAAGAAGGCCGTTTGAACGACCCGGTTTTGAGAGAGAATTTCATAGTGAGAGTGTTCGCGTACGATCGGCTCTGTCGTCTTTTTTCCGGGTCATACAAACGGGGAGCGGTGATGCAATTCCATGCCGCCCATAAATATCTTCTGTTGGCGCACAGCCCGAAACATTATCAAGAGCTGGGGAAGCTCGTCGCCGATATAAAGAACTATAATCCGTCGGACTTCGCCGAGAATTACTCGAGGCTATTCATGGAAGGGCTTTCGCTGAAATCGACCGTGGCCAAAAACGTAAATGTCCTGCATCATATTTTAGGGTTTCTGAAAAAGCAGCTGACATCCGATGAAAAGAAATATCTACTAAGTATTATTGAGGATTATCGAGAAGAACTGGTTCCTCTGATTGTCCCGATTACTTTGATTCGCCAGTACGTCGAAAAATTCAAGGTTGAATATATTCAGGATCAGTATTACCTGAATCCTCATCCCAAGGAGCTGATGCTCCGCAATCATGTATAGTTGAATATCGCTGCTATTCGGCGCGGTCGATCCAGATTTTGAATTTATCCCTCCCGTACGCCTGGGGCATGGGATAATTCTCGATGTACTTTTCGTGCAATAATTGTGTCGAAAGGACACCAATGAACGACATATTATCCTTAAAAGAAAGATGGGCGTGAGAAAGTTTCCGGCACTTGGCCCGGAGTTTTTGTACCGGTCCCGGTTTGAAGATGCCGACTTTGGCGATTTGTTCTTCGGCCATCATCTGCGCGATATATTCCGGCGAATCATCCTGCACGAAGCTGTTGGAATCGGGGGCCATGTAAGGCTGCTTGACCCGTTTCAGAATCCGCGGCGGCAGTTCCTTTTGCATCGCCTTTTTGAGGATATATTTCTCGTTCAGGCCGTGGATTTTGTACAACGGCGGGATTTTAGAGGCGAATTCGACCACGCGATGATCGAGAAAGGGGAAACGCCCCTCGATAGAATTCGCGGCGCTGACCCGATCTCCCTGTGAGGAAAGCAAATAGCCGGCCAGAAGCGATTTGGCCTCGAGATACTGCGCCCGGCACAGGTGATGCCAGCGCATGTAATTTTCGGGTAGGTGCTGTCCGAAAACACAAAGGGAGTCGTGATTCCCGACGGCCTCTTTTGCCGTATCCGAGAAAAATTCTTTGACCTTGGTGGTGGTGTTGATCCTCTGCATGTGCGAATAAAAATAGCGGTCGCTTTGCTGCAAGCCCTCTTTATAAAAAGTTTCGAGATAGTACCGGGCCTTTGCCGGAGATAGCGGCAGGGTTGGGTATAGTTTTCTTAATAATAACGGACGCCATTGCGATTCGGGATTGCGTGCCCAGAAAGTCCGGATAAGGACTTCTTTGAAAATATCATAACCTCCGAGGATTTCATCGGAGCCTTCACCGGTCAGGACCACCTTGAAATTGTTATCCCGGACCAGTTTCGACAGCATGAACAGCGGAGTCGGAGCGGTCCTCAAAATAGGCCTTTCGGTATGCCAGATGACTTTCGGGAAATTATCGGCGATATCTCGAAAACCGCATTTGACCTGGTGGTGATTGGTCCCGATAAATTCGGCCATTTCCAGCTGGTAATCCGATTCATCGTAGGCCTTGTCGTGGAATGCTATCGAAAAGGTTTCGATACGATTGGATGTAAACAGCTTGATTAAGGCAGTTGTCGCCGAGGAGTCGAGTCCTCCGGACAAATACCCTCCGACCGGGACATCGGCGCGTAAACGGAGCCGGACCGAGTCAACCAGCAGTTCGTGGAGCTCCTCGGCCCAGTCTTCGATCGGACGGGATTTATCGAATTCTTCGGGATAATCGAGGTTCCAGTACCGCCCGGTTTCGATCTTTCCCTGTTCGACGAAAAGATAACTGCCGGCTTCCAGTTCGTTTATATTTTCGAAGGCGGTCCGGGGCGGGGAGGTCGTCCACCAGGTGAAGATTTCATCCAGTCCCTTAAAATCAATCCGGCGAGGTATCTCGGGATTGCAGAAAATCGATTTGATTTCCGAGGCGAAATAGAGCCGTCCGTTATGAATGCAATAGTGCAGGGGGCGAATCCCCAGCCGGTCGCGGGCAATGAATAACGATTGCCGTTTCTTGTCGTATATGGCGAAAGAAAACTGACCGTTGAATTTCTTGACGCAGTCCTTGCCCCATTCCTCATAGGCGTGGACGATGACTTCGGTATCCGATTTGGTCCTGAAGCGATGGCCCTTCTGTTCCAGTTCAGGGCGGAGTTCGACATAATTGAAGATTTCGCCGTTAAAAGTTATCCAGACCGATTCATCTTCATTGGCCAGGGGCTGAGAACCGGTGGAAAGGTCGATAATCGACAGTCGCGCCTGACCCAGGGCGCAGCGATTGTCAAAATAAGCTCCGAATTCATCCGGTCCGCGATGCCTGATCGCCGCGACCATCCGCCCGATTAGTTCCCGGTCGGGGTTGGTTTTGGCCTTAAGCTGAAAATATCCTGCTATTCCGCACATAGTATTTAGTTAAGAGACTGCCTAATTTATTCCATATTATCGGATTCATACTGATACGCTTCAAGGAAATTAGATAATATCGATTTGTTGTTAATAAAAGATATTTTAAAGGGATTTGGTCACATTTCTCGGGTCAAATAATCGGTAAGCTTACGACTTACCGCTGGATGTAACGGCCTTCAGGGGGAGGAGCCTGATGACCGCCGTCATGTCGAACCCGTCTTTTTCCATCTTTTGGGCAAGTTGCAGCGGAGTCAGGCCGTTCCCGTCCTTAAGACCGGAATCGGCTCCGTTTTCAAGCAGAAACTCGGTGGTTTCGACATAGCCGTTGGCCACGGCGGTGTGAAGTAAAGTATAGTCATTGTAGCCCCTGCTATTGATATCCGCGCCCCGTTTCAGCATTTCTTTGATCAGGGACAGATTGTTGTCGGATACCGCTTCATAGAGCAGGAATGATTCTGCCTGGTCGAACATTCCTTGCATCTGCGTGTATACAGCATTCCCACTTTTATCCGGAAGGGTATCCCCGGAAGTCTGGAAGCGATCATTCTTAATCCTGCTATCGGCGAGAGTTCTGGCCGGGATATTGCTGAATAGCAGTTGGGCGGCATCGTATAACTGCATTGCTCCCAGGTTAAAATCGCCGCGTCCCCGGGCACCGTCATAAAGACGGGCCAGTATACCCTTATCTATTTTAATGCTGTAATCCCAAATAATTTTCTGGTCCGATTTGGAGAATAATCTGGCGCGAAAAGAGGCTGAATCCGGCGTAGTTGAAATTTTGTCCGGAGATTCGGTCAGATCCAGCAATAAAATCAATTCCGTATCGGGCCCGTACAGCATTTGCAATTCATTGGCCTTGCCGTTCGGGTCGGCTCGGACCGAATCGAGTTTATCGAGATAATATAAGGGGATCGGGGATTCGCTCACGAAAGCGTAGTAGCCTTTTTGCTCCAGGTAATATCGTGCGGTACTGACCAAATCTCCGAGATATATCCGGGGGTTTTTTTCATCTCCGTTCAAATAGGTCCAGGGTCTGATGCCGACAATATAATTCGTCCGATTGTTCCGCATTGCCGAATCGCTATCGATATATTTGATGGCCAGGCCGCTTCCCCAGCATCCGAAGGTCATTTTTTCATCGTTATCCTGAATACTGGCATAGAAACCAAGGATGGCATTGGCCCCGAGATTTGCGGCCAAAGGCTTGATTTCCCTGAGAATCCGGTCTCTCGTCCCGGCATTAAGGGAGCTCCCTTTATGACTCACCCAGACCTTGCCGAGAATTTCGTACTTTTCATTGGGAATATCCCCGATCGTATATATGTCAATAAACCTGACGGCGGTGCCGGTAAAGGTGATCTTGTTCTCGACTTTGCCTTTCTCATTCAGCGAATCGACACTTAAGCCGATTACAGCTTCCGCCCCGAGCGAGGCGGCCCAATCCCGCATCCTGTTCTGAATTTGTTCCATGGTCCAGCCCGCCTGCTTTTTTCGGGATATCTTTATTTCCGTTGTTCCGAGATCGACATATTCTCTGTCGACCACGGCGCTGTCGGCCAAAAATTCTATCTGTTCCGGTTTGGTGGGATGGAAGGCATTTCTCTTGGCAATGGTCCGCTGGGCCGTCGAAGCGCAGCCGCTTAATACCGCTATGATAGAGAATATTCCAATAAGTATGAAGATGGCGAAAATCCGGTTTATCCTGGTGCGATCGCATTCTATTGCCATTAAGGGACTCCCGTAAAAATATTTCAGACGCCGAATTATTGCACATTATATTGACGGGTAATGAACTTTTTCAACAAATATTATCTGTTTATTGAAACAACCAAACGGAATTTCTGTTCATTTAAAGAAATAGATATGCCGGCTTTAGCCTGTTGCCGGACAAATGAGAGGTGTCCAAGGCGCGTAATTGAAATGCGATGATTAAACTGCCGATTGACTACGAGAATCAAAAATTGTAATATTAAACATCGAGTGGAACTCTTGAAGACGACTTTTCAATTTGGAATGCGAGGTAAAGAATGTCAAAAATCGCCGAAATCTTAGGCAAGGACGCCGCGGCACTTCTGGAACACAAATGTAAAACAATACCAAAACAGAATCTTCATATGCCCGGCCCCGATTTCGTGGACCGAATTTTCGCGCAATCGGATCGCAATAATCGAGTAATGGGCAGCCTGAGCTGGCTTTACGGTCACGGCCGTTTGGCCGGAACGGGATACCTTTCGATTCTTCCGGTCGACCAGGGAATCGAACATACCGCCGGGGCCTCGTTTGCGCCGAATCCGGAATATTTCGACCCGGAAAATATTATCAAACTGGCTATCGAAGGGGGCTGCAACGCCGTGGCAAGCACCTTCGGAGTTCTTGGACTGACTTCGAGAATGTACGCCCATAAGATTCCTTATCTGGTTAAGATCAACCATAACGAACTTATGACTTATCCCACCAAATACGACCAGCGGTTGTTCGGGACGGTCAAGCAGGCCTGGGATATGGGAGCAGCCGGCGTGGGCGCGACGATTTATTTCGGTTCGGAGGAGAGCAACCGTCAGATCGAAGAGATTTCGCAGGCGTTCGAGGAGGCTCATGCGTACGGTATGTTCACGGTGCTGTGGTGCTATCTGCGCAATTCCGCTTTCAAGAAAGACGGGGTCGATTACCACAGCGCATCGGATATGACCAGCCAGGCCAATCACCTCGGGGTAACCATTCAAGCCGATATCATAAAGCAGAAGCAGGCGACCAACAATGGGGGTTTCACGGCCGTTAATTTTTCGAAAACCAGCAAACTGGTGTACGAAAAACTGACCAGCGATAATCCCATCGATCTCTGCCGCTACCAGGTGGCGGGCTGTTATATGGGAAGAATCGGCATGATAAATTCCGGGGGAGCATCAGGAGATAACGATCTCCAGCAGGCGGTCAAGACCGCGGTGATAAACAAGCGTGCCGGAGGGCAGGGGCTGATTTCCGGACGAAAGGCTTTCCAGAAACCGATGAAAGACGGCGTGGAACTATTGCACGCTATCCAGGATGTCTATCTCGAAAAGAGCATCACCCTGGCCTGATATCGAAAGATGCATGGATATCAAAGCCTCCGCACGCGGAGGCTTTTTTATATCGCGGGAATTAAAAAATGGTCAATTTCGGCCTGAAATGGGTATATTTCTTGAACGTGTATAATGCCAAGAAAAAGTTTCGGCGAATTATTCCCTCCTTATGGTTCGTACTCCTGCTTTTCATGGCAGGCAAAGCGATGGCGCAGGAGAACTATCGCGTTTCCGGGGTCGAATTTGTCGGCAACGATTCCCTGTCTGACAGCCGGTTGAAGGAAGCCATTTCGGTGTACGGGACATCCGCCTTTAAATCCTCGATTCTCGGAAAGGAATCGTTCTTTTACAGTGAAGATGCCATCAACGATGATCGCGAACGGCTGCTGCGATTTTATCAGAGGGAAGGATTCCTGAACGCGGAAATTGAAAATCCGGAATTAAAGGTCAGCGACAAGAAACGCAAGGTCGATATTACTTTTCGGATAAAAGAGAACAAGCCGTTTATTATATCCGGTATCTCGCACTCATATACCGATTCTGTTTCTTCCTTACGGGTTGACAGCCTGGTGATTCCGGCCATAGCATCATCCATACTGCAAAAAGGGAAGCGCTTTCGCGATGCCGAAATAAATTCGGTCCGCAGCGCCATATCGACGGTCCTGGCGAATAACGGGCATCCGTACGCCGAGATCGAGCCGGTCGTTTCCGTGGACGAACAGGCATATACCGCTTCGGTAGACTTCAAAATCAAACCGGGACCTCCGGTACAGTTCGGTGAAATTACCATAAGTGACAATGACCGTATATCGGATAAGTTGATTGGAAAACATGTTCCATTTTCTTCCGGAGATACTTTCGATAGAAGCCTGCTTGACAGGGCTCAAGGGCAGATTATTTCTCTCGGTCAGTTCCGGATTGTGACGGTTTCGGCCGAATTGAGCGAAACACCGGGAAAGAACGTTCCGGTTAAAATAAAAGTCCGCGAGGCTCCCTGGTTGTCTTCCAAAATCGGTCTCGGCTATGGGCGAGAAGACCGGGTCAGAGTTTTCCTCGATCTGAAAATCCTCAGTTTTCTCGAAGAGGGTTATAAACTGAATTTCTATGCCAAGCATTCCTATCTGGAGCCGTACCATTTCAGTGCCCGTCTGGAGCGCCCTTCATTTTTGGCAATTAACACAGTCCTGAGTCTCGAACCGTTCGTACGCCGGCAGCGGGAACCGGGCTTTCTTTTGAATCGCTTCGGCGGGACAATTTCGATATGGCATCGATTCAGCAACAGCCTCAATGCGACAATTGCGTATACTCTGGAGAGAATCAATCTCGATACGGCATCCATATCCGGAGCCGAACCGATGGATGTCGGCGAAATCGACTTATACAATAAATCGAGTGTTTCGAATTTGATTACTTTCGATAACAGCGACAATCGCTTTTCGCCGCGCGAGGGATTCAACCTGTCGCTCAATTCCAAGGTCAGCGGGCTCGGATTCGGAAGCGATTACGACTTTCTAAAAGTCCTGGCCGATCTCCGCCGCTATCAGCCGTTCTGGGGAATGGTGATAGCGGCAAAAACCAAATTCGGCGGAATCGAAAGCATCGGCAACAGCCAGTTTATCCCGGTCGAGGATCGGTTTTTCGCGGGTGGAGCGAATTCAATTCGCGGCTGGGCGCGCGGAAGACTGGGACCGGTTGACGGCGATGATAT
>JBFZFV010000011.1:0-2649 GCA_041306185.1 Candidatus Zixiibacteriota bacterium
GCGGAATTTCCATAGACGAGAAAGACCTGCGGTTCGAAATCGGCCCGAGACAACGGCGCGGCCAGGACGTATTCGTACTCCTTGAAATTGAACCGGGGGACTTCGGCCTCGGTTCGGGCTCCGGCGGTTTTGGTGGCGGTGAACATCCCGGCGCACATTTCGCCGCAGGAAAAGGTTTCGGTTTCTTCCTTAAAGCCGAAAGCGGTCAGCGCCAAAGGGCAGTTGACATCGTCGGCTCCGACCGCGATTTGCCAGCCGTATTTGCGGGCCATGGAAAAGGTCTGGCAGATGGCGACTTTGATGCCGAGGTCTCGTTGGGGGCGTTTGGTTCGGTCGGAAATGGTTTCGCCCGGTTTGGTTAACCGCACGGCAAGAGGGAAGGTCCCCGGCCGGACATAGCGGCTGAGGGCGTCGTCGAGTTTGTTATACATATTATTCTCCGCTGGTATATACGTTCAATTAAACTATATACTCGTTGCGGGACAAGAACATTTGTCTGCGCTTATTCTGAACATAACCCCCCGGAAATCTTCAGTCGCAGGTCATTATGCCGAAAACAGGAATGGATAAGAGCGTGTAACCCTGCCTGTTAAGGAGGATTTGTGCCCGGAAGAGTCCTGGTAGTCGACGACGAGAAATCGATGTGCGATTTCATGGAAATCATGCTGACCAAGGAAGGGTACGAAGTCGAGACCGCCAACTGCGGCTCCGATGCGGTCGAAAAATCCGAAGACCGGCCGTACGACCTGATCATCGCCGACATGATGATGCCCGGTATGACGGGTCTGGAACTTCTTAAGGAAGTCAAATCGCGGCGGCCGGAACAGGATTTTATCGTTATGACCGCGTTCGCGTCGGTGGATACCGCGATCGAGGCCATGAAAGAGGGGGCGCTCGATTATATAACCAAGCCGTTCAAGGTCGATGAGATCAAGCTGGTCATCAATAAATCGCTGAATAACAAGAAGCTTTCCAAAGAAAACGAACAGCTCAAGAAACAGATCAACAGCAGTTTTTCGTTCGATAATTTTATCGGGAAGACCGAGGAAATCGTCAACCTGAAGAAGCTCGCAATGCGAGTCGCGGGAACCGATTCCACGGTGCTCATCAGAGGGGAGTCGGGGACCGGTAAGGACCTGATTGCACGGGCCATACACACGGCATCGAACCGGGCCCGGGGGCCGTTCGTGACCATCAACTGCGCGGCTCTTCCGGAAAACCTCCTGGAATCGGAATTGTTCGGGTATAAGCGGGGAGCGTTCACCGGAGCCATCAAGGATAAGGACGGCCTGTTCAAGGTCGCCGACGGCGGGACGTTTTTCCTCGATGAGGTGGGCAACACCTCAATGTCCATTCAGGTGAAGCTGTTGAGGGTGATCGAAGACAAACAGGTGACACCGGTCGGAGATACCAAGCCGTTCCAGGTGGATGTCCGTCTGATTGCGGCGACCAATGCCGATCTCGAAGAGGCGGCCAAGGCCGGGAAATTCCGCGAGGATCTTTTCTATCGTCTGAATGTCCTGCCGATTCATATCCCGGCCCTGCGGGAACGGCACGAAGATATCCCGCTTCTGACCGAATATTTCATCAACAAATTTTGTGAACGGGCCAATAAGGATATCAAAGAGATTAGTACCGCCGCTATGAAAGCCCTTATTGAGTACCATTGGCCTGGGAATGTTCGCGAACTGGAAAACAGTATCGAGAGGGCGGTTCTTCTTTGCAAGGGGGACAGCATCGAGCTCGAGGATATTCCGGCGAAAATACAAGAGAGCGGGCAGGTTCCGGTAATATCGCAGGATAAGCCGGAAACTCCGACCCTGGAATCGATTGAAAAGGCCTATATTTATTATATAATGGACCAGACCAAGGGGAAAAAGGCCCGCGCGGCCAAACTCCTTGGGATCGACAGTTCGACTTTGTATCGAAAACTGGAGAAATACAAGCTTAAGGGCGGGGACGAAGAGTAAAAAAAACCGGGCTATTTTTGAGGCCGGGAGCTGTTCAAAAAAGCGGCAGAATCCTTTTTTCTATCAACGGTTTAAACATCTTTGATAATTTTGGAAAAGTTTTCGACGGCGGAACGATGTTTGCGCTATTTACGCCGCAAATACAGAGCACAAAATTGGCAAAGAGAGAGGTGAAAAGTGAATAAGTTAAAGTATCATAGCGGTTTCACCCTGATAGAACTGATGATAGTAGTGGTAATTATCGGGATATTGAGTACCCTTGCGATTCCAAGATTCGTCCCGATGGCAACCAGGAGTAAGCAGCAGGAAGCGCGGGTAATGCTTAAACAGCTGTTTACCATGCAGAACGCCTATCGCCAATATGCCGATGTTTATTGGGGTCAAGGAGTTACGGCCGATTCTCTGCCAGCCAACCAGCTGAATTTTAGGCAGATCGGAGTAGAAATACCGGCTGGTGCACGTTACCAGTATTCCATCGTAACTGCAAACCAGACAACGCTTTTAGTCCGTGCCACGGCTACCGGACTCGATGAAGATGCCTCAAATGACGTCTGGGAGATCGACCAGGACGGTCTAATTGTTTGTACCACAGATGATTCCTCTTTATAATACGTGATTCTTACATCGCAAAACGGTCCCGTTCCCTGCGGGACCGTTTTTTATTGTACCTCAATATGTT
>JBFZFV010000012.1:0-4102 GCA_041306185.1 Candidatus Zixiibacteriota bacterium
GCTGTCCTTCGCTGTACCCCGTCCAGAGAGCGTGGATTTTCCCGGCGTTGTCGTATCCGATAGCGGGATTGTCGTTCATATTTGAGGGATCGTCGCTAACCCGGATTCTGCTTCCGTTGGCGGTTCCTCCATTGGAAAATCTCTGCATGACAATATTAAGCGGAACATTTGTACTATACGCTTCCCATGAAATAGCGAATCCCGTCGTCATCGCGGTTACCGAAGGCTCCAGCGATTCGACCTCGGAAGAATCGGTCGAAACCGCAGTATTACTGCCCAATAGTCCCGATATGCGGTCATGCCGCTGGAAATAAATGCGATTATTACCTCCGCGGTCGTCGTTCCAGGCGATAATGAATTTATCGGTAGTATTGAACGCGATATCGGGGAAATACTGATTGGCGCTCGTGGCCGACGCCGATACCGGCGAAAAATTGTTCCCGGCGAGGCTTCCATCGGTATTTACATACTGCATATAAATATCGGGGTCGGTCCCGTTGCGGAAATCCTCCCACGCTACCGCGATGGCGGCCGTGGCCGAATTAATGGCCACCGCGGGATACCAGAAATCGAAAGAACTGACGCTGTTGACTGTCACCGGGTCGGTAAGGGGAGACCCGGTCGTAGATATTACCCGAAATTTGATGTTATTGGCATCGGAATAATCCTCCCAGACCGCCACCAGTGAACCGCTGGAATAAGCTGCGATATCGAACGGTCCGGCGTACGCTCCGCCATCGGTATCATTTATCTGGAACGGCCCGGCCGCGATTCCTCCGGAAGAATTATAATGCACTCCCATCAGCCGTCCGGTCATTACTTCCCGCCAGGCGACATAAAATCCGCCCGATCCATCGGAAACTACTTTCGGCTCGACCCGGTCAGTGTACTGGCCGGTTCCCGCGATGATAAAATTGTCACCGGCCGGATTTCCCGAAGAATTCAGAATCTGGGCGAAAATCATTTTATTGCCGTTGCGGTCGTCATCCCAGACGATCACCATTCTGCCGTCGGTCAATCGCGCGACCGCGGCATTATCCTGATTGAAACGGGCCGGAGCAACCGATTCGGAAACGAGAATATCCTCACCGGCCTGAGTTTTTTGAACCGGAAAAGCGGTCCTGAGTTCCTCGATAGCCGTTATTGTCGGGCGGGTAATTCTTCTGTAATGGTCGTTACGATGTTTGGTCAGGAAATCTTCGGAAGTCCCTGCAAGTATCACCGGAGGAATCAAAATCAGCAAGCTGAGAAGATAAAAAAGAGGCAGCAGTCTATAATATTTCATATTCCGTTTCCGTTTTAGACATTTCATCATCACCCTTCCGCGCAAACGATATGCCGACAGGACCTTTTACCGGGCCGGGCAAGTTTTCTTCGCGACGAAAACCCCCGGGGATCTATCCCGTTATGGTACTTGGTTATGCGTGCCTTTGTGAGGGACCTTAAGACTTTTACTCCTCCAGAATGCAGTTTGGCTCTTTGCGAGCGTGCTCAAATGACGAAACCATTTTCACATTTGCTGAAAACGGCCACAACGGCGGCGGAAGGACCGATATTTCACAAAAAGGGAATCTGCGTCCGTAATATAGCCGACCGGGCGAAAATGTCAAGGAAACAAGCCTCGCTTGAAATAATTCTTAATTATTTAAGAGAAAATTGAAACCGCCCGCTTTTTTCTCCGTAGTGAATGACTGAATCACTTTAAAAAGAGAGGCCTTTTTGAACGCAGGAAGCAATCACACGGCAAAAAGGATGATTCGCAGGTGCTTTGGGTTAGCCTTATTTTTGATGCCTCTTATTGTATTTTCGCCGCAGGTTCTGTTGGCCGATGCCACGGCTGATACGCTCAAAACCGCCACGGCAGTGAGGGCTGCCGGCAATATCAATCTCGACGGGGATCCGACCGAACCGGACTGGCAAAACCCACCGGAAATCACCGGATTTCGGCAGTTCGAACCGAACGAAGGGGAAGCCTGTACCCAAAAGACGGTGGTCAAGATTCTGTACGACGACGAGGCGATCTACTTCGGATGCTGGTGCTACGATTCCGAACCGGATAAAATCAGCGCCATTCTGACCCGCCGCGACCGCTGGTCGCAGTCGGATTTCATATCCATTCGGATCGATTCTCACCATGATCATCAAACCGCCTACTATTTCAACGTCAATGCCGCCGGGGTACAGCGGGATATTCTGTTATTCGATAACTCCAATGCCGATGAAAGCTGGGACGCCGTCTGGGAAGCGAATGCCAAAGTCCATGACTGGGGATGGACCTCGGAATTTAAAATCCCTTATTCGGCGCTTCGATTTGTTGAATCCGACAGCTATACCTGGGGGTTGCAGATTGCACGGTACATCGGTCGTCGCCAGGAAGACGCCCGCTGGCAGTTCACGCCCCGCTCCGAAACTCGGGGGGTGGCGCGCTATGGGCACCTGGTCGGCTTACTGGGAATCGAACCTCCCGGCCGCGTGGAAGTAATGCCGTACCTGGTCGGGACCGGGATATACGAGCCGGAAACGGACGGTAATCCCGACGGACGCAAGGCGGTTTCGGATATCGGGCTCGATTTCAAATACGGCCTGTCATCGGCCTTCACCCTCGATGCCACCATCAATCCCGATTTCGGTCAGGTGGAGTCGGACGAAACCATCCTGAATCTCACCGCGTACGAAACGTACTATCCCGAAAAGCGCCCGTTTTTCCTCGAGGGAATCGATCTGTTTCGTTCCCCCTATTTTTATCAGTTTTATTCACGGCGAATCGGGCGGGCCCCGAGCGGTGAAATCGACAGCGCTTCCTTTTATTACGATTATCCCCGCAACACCGGTATTCTGGGAGCGTTCAAGCTGACCGGTAAAACCACCGGCGGAACGGCCATGGGAATCCTCAATGCCACCACTGGTGAAGAGAAGGCTGAATACGCCATAGAGGGAGATGCCGCCCATCATAAAGGGACGGTCGAACCCCTGGCCAATTATTCGGTGGTACGTATCAAGCAGGATATCTTTGATAAATCGTATGTCGGCGGATTGTTTACCGCGGTCAACCAGAAAGACGAAATCGATTCCTATTCCGCCTCGACCGACTGGGGGCTGTATCTTCCGGACGATCGCTATAAATGGAATGGGACCGTCATCGGGACGAGAAACGGTCCCGGAACCAACGGCCTGGCCTTCATGACCGAAATCATGAAAGAAGGGGGGAAGAACATCGTCGGGAACGTCATGATGGATTATTACGACGAAAAAGTCGATTGGAATCGGCTCGGTTATATCGATATCACCGGCTATTGGGGATCCTCGACCTGGATTCAATTCCGCTCTAACAAGGAAATCGGCGTAATTAATTTCGCCAATGTAAATTTCAATCGCTGGTACAATGAATATCTCGACGGCCTGCGCTATACCAGCGGCGGGAACGTCAATTTCAATCTCCGCTTTAAAGATAATTCCTGGATGTACGGGGGAGTTTCCCAGAACGACGACCGCTACGAAAAGCGGGAAACTCGCGGAAACGGCCACTGGCTGATGCCGTACGGCATGGGATACTGGATCGGCGGCTATACCAATGAGTCCAAGCCCCTTTCCTTTTCAATGTACCACGAAAACTATCACAGCCGCGACGGCTGGGGCAATTACTACGAGGTCGGCCCCATAATTCGGCCCCGTGCGAACATGGAATTCCAGTTGTTCCTGAGTTACGAAAACAACCAGGACCAGCTGTACTGGGTCGGGTCCGGCGAAGACGATGCCGCCGTTTTCCGGAGGCTCAACCAGGAGGAATTCGACATTACCCTGCGAAGCATATACACCTTTACCCGCAACCTAACCCTGCAGTGGTATTCCCAGCTCTTTTTCTCAGCGGGCAAATACGGCGATTACTACCGTATGGTCGACCCGGAAACGCTAGAGGAAGTCGATCCTTCGACCTATAGCGTTTCCCTTTCCCGCAACGATTTCAATTACAAGGCCCTTAACATAAATTTGATATTGCGCTGGGAATTCCGGCCCGGTTCGACTCTATATCTCGTCTGGACCCAGGCCCGCGACCGTTACGATTCGGGAAATTCCGGTTACGATTACGGCTTCCGGTTCTCGC
>JBFZFV010000013.1:0-22772 GCA_041306185.1 Candidatus Zixiibacteriota bacterium
ATTACCAGATGAAGAGATTCATAGCGGCTTTTATGTTCCTGGCGGTGTTCGCGGTTGCGCCTGCTTTCGGGCAGTTCAACTGGCAGCTCCACGACTTCGGCAGCGGGCCGTTTGATCACAACAATGATTGGAGCCCGGTCGATTACAGCCAGATTTATCACAACATGGACCCCTTTGTTCCCTCCCCGGGTAACCTCGGTGAAGGGGGCGAAAAGTTCGACCTCGAAGGTTTGTTCTTTGCTCAGAAGGACGGCCAGATTCATATCGGCCTGACCAATTCGTTCGGGCTGATGGCTCATTCTTCCAGTTGGCGCGAGAATCTCCCTCTTGGCGATATTTTCTTCGGTTTCGACGGAGATTCCTACCAGTTCGCTATCGATGTCAGCGAAGGGACCATTGTCCAGGTGAATTCGTATTACACCATTTCCGACAATCCTTTCGGTCTGGACGGGACCTATGCCAATCATGGAATCGATAACGAAATCGGCGGGACTTTTATAGAAAACGGCACGGTTTTGGGTAATCTTTCCGACTTCTCCCACAATGTATTCAATATGGGCGGAGACGAAAACGGAACTCACGTTATGGAATTCGCGTTCGATGCCGGCCTGGTAAACGGCTTCGGTAACAGCGATTTCGTTTCGTTCCACAATACCCTGGCCTGCGGCAACGATGTCATGAATGAAACTTTCTCGACCATTCCCGAACCGACGACCTTGATCCTCTTCGGAATCGGAATGTTGGGAATGACCGCACTTAGACGCAAGCACGACTAATTACTGTCTGTGATATTTAGGGTCAACCAGGCCCCCGGTAATACCGGGGGCTTTTTATTGATGTAAAAATGAAAATTTCGATTTTTGTCAGGTTAGAGCTCAGTTATTTGACTTATGGCGCGTAACATGTTAATTTCAGATAAATACATGGCCTTCGGATATTGGGATTCGGGCCCCCCTCGGATTGAACAAAAAGGATTTGGAAATGGATAACGACCTCCGCTTCAATATCATCGATCAGCCGCTCAAATACAGCGGCAAAGACGAACTCCACGAATTCAACAAAGACCGCATTATCGAATTCAATCACCGCCACCGCAGCGCCTTGAATAATTATGATGTCTCTTTGGAAAAAGGGGCAGTCCGGGTCCTCGACGACCGCATTAACAACAAATCGAATCTTGGAGCCCTGCGTAACCGGCAATTGAGGGAATCGGTCGTAATCGCCGCGGCTATGTCGGCTGCCGGAGTGGGTCTTCTGGGGCGCGGGAGTTTCGCCGCACTCCCCAAAGAACAGGCTACTCTGGATACCAAAAATGAATTGAAGCGGACCAACGACCGTATCGCCGCCCAGATAATGGCGGAGGTGCTTCATACCACGGTCAATAAGCTCCCGGTGGGGGAGGAAGTTCTGATTGCCTCGACCATCACCGAAGGGGTTAGGGTCAAGCCGGGCAAAGAGGCGGGGGGCAACCCTACTATCGCAGTCGGCGCCTTATTCGGTAAAGGAGAGCATCGTTCGCGGTACGGATTGCCGATGCCCAAAGATGTTACCCTGTTGTCGATGGGTTCGGATGTCATCGACGGGACCACCAAATCGGTGATGGGGACTCATTCCAGCTTCACGGCTCTTTTTCTGACCGAATCAGGGGTCAAGCGGCATCTGCCTGATATCTATGTTCAACGGTGGATGGCCGGAGCGTATTTCGAGGAATTCAATCCCCGCGAGTTCGATCTGCTCGATGCCGCCGAAGTGATTGCCAAGGCGTACGGTCATAATAAAATCGAAAAGCTCAGCGCTTTTTTCCTCGACCGTCAGCGCCATCACCTTGCCATGGATACTCTCAACAAGGCGGGGGTTGCCACCCCGTACGATACCGACGGCGACCTTTTCCCGTCCCTGATTATGGGGCTTGAGGGGGTCGCATTTCCCAACGGTCGGAAACTCGATTCCATGATCGGAGAAATCGGAGGTTCGGCGGAATGGGCGGTAGGGGTCCTGCCGCTGTTCTGGCGGGGGGGACAGGCGATCGGCATGATGACTTCACAGGAGACTCTGGTGAAGAAAGACCTTTCCAGCGCGGAAAAATGGAATCAACGTTTCCATTTCACCGAAGAGGAATATATGCTGCTCCAGGATGCCCGTTTCGAGCACAAGCCGTACTTTTCTATTCGGGATATTCTCGAAAACCCGTACGCCGGAGGAGTCAGCGCGTTCGGGGCCATCACCGACAGCCTTTATGTACCATTTCTGAAAGGGGCGCGGACCAACGAGGCCGACAACACTATCACCGTCGATACCATGGCCATCAACTCGCTCGGTATCGTGGAAATCTGGCATTTGACGTTCAAATGCCATGAGAGCATCGCCAAGACCAGGAGCCTGATGAATCCGCCGAAAGCGAGACTGGCCGGTAAGAGCGACAGCGACCTGAAGAAAGAAATCAAAAGCCTGCTGGATGATCGAACCAGCAAATGGCGTTACCGGATATTTTTCAACAATGAGTATTACCCCGGCATGATACCGGTTCGGGATAAGATATTCATGCTGCACAAGGCCATCGACAGTCTCATCGAGCGGGGAGCGTTACAGGAATGGGATCGCAGTGTCGTGAAGCACACCCGCGAAATCGCGTCTCACTGGTTTGTCGATAACGGGCAGTAGTCTTTCTCTAAAAATAAACCCGGAAAGACGTGAAATAGGTATCGTTGAAATCTCCGAATTCGGATTTATAAGAAGATAAGCCCCAGTAGTAAATACCCGAGTAATTCTCAAACTGGTCGTTTTCTCCAAGGCCGACATAGGCTCCGGCGGCCAGATAGATATTGGGGGCGATGTTGAATTCGAGATTCGGAATCAATAAACAGGAATTATCGGACAGGTTATACATCGCCGAACCGCTGAAAATAATCAGCGGCGTTATCTGGTACGTGAATCCGGGATTGATATAGTGCTTGCCGAGTAAGAACGTTCCTCCCTCGCTGTAGGCGGTGCCGGCCAGATTAAATTCGTTGTCATCGGAACCTGCCCCGTTGAAATGGTATTCCAGAAAGCCGTATAATTCGGGAGTCAGGCTGTAATCGGCTCCGACGGTCAGCTTGACATAATCGTCATCGCCGCTGACTCGCCCGTCAGGATTGAAGGCATCGGGAGCGACGAAGGCCGCTTCGAACCAGGTCCCGGCTCCGCCGATAGATCGGGCCAGGTCCACCCCCAGCATCAGGTTTTCCTTGAAATTGACCGCCATCAGAGAAAAATCCGTGCGGCAGAGATAGTGTTTGGTTCGTAAGTACATTCCCGATTGCTCGTATTCGAAATCATTTCCGAACAGGTATCCGGCGTCGATTTCTCCCATGAACCCCAGCGGGATGCGCCACCTGACAGCATCGACTCCAAGTCTGTCTTCGACGTTCAACTCATCGTACGAATAAGGGACGAAGACATCGGTGGGATTGACGGTTCGGGCCGATCCCCAGGCGATCGCCTGGCGGCCGATATAGAGGTCGCTGAACCCGGTGTTGATACCCAGGTACAGCCGGTCGAGGTTTTCGTACAGCATGAAATTGTTGATCTGTGAATATTCGTCGGGGTACACAAGAGGCCCCGGGTCATCCACCCGATATTGTCTTTTGAAAAATAATAGCTGACTTAAACTGGCATACAGTCTGTCGCTGAAATTTACTTTGGGGATCAGGCTGTATGCTATTTCGAACGACACCTGCGGACTCGGATGATAATCCGCCTTGAGCCGAATATCGTTATAAGCCTGACCGTACAGCGGATCGTCGTAAATCATCGGCATGTCAAATACGGTGAAGTAATTTTTGAAATAGCCGGAAATGTTCCAGTACGTTTCGTCGGCCATGGCGGCCGCAGGAATCAATGCCATTGCCAGCAGAAAGACGATTGTCTTTGGCATAAGCCCCTCCTATGATCTGGTTTCGTCCCCTTTTATCATCCCATCCTGAAGTGTTATCAGCCTCCGCGCCCGTTTCATGATCATTTCGTCGTGGGTCGAAAAGATAAACGTGATTCCGCTTTCTTCGTTGAGTCGGCGCATCATGTCGAGCAGTTCCGCTCCGGTTTTGCTGTCGAGGTTGGCGGTCGGTTCATCGGCCAGAATGAGGGCCGGTTGCGCCACCATCGCCCGGGCCACCGCCACGCGCTGCTGCTGTCCTCCGGACAACTGCGGCGGAAACCGTCTGGAATATCCTTCCAGGCCCATTTGCGCCAGGATTTTCTCGACCCGTTCGTGTCGTTCTTTGTCGCTGACCCCCTGCAGAAGCATGATGTATTCTACATTCTCTTTTACATTCAAAACCGGAATAAGATTATACGCCTGGAAAATAAATCCGATATTATCGCGGCGAAAATCGGACAATTCGGTCCCCGACATCTCCGAAATCAGCTTGCCGTTCAGCCAGACTTTGCCTGCGGTGGGAGTATCCAGTCCCGAAATGATATTGAGAAAAGTGGTCTTGCCGGAACCGGACGGCCCCACGATGGCCGTGAATTCCCCGATCCTGATTTCAAGATCGATTCCCCGGACTGCGTGCACCGCAACCCCGTTGGTTTCATAAGTCTTCCGGATGTTTTCGGTAATGATTACTTTATCAGCTATTTTCTTTTCCATCGTATCATTCCTTTAAAAACTTCGGCGCATGGCCTCGGCCGGGCGCATTTTCGAAGCGAATCGTGCCGGGTACAGGGCGATCAGGGTGGTGATAATAAACACCCAGATGGGATATTTGACAAATTGCATCACGGTCATAACCGGGTAAAGCATATCCCTGAAGGTAGCCCCGGCGAATTCGATACCTCTATAATCTATTCCGATCTTCGTGTAAATGAACGTAATGATAAATCCCAGAATCATTCCCAGAACAATCGATATAACCGCGAGCGAGGCCGCTTCGAACATGATCAATCGTCCCATGGTATAGGGACGGGTTCCCACCGCCCGAAGTACTCCGAATTCAAACATCCGTTCGTGCAATGACATAAAGAGGGTATTGATGATTCCGAGCGCGATAACCCCGAACAGAATAAACGCCAATATCATGGTTGAAAATTCCGACACCTTGAAGGCCATATCGAGGGCGGGGAGAATTTCCGCCCAGCCGATGGCCTGATTGCCGTCAACGGAATACCTCGCCCAGAAGGGATTTTTGGGATCGCGGGCGACTTTGGAATCCTTGAGATCCAGCGCCAGTTCATGAATATTGTCTCCGATCCCCAGCATCTCCTGAGCCTTTTTGATACGGATAAAGGCGAACCCGCGATCCATTTCACGGATATTGAAATGATATATTCCCGATACCCGGAACAAATCCTGGCTCAAATCGCCGGTGCCCGCTTCCGATGCCGTTAAAACCAGGCGGTCGCCCAAACCGACCTCTAGGATTTCCGCCAGCTTGGCTCCGATAACGATGTCGTGGCTGTCGTCCCCGTCGAAGTAAACCCCCTCGGTAATGACATCGTCGATTTCGGAAAGTTTCCGTTCGGATTCCGGATCGATCCCTACCAGGGTGACGGCACCGACATTGGCCGGCGAGGTTACCATGGCCAGGGTCATGACACGGGGCGCGGACGCCGCCACCTGCGGATCTTTTTGCAGAGAATCGATGACCTGTCGATAGTTCAGGATGGTTTTATCGACGGCGAATTCCTTTCGGAAATCCGCCTGATGAATCTGCCCCTCACCCATGAACGACGACGTTGCCGATTCCACCATGTTTTTTTCCATGCCGATAATCAGGGCATCGACATAAATAAGCGCCGCCAGCCCGATACCGATGGCGGTCCCGGCAATGAATGTCCGCCGCTTATTACGGAATATATTACGCCAGGCCAGTTTCAGGTATATCGTCATATGTCATCCTCAGTGTATTCTCATGGCCCGTGCCGGTTCGATTCTGGCAGCTTTCAAGGATGGCATGATTGCGATCAGCAGGGCGGCCCCGAAGACCGCGACGGCCGGAATAAAGAATTCCATGAGATTCAGTTCCGTGTACCCTCGCGAAAACAGCATCCCTCCGTACGTGAATTCATAGGGCATCGGAATTCCATGTATCGAGAAAAAGTAATTCACCGTAAATCCCAGTATCGAACCGACCATCACACTGATAGCGGCCATCACGGCGACTTCGTAAATGACCATTCGGAAAACTTCTCCCGGCCGCATGCCCACCGCCCGCAGCACTCCATATTCACGGCGGCGCTCCAGGACCGTCATCAGAATCGTATTGAGTACCCCCACCGCCACGATCAGCACAACCACGAACAGCATCACCCAGCTTCCCTGCTTATCGCTCTGCATCGCGTTATAAAAGGCCCGGGCGAATTCCTGCCACGGTTCTACGGATAATCCGGGGTAGTTCAGAACCGCGGCGATTTCAATCGCTTTTTCCCGGACTTCGTCGAGATTCTCGCAGACAATCACCATTTCATGCACCTGGCCGTACAGCACCAGCAGGTCGCGGGCGTCATCAATATGAAGATAAAAGACGGTCCGGTCGCTGATATCATCGCCGCTTTCGAATAACCCGACCACTTTATAGATATCGTTGGCCATGGAACCATCGGCCCCCTGGGATATCACCACCACTTCGCTGTCAATTTCCGCCTGCAGAATCGTCGCGAGGCCTTTGCCGAGAATTACTTCATGCGATGCCGTTTGCGATAAAGGATTCCCTTCAGATAGCTTCTTATCGAATTTAGTGGCGTTATCTTCACGGGCCGGGTCGATCCCGATTATCTGTATCCCGGTGGTTTTGTCACCCAGTGAAGCCAGTCCGGAAGATAATATGCGCGGAGTCCACGCCGATATCCCTTCGATACCATTTATTATCGCGCCGATACTGTCGGCATTTTGAATGGTCTTGTAGATTTTGGGGCGATCGAGGTAGTCGTCGTAATGTATCTGGATATGCCCCAGCTGAGTCCGGGTGAAGGTATTGATGATGTTGTTGTAAGTACCTTCCATCCACCCGATAGAAAAACAGGCCAGGGTGAAGCCCCCCATCATGGTCAGGACGGTCAGGACGGTGCGCCGTTTCTGACGGAATATATTGCGAAACGCGATTTTGAAAATCATGTAAAGTGCCCCGTCAGTACGCCCTTAAATTCCGCAGCGAGAAGGTTTCGTCTTCAATCGGGACATTGAACTGCGCTTCGAGATAGCGGATGACGGTCTTATGCCCCTCTTCGTTCATCGGGACCATTTCCATCACCGCCGGTATGATGCGGTCGCCGAATTTCCGAAATTCGCTGTATTCCAGGGTCCGCATCAGTTTTCCCTTTTCGTCGTAGTACTTTTGCCAGAGCGGCATGTAATCGTCCTTGCGGGCGGCGATGACCACATTCCCCCAGATGACCGGGACATCCTCCTTGGGGATGCAATTGATATAGTACACTCCCGGTTTGGGATCCTCCGGATCGTACCAGTCGAAGGTGAAATCGTCGAGAAAGGTGAATTCCTTGACCAGGTCGTCGTTGGTGAAATCGGACCCCATCCAGGAGGACATCATCATCGACGGAGGTATTTTGATGACTTTATTGGTTTTCGGAAGGTAGTTCCACATTTCATTGCCGATACGGAGTGTCCCGGTCCCTTCCTCTTTTTTCGGTTCCAGGATGCGGATGAAGGTTTTATGGGTACCGCGCGTCCAGCTGTCCATCTTCAAGGTTCGCGACCAGTGCGGCGTAACGATTTCCATTTCCAAAGTCGAGGTTGACGATTCGGCCCGGTAAATTTGATCGACTTTTTTTATAAGGTCCTGCAGTTCGATATCCTGTTCCGCCCGCGCGGAATGAAGGATGGGCAGTATGATAATTAACGTTAGGGCAGATAAGATAAATTCCCCGGTCTTCACGAATGCCTCCCTGAATATTATCCCATGAAGTCCTTATTATATACCGACTTGATATTATACAACAAAATTTAAACGCAAGGTTCGATTTTTCCTGAATTAATATTCGAAGCTTGACAACCGCCGTATTTTCATTTAGTTACCGCCGAAAGTAACGCTTTTGGGGAGTTGAGCTATGCATAAGTTCCTGGCAGTTTTTTCACTGATACTTTTTACCTGCCCCGTTGCTTTCGGAGGGGCATTCGACAGTGTCAAAATCGGCGGAGATTTCCGCTACCGCAACGAATCTCTTGAAACCGAACATAATCCCACCCGCTATCGCCAGAATTTTCGGGTCCGGTTGAACGCCACCGCTTCCTTGAACGAATACATGAAATTCAAAACGCAATTATGCACCGGGACGGATGAACCGTTGAGCACCAACGAGACTTTCGATAACGGCTTTTCGAAGAAATCGATCTGGCTCGATCTGGCCTACCTCGAAGCGAAATTCAAATACGGCGACGGCCTGACCCTCCGGGCCGGAAAAATGACCAGCCCCTTTTTCGAGGTATTCAAGTCGGAACTGGTTTGGGATGTTAAAATCAGGCCGGAAGGTATTGCCATCCTCCAGAAAACGCATCTTGGCGAAGTTTCAGTCGATGCCAATGTCGGGTGGTTTGTTTTGGACGAACGAACTCGTGATGAAGATTCCTATCTTTTGGCCGGGCAATTGATCGGTAATTATAAGTTTAAAAACAAGAAGACTGAAATCGGGGCCGGAGCCACCGGCTACCTGTACGATAAGACCAAAGGCTACCCGCCGTTCTGGGATGGGGAGACTTCCTACGGCAATACTCTCGACGTCAACGGCAATTATGCCAGCGATTTTCATCTTGTCGAAGGATTTGCCTGGTGCATATTCGATGCGGTCGGCCAGCCGCTGATTCTATTCGGCCATGCGGTCAACAATACCGCCGCTGACAGCAACGATTTCGGCTGGACCGCCGGTTTCCAACTTGGTGACGCCAAAAAGCCGGGGGACTGGTCCCTCTTCTATAAGTATCGCGTACTCGAAAACGACGCAACGCTCAACCTGTACACCGATGTCAGCTACCGGGGTAACGCCAATGATGAACCGTGTCATGAAATTATCGCATCGTTCAAACCACTCGATCACTTCATCATCATGGCTACGGCGCATCTCTGGAAGACCGTTTCCGGCGGGCAACTGCTTGATAACAAACGCTTTCGATTCGATTTGATGGCAGATTTCTAAAATTTTTTGAAGAAATCTCGAATCGTTTTGCCTATATTGCCCATCTAATGGATGAAAAAGAACTGATACAACTGGCCCAGGCGGGCGATTTCGAGGCCTTCAACAAGCTCATCGATGCCAACAAGGCCAAAATTTACGCCCTGGCCCACAAACTGGCCGGAAGCCGGGAAGACGCTGAGGATATCGTGCAGGAAACATTCTTAAAAGCCATCGACAATATCGACCGCTTTCGCGGCGAATCCGCGTTCGGGACCTGGCTTTACACCATCGCCCTCAACCAGGCCCGCGCGCAATTCGCCAAATCGAAGCAGTTCGACCTGAAACCGATCGAGGAATATCTTCCGGCGGCGCACGAACACAACCACGGCCAGGGGCACGATCATTTCAAATTGTTCGACTGGGACGACCCCCACCGTATTCTCGAAACCGCGCAGCTTCGCGAAATCATCGACGCCGAGATCGCGAAACTGCCGTACAAGTACCGCGAGGCGTTCGTGCTTCGGTATATCGAGGAACTTCCGGTGAAAGAGGTCGCCCGGATAACCAAAGAAAGCGAAGCCTCGGCCAAGTCACGCATCCTGCGGGCGCGACTGGCGTTGCGTGATGCGCTTTCGCACATTTTCGAGGAACGGTATGGCCGGCAAGTGCAGTGAATTTATCGGCGGCTTGAACGATTATATCGACGGAGCCCTGGAACCGGAACTCTGCGAAGAAATCGAGCGACATCTCGGCGAATGCGAAAACTGCCGGATCATGGTCGATACCCTCAAGCAAACGGTCAAGCTCTGCCGCGAGGGGCGCGAAGAAAAACTACCGGCGGAGCTCGAAGGGAAACTCAATAGCCTGCTGAAAAAACGCTGGGATGAGAAATTCCGAAAGAAAGAATAATCTATCTTATTAATATCACGGGATCGGGCGGGCCTGCAATTTGGCCCGCCTTTTTTTATATCCCTCCGTATATTCTGCATCATTATATTCCACTGAATGATTAAACGCGGTCACATATGATAAAATTCATAGAAAGCAAAGCCAGCCGCGCCAATATTATCGTCATGCTGGCGATTACCATCGCGGTGTATGTATATATGCTTTTGGTTTCGCTTCCTTATGTCATGAGTTTCGCCGGAGGCATGAGGCTTTTTGACCTGATGCCAACCGGGTACTCTCCGGAATACGCCGAAAATCTCCTCGGGATCCTCGGAGCCGACGGGCGCCACGCGTATCTTGTCCGCCAGATTCCGTTCGACATGCTCTATCCCGGGCTCTTTGCCATTTCATATGCCATGCTGTCGGCATTTATCCTGAAGAATATCTTCACTTCGACCAATAAATTTCGCTATCTCATCCTCCTTCCCATATTCGCCGGGCTGTTCGATTACCTCGAAAATACCGGGATTATCTCAATGCTTATTATGTATCCCGATTTCTCTAAAACGCTCGCGTCAGTTTCTTCGGTTTGCACGGTTTTGAAAAGCCTGCTCACCACGGTTTTCTTTCTGCTATTGGGACTGGGTATAATCCTCGCGGTTGTCCGCAGGTTTAAAAGCCCCTCGGTATATCGGAACGGCTGACCTTGCGGGGGTCCCTGAAAATTCGCCAGTTTATGCTGGATTCTGTGCTCCCATTGCTTTATAATCTTTCCGGATAAATTCTAACTCGAGGTATGGCATGCGTAAGGTTTTGTATTTGCTTCCGTTCGCGGCAGCCGGATGGGCCCTGTGCGGATTGATCATGAAATATTCCGATGAGTGGTTCGGCATGGAGGCCGCGCTCACTTTGCACGCTTCGTTCGGGCCGCTGGCCTTTGTCCTGGTGTCGCTCTGGTATTTCCGGCTGGAAGAACGCCTGAGTCCGTTGTATGCCGCGCTCTTTTGCGGAGCATTCGTGTTCGTGCTCGATTTGGTGGTGGTGGCGCTGGCTATGGGGGTCGGGCTGAGTATGTTCGGGTCGTTCGTGGGGTTCTGGCTTCCGCTGCTTTTGATTCTGCTTCTGGTCTGGGCGACGGGGCATTTCGTGAATGAAGGGGAGGCGGAAACGATCCCGCCCATCCCGGCGAACCTGAGCCATTTGTCGTAGACGACCTGCGAACAAAAGACCGGTACTTCTAAATAGTAAGGCAAGAGCCCCGCGCTCTTGCCATTTTCCCGATACATACACCGTAAACTCTTCTCCAGCATGATAGTGCGAGAAAATGGGTTTGTTTTTCATAATTGACACACAATGTGTGTTATAATTCCGGCCGAAATGTAGTGGTAGAAAGAGAAATTTCCAACAATCGAGACACAACGCCAAATACCGAAAATTGCAGCGGTTTGGTGGCGACTGGGGATATTGGGCATTGTACGTACATCCTTTTCAATTGTGGGGCTATCCGTGGAGATACCCACAAGGCTATCTTCTGATTGACGAATGCCATAATAATGCTATATTTATATGGGTTTCGAGCACAACCCGCTTATTACTACAAAATCAAAGCTGTTTCCGTGGAGGAAACTATGAGGCATAATTTAATTATCAAAATGGCCATGGGCATTTTGTCGATTGGTCTATTCTTGTCTTATTTGCCGGCCCTTTCAATTGCAAACGCCATGGTACAAAATGTTCAGATAATGTGTAATATTTCTTCCACGCCACTGGCTTTCACCCAAAATAACGGTCAGTGGCCGGATAGCATATTATTCCGTGCCAGTGCCGGCGGCGCCATCATGTGGTTTACTCAAAACGGCGCCTATTACCAATTCACTCGCCGAGTCCAATCCAATGACCTCGCTGAAGATCTTGTAGGTCGAAACCCCCGTGGTTTCGACAATCCTTCTGATCAAAGACCGGACTGCGTCGAAACGATAATGATTAAAGCCTCTTTCTTGAGCGTCAAACCCTGCCTTGAAATTAACGGACAGGGTTTGATGAAATACAAATGCAACTACTTTTTGGGCAATGAGCCGGATAAATGGCGCATCGACGTCCCCAATTATGAATCGATTGTCTTTAAAGAAATCTATGCCGGTATCGATCTGAGATACTATGGCAATGGTCGTCAGATGGAGTATGATTTCATTGTTTCGCCGGGAGCTGATTATGCTCAAATATGTATTCAATACGAAGGGGCAGAGTCGATTCATGTCAATGTATCCGGGGAATTGGTGGTTGAAACGGCATGGGGTACAGTTACAGAATTACAGCCGAATGTATATCAGCTCGAAAATGGCGAAAAGATATCTATCCGAGGAGAATATTATTTAATAACTGATAACAGCTTCGGCTTCCGCCTCGATGATAGCTACAATCCCTGCCTGGCCGTCGTCATCGACCCGGTACTGTCTTATAGCACTTATCTGGGCGGGAGCGATGATGACTTTGGTGAGGAGGAAATTGCGGTGGATGGATCGGGCAATGCCTATTTGATGGGACGAACCTATTCCGCCAACTTTCCGACTCTGGACCCGTATCAGACGGATCAGGGCGGAGCTGATTTCTTTGTAACCAAGCTTTCCAGTAGCGGCAACAGCCTATTTTATAGCACCTACCTCGGTGGCGGAGACGAAGAAATTGGCTCCGGAATTGCAGTTGATGATTCCGGCAATACTTATTTAACAGGACGAACAAATTCCGACGATTTCCCGACAAAGGATCCATATCAGACGGATCAGGGTGGACTTGATGCCTTTGTGACCAAGCTTTCCGCCAGCGGAAACAGCTTGGTTTATAGTACCTATCTAGGTGGGGGTAGTAACGATTTAGGCTATGACATTGTGGTCGATAACAGCTATAATGCTTATGTTGATGGAGAAACTTCCTCCACCGACTTCCCGACCCAGGATCCGTATCAGACGGATCAGGGTGGTATTGATGTCTTTGTGACAAAGCTTTCCAGTGATGGCAACAGCTTGGTTTATAGCACATATCTCGGGGGTGGCTACGACGATCAAGCCTTCGGCATTGCGGTTGACGGCAGCGGCAATGCCTATACAACAGGATACACTAATTCCACCGACTTCCCGACTCAGGATGCTTATCAAACAGATCAAGGCGATTGGGACGTCTTTGTGGCCAAACTTTCAAGCGGCGGCAATGGCCTGATTTATAGCACCTATCTCGGCGGGGCAGACGCCGACTATGGCTATGACATAGCGATTGATAGCTTATTCAATTCCTATATAGTTGGGATAACGTGGTCATCCGATTTCCCGACTTATAATCCCTATCAGACTGATCTGGGAAGCCGCGACGCCTTTGTAACCAAGCTTTCCAGTTCCGGTAACAGTCTGGTTTATAGTACTTACCTTGGTGGTGAAAATGAAGATACTGGGCAAGATATCGCGGTGGACGGCAGGGGTAATGCTTATTTAACCGGGAGTACATTATCCACTGATTTCCCCACTCAAACTTCAAACCAGACTGATCAAGGCGATTGGGATGCCTATGTAACCATTCTTTCCAATACCGGTGAAAACCTGATTTATAGTAGTTACCTTGGCGGTCAAAGCACCGATTATGGCTGGGGCATCGCGCTGGATATTAGCGATAATGTGTATATAACCGGGCATACCCTTTCCGAAGATTTCCCGACTGTGAATGCCTATCAGGCAAATCAGGATGGCTGGGATGTCTTTATTGCCAAAATCGAATCACCATTTCCGGGCATTTTCAGCCTTCATCCTGCGCCAAATGCACTTAATAACGCCCCCGATACTAACATATCAGTCACATTCTCAATCAACATGAATTCCGCGACTATCAACAACACCACACTTTTGGTTTACGGCAACTACACCGGATTTTATTCCGGAACCATTTCCTATGATGGCCCCTCTCGCACGGCCACATTCGACCCGGATAATGACTTCAGGCTGGGCGAAATCGTCACGGTTACTTTGTCTGACCTTATTGAATCCAGTGAATGTGTTCCTCTTGACCAGGGCTATACCTGGCAATTTACGATCGAAGTCAACGCCGGGCCGGGCGTTCTAAGTGATGACGCCTACTATCCGGCGGGCATTGATCCCCGTGCTGTCGTGGCAGCTGATTTCAACGGCAATGGAAATCTGGATGTGGCGGTGGCGAACGCCTCCAATCCCGGTCTGGATAATGTCTCGTTACTTCTGGGAAAGGGCGACGGTTCATTGGAGTCACAGATCACCTTCGATGTTGGCTCAGGACCGAATTCATTAATCCAGGGTGATTTTGACCAGGATGGGGATATTGACCTGGCTGTCGCTAATTCTGCTTCCAACAATGTCTCTATCCTGTTAAACCATGGGGCAGGGTCCTTTGCTCCTCAGGTTACATACTCCGTCGGTACTAATCCACGATTCATTATTACGGCAGACTTTGATGGTGACAGCTACTTGGATTTGGCTACTGCTAATACGGATGATGATAATGCAACAATTTTAATAAATGACGGTGATGGCACATTCACGGCCCAGCCACCCATAACGGTCGGCGATGGCCCATTTTCATTATTTGCCTTAGATTACGATAATGATGGCGACTTTGATATTGCCGTATCAAACCGCCTGGATAACAGTATAGAGCTGCTAAATAACCCGGGAAATGCCAATTGCACGTTGGATACAGTATTCTCAACTGTGGAGAAGCCTTTATCCATTCATGGGTGTGATTTCAATAATGATGGTTTCCAAGATCTGTCAGTCTGTAGCGAAAATAATGGTTTGGCAGGGGTTTATCGCAATGACGGCGATGGTGGATTTCTATTACCGGATTGGTATTTAATCCCTTACGGAGCTTGCTGCATATATGCCGCAGATATAGACGGCAACGGGTATTCCGACTTGATTACTACGAACACGATCAGTAACAATATATCGCTTTTATTCAATAACCAGGGACTTTTCGGTTCTGCGCAATCATATTCCACTGGTGATTCCGCCAGCTTTGTCGCCCCGGCAGATTTGAACGGCGATGGGCTTCTTGACCTTGTTATTACCGAGGGGTTGGATAATCAAATAAGGGTATTTCTAAATGGTTATACGGGGCAGGTGACGGTCCAAAATCTCAACGACTTGGGAGAAGGCTCCCTGCAATGGGCGATTGATTCCGCCAATGGCGATCCCGGGTTAAATACAATTGTATTCAATATCCTTGGGGTATTAGATGTACTCACTGAATTACCGGCAATAACCGACGACAGCATAATTATAATGGGTTCCACCGCCCCGGGGGGAACACACTCGGTCATTCTTGATGGCTCCGCGCTTGGTAAATCAACCAATCCCGGACTTCAAATCCAAAGCTCTTACAATACCATCGAGGGCTTAACCATCCGCAATTTCCCCGGTAACGGCATTGAGATAACCGGAATTGCCCAAAACAACACTATTTCAAACAACCTGATTTATAACAACGATCTTTTGGGTATTGACCTTGGCGATAATGGCGTAACAACCAACGATGTCGGCGATGCCGACACCGGCCCCAATGACCTGTTTAATTACCCTCAAATCGATTCGCTCTTTATGAATCCCGATAGCACTTTAACAGTATATGGCAGGGCAGCGGATAGTGCCGTTATCGAATTTTTTATCGCTCATCCCGGTAACGATAGTACACGTCCTTCCGACCCCACCGGATACGGCGAAGCATATTCATTTATAGGCTCGGATACCTGTGATAATGCAGGGGATTTTATATATGATATACCAAAAACGGTACCGCAATTTTCAAGCATTACTGCGACCGCCACTGATATCCTCGGGAATACCTCCGAGTTTTGCGAGAATTTCGTAGCGATTTCGGCGCCTCTTATCATCGTAGCCTATTCGCCCGTAAACCTCACGGTCACCGACCCGGACGGCGGTGTTATTGGCCGGGATGCTTTTGGGAATTTGACCCAAACTATTTCTCCAGCTTCGTATACCGAGATTGTCAATGATTCAATCCACATTAATTTCCCTATATTTGGAGAATATATTATTGATGTCGTTTTAGAAGACGGTGCAGATCCTGAAGCGGTTTATACTATTGGCATCCGTATTGACGGGACGGAGCAGTGTATTGTCGTGGCGGAAGCTCAAGTTCCTGCAAACGGCGTGGTGACATCATACACGTATGAAGTGGAAGAAGGATACCATTATTTAAACGGCGATTGCGACCGCAATGGGGTTATCAATATTCTCGATATTGTTTATTTAATTAATTGCAAGTTTAAGGGAGGAACCTGTCCGGAACCGCCGGAGGTAGGTGATACCAACTGCAACCTGTTGGTCAATATTCTGGATATAGTCTATCTGGTTAATTACAAATTTAAGGGCGGTCCGGCACCATGTGAATTTGATCATAAATAGAAACCCCATGGTCATTGACCCGGGATACCTATAAATCTCGAGGTATGACTGCGAAATTGACCCTTTTCATTTGTAGAACGGCAGCTTATTTACTGCCGATTCCAGATGATCCGAGGCGAGATGGGCGTAGATCATGGTGGTTTGGATATCGGTATACCCCACAAGCAAGGTCAAAATCCCTGTCGCAGATCATGAGCTCCGAAGGACGGTTTTGACGGTACAATTAAACCGCTCCGGGTTAATTGTCACTCTAGCCTCCCGCAAAATCCCTACAACATCAATGGTGAAAATTCACCGCCCCACTTATGTGAAAGGAGTGTCATTGATTGTTTTGGAGTTGCCTAAAAATAAAAGATTCCCGCCGTCGCGGGAATGACAAAAAAAGGGATGGAAACGATCAAATGGAAAACGGATAAAAACGATATGCCAATTATGAAAAACAAACCCATTTTATTGGACTATGCTGGGTGGCATGAGGTTACGGAGGGCCACTTCATTGGATTGTCGAAACCGCCAGGGTTTCGACCTACCATTGAGATGTCCGGTGTTGGGTTTCTCACTCGTTTGCAGGACGGAACTCGCTCGGAAGGCCGACCTACGGTTACTAAATTACCGGCGTCAGGTATATCTCCACGCTGTCGACGAAGCGGGTGTTCGACGGGATGTCGATTATCGTATCGAAGGTTACATAGCCTTCTTTGCCGAAATACAGCTGGATCGATTGCGGAGGATTCCCAAAAGTCACGTATTGAAAAAAGCCGGCGCTGTCGGAAAGGAAGGCGAAGGGAGTCGCAGAGTCCGCGAAATTCACCCATGCTTCTTCAAGAGGAAGAGTGCTGGCGGCATCAAATACTGTCCCGCTTACTCCTATGGTTTGGTCACCTATGTCTGTAGGAGGACAACCGTACTGGATAAAAAGCAAGCCGCATAATCCCGCCAGGATGAACAGGCGAGTTGTTTTCTTGAAATTTGAGTTAAGCATTTTTTGCCTCCCCACGCCTTTATTATCTTATCGGATTGGAATCCTGATTTCCCTTTTCTAATGACGAATATAAGTCGGTTTTCTCAAAAGGAAATTTAGACGGGGATCGGGTTTCTCGCTGGTTCGGCGGGGCGGAATTCATTCGGAAGGTAGATAAATGCGGCAGGTCACACCTCCTGACAGGGATAGGCATTTCAGCCGGAAGCAAGGCCTGCCGCAACGGTTATAAATGTCCCCGGCGATTATGCGCCCGATTTCATTGCAAATCATTTTCGGGATGGGGCGTAATTATTCAATAACCCAAACGGTCATTGGAAAGGATTCTATATAATGAGCAAAGCCTGGATTCCCGAGCTGTTCAAAGCGATCGATGGCAAGGATACCGATAAATTCTGTTCTTTCATTCACCCCGACGGGATTTTCCGTTTCGGGAATTATCCCGAGATCAAGGGGGAGGAAGGGATTCACGAAGTGGTGGAGAATTTCTTCAACAGCCTGAAAGCTCTTAACCATAAAGTCACCGATGTCTGGGAAAGCGGCGACCTTCTTTCCTGCCGGGGGGAAGTTACTTATACTCGCCACGATGACAGCCGGCATACGGTCCCGTTCTGCAATGTTTTCCGGATGAAGGGGGAGAAGGTCGAACACTATCAGATATATATCGACAATTCGGAACTATACAAGTATATCATATTGGGAGACAACGACATAGGAAATACAGGATAAAATTTGAATCGTTTTCGGGCGCTCCTTATCTAATAGGCTAAACAGCTTAAATCCCAATGGAGGCCCGAAAAGTGAAAAGACGAGTAACCGATTTTTCGATTAAAAATCCCTGGTGGGTGATTTCCATCACCGTGGCCATCACGGTCTTCTTCGCCTTCCAATTTCCCAAGATCAAAATAGATACCGACCCCGAAAACATGCTCCCCAAGGACGAACCGGTCCGGGTTTTTCACGAAGAAACCAAGGAGGTGTTCGGACTTAGCGATTTCATCGCGGTCGGCGTGGTTGACGAAGAGGGGGCTTTTAAAGCCGACATTCTCAACCGCATTTATCATATAACGGATGAAATCCTCGATATCGACGGCGTCATCGCCGCCGACGTTATGGCTCCGTCCACGGTTGACGACATCAAGCAGGGGCCCGGCGGGGAGCTGGTGATCGAGCCGTTGATGGCGGGTGAAATCTCGAACGATGAAGAAGCCCGTTACATTTTCGGGCGTATCATGGATAACCCGATTCTCCGGGGGAAGCTGGCTTCCGATGACGGCAAGGCTATTGCGGTGTTCGTGCCGATCGAGGCCAAAGATCAGGCTTACCGCATCGCCGGTGAAATTCGTACTATTATCGATAAATATAAGGGAAATGAAGAAGAATATCATCTGGCCGGACTTCCGATGGCGGAGGATTCTTTCGGGGCGGAGATGTTCAACCAGATGGCATATTCCGCTCCGGCGGCCATGATAATCATATTCCTTTTGCTGTTGGCGTTTTTCCGCAAAGTAAAAATCATCCTCGCTCCGATGGTGGTTGCGATAATGTCGGTGATCTGGTCGATGGGGCTATTGATCATGACCGGACATACCGTGCATATCATGTCATCGATGATCCCCATCTTTTTGATTCCGATCGCGGTGTTGAATTCGATTCACATTATTTCGGAATTCCACGATCACTATAAGAAGTACAAACACAAAGACGCCACGATCCGCCATACCATTAACGAGTTGTTCGTTCCGATGCTGTTTACTTCGCTGACCACGGTGGCCGGGTTCATATCGCTGGCCTTGACTCCGATACCTCCGGTGCAGGTTTTCGGTATCTTCGTAGCTTTCGGAATCATCGTGGCCTGGTTTTTGTCGCTCACGCTTAATCCGGCCATCGGTATGTTAATCTCGACCGAAACGCTGAAGAATTTCGGCCAGGAAGATGACAGCAAGGGTTTCCTTACTTCGCTGATGCACGGTTTCAGGAATTTCTCATACAAGTGGAGCAAATCGATAATATTCGGATCGATGTTCGTGATCGTGGTCGCGGCGGTGGGATTATCGATGATAGTGGTGAATGATAATCCGGTGAAGTGGTTCAAGAAATCGCATCCGATTCGCCAGGCGGATACCGTCATGAACCGGCACCTGGCCGGGACATACATGAATTACCTGGTCTTCGAGGGGAAAGACTACGATGACATGAAACGTCCCGAAGTCGAAAATTACATCGTAGAGCTGCAGCGTGAGCTGGAGAAGTCCGAGATTGTCGGATCGACCACGGGATTACCGGATATCATAAAGAAGGTACGTTACGAATTATTCGGAGCCGATTCTTCGGAAATGTACATCCCGGACAGCCAGGATGAAATCGGCCAGATGGTATTTCTGTTCGAGATGTCTGGAGGGGATCCGGACGATCTATTCAAGTTCGTCACTCCCGAATACGATAAGGCAAGCCTCTGGGTGCAGATGAAAAACGGGGACAACATGGCCGTATCGGGGGTGGTCAATCGTGCCAATGAGTATATGGCGCAGAATCCTCCGCCGGGAGGCATCGAAGTGCACTGGGCCGGATTGCCCTATATCAACATCGAATGGCAGGGGCAGATGGTCAGGGGGATGAGGAGTTCCCTTTTGGGATCATTCGCGGTGGTATTCATCATGATGATAATCCTCTTCAGGTCGCTGAAGTGGGGATTCTTCTCGATGCTCCCATTGACCATAACGATCATGGCGATCTATGCCTTTATCGGCTACATCGGCAAGCCGTACGATATGCCGGTGGCGGTGCTGTCGTCGCTGACGCTGGGGTTGTCGATCGACTTCGCGATTCATTTTATCCAGCGCTTGAGGATGATACACAGCCGGAGCGGCAACTTCCGCGAATCTTACAACGAGATCTTCGAAGGAACCGGACGGGCGATCAGCCGCAACGTGCTGGTGATCGCGATCGGGTTCGTCCCCATGTTTTTCTCGACCCTGGTACCGTACATCACGGTTGGTTCGTTCTTCTTCGCGATCATGCTGGTTTCCGGCCTGGTGACCATGCTTTTGCTTCCGGCCGTGGTAAAGACTTTTCACAAATCGCTTTTACCCGAGCATGCCGGTGGAAAAGAAGATCACGACCAAGTTCATTCACAGCCTATAACCGAAAATAATTAAGTGTAAAATAAAGGAGTAATTGAAGTGAAACAGAAAGTATTTCATCTGGCTATCGGCATGACGGTGCTTGCCCTGGTAATCCTGCTGGCGGGAGTCGCCGCGGCCCAGGATGCCAACGAAATCATGAAAAAGTCTCATATGGCGTACTACTATGCCGGAGACGACGGGGTGGTTGAAGTCAACATGCGCCTGATAAAGGGGGACAAGGAACGCAACCGTGAATTTACGATGCTGCGCGTCGACCTCGAAGAGGGGGGCAACCAGAAGTACTACACCTATTTCAAGAAGCCGTCGGATGTCTCACGCATGACGTTCATGGTTTTCAAGCAGTCCGACGGCAACGATTCCCGCTGGATTTATGTTCCGGCGGTGGATTTGGTCAAGCCGATTTCTGCGGATGACAAGAATTCCAGTTTTGTCGGATCGGATTTCACATACGAGGATGTCTCGGGCCGGCACTGGAACGAGGATACCCATACCCAGACCAACGGCGAGGGGGATCTTGGGGGCAAGCCGGTGTTTATCATCGAATCGATTCCGAAGGACAATGGTTACAAGGGATTTGCCAAACGGGTATCTTATATAGACAAGAGTAATTATCTTCCTCTAAAGGAAGAATACTATAATGATAAAGGGGAGTTAATCCGGATATTCACGGCCGACAAAATCGAAGATATCGAGGGAATCCAGACGGTCACGGTGCGGTCGATAGAAAACGTGAAGAAGGGGACCCGGACGGTGGTCGAATTCAGCAACATCGATTATAATGTCGGGCTGGGCGAAGATATTTTCACCGAACGTTACCTGAAAACCCCGCCCCGTCAGTACATTAAGTAATTTAAGGCAACCGGGAGAGGCAGAATACTATGTTGAAACGAAAACTGATTATACTGGGACTGCTCGCGATATTCGCGGCCCCGCTGCACGCGGAAGTGAACATTGACGGATTCCTGCAGGGACTGTACGGCGCGAGACTGGAAGAGGATAATCCTACCGCGACAGAAATGCCGGCTTCGGAAACGAGGCTGCAGCTGCGGGCGGAGCATTTCGGGAATTCCGCGGAATTTTTCGGGCGGCTCGATTTCGTCTACGATGCCGCCGACACGGCGCAGTACGAATGGGAATTGCGTGAAGGATACTTGAAATTCCGGCTGGGACAGTACTTCGACTTCAAAATCGGACGGCAGGTATTGACCTGGGGAACCGGCGACCTGGTGTTCATCAACGATGTTTTTGCCAAGGACTACCGGTCGTTTTTCGTGGGGCGCGACGATCAGTACCTCAAGGCGCCGCAGAATGCCCTGCGGATGGCCTTTTATCCGGGGTTCGGGAATCTCAATTTCGTATGGACTCCGCGCTTCGAACCGAACCGTCTTCCGACCGGAAGAAAACTGAGTTATTATAATCCTTTTGTCGGCAGGATAGTCGGTGAAGGGTACTACTTCGATCCGGCGACTCCGGAGGCCAAGTTCGAAAACGGCGAATTCGCCTTACGTTATCAGCAGCAGATCGGGATGATGAACGCGGCCCTGTACTTCTATAAGGGGTTTTATAAAAACCCGACCGGGGCGGTGACGACTCCCGATGGCCCCATGGCGATTTATCCGCATCTGGATGTTTATGGAGCCTCGGTCCGGGGTTCGATTCTGGGAGGGATCCTCTGGCTGGAAGGGGGATATTTCGATTCCCGGGACGATAAGGACGGGGATAATCCCATGATGCCGAATTCTTCGATGATGGGGCTATTCGGGTACGAGCGCCAGGTGGCGACAAACCTGACCGCGAATATCCAGTGGCAGGCCGATGCCATCATGGATTATGATAAGTACGAAGCCGGGCAAACCGGAATGGGAGCCTATGTCCGGGATGAAGTCCGCCATCTATTGACTTCGCGCATTACGAAGCTGCTGAACCAAGAACTGGTGACCTTGTCGGGATTCGTTTTTTACTCACCGACCGATGAAGATATGTACGTGCGGGCATCGGTGGAGTACAAATACACCGATCAGCTGATTTTGGCCCTGGGAGGTAATTTCTTCGAGGGTAACAACCAGGCGACCGATTTCGGGCAGTTCGATTTGAATGATAATGTTTACCTGAAAGCCACCTACGGCTTTTAAGAATGAGAAAATAGAAGGAGCTGTCGTATGACGCTTGAAAATTCCATAAGAATGCTGGCCGGGACTTTGATAATGTTTTCGC
>JBFZFV010000014.1:0-5981 GCA_041306185.1 Candidatus Zixiibacteriota bacterium
CCGTTCTCTCCCAAAGCGCATACTCCTTTCCAGTGGGATCAGCAGCCCTCGCCGGAATATATCCGGGAAAAGGGAGAATACCTTAAAAGAGCTCTGCATGGCAGAACCGTCAATATCAAACTCCGCGATCCGAATCTGTCGCTGATCGAAGGGGTCATCGGGCGGGGAGACCGCAAAATCGGCGAGGTCATCGAAACCGCGTACAAAAAAGGAGCCCGTTTCGACGGCTGGGGCGAACTCTATGATTTTGAAGTCTGGCGGCAGAGCTTCGAAGAGTGCGGTATTGATTATAATACGTACCTGCGGGGACGAGCCTTCTCGGAAAACCTCCCCTGGTCGAAAGTGCAGTTGCACCGCACCACCGAAATGCTCATGAATGAGCGTAACCGTACCTCCACCATCCTGCGGGAACATCAACAAAAACCGGCCGAACCTGCACCCGCAAAAAAAGAAACCGATGACGACGATTTCGGGTTCGGTCGTACCCCCCGTAAAGGGGTCGCCCGCACCGGGGTCGCCCCGACCACCGGAAATATCAGGTTCCGCTGGGGAAGACAGGGCCTGACCCGATTCCTGTCCCACCGCGACAACATGCGCCTCTTCGAGCGGGCCATCCGCCGCGCCCAGATCCCAGCAGCCTTTTCGCAGGGATATCATCCCCACATGAAACTCTCCTTCGGGCCGCCGCTGGCCCTGGGATACACTTCCGAGGCGGAATATTTCGACTTGACTCTCGATGCCCCCTTCACTCCTTATATGATTACCGCTTTGGGCGAAACTCTTCCCGAGGGCTATTCTATTTTCAACGCTAAACCGATAATAAATACCAGGATATCGATATCGGGCAAGGTCAACCTGGCGGTCTATGAAGCATTGATGGATAAAAATGCCGACTACCGGGCGAAAATCGATGAATTGCTGTCGCGTGACGCAATTGAATTAGTCCGGGAAGCGAAAGAAGAAAAGAAGATCGTGGACATTAAACCGGCCATACGAAAAATGGAATACAATCCGGATGACGGTAAAATCACCATGGAACTGGCCCTCGGAACCGCCGGCTATGCCCGGCCCACCGAAGCCATCGCCGCCGCCGGTCTGGTCGCGCCGGAAATCGTCCCGACCATCCCGATTCACCGCAGGGAAATGTACTACGTTGCCGAAGATGGCTCCCGCCTGACCCCGATGGAGTTCTAAATGGCCGAAAGGAAAACACAATCGTACGACAAAGTCCGCGCCGTTGCCGTCGAAATCCTCGGGGTCCTCGAAGACGGTCAGCAGAATGCCGATGCCGTTATCGCCGACATCTCAAGAAAGTATAAGCTGTCGCCCCTCGATATGCGCTTCATCCGCCAGCTGGTCAACGGGACCGTCAAAATGCGTCGCCGCCTCGATCACGACTTCCGCATCTTCCTCTCCCGCCCGTCGGAAAAACTCCCGGTCCACCTGGTCAACATCCTCCGTATGGGCTTCTACCAGCTTTTTTTTACCGAACGTATCCCGCAGGCCGCGGCAGTCTCGGAATCGGTCAACCTCGCGCACTTTTTCACCGACAATTCCCGCGCCCGCATGGTCAACGCCGTCATGCGTGCCGCCCTGCGTAATCCCGAACGGATCGTCTTCGTCGACAAAAAAACCGACCCGGTCAACTACCTCGGCAATAAGTACTCCTATCCCAACTGGTTTATCGAGCACTGCCTCGAGGAGTTCAAATTCGAGGACACCGAATTCCTCCTTGCCGAAATGAACAAACCCCCGACTATGTCCTTCCGCATCAACTACGTCAATGCCGCCCCGAAAGAAATCGAAGACACCCTGAAAGGGGAGGGCATCGCCTTCACCAATGGAAGATTCCTCAAAGAATTCTACCACCTCGAAGAAGGCGCCCTGCCCCCCGACCACAAACTGATTACCGAAGGAAAAATTTATATACAGGATGAATCCGCCGGTATGTCGGTCCGGCTTATGAACCCCAAAGCCGAAACCTCCGTCCTCGACATGGCCGCCGCCCCCGGAGGCAAGGCTCTCTATGCCGCCTCGCGCATGCGCAACCGCGGCATGATTACCGCCATCGACAAATCCCGCCCCCGCCTCGAAATGATGGTGGAAAACATCAAGCGCCAGGGAGTCACCATCATCAACCCGGTGCACGCCGACAACCTCGAATTCAAAAGCGGCCGCTTCGACCGCGTCATCCTCGACGCCCCCTGTACCGGTTGGGGCAACGCCGGCAAACACTCCGACCTCCGCTGGTCCAAGACCCCTCTGGACGTCGACCGCCTCTTTAAAATCCAGAGCATGATGATCGACCGCGGCGCCAAGCTCGTCAAACCCGGAGGAGTCCTCGTCTACTCCACCTGCACCATCCTCCGCAAGGAAAATGACCAGGTCGTCGAGGAATTCCTCGTCCGCCGCCCCGACTTCGTCCTGGAATCCGCCTCCGAATTTTTCGACAGCGAAGTCGTCTCCGAACGCGGCTTCATGAAAACCTACCCCCGCGTCGAAAAGCTCTCCGGAGCCTTCGCCGCCAGACTTAAGAAAAAATTGGTTTCGAAAAAGAGTTGAAACTGTATAATTTCCCGATATGAGCCTCGCCCGAGAAAGAAGACTGCGCCGCCAGACCACCTGGTACGATGCCAAACTGCCGCCTCACAGCACCCGCCGCAGACTGGTGCACTTTGTCGGCTATCCCATCCTCGCGCTGCTCTTTATCTATTTCTTCATCGATTCAGGAGTCATGCCCTGGATCACCCGGCTCGGCTCGGAATTCCCCCTCCGCGATATCACGGGTTTGCAAACCGAGGACGCCCGCGACCTCCTTAAACTCAGCGGCCTCGACTTGGAAATCGCCAATGAGGAATACCACCCCGACAAACCCGAAGGGGTCATCCTCTCGCAATATCCTCTCCCTGACATCAAAGTAAAAAAGGGGAGGACCATCAAGGTCACCGTCTCCTCGGGGCAGAAAATGGTCCCGGTCCCGCAGCTCGCCGGCTTTTCCGTCCGCCAGGCCAAGCTCAATATCGAGGCCTCCAAGCTCGAACTCGGCGACGTCGCCTGGACCTTTACCGATTCCCTCCCTGAAAAAGTCGTGGTCTTCTCGTACCCCGCCTTCGGCACCGAAATCCCCATCGGCTCGCCCGTCAACCTCATGGTTAACCGCGGCTCGCTTTCGAACGTCGTCTATATGCCGAGCGTTATCGGCTATTCGCTGACCGAAGCCCGCGCCATCCTCAATGAAAAAGGATTGAAAGTCGGCCTGGTCACCAAAATCCGCGACGAAAACTATCTCCCCGAAACCGTTCTCGAACAATCCGTCGAGGAAGCCACCGACCTCGAAACCGGCGAGGAAATCGACCTCATCGTCTCCACCACCGAATGATTTACCCCATGACTTGCGCCAACCCCCGTTACTGATTATCTTCACGAAATGAAACTGGCCTGGCTGACCGACATCCACCTCAATTTCCTCGACTTCGACCCCCTCTCCGACTTCATGGTCTTCCTCTTCAAGCACGACGCCGAAGCCTTCCTCATCAGCGGCGACATCGCCGAAGGCGACACCATCGGCCAGTATCTCAATATCCTCTCCGAATGCGTCTCGGGGCGGAAGATCTATTTCATCCTCGGCAACCACGACTTCTACCGTTCGTCGATCGAAAGAGTCCGGCAGACCGTCCGCGAGGTTTGCCGCTCCAGCGAAAACCTGGTCTGGCTTCCCGGAATCGACCTCATCGAACTATCCGCCGACACCGCCCTCATCGGGCACGACGGCTGGGCCGACGGACGATTCGGCGATTACCACGGTTCCGGGCTCCAGATGAGCGACCATCACATCATCGAGGATTTCCGCCGCCTCGATCAGGAGGCCATTCTCGAGAAGATGCAGGAACTGGCCGCCGAGGGGGCCGATCATCTCGACCGCACCCTCCGGGCCGCCCTCGCGAAGTACGACCGGGTCGTCGCCCTCACTCATCCCCCGCCGTTCGAGGAGGCCTGTCTTAACAGCGGACGGATCCCCGAACCCGATTTTTTGCCGCACTATGCCAGCAAGGTGACCGGCGAGACGCTGAAGGCCGTCATGCAGGAGTATCCCGGCAAGAGCCTGACCGTTTTGTGCGGGCACGTGCACTATCCGGCCGAGGTGGAAATTTTGCCGAATTTGAAGGTGATTGTCGGCGGAGCCCGTTACTCCCACCCCGAAATCCAGCGCGTGATCGAGGTGTGAGGAAGTGATGATGGGAACCCCATGAAAAAAACCAAATTTATAGGGAGGATAAAAAATGAATAATCGAAACCAATTGGATTATGAATTCAGCCTGCCGGCAGTTCAAAAAAAGGCGGATTTTACTATTAGGAATAGTTTCAATTTGAAGAAAACCAAAAGCCGGATAACTTTTGTAATTCTTTTCGGATCTATCACGATAATTTTATTTATCCTCTTGGGTTTTTTTGTGAAAAATATCCAGCTTTTGACTATACTTTCAATCCTCTATGTTGTCTTGACGCTCTTGGAAAAGATTGGCTACGGCTTTGGTGTCTTGGCTTATAAAAAGGTGATTCAGAAAATTCTGTATGATGATGAATATCGAGACAAATATATTGATATCTTAAAATTGCGGAAGAACACCGCGTCTGACAACAACGCCTGATAAGTTAATCGGTTTCGTGGGACTCATTTCCGTACCATAATAGTAGGTCGCGGTTCCGAACAAGTTCCGGCTTGCGGAACGAGAGAAAAACCCGACACCTCCCTTAACGTGTAAAGAAATGGACGATTGGGTCTGCAGAAGGATTCCGTTTAAGACTCCAAAGAAGATTGTCTGGCTTCCTGTTTGAATTACAGCCCGGTATTCAGCAGCACAAACGATACACGCCCCCGCCCAAATATCCGTGCAACCGGCTCATCTACTGAGGAAGTATGAATGTCGAGTCCCATGGACTGATCACAATCGGTGGCGTCAAATCCACATTCCCACTCTCAAAGATGGCTATCAGTGCATCGACTCGTCCGACTGACTCGGCCCATTCTTCGCGCGTATCCGGATTGGCCGGATTCAAAAGTACTGATCGGCGAATGTTCATGAATGCCTCCAGCCACTCGGATTCATCAATGTCGTCGGCAGGAGTTCCGGCCATCTGTTCCGTTGTTTGGCTGATAATGTTGGCCAACCCGTCCGGATCGTCGCCATCACCGTGTTGAATACAGGCGTCATAGAGGTTCAGCAGACTCAGTGGAAAGAATAGCCCCAAATCTTCGGCGTAATCCGCCGCCGGCCAATAGTATTCTTCGTCCACAACTTCATCCTGTACCTCGCAAAAAATGGAATCTTCCGCCGCCGTTTGCCACGCATTTTCCAGATTTTCCAGTCCATTAACAGAATCGCTTTCCTCGGCTGCGAGTTCCCTGAGACGCGGCAGATAGACGGCCAGAGGATTTGCGGGAACAAGCTGGGTATAGCGTTCTACGACTAGCAGCATATCACCTGTCGCCGAAGTAAACCCGGCCCGCCCGGCCGTAATACCGCGTCCGTCGTCCAGGTTCTCGAAATAGGCATAGTCGATCACCGGCGTGTTATTCTCAAACACGCTGATGATTTGATCCGCAAGCACTCGCTGTTCCTCGGTAAAAACCACAGTCGATGGCTCGTTGGCATCCTCCCCGTTCTGACAGTTACATGCAAGCATCGCCATCAACAACCACACAGACTTAATAATACGCCTCATAAAATGCCTCTTCCCGACGGTTTCAAAGTCAATCGGATGGACATCCGGTATCCCACAGCTTGCTGTGGGTCTTTCATCTATGGCAATAATCTATGGCTCATATTCGTCAATTGTCAAGGGAACATCACTCAAACCAGAATACCAATTATAACTCGACCATTTGTAATCCCCCGGTGCAGTAACTAAACCCTGCCTTACAGGATTATTATGACAATAATTAATCTTATCTCCAACAGCGGCCGGTGTCCTGCAATTAT
>JBFZFV010000015.1:0-20899 GCA_041306185.1 Candidatus Zixiibacteriota bacterium
CTTCGTTTTCTGTATCGGAACCGGTCGATCCGTCACGACGTCTTTTTTCGAAGGTCTTGCTGTATCATTCCGGGTCGGGGACATTCGAAGATGTGACTTCCGCAGCATCCGACAATACCACCGGAGATGTCTTCCATACCGCCTCTTCGGCGCTCTTGAGTCAGTTAGGGGATACCCTGTACCTTGGAATGTCCGATCGATTCTCATACCTCAAAACGATTCTGTCAATCGCGGGAACCGGCGGCACCGTCAACTGGACCTATTTCGACGGCCAGCAATGGACCGCCTTCGTTCCATACAGTGGCGCCTGGTCTTTCTCCGACAGCGAAAAAGAACTCCTCCTCTGGCAAGATACCATCGCCATTCCGCCCGACTGGCAGAAATGCACCGTGCAGGATAATCTCCTCTTCTGGATAAAAGTAACCGTGACCGCCCCCTTCACACTCGCTCCGGTCGGTACGATGTTTACCGCAATCCCGGATTGCAAGGCCCTAACCTTAATGGAGTCCTGATATGCCGTACACGAATATTGAACTGGCCAAGGGACATATTGGCCTTAAAGATACTCCTGCCGATAACATCCGCGATTACCCGGTAATCTTCACCGCCAATACGGAAATGTACCTTCCCGGCAAAGGGATAATCCCCGGGAGTATGCTCGTAAAGGCAAACGGCTCTCCCAAGCCTTCGTACGGCGAATACGTCGCCGGGATCGATCCGATCGTTATCTCAGGCGGCAATCTTATCCCCAATTCGGTCGTAATCGCCTCAAATCGCTCCCTGAGCACCGTATATCGCGATAATATCGATTACGCCGTGACTTACGATTCCGGCGAAATTGCCATTATCCCCGATGGCGCCATTGCATCGGGCCAGCCGCTATCAATATGGTACGAAAAGTACATAGTCTACGCCGAAGGGGTCGACTATTCGGTAAACTATACCAAAGGGTACATCCGCCGCCTGGTCAACGGAGACATCAATATCGGTCAGAGAATCCTGGTCGACTACGATTCCGCCTGGCATCATGCCAACGATGCCATTGTGACTATCACGGTAAACGAAGCGAACGCCATAGTCGAACGGGAAGTCGATCCGGACAAATCGTTCGGAGCCGACCCTGTCCTGCAGGCCGCCGCGACCTACCTGGCCGCATCGATCCTCTGCCGCATTGCCGCCGCCGGTGACCTTGAAGGAATTTCTTCCGCTTCACGCGGAGCATCCTCATGGCTGGCCCTCTCCGATAACTTCCGCAAAGATTACGAACACCTGATAAAAATCTTTCACCCCGAACGTTCCCGCCCCAGCGGACCGCGCCGATCTTAAGGAGGCCCTATGGATACATTATCATACTTGAGAGGCAGACGCTTGTGGGTGGTGCGGGATTTCACCGTCTGGGGCATCACCGATGAAGTCCGGCTGCACTACCTCGCCGTCGAACGAATCGAAAACACCGACCGTGTTATATTCGGCGCCACCGGTATCGGAGAGACCGCTCAGGACGTCCTCTTCACCGACCTGCTCGATTTCCGAGGAAGTGTTCTTCCCGAAAAAATAGCCGAACCGAAAGTGGTCGTATCACCCCGTTCGCAGTACACCGCATTTGTGGTCGGCAGCGAATCCCAACAGGGCTTTCGTATCGCCCGTACGTCTGACGCTTCCGGTCCGGTGCAGGTCGACCTGTTCATCTACGAAATGGGCATCCCCGATGACTGATGACAACCGCTACGACGATATCGTCATCCTCGAACGGCTCAAACGGCTCCTGTACGATACTATCGTCGGAGAACCGGAACCGGAAACAGACGAGATCGCCAAACTGAACCCCAAACATATCCCCAAGGTGGGAGAATTACTGAAGGTGATTGAAATGAAAAAGAAACTCGCCATCGAAGGCAAAGCCGAAAAGAAATTCTGGGAACGCTTAAACCAGATCAGAACCGAAGAGCTTACGAAAAAACCCCGCTCCGGCAAGCGCAAATCGACGGTGCCCAAATGAACCGATTCATCGCCTTTGCCCTGCTATGCCTGTTATCGACTCCGGCAGTGATTTTCGCTCAGTCAAACGAAGTCACCGTCTTTAATCTCGATAACGCCGCGGAGGAGACCGGCCTCTCACGCAACTTGACTGCGGGAATTTCGAACAACGGTAATGCTAAAATCCTCTCACTCGATGCCTGGAACGGCGAATGCGCTGTCTCTATCCAGACCGACCGCAATTCCATCTTCTATTTAAAACCGGATAGCAACCTCGAATGGGAAATTACTCTCGATCGTAAACCGGAATCTCCGCTCCTCTCTTACTCACTTATCAGCCGCGGGCTTTCCTTTTACTACCAGCCGATACTGACCGGTTCCGAAATCGCCGACGGCGCCTTCCGCCCCGATTCGGTCGTCGGTTCCTATGCCGTGTATCATCAAAATCGCAGAGGCAACCGCATCAATTCCGATGGTCAGTCCGAAAAAGAGGCCCGCTACGGTTGCGGCAAGGCCTTTCATATTTACGCTCCGTACGCCTGGGACTATGACGGCGACACTGTCAAATGCAGTCTGTACATCGATATCGAATCGAGCATCCTCGAAATTCATCTTCCCGTGAAATTCTTGGACGAAGCCGCCTATCCCGTGACTGTCGACCCCCAGTTCGGCAATAGTACTGCAGGTGAAACCTCGTTCCTGCTCAATCCCAACTACTCTGCCGGAGGGCTGTTCACCTCGCCTGCCGACGGAACTATCGACAGCATTTGCATTTATTTGGTCGACGACGGTGTCTATGGCACAATCGGGGGAGCTGTATATTCGGATGACGGAGGCTGCGACGCCTTCGTCGATTCCACGACCGGGACCTTCGCCATAACCGGAAACGGCTGGTACCAGATGAAAGCGGCCGAAGAATCCGCAATCGTCGATGGTGCCGCTTACTGGATTCTGGCCTATTGCGGCGCCAGCGCCTATTATCTCAAGTACGATACGCAGATAGGTGCAAACGCTATCCGGGATTTCAATGACCCCTGGCCCCCGCTGAACCCGTGCAATCCCCCCACCTGGTCCTATCCCGACCGCCTGCTCTCCATGTATGTGACATACATCGCCGGACAGACTCCGGAAAGCGGCAATTCTCGAAGAAGACAAATACTCATTGAACAAGGAGGGAATATTGAATAAACTCCTCTTAATACTGTTATCGGCGCTGCTGACAATAAAGCCGGCCCTGTCCATTACTATCGAACCCGTCGAACAGGTGACGCTTGCCGGAAGAACCATTTATCTTAACGGCGGCCTCGCCGAACCCGATTCCCTGCGTATCCAGGTCTTCCGCAATGGCAGCGAATTGCATGACGATTGGTACAACTCTGCCGATGCACAGGTTTCCGCCGTCGACGGCTGGCTGTTGTTCACGGATCAATTCCAGGATATCGACGGCGTTGGGGGAGATGGGCAATATCTCGTTCTGGTGCGTGCCTACGACAACGATTCCGCCCTGTATACCCCGTTCGTATTCGATTTTCAGGTCGGTATGAAGCGGGATATTATTTCGGCCCTGGATTCCTTGTCGATAATTCTCGACAGCCTCCGCAATCATGACGACTGGGTTTCGAGCCTGACCGTATCGGACAACATCGGCATCAATCTCAATGACGTCACCGGCACTCTCGATTCCTCCGAAATCGGTCCGGCCGCGCTTAATTCCCAGAAAATCGCTCCCAACAGCATCGGTGATGTCCAGCTTGCCGGATCCGCCTCTACCGAAATCGCTTTCGGTATCTGGAATTATGCAACCCGTAACATTACCGGCGGTGTCGTCGACTCCAACCGGACCGAAGGAGCCGTCGATTCCACTTCACTGGCGCGGGCGGTCTGGAACACCCCGCAGTCGAACCATATCATTGCCGGGACCTTTGGCAAATATCTCGACCGCGAAATCTCCGGCATCGGCATCGGAGACGGCCTGTATTCTGTCGGCATATTTGCTTATGACAGCACCATAGATCAGGCCGTGCCGGGAGTCAGCGTGGCGATCCGGAATTCCGACCAGTCCGCTCTGATTGCCGCCGGAAACTGCAATTTTCTGGGAAGGCTCTCTTTCAACCTCGATGCCGATACCTTTATCGTTCTGGCATATGCCTCCGGATATATTTTCGCGAGTCCCGATACGCTTGTTGTTTCCGGAGCGCTTGTCGATACGATATATGGCTATCGCTTCGATCCCGGAACCGCCGAATTCCCCGGACTGTGCCGCGTCTATGGATTCCTGTACGATCTCGCCGGAATTCCCGAAACCGGTGCCGAAATTACCGCCCGGATTCCTTCCGGTGTCATTCGGGCCGGCGGCGGTATTGTCTCTCCCTTCGAAATAGTATCGTACAGCGACAGCACCGGCTATTTTTATCTCGATCTTATCCCCAATGCCCTGCTTTTGCCCGATACCACCCGTTATGAAATTACCGTCCGCCTCGACGACGGTACCGTCCTGCGCGAAAAAGTTATTGTTCCCAATCAGCCTGACTGGCTTTTAACCTGGTAATATAGGAGGTGTTATGCTGCTTTTTTCAATTCCCATAATCGGGTCGATTCTCGAATTCCTGGCCGGCAATATTATCGAACTGGCCGGCGGAATCGGAGCCCTGCTGATGACCTGTCTGGCCTGGCTGGCCAAAAAATACCTTGTCCCTCTTCTTAAAACCGAACAGCGCCGCCGCTATGCTGAATTCATTGCGGCCATTGCCGATGAGGTCACCGACGAACTCCGTCAGAAATACCCCGGCAAATCCTGGGCGGTGTATATCGACGAAGCGGTCGACAAGATTATCGAGGTCTGCAAAATCGACCCCGAAATCGCCCGCCGGGCCGCCATGGCCGCGATTTCCCGGAAATGAAAAAAGCCCCCGGATTATCGGGGGCTTTTTTTCTATTGCACTATATCAATAACAGGGGGAAGGGCCGCCGGAATAGAAAAAGTTGATGGCGTAAATTACATCGCTGATATCGATCACATCGTCGCAGTTGGCGTCCGCGCGGTGCGCTCCACCGGCCGGTATCGGGCCGTCTTTGTATATGAAATTAATCAAATACAATAAATCCTGCGAATCGACATCGCTGTCTCCGTCATAATCGGCCGCCGTGAATGCCGCGCCGCAATCGTAGACTATCAGGCTGTGATCGGATGCCGTCCGGCCGTCGTCGTCGATCGCCATGGCGCTGATGAAAGCCAGGTCGCCGTCGCTCAACGTCGATGAGGACCAGTTGTACGACCACCCGTTAATGCCGTCGGCATCATTAGCTATCAAATCCCAGGTAACCGTGTGAGTTCCGCCGATGACCGTAATGAGTATATCCACCGGATGCCAGGTCCCCTGGAAGAGAATTTCGAGGTTTCCCGAATTCATTCTAACGTCGGTAGTCAGATTCGTTCCGTTCACCGGGTCGGTGACCGTGACATCATAGTAACCGGACAAGTCTTCCAGGCCGTTCACTCCGACCAGGCAAAGATATATCCCCGGATCTCCGCCGATTCCCATAACCACGAAATTTTCTTCCTCCTGGAACAGGCTCCGCATGGTCAGGTAATCCGGATTGGGATAGCTGTTGAACAGCAGCAGATTGCCGTGGGTCTGGTTGTACTGAGTCAGGCCGTAATAGAACATATCGTCGTACGTTCCGTCTTCCTGCTTGGTCCGCATCAATGTCGCCATTCTCTCCACCACGGTATCGACCGGAATGTAATACTGCCCTTCCTTCATGGTATTGAGAAAGCCCTTGTCAAACCAGTACTTGATGGCCGTCGCCGCCGCAACCGGGCCGCTGTAATAATCGCCGTCTTCCCCCGCCGAGGCCGGATTTCCGTCGACCGGATTACCGTTGCCGTCGCCGTAATCGAATTGGTTCAGCGTCACCGCTCCTACCGCGTAGTTGGAGGCCGCGTTTTTCCGCATGAACCGCATGACATCGAGATTTTCATCGTCCGATTCGGCGATAAGCGCCGCCGGAAGACACAAGGTATCCATCCCCACCGGGTTTACCAGGGTCGGGTCCGGGGGAGTGGGATCGATTGAAACTAGGTGCGAATCGGTCGAAGTCCGCCCCAGTGAATCATATGCAGTCGCCTTGACCCAGTAAAGCGCCTCGTTCAATGTGAAATAATCCAGAATCGTATAGAAACCCTCGCCGGTTCCGGCCGGATCAACTCCGTTCCGAAGTGCCCGCGATCCGTCGTTGTCGTTATCGAACCTCGTCCAGGCGCCGCCGTTTTTATACGAGAATACCACCGAATCGATAATCTCGCTTCCCGCTGACTCGACCCCCCAGACTTCCAGCGGGCCGGTGATGATTTCGTTGTTCGATGGCTTCAATAGCGATAAAACCGGCTCCGGCTGTATCCCGCCGCTTCCACCGGCCTGACCGGTGGTAAACATGTAAATCCGACCGGGGAATTCGAAGTAGTCGTTACTGGCTAGGTCGATATACCCGATATCAGGATCCCAGATGTTGTAGTCGCGGCATAGGGCAGGGAAGTCGTCGGTTATCATCTGAACCCCCCGGCTTTCATCGATTACGTTGGCGATGTAGAATCCCGCAAAATAGGGACCATCTACCGTCGCCGTCGAATCGAGAGGCACGGAAATCAGGTACAGATTGTAACCGGCCTGATCCAAAATAAACATGTATTCCGAAGAAAGAGAAAGCAGTTCTCCCGGAACCGGGCAATCGGGGTCGGTCAGGTCGGCGCTTTCAACATCGACCGAAACGAACAGGGTGCAGGGAAGCGTGTTGGCCCAAATCATCATATGAACCTCTTCCACCGAAAACGGGTAGGGGCCCGAACAGGATTGACCGGGATCCTGATAGGACTTGTAAAGCTCCATTCCGATCAACCAGCCGCTGATCTGCCAGGCGGGATCCCCCAGGTTATTTACGGTGCATTGCACCGCCGTCGCAAATTGCGGTGCGGCGTGAACCGAGGCCGCGTCCAGGCTTCTTAGAGCTTCGACTCTGGCATTTTCCTTCGAAGCCATCGCCCCCGCTGCCGACATGAGCACGATTACCAGCGCCAGAAGTAGAACCGATGTCCGACCCATTTATTTCTCTCCCTTTCTCGTATATTTTTTCCTCTTTCTCTTGATATCGAGAGAAATCTCTTTAACTTAACGGCTTGGAAATGTATGAGGGATGAAAAGCATCCCCGGCCAAATAGGGTGTATATTATTTGAACATTTGCTATGGAAAAGAATAATCCCAATACCGGCGGCGGCAAACCCCCTTGGCTGAAAGTCAAAGTCAGCCTCGATCAAAAATACCGCGAGGTCCAAAGCCTGCTCGAAAAACACCGCCTCCATACCGTCTGCCAGGAAGCCAACTGCCCCAACCGGGGCGAGTGCTTTTCCGCCGGGACTGCGACTTTCCTTATTATGGGCCCCTACTGCACCCGCGACTGCCGCTTTTGCGACGTCACCCACGGCGTCCCCGATAGCCTTGATCCCGATGAACCGAATCGCGTCGCCGAAACCGTCCGGCTTCTAAAACTGAAACACGCCGTCATAACCTCAGTCACCCGTGACGATCTCCCCGATGGCGGCGCCGGGCAATTCGCGGCCGTCATCCGCGCGATCCGCAGTCTCGGTGCCGGTGCCGCGATCGAAGTCCTCACTCCCGATTTCCAGGGAGATAAAGCTGCCGCCGAAATCGTCTTTGAGGCCGCTCCCGATGTCTTCAATCATAATGTCGAAACCGTCCCGAGGCTCTATCCCGCCGTCCGCCCCGAGGCCGATTATGATCGTTCGCTGGCTTTATTGAAAGCCGCCGGGGAATTCGGAGGCATGGCGGTCAAATCGGGCCTGATGGTGGGACTGGGGGAAACGGACAATGAATTGTACGAAGTATTCGCAGACCTGCACCGCCATATGGTCGAACATCTTACCATCGGCCAGTACCTGGCGCCGTCGAAAAATCATATACCGATAAGTAAATATTATACGCCCGATGAGTTTGCCCGTCTCGGAGATGCCGCCCGTAAAGCCGGTATTCCGCATGTATTTTCCGCCCCTCTGGTCCGTTCTTCATATCACGCCGGAGAACAATTCCGTTCATAAATGGGAAGCATCCCATATAAAGAAAAATTATCAAACAGATTCCCTTTGGCCTCTTCTGTATTCGTAATCATGGCCGATATTCGAAACTGAGTGCACCGTAGATACCTCATACCAAACGGTGCATAAGGGGAGAGTATCGTGCTGAATGAAGAATTGAAAAACATCCTGGTCGTTGACGACGAGAAGTATATCTGTAATATCATTGACGAGGCCCTGGCCGAGTTTAAAGACTGCCGGGTGGTCAAGTTCGATAATCCCCAAAACGCCCTCGACTATATTTCCGAAAACAGCGTCGACCTGGTCCTTTCCGATCTGGTTATGGGAGATTTCTCCGGCGTCCAGATTCTGGAACATACCCTCGAAAATCATCCCGACGCCATCGTCATCCTCATGACCGGCTATCCCACCGTCAAGACCGCCATTTCGGTCCTGAAAAAGGGAGGATACGACTACCTCACCAAGCCGTTCAAGCTGGAAGACCTCAAGGCCACCATTCGCCGCGGGCTGGAACGCCAGCGGATAAAAAGAGACAACGTCGAGCTGAAAAGCCAGCTGGAACTGATGAAAGTCGCCCGCGAGTATTCACGCGGGATTAAACTCCAGCCCCTTTTAAACCTGGTGGTGGAATCGGCGGTCAGCGCCCTTCCGGCCTCATCCGCATCTATCATGCTGAAAAGCGGCTCATCCGACAATTTCCATCTTAAAGGGATGGCCGGCGACATTCACGGTGAAAAGGAAAACGTCTTTATCCGGGGACACAGCAAAGCCTTCGCCGATATCCTCTCCACCCGCAAGGCCCATATTATTCATGATGAGTTGGAAATCGAGGGCAAATCATACAAACGGTCCTTCGTTTCACATCCCATGCTTTCTCACGGCAATATCATCGGACTGCTTAATGTGATTTACATCAGCCGCTTTTCATATATATCGTCGGGACAGCGGCGCATGATTTCCCTTCTGGTCTCAACCGCCGCCTCCGCCGTGGAAAGCAACGCCCTGAACCGTAATCTGAAAAAATCGTACTACCAGACCATTAAAACCCTCGCCAATGCTATCGAGGCCCGCGACCGCTACACCGCCGGCCATACCGACCGCGTCTACCGCATCGCCCGCGTCATCGCCCGCAAAATGGGCTGGAGCCTGAAACGTCTCATGGATCTCCGCACCGGCTGCCTCCTGCACGATATCGGCAAAATCGGAGTCCCCGACTCCATTCTCAACAAGCCCGACAAACTCGATGATTACGAACGCAATATCATGATGAAACACCCCGAAATGGGCGCGAGGATCCTCGAAGGCATTCCTTTCCTGGAACCGATTATCCCCTACGTCCTGTATCATCATGAGCAGTTCGACGGCAGCGGGTATCCTTTCGGACTGAAAGGAAAAGAAATCCCGGTCGAAGGACGGCTCCTGGCCGTAGTCGATACTTTCGATGCCATGACCTCGGACCGCCCCTATCGCAAGGGACTGCCCGCCTCTACGGCGCTGGCCGAACTGCGCCAGTTCAGCGGCTCGCAATTCGACCCCGATATCGTGGAACTATTCTGTGAGATTTATGAATCGGGACAGATAAGAAGCGAATCCCATCGCAACGGCTTCCCCGACTATAAGGAAAAGATCCTCAGTCCATCAGCCGTATCGGAACGGGCATAAAACTCAGGACAAATATCGCGATCGCCGCATAACCCATGATCTTGGCATGAAGCGGCAGCTTTGCTTCGTCATCCAGGGTCCGGGGATGATTGATTCCGAATATGAAAGCCATCACCCCGAAAAACCACCAGCCGTACCAGTTGAATCCCAGGATAGCCATGAAAATCAAAAAGACTTTGGCCACTTTATGCTGAAACCGTCCCGCCAGGCCGTAAATGATATGACCCCCGTCCAGTTGCCCGATAGGCAATAAATTCAGCATCGTCACCAGCAGGCCGACCCACCCCGCCCACGCCGCCGGAGACAGCGAATAGTCGTACCCGGCCGGCAACGGACCTATTATCAACCAGCTCAGGAATTTCAGCAGCAGGGAATCTCCAAGGATGATCGCACCCTCCATACTGCCTTGAACCATGGGGGAACTCTGCAGCCCGTACATCAGCACCAATATCGCTACCACGAATCCCGCAATCGGCCCCATCGCCCCGACCTCGATCAAATCCCGCCGATTCAGAAATGGAGATTTCGATTTGATAATCGCCCCGAACGTCCCCACGATATTCGGCGCCGGGATAAAATAAGGGAGCGACATATTGACTCCTCGCCTCCGTCCGGCGAAATAATGCCCGAATTCATGAAAAAGGAGAATCGCAATCAGCGAGACAACGAATTCCAGTTTGTCATTGACCGTTCCGGGATAGATGTAATACATCGTCCCCAGGGTCAGAATGAAAAGCCCGATATTGAGCCAGGGAATCTTCCGTTCCTTCCGCTCCCTGAATGTGATTATCGTCCCGTTGCCGTCATCGCTGACCGCCGCCTCATACTCGGTTCCGGCCAGCCGCCTTTTCATTTCCGCCTCGGCCGCCGCGTCATCGATATGCGGCCGCACCCGGAACAGCAGGCTGTCACCGTGATGATAAATCGCCGTGATATCGTACAGGTCCGCCAGCCGGTAATACAGGGTCCGGGACATTTCATCGAAATTCTGCATATCTCACTCTTTCAAACCTTAACAGAATTAAGCCCTAAAAGTGCCCGCATGTCAAGGATTCCCGCTTATTTTTCATCTCCCGATTTTACGGCAATTATAAAACAGGGTTCCCGTTTAAAGGAACCCTGTCGAAAATCTATTAGATACTTCTTAATTCAACCATCACGGAAGCGCAACGGAGGAACGCGGCAGAGCCCACTCGCCGACCGGCGCCGGGCCGCCACGGAAATACCAGTCAATCAGATATAGAATATCAAGAACATTGATATCGTCATCGCCGTTTACGTCGCCAAGATGTTCGAACGGCTTGGGACCGTCGCCGCCATGAAACTTGAAGCTGTTCAGGTAAACGATATCAAGTATGTTCATCTTTCCGTCATTGTTGACATCCCCCCGTCCGAATCCGCAGAACTTGTTCACGAGGAGCGCCATCGGAGCGTACTCCATCGGATCGGTCATGAGGGTCAGGTCGTTGTAACCGAACTGGACAACACCCATTTCCGCCAGGGCCCCTTCAGGTATATGATCGGCCGGTGTGGATGGGGTCCAGCCCCAGGACGGCAAATCCAGGCTTCCCAGGGTCGCAAAAAGGCGCCGGTCATCATTCACATTACCTGCCAGTTCGAATAAGCCGTTTCGCTGCGACATCCAGACATACAGTGAATCGAAGTTCGGCTCTATATCGTAAAGGAATGTTCCATAAGTAGTGGCAATGCTGTTCTTCATTGGCTCATATCCGGGACCGAAGGGGATTTTCACATATCCCCAGCCTTCTTCGTCGATCGCATAATCATACATCCAGGCCAGTGAATACGTGGCATTGTAGGCGCCGCGATTCCTGCTATAGTCTTCGATATCGAAATCGGTATAGACACCGAGATAAACATCGTTGATGGCATAACCGTAACGGCTGTACAAGGCATGCCTGGTAATCGTGAAATTACTGAATTCCGGAATGTCGATTATACCATATTCCGAAACCACGTCGCGGAATGCAAAGCCTGCGGTCAATGAATCGCTATACGGAGGTTCGCCAAGCGTTCCGCCGTTATACCAGCCGTATTCCCAGTTCCAGTTCGCGAAATCGGCGCCGTCGAGTCTCATGTCCTGGATCGAATCTACATAAGCGTAGTTGACGATAGTGCCGTAAATGTCTTCATAGGAATTAGTCCCGTCATCCCACATTCTTGCCAGCAGAGCCGTTCCGGACGTAAAGGCGCACTCGTCACCGATAAGCGGATCGGGAAGAATGCTCTTCCACTGGAATTCGACATTGTTGAACGGATCGTCCCAGTTCATCGCGATATGATAAATATCATTCCAGCCGAAAATATAGCCGTCATTACCGAATACATTATCGTTGTCGCCGTCAATGAGAACGCCATTGTCATAATCCGCGCCCCGGCTGATTAAAGTGGTATTATACACCGTAGTGAAGTTGGCTCCTCCAGTCCCGAAATGCAACTGGGTGAAATCAAGCAGGCAGCCGCCGATAACGGCCAGCTTTACCGACGGAATACCGTAATCGCTGTTGTTATCCATATAAGCATGATCGAGGAAATAGTCGGGATCATCGGTATCCACGAAAGCATAAAACTGGTTATAGCCTCTGGGCAGCTGCGTTCCGTCGATATTCACCACGATGTCCATATGAGCGCCCGGTGCGACAATAGCGCCGGCCGTCGGACTGATAACCCCGTTAACCCAGACCGGCGGAGCGAACGAAGCTCGGTTAAGGCTGGAAGCCTTATCTTTCTTCAGGTGCTCGGACAAATCCGAAGACATTGCCTCGATGAATTCGACATACTTTCCGGCCATCCGATCCGACATAGCATTCATTTCATTATTTCTTCGCGGATTTACCGAAGATGCCGCGGAAAGCGGAAATGTCCCGTTGTCATCGGCATCGAGCGTTATGCCGTTTATGGTTAAATTGGCACAGCCATTGTTGAAAATGACATCCGGGAAGGTGACATCGACACTCGGCCCAAGGCCGAATTCAACCGGCACGCGAATTTCCATTCCGGGGGGCAGTTCCAGACGAGGACGGGGCGAAGCCTGGCCCTTCATCGCGGCGATAAAATCCAGACTCCCCACAATAAGGTACTCTTCGTTCATGATCGGAGCGTTAATCATGGCCGTTCCGAATTCAAAGCGACGATGGAATACCTGTTCTCCGGTGGTCGCGTTCATAAAATTCAGGTACCAGTCACTGGTTCCCCATATTAACCATTTTGGCGTAGGGTAGGGCTCTTCGCAGGTTAGCAAAGCCGCCGAAAGGGCGTGCTGATAAATCGACGGGTTGGTGGCGGTTTGGGTCCAGTTAATCGAACCATTTTGCCTGTTGTAGGAAGTCGGTCCCCAGAAATCACCGCCATTGACCCAATTCGACCAGCCGCCGAAATAAACACTGGCCAGATCGAGAACGACCCCGCCCGGAGCGCCGTTGACGGAGCCGTTGGCTTCGGCAACCCATATAAGGGACATATCATCGACATCAACTCTGTACAACAGACCGCCGTTGGTCACCGGATTTTGATTCTGCGGCGCATAAGAAGTGGCAAAGTAAATGAATCCGTCATCGTAAGCCATGGCATGGTAAATGCCTTCGATACTGGTTTCATTGGAATGTAAAAGCGGAAGTACAAATCCTTCGCCATCATTGACAAAGTCAAGAACGACCGCTCCGGTAAGCGGATCTATCTTATACAGGTTGGGCTGTCCCGCAAAAGCGTCACAGCCGACATAGAGATAATTGCCATCGGTCGTGAGAGCCTTATGGATAAAGCCCGTAGCCGTAAAAAACGGATTAGTTGCGAAATAATCCGCTCCGGTCGCGGCATTGAATGCATAAACGCCGCCAAGGTCGTCCGAGGTAAATAGCACATCGGTCCCGCCGATATTGATAATGACACTCGGGCCGTATACCCCGAAACCATTCGTGAATCTCTGCCAGACCGGAAGACCGGTGTTCAAGTCCAGAGCATTGAAGCCCTGGGCATCCCCGCCGCTGACATAAACCCTGCCGTTATAGATAGTCGGAGTACAACGGGATGAAGTGCCGAGATAAATATTGTCGGCCGGTCTATCCCAGAGCTGGACACCGGTCGAAGCATCGAGACAGATCACATGGTTGGTCATTACAACTACCAGCTTGCCATCCGCTATGACCGGCGAATTGTACTGCGCGATATTCGGACCGAGATAATCCCAATCCTTGGTCAGGTAGCAGCGGGCATCGTCGGCCGTGCCGCTGCCGCCAAGGGAATTGTTGGTATTATTCTCGCGGGCGAAAGTTTTGCCCAGCGTCGGCCACTCTTCATCGGGTCCGCATTGTGGTACAGGCCCGACACAGCAGACATATGCCTCGATAAGAGGATCGTATTCGGAACCCCAATCGTCAACCATATAATACCATGTCCCGCCGCCGTAACCGGTAGCGATCCTGTGTTCGGTCGGAGTGCTGCCGTCGTCCACCAGGAAACGAACGTCATTCTGGTTCACGGCAAACGATTCGTATCCGATCCAGACGTCGCTGTCAAAAAAGACATTTCCGGCAACACCGCCCCAGTAATTCCAAAATCCCCCCGCAATCGTCCCGCCGGGAACGAATTCCGAATAGAGCTTGGTACCGGGCAGCCCGTTGGGACCGTCGCCGGCATAAACGAATATTTCTCCGTCCTCGGCATAAGCGGCCGCCGGATCACCCGAGAAGGCTATTCTAATTTCTGCCAGATCGCATCCGCCGCCGAACGGCGAAATGCGAACCGCAAAAGCCTTCTGCCCGTAGGAATCGGGAATATTGACCCCATAATAGGGGCCGCCGTTATAGCTTTCCCAATGGCAATAACTGTAAACATCACGGCACAGTTCGACCTCTATCAGCATGTTGATATATCCGGATGAGTAAATGTCGCCGAAGTAATGCCAATTCCCGCCATAGTCCGTACCGCCGAAACCGGTGGCACAGGCATCATCGCTGGAAAGGACAACCATTTCACCGGTGGCCCCGTCAGGCTGCGCGAAGACAACATAGAAAGATTCGGTGAAAACCAGGTTCAGGCCGCTGACATCGATAACATTATAATCGGGATAAATCTGTGCCTCGGACAGTGGTATGGAAGTCTCGAATAATATATTCGTGGTATCGGGATACCCGCCGCCGCTAAGACCGCAAATGAATACCCTCGTCTCAGAGGAAGTATACGGGTGATCCGGGTGGCTGTAAAAAGGGAACGCCATGGTCTTCAGCGTTTCCGGTCCGTCAACGTCGAAGCGCTGCCAGTAGTAATGATGTCCGTTGGGATGCGGCAAATACCAGTAATAGGCCAAATCGCACGCCGGCGATTGGGTGTAACAATCATCCGGGAGCCCGCCGGCATCCTCGTAACAAACCGAAGCGGTAATCAAGAAATTGACATCGAGCGTCCAATTATCCAGCATCAATCCCCAGGTGTCATTCCAGAATTCACAGCTCCGCATATCCCCGGACGCGCCGTCATCGGAAAATCCGGCCATGGCTCCCGACGGATCGCCGGAAATGCCCCATACAATATGAAATTCTTCGCCCTCAGCAAATGTATAGCTCAAACCGGTTACCCCGAAGTAACCCTGGCCCGAAGTCGGAAAGTCGCCGTTCGGAACCGTGATATGGTCAATCGTGTTACCCGCATCCGGGTATCCGAAACCGTCATCGCCATAGATAAAAATTTCGAGATCGGGAGCTCCAACCGTCTGATCGAAATCGAAGGCCAAATAGACCGCAGTCAGCGTACAGGCGCCGGCCGGCGTGAATCTCTGACTGAAATTGGTCGTGCCGTAGACGTTGGGAATATCCCAGTAATAGTGAGCATTTCCGCCGCTGTATTCGATATCGTCGCAGTTCCCGTTGGGAACCGTGAGCGAAATCGACGGGCTGACCGCCTCGAGTTCACTGATGGGTTTCTGATACGCGGGAAGATTCCGCGGAATGTCGGCCGCATTTCCCAGAGGCGCCTCCGGGTTTTTCTGGAATTCCTTTTCTAGTATAATGCCCTTAACATTTGGCATCTGCTCCGAAAAGACTCCAACCGCCGGGATTAATACCAATCCCAAAACAAGTGCCGGGATCAACAGCCTTTTTTGAAGAACCACCTTGTCCCTCCTTTGCCACAGGAGACTTTATGATAAACGTTAATTTCCCGAAACCGATAAATACCCGGCCGAGACGCCGACCGGATACCACAGCTTAAATGAAATCCGAGACTAAATAATCCTCATTAAGGAAATCAGCTCTTTTTATTGTCTGATGTAAACGAAGTAAATGGATTCATCCTCCGCCGAACAATTGTTTTATTGGCAGACGAAAGCCCACACACACTCCTTATAAAATATACAATATAATCGATTTTTTTCAAGAAATTAATTCAGGGCAAAAAAACAGGGTTCCCTTTTTGAGGGAACCCTGTCGAAGATCTATCGGTAGTCTTCTGTTTCAACCATTACGGAAGCGCAATGGAGGAACGCGGCAGAGCCCATTCGCCGACAGGCGCCGGACCGCCTTGGAAGTACCAATCGATCAGATAGAGGATATCAAGAACGTTGACATCGCTGTCGCCGTTTACATCACCAAGATGTTCGAACGGCTTGGGACCGTCGCCGCCTCCGAACTTGAAGGCGTTCAGGTAAACGATATCAATAAGGTTCATGTTACCGTCGTTGTTCACGTCACCGCGACCAAAACCGCAGAACTTGTTCACCAGGAGCGCCATCGGGGCGTATTCCATCGGATCAGTCATTGTGGTCAGGTCCATGTAACCGAACTGGACAACGCCGATTTCCGCGATTCCATCCGCAGGGATGTGATCGGCCGGAGTGGACGGGGTCCAGCCCCAGGCCGGCAGATCAAGGCTTCCCATCGTCGCAAAGAGACGACGGTCGGCGTCGGTGTTGCCGGACATTTCGAACAGGCCGGTCCGGGTCGACATCCAAACATGCAGGGAGTCGAAGTTCGGTTCCGGATCCTGTAAGAAGGCCGCATAGGTCGTGGAAATCGAGTTCTTCATCGGTTCGTATCCCAGACCGAACGGTATCTTCACATATCCCCAGCCCTCTTCGTCGACTAAGCGATCGTACATCCAAGCCAGAGAATATGTGGCGTTATAAGCGCCGCGGTTCCGGTTATAGTCACCGATATCGTAGTCGGTGTAGACACCCATGTATACATCGTCAATGGCATAGCCATAACGGCTGTACAGGGCATGTCTGGAAATGGTGAAGTTGGCAAACTCCGGAACATCGACAATACCGTATTCCGATACCACTCCCCGGAAAGCAAAGCCTTCGGTCAGTGAATCGTTATACGAAGGCTCGCCGAGCGTTCCGCCGTTATACCAGCCGTAATCCCAAATCCAGGTGGTGAAGTCTCCGCCGTTCCGCATATCCTGAATCGAATCGACATAGGCGTAGTTGATGATGGTGCCGTAGATGTCTTCATAATCACCGGCAATATCGTCCCACATTTTCGCCAGAAGCGCCGTTCCGGATGTGAAGGCGCAGTCGTCGCCGATTAGCGGATCGGGAAGAATACTCTTCCACTGATATTCTACGTTGCTGAACGGATCGTCCCAGTTCATCGCGACATGATATATGTCGTTCCAGGTGAAGACGTAACCGTCGTTGACGTATACGTTGTCGTTGTCGCCGTCAATGAGCACGCCGCCGTCATAACTGGCACCCCGGGAAATCAGGGTGGTGTTATATACGGTCGTGTAGTTGGCTCCGCCCGCTCCGAAATGGAGTTCGGTGAAGTTCAACAAGCAGCCGCCGATTACGGCGAGTTTCACGGACGGAACACCATAATCCAGATTGTCGTCGATGTAGGCATGATCAAGGAAGTAATCCGGATCATCGGTATCTACGAAAGCATAGAACGGATTGTAACCTCTGGGTAGCTGCGTGCCGTCGATATTAACCACGATGTCCTCATAACTGCCCGGAGTGACTGTGGCGCCCGCTGTCGGGCTGGTCACACCGTTGACCCAAACCGGCGGAGCAAACGAAGCGCGGTTAAAGCTGGAAGCCTTTTCCTTCTTCAGGTGCTCGGACAGGTCCGAAGACATCGTCTCGATTAACTCGACATACTTGCCGGCCATCTGGTCCGCCATGGCATTCATTTCCGCATTCCTGTTCGGGCTTACGGAGGAGAAGGCCGCCAGCGGGAAGGTGCCGTTGTCGACTGCATCGAGTGTAATACCGTTGATGGTCAGATCGGCACAGCCGTTGTTGTAAATGACATCCGGGAAGGCGACATTCACACTCGGGCCGAGACCGAATTCAACCGATACGCGGACTTCCATGTTTTCAGGAAGTTCCAGGCGCGGACGCGCCGTGGCCTGGTTCTTCATCGCGGCGACAAAGTCCAGGCTGCCCACAAAGAGGTACTCGTCGTTCATGATCGCAGCGTTGTACATCGCGGATGCGAATTCATAACGACGATGGAATACCTGCTCGCCAAGCGTGGTTTCCGTGAAGTTCAGATACCAGTCGCTGGTGCCCCAGATTAACCAATCCGGTACCGCCGGATCATCCAGGGTTTCGCAGGTAAGCAGAGCCGCCGAAAGGGCATGCTGGTAAATCGTCGGATTGGTGGTAGTCTGGGTCCAGTTGATGGTCCCGGTGTTCTTGTTGTAAGAAGTCGGGCCCCAGATACTGCCGCCGTTGATCCAGTTCGACCAGCCGCCGAAATAAACACTGGCCAGATCGAGAACGACCCCGCCCGGAGCGCCGGAAACGGAACCGTTGGCTTCGGCTTGCCATTCAATGGTGAAGTCGCTGACGTCTACTTTGTACATCAAACCGCCGTTGGTAACCGGGTTCAGGTTCTGCGGCGCATAAGACGTGGCAAAGTAAATGAAACCGTCTTCATAAGCCATAGCATGGTAAATGCCTTCGATGCTGGCTTCGTTGGAATGCAGATTCGGCAGCTGGAAGCCGTCGCCGTCGACCACGAAGTCGAGGACGACCGTTCCGGTAGCCACATCTATCTTATACAAATTGGGCTGTCCGGCAAAAGCATCGCAGCCGACATAGAGATAATCGCCGTCGGTCGTGACCGCCTTGTGAATAAAGCCGGTAGCCGTGAAGAACGGATTCGTGGCAAAGAAATTCGCCCCGGTCGCAGCGTTGAATGCATACACGCCGCCAAGGTCATCGGAAGTAAACACAACGTCGGTACCGCCGACATTGATGATGACACTCGGGCCGTATACGCCGAAACCGTTGGTGAATACCTGCCATTCGAACGAACCGTCGGCCATATCAATAGCATTGAAGCCCTGAGCGTCGCCGCCGCTGACATATACCAGACCATTGTGAATGGTCGGGGTGCAGCGGGACGAAGTGCCGAGGTAAATGTTGTCGGCCGGTCTATCCCAGAGCTGGGCGCCGGTCGAAGCATCCAGACAGATAACATGGTTGGTCATCACGACTACCAGTTTGCCGTCCAGAAGAACCGGCGAGTTATACAGAGCATTGTTGGGACCAACATAGTCCCAATCCTTGGTCAGGTAACAGCGAGCGTCGTCAGCCGTGCCGATGCCGCCGATGCCGTTATATGAGTAGTTCTCGCGGGCAAAGGTCTTGCCCAGCGTCGGCCATTCTTCACCGGCGCCAAGGGCGCAGTTATGACCTTCCTGAGGAACGCAGCAAACATAAGCATCGATCACCGGATCGTAGTCGGCACCCCAACCCGGGTCGTCTACCATGTAGATCCACGAGCCGCCATAGCTGACAGCCGCACGACCAGTCGGAGTGGTCCCGTCGTCGATAATCACCTGGATATCGGTGGTCGTGGCCGAGAACGATTCTATGACAAGCCAAACATCGGCGTCATAGAAAAGCTGTCCGGCAACATCGAAGAAATTCCAGCCGGTGGGAATCGACGGGGCCGAAAGCGGAATCGAGAGCAGTTGCGTGCCCGGGAGACCGTCGACGCCATCGCTGGCATAAACAGCCACTTCCGCATTTCCGGCATAAGTCGCAGCACCGTTGTTGTAGAAGTAAGCGTCGATTTCAACCATGTCGCATCCGCCAAGGGAGGCAGATATCTTCGATCCGAACGCTACTTCGCCGTAAGTGCTGGGCAGCCCATAGAAGTAGGCCAGTCCGCCATAATAGGATTCCCAGTGGCATTCGGCATAAACGTCACGGCAGAGTTCGACTTCGAACAGCATGTGGAGGTAACCGGTGGTGTACAATTCACCGAAGAAATACCACTCTGCACCCGTACCGCCATCAAAATCCATGCCGCCCCAGCCGCTGCCGCAGGCGTTGCTGCTGGATAGCACGTTCAGGTATCCGGTAGCACCCGCCGCCGGTGTAACAACCACGTAGAATGATGTGGTAAAAACCGGACTCAAACTGCTGACATCGATTTCATTATAATTAGGATACAACTGCGCGTCAGCCAGAAGAATCGTGGTTTCAAAGATGATATTGGTCGTATCGGGATAGCCGAAGCCGTCCATTCCACAAACCAAAACCCGCGATTCGGTACAGGCATGCGCGTAGGCTCCTGCGCCATAGAACGGGAACGCAATGGTCTTCAGCGTTTCCGGTCCTTCAACATCGAACCGCTGGAAGTAATACATGTGTCCATTGGGGTGCGGAATCCGCCAGGTATAGGCCAGATCGCAAGCCGGAGAATTCCAGTAGCAATCATCCGGAAGCCCGCCGGCATCCTCATAGCAAACCGAAGCCAACATAAGGAAGTTGACGTCGAGCGACCAGTTATCCAGCATCAAACCCCAGGTGCTGTTCCAGAATTCACAGCTCCGCATATCCCCGGAAGCGCCGTCATCGGAAAATCCGACCATGGCTCCCGAAGGATCGCCGGAAATACCCCAGGCAATATGAAATTCTTCGCCATCGGCGAAGAGGTGTTCCAAACCGGATACGCCGAAGTAACCCATACCCGTGGTCGGAAGATCGGCATTCAGAATCGTGATGTGGTCAATCATATTGCCCGCATCCGGATATCCGAAACCGTCGTCGCCATAGATGTATAGATCAAGATCGGGAGCTCCGACCGTTTGATCGAAATCGAAGGCGGCGTAGACCGCGGTCAGCGTACAGGCGCCGTCCGGTGTGAATCTCTGACTAAAATTGGTAGTGCCGTAGA
>JBFZFV010000016.1:0-10453 GCA_041306185.1 Candidatus Zixiibacteriota bacterium
CCCTGCAGTACCTCACGAAAGCGGGTTTCGACAAGAAAGTCGAGTATCATGTCGGAGATGCCAGGGATATTATCAGGAACTTCGATGGCCCCTTCGATATTATCCTTAACGATATCGACAAAGAGCAGTATCCGGAAGCCTTCGACCTCGCTATCCCCCGTCTTCGCAAAGGCGGAATCTTCATAACCGATAACGTCCTCTGGTCAGGCCGGGTCCTGGACAAAGAGCCATCAGAATCGACCCGGGGTATTCTTAAATTCAATGAAAAGCTTTTCGGATCAGGAGATATTATTTCTTCCATTATCCCCATCCGCGACGGTCTCGGAATGGCCGTAAAGCTCTAATTTTTATTAAATACCATAGACTTACGGGAACAATCCCGCGAATCCGCTTGTATTAGAATATATACTTTACAAAAAAGTAATTATTTATATATTTATACCCTACTCTTTTGTAAAGTAAGGCGTATAACTGAGAATTATGAGGCCTGTAAAATGAAAGTTTCGGCACTTGAAGAATACGGTCTGCGATGCATGATTCTGCTGGCCAAAAGCGATGAAGATACCACTCTGTCGCTGGCGGAAATCAGCTCGTGCGAAGGGCTGTCGATTCCCTACGCCGGCAAATTGCTGATGATTTTACGCCAGGGGGGACTGGTAAAGGCGGAGCGGGGGCGCCAGGGAGGATATGCGTTGTCCAGGCCGCCCGAGCAAATCCGCCTCAGCGAGATTTTCAATACATTGGGCGAGCCCCTTTTCGGTTCGGCTCATTGTGAGCGGCATGCCGGAGGTAAGGAAAAATGCGTCCACGGCCAGGATTGCACGGTCCAGCATATCTGGAGCAGTTTCGATCGTTTTATCAGGGATATCCTGGAAACGGTCACGCTGGCAGACCTCGCCGGAGGTCGCGAGCGGCTCCTGGCATCGTTACGAGAAAGCATGCACCATATGGACTACATGGGTGAAAAAATAAAATAGCAAAACAAAGAGGATTTATAATGAGTAAGAAAACTTTGCTGTCATTGAACGACATTCATGTGACCGTCGCAGGCAAGGAAGTTGTCAAAGGAATCTCTCTTGACGTAAATGAGGGAGAAATACACGCAATCATGGGACCGAATGGTTCCGGCAAATCGAGCCTGGCTCAGGCACTGGCCGGACATCCTTCCTATGAAATAACCGGCGGCTCCGCCAAAATTAACGGCCAGGATTTGCTGGAAATGGACGCGACCGAACGCTCGCTGGCCGGGCTGTTCCTCGGTTTCCAGTACCCACAGGCTATTCCCGGAGTTACTGTCGCGAATTTCTTGCGCGCCGCCATAAAGGCCAGGCATGGCGAAGAAAGCGATGAACTCCGTTCTTTCAGAAAAAATATCAAAGCGAAATTCGATGTCCTTAGTGTCGATCCCGGATTTGCCGGCCGCTACCTGAACGATGGCTTTTCCGGCGGAGAGAAAAAGCGCCTCGAAATCCTGCAGATGATGGTTCTCAATCCTGCCGTGGCCATTCTCGACGAAACCGATTCCGGTCTCGATATAGATGCCCTTAAAGTCGTCGCTCACGGCATCAATGAATATTTCGAAGAAGGCAAAGGGATTTTGCTGGTCACGCACTATCAGCGGATGCTCAACTATATCAAGCCGCATCAGGTGCACGTAATGATACATGGAAAATTTGTCCGCTCGGGAGGTCCGGAACTGGCGTTGCAGCTTGAAGACCAGGGTTACGACTGGCTCAACGGCAAGTCCGAACAGACCGAGCAAGTGGGGGTGTAGATAATGCCGGATGCCATTAAGAATAAAAACATTGCCAATATAGGCGATAATTACGCCGAGAAATACGGATTTCACAATCCCGAAGAGTACTTCCACAAGGGAGCTCGCGGCCTGAATCATGAAGTCGTCGAAATGATTTCACAGATGAAAAAGGAACCGGAATGGATGAGGAAATTCCGTCACGAATCGCTGGATATCTTCCTTGCCAAGCCGATGCCGAAATGGGGAAACACCAAAATCCTCAACAGCATCCCGTTCGACGATATCTTCTATTATATCAAGCCGATCGATAAGCAGGGTACAAGCTGGGATGATGTCCCGGCCTACATAAAGAATACTTTCGACAAGCTGGGAATTCCGGAAGCCGAAAAGAAGTTTCTGGCCGGTGTATCTGCGCAGTACGAATCGGAAGTGGTTTATCATTCTTTCAAAAAAGATCTCGAAGACCAGGGGGTCATCTTTAAGGATATGGACAGCGGCCTCCGCGACCACGGCGAACTGGTGCAAAAGCATTTCGCTACTGTAATTCCGAATACCGACAATAAATTCGCGGCCCTCAATTCCGCGGTCTGGTCGGGCGGCTCGTTCATTTATGTCCCGCCGGGAATCGATGTCAAGATTCCGCTCCAGGCATATTTCAGGATTAACGCCGAAAACATGGGGCAGTTCGAACGGACATTGATTATCGCAGACAAGGGCTCACGAGTACACTATATCGAAGGATGTACCGCCCCGGTTTTCACCACCGATTCGCTTCATTCGGCAGTTGTAGAACTTATCGCCGAAGACGGAGCTTACATCCGCTACACTACTATCCAGAACTGGGCGCACAATATTCTTAACCTGGTGACCAAGCGGGCCATGGCCAAAACGAATGCCACCGTGGAGTGGGTCGACGGCAACATCGGCTCAAGGCTGACCATGAAGTACCCTTGTATCTACCTCGTTGGGGAAGGAGCCAAGGGTGAAATTCTTTCCATCGCCTTCGCCGGATCGGGTCAACATCAGGATGCCGGAGCGAAAGTCATCCATGCCGCTCCGAATACCAGTTCCCGGATTACCTCGAAATCGATATCCAAAGCCGGAGGACGGGCTTCCTACCGTGGACTGGTGAAAGTCTATCCCAACGCCCAAAAGAGTAAAGTCTCGGTCGAATGTGACGCCCTTCTTATCGATGATGCTTCCCGTTCGGATACCTACCCGACCATGGAAATCGATGCCGATGACGTCCGCATCGAACACGAAGCCCGGGTCAGCAAGGTCGCCGAAGAGCAGCTCTTTTATCTGACCAGCCGCGGATTGAGCGAAGACGAAGCCCGGCTTTTAATCGTTAACGGTTTCATTGAACCGTTCACCAAGGAACTCCCCATGGAATATGCCGTCGAGCTGAACCGCCTGATCGAACTCGAGATGGAAGGCTCGGTGGGCTAACAGAGGAATATATCAACATGCCTACAATTACCAAAGTAAGTGAAATAGAATTCAGACCCAAAGAAAAATCCGAGCCGGATTGGCTCTATGAACACAGGAGAGACGGCTGGAAGACTTTCCAGAGCATGTCCCTCCCGGACCGCGTGGAACACCTCTGGCGCTACACCAGCCCCGAGGAATTCCTGGTCGAACAATCGAATTCAATCATGCAGTCGTACCGTGGTCTCTCCCCTGCCGAAACCGAAACGGCCGAGGCGGAACAGGAAGAATATGCCGGATTCGGCACCATTAAAGCCGATGGCATGATTAATTCCGCATTGCAGGAAAAACTCGAATCCCGGGGGGTTTTCCTTGGTTCGATCTTCGAAGCGATGAAAAAGCACCCCGAATTGGTCGCAAACCATCACGGCAAAATAGTGGGAGCCGAATTCGGCAAATTCGAAGCAATGAATGCCGCCCTCTGGAGCGGCGGGCTGCTTCTGTACGTCCCCGATAATGTAGTTCTGGATAAACCGATTTATTTGAAACGGGAGATCACCGAAAGCGCCTCGTTCACAAGGGTTCTCGCCGTTTTCGGCAAGAATTCTCAAGGAACGCTTATCGACGAATACGGAAGCGAGCACCGTAACGAAGGCGGTTTGGCTAACGGCATCACCGAACTTTTCGCAGATGATTATGCTCGGGTCCGTTATGTCAATCTTCAGAATCTCCCGAAATCGTACAATTCATATATCACCCAGCGGGCGAAAATCGGAAAGAGCACGTCCCTTTACACCATTTTCGGCGGAATCGGCAGTTCTACTTCCAAAGTAAACGTCGGAACCATTCTTGCCGGGATGGCCGCCGAAAGCAAGATGTACGGAGTGGTCTTCGCCGACGAAAAACAGCATTTCGATTACCATACACTGCATCATCATACCGCGGCGGAGTCGTTTTCCGATATCGATTTTAAGGTGATCCTGAAGGACAAGGCGACTTCCGCTTATACCGGTCTGATTAAAATCAACGAAGATACCAGAAACTGCCAGGCTTACCAGATCAACCGGAATCTCCTTCTAAACAAAGGAACGAAGGCGGAATCGATCCCGGAGTTGGAAATCCTGACCGACGAGGTCCAGTGCACCCACGGAGCGACCATGGGCCCGATCGATCCCGAAATGCTCTTCTATCTTAAGAGCCGGGGATTCGCTCGACCCGATGCCGTTCGCATGATCATCCAGGGATTCGTCGAACCGACAGCGGCACAGCTTCCGGAAGAACTTGGCGACACCATGAGGAAACTAATCCTTACCAAACTCGAAGGGAACCGCGCATGATTGGACAGTACGTTAAGATATGCGGAGTGAACGACCTGGCGGAAGGTGAAGTCAGGACATTTAAAGTAAACGACCACGATATTCTCCTGGCTAAATACCAGGGAGAGATCTTTGCTCTTGAAAACATCTGCAGCCATGACGGCGGCGAACTCGGCGAAGGACGCCTGGTCAGGGGGCAGCTGGAATGTCCCAGGCACGGGGCCCGGTTCGACCTCAAAACCGGTGATGCCAAAGCGATGCCGGCCGCGGTCGGAATCGGAACGTACGACCTGAAAATCGAAGACGGCGAGGTTATGGTAGAACTTAAGGACTGACGGAGAATTACTATGGAGGTCAGTGAAAAGGCGATTCGAACCGGAATAAGCGGAAAAGGCTTTAATCCGGAGAGGATAAAAGAGGATTTCCCGATATTACGCCGGGAAATCAACGGATATCGTCTGGTCTATCTCGATAATGCCGCCACGACCCAGAAACCGGCCGTGGTTGTCGATGCTATCAGGCATTATTACGAGCATACCAATGCTAACGTCCATCGCGGATTGCATACTCTGGCTGAGGAAGCCACGGCTGCATTCGAATCGACTCGTGACAGGATCGTACCTTTCATTAATGCGGCGAAACGCGAAGAAATAATCTACACTCGCGGTACCACCGAAGCAATTAATCTTGTCGCCTATACCTGGGGTAAGCAGAATATCCGTTCCGGTAATCGCATAGTTATCACGCAAATGGAGCATCACGCCAACCTAATCCCCTGGATAATGCTGGCAAAAGAAACCGGTGCCGAATTGACATACATTCCGATCGACGAGAAGGGCTATCTGGATCTTCGCGATATCGAAAACATTATTGATTCCAGGACAATACTGGTTGCCCTGACACACATGTCAAACGTTCTCGGGACAATCAATCCGGTCGCTGAAATCGCCCAACTGGCCCATCGGCGGGGAGCCAGAATTCTCGTGGATGGCGCCCAGGCGGTCCCGCATATGCCGGTCGATGTTCGTGCCATCGATGCCGATTTCTATGCCTTTTCCGGGCACAAGATGCTTGGACCAACCGGAATCGGTATCCTGTACGGCAAAGAGGAGATTCTGAACGAAACCAATCCCTTCAATTTCGGCGGCGAAATGATCAGCACCGTCCATTGGGACCGGGTTACCTGGAATGAACTCCCGTGGAAATTCGAGGCCGGTACGCCGAATATCGAAGGAGCAGTCGCCCTCGGAGCCGCACTCGATTATCTCGGTAAAATAGGCATGGAAAATGTTCGGGCGCATGAAAAGGAAATTACGGCCTATGCCCTGAAACGCCTTTCCGAGTTGGATCATATTAAAATCTTCGGCCCCCACGATATTGATTACCGGGGAGGCGCAGTCGCATTCGTCGACCGCGATGTGCATTCACACGACGTCGCCACTTTTCTCGATACCCGCGGCGTGGCGGTCAGGGCCGGCCATCACTGCGCCCAGCCGCTGGCACGACTCCTCGGTGTGACCTCGACCACCCGGGCAAGTTTCTATATTTACAATACCAACGATGATGTCGATCGCTTGATCGAGGCCTTAAAAGCAATGAGGAAATACTTCCGCCATGAGTGACAAACTTGACAACCTCTACCGTGATATCCTTATGGATCATTACAAATTTCCCCGAGGGAATAAACCTCTTCCGATGGCAAACCTGGAAAACGAGGGACACAACCCCTCCTGCGGCGACGACATTGTTATGCGCTTCAAACTCGACGGCGACAAAATCGAAGACGTTTCCGTTGACTGCATGGGATGCGCCATTTCTGTAGCCTCCGGATCCATGCTGGCCGAAATCGTGAAAGGAAAATCCGTCGAAGAAGTCTTGAAGATCGCAAAAGTAGTTAAGGCCATGCTCAAAGGTGAAGATATTTCCACTGAAACCAATGGCATGGATCTCGGCGATCTCGAGGCCTTAAGGGGGGTCAACAAGTTCCCCGTAAGAATAAAGTGCGCCCTTTTATCATGGACCACCATGATGGATGCACTTAAATCAAAACTTAATGATAACAACATAACCAACTCAACAACAGAACAATAACATGATATGAATAAGGTATCAAAAGAACAAATCATAGAAGCCCTTAAGCCGATTCAGGACCCGGAAATTCATATTGGAATTGTCGACCTGGGACTTATTTATAACGTCGAAGTCAATGATGACGGTAAGGTCGAAATCAAAATGACCCTGACCACTCCTCACTGCCCGGTCGGACCGGAACTGGTCAGCGCTGTCGAGATTACCGCCAAAAGCGTCGAAGGGGTCAAAGATGTCGACGTCGAACTGGTCTGGGATCCCCCTTACGATCCGCACGAAATGGCTTCCGATTACGCCAAAGACGAACTGGGTATTTGGTAAGTCACATTCTCAGACTTTTATTCCCAGCCACTGACCCCGGCGATAATAAGCGTAAAATACGGATGATGATATCATCAACGATACCGTCATCGCCCACCAGACAGCGCTTTGATCCATATGCAATATTCTCGTTAATACGAAGATGACTGGAATTTGAATCAACCAGGAATGACACACACTAACGATCATGGCAGGAGTGTTCTTTCCCACCCCGACATAAATATTTTCAAGAGTAATGAATAATCCCATAAAAGGGAATCCGATTGCGAGTACTCGGAGCAGTTCGACTCCGTAACCGACGGTCTCTGGGTTATCGAAATATATCCCCATAATCGGCTCGGCAAAGACATAGACAATAACTGCAAATATCGCCATTACGCCGATATCCAACACAATGGCCTGGTTACCGGTTTTCCAGGCCCTCTCCTTCTTGCCACTGCCAAGATTATGCCCGATTAAGGCTGCCAGTCCCAGCCCAATCCCGACAAGAACCGACATCCCGATGGCCGTCACCTGCATCCCGATTCCGTATGCGGCGATTACGGAATTCCCGAATACCGCAATCATCGGCATAATCACAAAACGGGCACCTGAAAACGAAATACCGGAAAACCACGAGGGAATCCCTATTTTCATAATTTGCCTCATTGAAGAAATCGAAATCGGGATTTTGCCTTTCAGATGGAGTCGGACATTGGTAATGGGGGTAAAAAACAGCCCGGCTCCTACCAGAAAAGTTATGGTAAAGGAAATAACCGAGGCTACCGCCGCTCCGGTTACGCCCATTTCCGGAAATCCCAAATACCCGAAAATAAACAGCGGATCAAGGACCAAATTCAAAAGGGTGGAACCGATCATCAATCCCATGGCCAAGTGCGGGTTGGCAACACCCCGAAGTGCGGTATAAACCGAATATGTTGAAAGAGAGAACGCCAATCCGATGAACATCACCCGGCCGTACTCAACGGCCATTGTGATGGTTTCGCCGCGAGCTCCCGCGATATAAACAATATCTTCTATGAATATCAGGCCGATTAGTCCGAAAATCAGTCCGGAAATCCACTTCAGGATGTAAGTCTCCTTAATGGCCGCTTCGGCATGATCGTATTTTTTCTCACCGTAACGGCGCGAAATAATCGCCACCGATCCCGGACCGATCAATTGATTAATCGAGCCGAACACCCACGCCACGTTGGAAAATATGGTTATCGCGGCGACCGCCGTTTCCCCCGCCGATAAACGGGCCAGCCACCACATATCCACCAGGAAATAGATATGCCCCGTCATAAAGCCGATCATGGAAGGAGCCCCCATTTTCATGATAGATGCAATAATGGAGCCTTCGGTATAATCGGCCGGTAACTTTTTCAATATGCCGGTGGTCGCCAAATCAGCCTCTTCGATTGTAAATAAGTAATATACAGGGATGTGCAGAAAAGTGTTTCACGATATTCAAACAATTATGTAACCAATTACATAATTATTAATTGAATATGGTTATTATGAAGGCAATCCAGATGATGGCCGTGGCAACTATCCCCGCCGGCCGGTTTTTTCCCAATATCAGGAAAAAAGCCGACAATAACACCGACCCGCCCAACCTGGTTGTTAGCTTGGCCAGCATCCTGATATCGAGCCCGTCACCCAGCAGCATAATGGCGGCGGCAATCAGGGCGATATATATCAGCCAGACATTCTGCGGAGCCGCACTATTCCTTGGTTCTTCGCTCATAGTCTTTTAGAAACTCCTCTATTCCCTTCGATATGGCCTCTGCGATATCGTTCTGAAAATCTTTGGTTTTCAAGGCGGCCTCCTGCTCCGGAAGCATCATAAAGGCGCACTCTACCAGTACCGCCGGATATTGAGTCGAACGAGTCACCGCCAGATTCCCGTGATACAGCCCATAACGCGGTAATGCGGTCGCAGCCACCAGTCGATCATAGACATCCTTAGCCAGCTCGAAAGAATGACGATGATAATAATATACCGAACTCCCGTTGTTGACAAACGGGTTTATTCCATCCGGGAGAGCATTGTTATGAACTGAAACGAACAGGTCGGCATCAACCGCCGCCGCGACTTTGGGACGATCATACAGGGGAATCCCGATGCCGTCGCTCCGGGTCATAACCACTTTCGCCCCTTTTCGCATCAGGTTATCCTCCAACCGAAGCGCTATATTCAGATTCGCGTCCTTTTCGGTCAATCCGGTTGGCCCAACCGCCCCCCTGTCGGGACTGTGCCCCGGATCAATCACGATTACTTTTCCTTTAAGCGAGCCGACCTTATCCGGCGGACGGTTAACAATGAATTTCATCACGGTGCCGTCATACAACACATCATAACCCCATATAGGACGCCTTAACGTGAGGGTCAATTTATACAGCTGAGGTTCCGGCTGCGACCATTCAATGAATTCCAAATCCGGATCGTTGGAATCATACCGCAGCCAATCGGTATCCGAATCCGCACCATAGATATATAGCGAAATACTGTTTTCATCGGTTTCTTCCACCCGGTACGGATGCACCTCAGAAAGAGGTATCTCTATTACGGCCCGGTCCCTTTCGCTGAACATCCGGACCGACTTGACAAACGACCTTGCCGGCAGAATCCCCTTGGGAAGCTGCATGACCGATTCTTTGGCTACCCACCCGTATTGCGTCTCTGACAGTTTCAGGCGATACCATCCCCGGTTTTCCCCTAGCGCAATCGCCTTAACTCCGCGAGGCTGGAATATGCTCAAATATCCCTTGCCCGGTTCCACCCGCATTCTCTGAACGGAATCGGTAAATTGTACCGTCACCGGAAAATTCGACGGATTAATCCTTAAATGGAACGCCGAATTGCCGCCGATAGTGCTGTCTTTTAATTTCAGCAGATTGAGAATATCGAAGTCGATATCATGTGATGGCCGGTACTTCATGTACGATATGATATAGTCGAGATCCGGCACGCGAAGATTATATCTGATTCGGACCGAATCCTCGATTACCCGATCATCGATTCTGATAAATCCTGAATAGATCCCCTTTATTTTAAGTGAATCCGGTATCGCCCCTTCCCCGAATACGGCTCTTCCCCAGAACGGCTGCTCGCGGGGAAAATTCTCCGCCATGGGAATCGAATCCGCATATCCCGGAATCGAGGCCCAGGCTCGGCAACCCGGAGTCCCCTGAAACGAAAAGCGGAATATTTCGCCGGAGGACAGAGCGTATCTCTCGCCGGCGTTTTCATCGATTCGTATCTTCAACCTGTTGTAATCGAACGAAGTCTTCGGAAGCGGGACATTTATGGTTCTTATTACCCGAGCCGTATCTTTTCCCTTTATTGCTATCACCTCGTAAAAATATGACCCGGGTTGAATCGGGAGGAAGGCCAAAAAACCCCCATCGCGATGCACCGGAACTTCGAAGCCGTTAATTTTTAATGCCGACCCGGGTGTTACCGATCCAAAGATAAAATTGGAATCGACCGCAGCAACGGAAGCATTATTTTCCGGATAGACTATACTAATATTCGGTTTTTCCGCCAGAGCAGAAG
>JBFZFV010000017.1:0-12915 GCA_041306185.1 Candidatus Zixiibacteriota bacterium
TTCTGGAACGGGGCGAACAGAGATACGATATTTACTGCTCGCCGTGCCACAGCCGAATCGGCGACGGGCGGGGAATCATGATCCAGCGGAATTATCCGCCCCCCCCTTCTTTCCATGAGGACCGGCTGCGAAACATTCCCGACGGACATCTTTTCGACGTCATCACCAACGGTCTGCGGAATATGCCGTCGTACCGGCACCAGATTCCTCCGGATGACCGCTGGGCGATCGTGGCATATCTTCGGGCCCTGCAGCGGAGTCAAAATGCCGCTATCGACGATGTCCCGGTCGAGATGAGAGATAAACTGCGGGAGGTGAAATAGGTCGCTTATGCAGATCGACCGCACCACATATCGCATGACCGATAAGGGAAACTACGGCAACATCGCTTTGACGATCGGTGCCATCGGCCTGGTCGCGAGTGCTATCGGCTATTTTGTCGATTCCCGGCAGTTCTACTTTTCCTGGCTGACCGGTTTCACTTTCTGGGTCACGATCGGAGCCGGCGGGCTGTTCTTCACCATGCTGCACCATCTCGTCGGCGCACGGTGGTCGGTGGTTGTCCGGCGTTTCGCGGAAGCCGCCGCCTGGACTCTCCCCTTCATGGCGATATTCTTCATCCCGGTAATATTCGGGATGCATGATTTGTACCACTGGAGTCATTCCGAAGCGGTGGCGCACGACCAACTCCTGCAATGGAAAGAGCCGTTTCTGAACATCCCCTTCTTTATTATCCGCTTCGTCATCTATTTCGGAGTCTGGTTCCTGTTGTCATACCTGCTGAATAAATATTCCCTGCAGCAGGATGAAGCCGCCACGATCGAATTGCGGCAAAAAATGCGGACCGTCAGCGCTCCGGGGATGATCGCTTTCGCCCTGACCATAACATTCGCGTCCTTCGACTGGCTGATGTCCCTTGAAGCCCACTGGTATTCCACCATTTTCGGCGTTTATATCTTTTCCGGAGGAGTCGTCGGGTTCCTCTCTTTCCTGACCATGTTCGTTCTCTATATGAACAAGAAAAATATTCTCGACGATGTCATCACCAAAGAACATTATCACGACCTCGGCAAGCTGACCTTCGCCTTCATAATCTTCTGGGCATACATGGCGTTTTCTCAGTACCTGTTGATTTGGTATGCCAATATCCCCGAAGAGACCATCTGGTTCCGGCAGCGCTGGGTCGGGTCCTGGAAAGGGCTTTCGCTGTTTCTGGTTCTGGGCAATTTCGTAGTCCCCTTCTTGATTTTGATTACCCGGCTGGCCAAAAGGAAACCGGCCTTCTTGAAGATCATGGTTGCCTGGCTCTTTTTCATGCACTTCATCGACTTGTACTGGGTGGTGATGCCGTCTCTTCATGCCGAAGGAGCCGCAATCTCATGGATGGATTTCGCGGCGGTGATCGGGATCGGAGGGATTTTCTGCCGGCTGTACTTCCGGCGCTTGACCTCGGTGCCGCTGGTTCCGGTAAAAGACCCGAAACTCCGGGAATCGATCCACCAGGTCAGTTAACGAGTTGAAATTATGACGGAAATACATCACGATAGCGGCTACGAAAAAAGCGACGTTTCAGTGAACAAACTGGTTCTCTGGGGTGTTCTGTCAGTGGTAATATTGACGATAATTGTAATTTTTATAATGGACTTTTTCGTGGCAACCAGAGAAGAATTGATTTACGAACAGCAGCTCCGCCCCGAATCGGTGGCGCTGCGTGAACTGCGTGCCCATGAAGCGGAAACGCTTAATTCCTACAGGATCATCGATTCGACCAAGGGGAAATATCAAATCCCCATCAAACGCGCCATGCAGCTTATGGCCGACGAGGCCTATCTCTATCGCCGCGAAAAATCAGGGAATTAGAAGCAAGTCATATGTCTGGTAACGGGAAAGCGGCCTCCCCGCCTGCGGTCCGGATTTCGGCATTGTTGCTAATGGTCGCCCTTGCGATTCTCATGGGAGAAGTGTCCCTGAGTCAAACCATTATCGAGGACGACCCGGAACTCCATAGTATCGATATCATAGAACATCTCGGCGATACCATCCCGCTCAATCTGGAATTTATCGACGATCACGGGCAGACCGTGAAAATCGGAAATTATTTCAATCATGACGAGCCGGTCATTTTGATTATGGCCTACTATACCTGTCCCAAGCTCTGCAACCTGGTCATGAATGGAGTCGCGGATGCGGCCCGGCAATTGAAATGGATTCCCGGTAATGACTACACTCTGGTTACGGTTTCCATCGATCCCACGGAAACCGATCTGGTGGCCTCGGCTAAAAAGCAGAATTACCTTAAATATCTCGGTATCGAGGGCATCACCGACAACGCCTGGCATTTTCTGACCGGCAAAGGAGAAAACTCCCAAGCTCTCGCCGATGCTATCGGATTCAAGTATTTCTTCGTTGAAGAGCGCCAGGAATACGCTCATGCGGCCGCCTTTTATGTTTTGACCGACCAGGGAGTGTTGTCCCGATATTTTTACGGCATCCAATTCGAACCGAGTCAGCTCAAGCTGGCGCTTCTGGAAGCCTCCGAAGGAAAAATCGGCGGGACTTTCGATCGGCTGATCCTTTATTGCTTCCACTACGACCCCGACAGCAAGGGCTATGTCCTTTTCGCACAAAACGTAATGACGGTCGGCGGCGTTCTTACCATGATTATTCTAATTCTGGTTTTGGGCGGATTCTGGCTTAAAGAAATCGCCAAACGACGCGTATCTAAAATTAACATGTCGGAAAACTGAAAAGGCTGTGAATAAGGTTAGTTAATGGATACGACTGCGACCATCTGGATGCCGGCAGGTCAATCGAATTTCGCGGGTGAAGTCGACCCGATTTTCTATTTTCTGCTATATGCCTCGATTATTCTCTTTTTGATAGTCGTCGGCGGGACCGGATACCTGGTCTGGAAATACCGCCACACCGGCAAAGAAATCAAGACCCCGGGAGTTTCGGAAAACCTCACACTGGAATTCACCTGGACAATCATCCCCATCATCATGGTAATCGTGGTGTTTTTCTGGGGTTTCAATGTTTTCATGAAAATGAACATTGTTCCCCGCGATGCCTATGAAATAAAGGTGACCGGCCAGAAATGGTTCTGGTCGTTCGATTATCCCAACGGCAACAGCACCGTCAATGAACTGGTCATCCCCGAAGACAAAGCGGTTAAACTCCTGATGTCGTCGCGGGATGTGATTCATTCTTTTTTCGTCCCTGAATTCCGCGTTAAAATGGATGTCGTCCCCAATCGCTATTCGGTAATCTGGTTCAAGGCTCTCAATCCCGGAACGTACAATCTCTTCTGCACCGAATTCTGCGGCAAGGGACATTCCGAAATGCTGGGAAAAGTCAGGGTCGTGACCGAACGGGAATTCGAAGAATGGGTCGAGGCCGGTGCCGGCGGAGGCGAAGGAATTCCCCCTTCCGAGTACGGTGCCCAGTTATATAAGGCGAAAGCCTGCAATACCTGCCACAGTGTCGACGGTTCCCGGGTGGTCGGTCCCTCCTTTAAGGCGGATTTCGGCGGCTCGAGGATAATCGAAGGAGGGCAGACGGTCGTAATCGACGAAAATTATATCCGCGAGTCGATTCTGAATCCGCAGGCAAAAATCGCGGCCGGGTACGATCCGGTCATGCCGACTTACCAGGGAATCCTGAAAGACAAACAAATCGATGCCCTGATCGCGTACATAAAATCCCTTTCTGATAATATTGAACAGGAAAAGGCGAATTAAGTTATGAGTTATGACAGTCCTGCCACCGAAAATTATTTGAATACCCCCCGCGGGCTGAAATCATGGCTGTTTACGCTCGACCACAAACGGATCGGGTTAATGTACCTGATAGCCATGGCGGTGGCTTTCTTTCTCGGCGGAGTCATGGCACTGCTGGTACGAATCGAACTGCTTTCGCCCGCCAAGGATATCATGGATGCCGATATGTACAATCAGGTCTTTACCCTGCACGGCGCCATCATGATTTTTCTCTTTATCATTCCGTCGATTCCCGCCGCGCTCGGAAATTTCGTCCTGCCGCAGATGCTCGGCGCCAAAGACGTAGCCTTCCCGCGCCTGAATCTGGCCAGTTGGTACGTCTATGTCCTCGGTTCCATTTTCGCCATCTATTCGCTCTGGGCAAATGCTGTCGATACCGGCTGGACCTTTTATACTCCCTACAGCACGACTACTTCAACCTCGGTGATTTCAATGACCCTGGGGGCATTCATCCTCGGATTTTCTTCGATTTTCACCGGATTAAATTTCATCGTTACCATTCATAAATTGCGCCGCCCGGGACAGGGATGGTACGACCTCCCCCTCTTCGTTTGGGGGCTGTATGCTACCGCCATTATTCAGGTCCTGGCCACCCCGGTTCTGGCCATTACCCTGCTTCTCCTGATTCTGGAAAGAGTCGGCGGTATCGGGATTTTCGACCCGGCTATGGGAGGCGATCCGGTTCTTTATCAGCATTTCTTCTGGTTCTATTCTCACCCGGCCGTCTATATCATGATTTTGCCCGGAATGGGGATAATATCGGAAGTTATCGCGGTCTTTTCGCGCAAGAAAATATTCGGATACAAAGCCATTGCCTATTCCTCGATTGCCATCGCCTTTATCGGATTCCTGGTCTGGGGACACCACATGTTCGTCAGTTCACAGGCGGCCCTGGCCGCGGCCATTTTCTCGTTTCTGACCTTCATGAACGCCATTCCCTCGGGAGTCAAAATCTTCAACTGGATGGCCACTTTATATAAAGGAAACATCAAATTCGACACCCCCATGCTGTACGTGTTGTCGTTCCTCTTTTTATTCACGATCGGAGGTTTGACCGGCATCTTCCTCGGCGTGCTGGCTACTGACGTCCACCTGCACGATACCTATTTCGTGGTGGCGCATTTCCACTATGTCATGGTCGGAGGAACCGTTATCGCCTTCCTGGCGGGAATACACTATTGGTGGCCGAAAATATTCGGCCGAATGTACAATGAATTCTGGGCGAAGGTCGCCTGCGCTATTGTCTTCATAGGTTTCAACATGACCTTCTTCACCCAGTTCATCCTCGGAACCCAGGGCATGCCGAGAAGATATTACAGCTATATCGACCAGTACCAGCCGCTCCATGCCTTTTCATCGGTCGGCTCGTTCGTCCTGGGACTGGGTTTTGTCGTGATGGCTGTGTATTTGTTTTATTCCCTCATAAAAGGCCCTAAGGCTCCGGGCAATCCCTGGGGTGCGCTGACCCTGGAATGGAGCAACAGTTCGCCGCCGCCCCCGCATAATTTCATCGAAGAGCCGAAAATCACGCACGGCCCGTACGATTATGACAAGATTGTCGTCGAACGGGAAGTCGACCGCATGCGGGAAAGGGGGTTGCCGGTATAATGAGTAATCCTGAAACCTATTCCGCTCACCCGGACCATGTCCTGCACCATTTCAGCGATTCCGAACAGCAGTTTACATCCGCTAAGCTGGGGATGTGGATATTCCTTCTCACCGAAGTTCTTTTCTTCGGAGGGTTATTCTGCGCCTATGCCGTTTACCGCTACATGCATCCCGAAATGTTTTACAATGTTCACAAACTGCTGGATGTCAATCTCGGCGCCCTGAATACGGTCGTCCTGATCACCAGTTCCCTGACTATGGCCCTTTCCATCAGGTCGATGCAGCTCGGCAATAAAAAACAGACCTTGATCCTTTTGTTCTCTACCCTGCTTCTGGCGGCGGTGTTCCTGGTCGTGAAATATATGGAGTACAGCCACAAGTTCCACCTGGGGCAGCTTCCGGGGAAATGGTACACCTTCGATGAAGCCGAAGGAGAAAATCCTCATTTATTCTTTTCGGTTTATTTTGCCATGACCGGGCTGCACGGTATCCACGTAATCGCGGGTATTATAGCGATTACCTGGATGATTATCCGGACTTTCCGCAATCATTTCTCGGCGAATTACTATACTCCCATTGAAGTGACCGGACTTTACTGGCACCTGGTCGACTTAGTCTGGATCTTCCTTTTCCCGTTATTGTATCTGATAGGATAAAACTATGGCCGAATCGAACATTTCGCATCATCATATCGTTCCCCTGAAGATCTACCTGGCAGTGGCGGCGGCGTTACTGGTCTTAACCGCCATCACGGTCGCGGTTTCTTTTGTGCACCTGGGGAGCCTGAATATTGTAATCGCTCTATTGATCGCCGGGATTAAAGCCTCGCTGGTGTTGCTTTTCTTCATGCACCTTCGCTACGAATGGAACATGAACGCCGTTACCCTGATGGTCGCGGTTGTTTTTCTGGTAATATTCATTACCTTTACCATGTTCGACATCGCCGAACGAGGCGATACCAGCCCCGAAATGCGCAATTCGATCAACAAAAATGCCGCGATTTATGATGCCTCCGGGAGACCCTTGAAAGCGACCGAACATGGTGAACATGCCGACAGCGCCGCCGCCGGAGCACAGCATGAAGAACCGGTAGCGGCGCCGGACAGCTCCGGGCACTGAATTATTTGGCAATTGAAATTGCCTTTTTGGTATAAATTCGTTATGACTTTTCCTGAGGGAACAGGAATGAGAGGGAAACTATGAACGGTTTTATCCGCCTTACTTTTATTTCCACCATCTGGACCTACCTGTTGATCTTCCTCGGAGGACTGGTGCGAGTTTCCGGAGCGGGACTGGGATGCCCCGACTGGCCGAAATGTTTCGGTCATTGGATACCACCGACCAATGTCGGCCAGCTCCCCCCCGAAATGGATCCGTCGCAATTTAATTTCGCCCTGGCCTGGATTGAATATATCAACAGACTGGCCGGAATGACCCTGGGACTTTTAATTGCGGCAACCGCGATTTATGCCCTGATTAAATACCGGAAAGTCCCCGGAATCGTGATACCGGCGGTTCTGGCGGCGCTTCTGACTGCCTATCAGGGGTGGCAGGGAGGCCAGGTGGTAGCTTCGGAATTGAAACCGCTTCTGGTCTCGGCGCACCTGGTGATTGCCCTGATTATTATCAGCCTCATGGTCTATACCGCCATCAATGCTTTCCGGCACGAGAACCGGGGATTCAATCCGGCGTCGGAAGCATCGAAACTGAAACCATGGGTGTTCGGGCTCTGGCTGGTGGCAATGACCCAGGTCGCTTTTGGCGCCGGTATTCGCGGCGGCCTGGAAACTCTGGGACACCAGTTCCCGCTGGCTAAACCGTTCGAATTGCTCTCGAAAGTGGGGATGATAACTCACATACATTATTTCATCGGAGCGGTCCTGCTGGTGATTGCGATTTTCCTCGGCCCCCGCATCCTCAAGGCCGACAGCACCAAATCTCCGCTGGTCCGGCAGTCGGCCAAGGGAATTATTCATCTCGCCATAACCCAGATTATTATCGGAATCGCCCTGGTCATCGCGGGAATTCCGCAGTTACTGCAATTGTTCCACCTCTGGTTCGCCAGCCTCTTTATCGGGATTACCATAATGCTGTATTCCTCGTTGAAATTTCAGAAGGAGGCGGCGTCATGAACCAAAAACATGCCAATTTCCCCAATATTATGTGGGTAATCGGGGCCTTGATCATCCTGTTCGGTATCACGGCGTTCTTTGTCATTAAATGGGCCAACGTTTCCCGCGAGAATATCCCCATATACGGAACCCTTCCCGAATTCCAATTCACGGAACGTTCCGGCGAACCTTTCGGACTCAATGAAATGCGCGGCAAAATAAACGTCGTCGATTTCTTTTTTTCCAACTGCCACGGCCCCTGTCCCATAATGAACGGCAACATCAGGCAGTTGTACGACCTGTACGAATCCTCTGACCGGATTCAGTTCGTCTCCATCTCGGTCGACCCGGCCCGCGATACGCTCATGAGGCTTCAGGAGTACGCTCAGGAACTGGGAGTTACCGATTTTCGCTGGCTCTTTTTGAGAGCGCCGATTGACAGTGTCGCCGACCTGATGGAAAGCGGATTTATGCTTGCGGCCGAGGATCTCCCCGGCGGGCATACCGTGCAATTCGTCCTGGTCGACAATCGCGGCAGAATCAGAGGGTATTATTCTGGCATCGATGATGCCGAAGTGGAATTACTGCAGGAGCATATTCGCATCATCGGGAGGGAGCTCCCGTGAGCATTACCGACCTGCCGACTCTCAATACGGTCCTGAATGCCATCAGCGCGATCTTGTTGACTCTGGGATTTATCCAGATCAAAAAGGGGAATATCTTCAATCACAAAAGACTTATGCTGAGTGCCTTCGGCTCCTCCACCCTTTTTTTGATTTCTTATTTGATCTATCACTACCAGGTGGGATCGGTGCCATACCAGGGCCAGGGATGGTCCCAGATACTCTATTTCATTATCCTGGTCCCCCATATCATTCTGGCGGCGGTGATGGTCCCTTTCATCCTGGCCATGATCTGGCTGGCCCTGACCGGTCACTTTGACCGCCACAAAAAACTGGCCAGATGGGTCTGGCCGGTCTGGATGTACGTATCGCTCAGCGGTATCGCCGTTTACTTGATGTTGTATGTAATTTAGCTATATCGGGTATTTCCCGCTTTAGGTGCGCCCTGCAGCGTATAGATTGAAAGACCCGAAAGGAATTTTTCTCATGGCTGATTGCCGCCAGATTGGCAGACTATATCTTAAGCTTGACATTTCCGGTAAGATCGAAGATTTCAAACTGGAGAAGTTCAGCTGCAGTCGTCCCGAAAACAATGTATCGATCCTCCAGTATATCAAGGGACTGCGGGCTGGAGATATATTGTCCGGGAAATTCGATGACTTCATCCCGGAAAACAATAAATTCAATGGCCCGATCAGGACCGTGATGGAAAACCAGTTCGCGGCCGCCGCGGTAGCTTTATCCATCTACCTCGGCAAGGAATCAGGCTCGCCGAATTCAACCTTCGCCGTCAGTTCCATTATTCAAGATCCCGATTTCACGTCGATTTCTGGTTTTATCACGCTTCCCGCGTCCTCGAATGAAATTCTTGGCTGCAGTACATGCCAGGGACATTCAGGGCGACGGAAAAGCCCCAACTGAATTCAATTCCGCAAATTTATTTTGACATACATATTGCCTTTACCGTTATATTGAAAACAGGAGAAACGACGGGAGGACTCAATGAAAACTATATTCTTGGGACTGTCTTTAATACTGGCGGTTATTTGCGTCAATTGCGAATCCGGCGATGAAGCCACGATAAAGTTCGATCTGGTGAATACCACCTTCGATCCTTCTTACATAACCATTGAACTGAACGACGGGCTCCATACCTACATCATTGATGGCGATGACTATGACATGTCGAGTTCGGGTTATCAAAGCAAAACCTATAAGACGAAAATGTCGGGAACACTGCAAATCAGTTTCACAATCAGTGCCGATTCACCAACTCCGGTTGTATCGGGTGATTTCAGTATCGAACTTAAACCGGACTGGCGCTGGACAGTCGATATTTTCGTGACGGAAAATAACCCAATCGAAACTTGTTTTGGATGTTTCGGTTCCGAAGAATATGACATACCGGCGCTCATCCAGAGAAACCCCGAAGACAAGCTCTATTTTGTCTGGGGAGGAAATTCGATTAAAGATCCCGTGATTTATTAATATTCTTCCAGGTGTTTTTCTTTGGAAGTGCCGGAGCCTTCTCCCGAAGACCCTTTGAATTTTTTTCGGGCATTCTGATATTCCCACAATACCCGCGAAACATCGAGACCGTACTCCGAGGCCTTTTTGAATTTCTCGACATCTTTTCTAAGAGCTTTGGTCAGCTGATCGGGATCATCCAGCGGAAGCGAATCGAGCGTTTTGCTGGCTTCCTGTTTCAGGCGATCGAAAATGAAATCTACTCCCCCGACAATATGCGATCCGGCAAAAGCCATAATAATGATAATCAGGTCGACCGCTATCGCCAGAAGCAAAGCAAACAGCGACAGGTGATTCATTTCGGCCAGATCGTTTATGACCAGTTTCAGAGCTTCCTGAGATGATGCCGGCTTCTCGACATATTCCGCCTGGTTCGGCGGCAATGGGATTTCAAATTGCGCCGAAGTCAGCAACTCTGCTTCGTTGACCGGAAAAGTCGCCCAGGCGTTGTTGACCAGTTCATACTGGTTGCTGACCGGAAGCTCGCTGTTTAAAGCCAGGTTCAGAGAATCGATCTTTTTGGTGTACTGCGCGACAATTTCGACATTGGAACGAGCCTGCTGCAGATGGCTCTCAAGATAATTGACAATTATCCCTCTCCCCTGCCCCTGCGTATACTGGTAACCCTGGTTATCTTCCCACGATTTAATGGTAGCCCGGGCGCCGTCGATGATAGATTGAATATACGGGTCCTTACTCCCCTCATCGACAATCGTGGACCAGCCTTTGTCCTGTTCCATTTCTAAAAGCTTATCCAGCCGGGCCAGTAGATACCGCCCCTTCATGTCGGCCTGCTTGGCCAGCCGGGAATATTCCGACAGAGCTTCCCGGACAACCAGAGTATATTTACTGCGGACACTTGAAGTCCGGGTCTTTTCCTGAAGGTTGATATCGAAATTGACATAGGAAAAGAATATCGAAAAGATCGCCGCGATCCCGAAAACCATCAAATAGGTTCCCCGCCGTTCGCGGAATTTCATCAGCGACCAGGCTATGCCCAAAAGGACAATCTGAAGTCCCAGCGATCCGACTAAAGCCATTCGTTCATCGATGACAATAGCCAATCCCTTATAGGTGGTAAAAAACGAGAGGACCGATAGAAGCAGGGTCCCCAGATAGATCATGAACGTGGTCGCCCCGGCCAGCCTGGAAGTAAACATATCCTACCTTTACAAAACGAAGTTGCTATCCCAAAACAGGTTGCATCCCGTTTAACGATATATCGGCAGAATTTCCCCGATAATTAGGCAGGTAAAATAGTATGCCGGACATGCCTCTCACGCCCCGCACAGCGGGCAAATCGGCAAGGGCCCTCCCTTGAATTTGTAATTCACGAACCAGACAATATCCAGAATATTATACATGCAGTTACCGTCGGCATCGCATAGCTCCCTGTCGAAAGTCTCGCAATCGATGGGATTCCAACTATAACTGCACCTGACCATTCTGGTGATATCGAGAACATTAAAAAAGCCGTTTCCATCCACGTCTCCGCACAGCACATCGCAGGCATCGCCGACCCCGTCGCCGTCAAAGTCCTCCTGGTCAGGATTTTCCAATCCGGGGCAATTGTCGATATTCTCGCAGACTCCGTCCCCATCGACATCGTTGGCATAATAGTACGGGCAGGGATCTTCGGGACAAATATTGTTCGAGAATCCGGGGTCTCCCAGCCCGTCATGATCGGAATCGGTGCATTCGTCGCAGGCATCGCCGATATAATCTCCGTCGGTATCCTTCTGGTCATCATTCGCGGTAATGGGGCAATTGTCGAATGTATCCCAGACTCCGTCGCCGTCGCTGTCCGGAGGAGGATAAAACGGTTCTTCGAAATAAATAGGTAGCGGATCGCTGCACTGGTCGGTGAAATAATGCGGAGTATCCCCGATGCCGTCGCCGTCTCCATCCATCCCGGCATAATCGTTCCAATAGTTGCCGATGGTTCCGTCGGGAGAAGTAAATATATATACCGGTTCCGGATACGTACACCAGCAATTGGCGTTTCCGAATGTCCCATAATCCTTATTATTAAAAATGTTATGATGGACATGGTTATTCATGCCGCCGCTGGGACTGAAACCGAGTAACCCGCCGTACCCTTCATTTGCGTCAAACAGGTTAAATGATATATCGCTGAAGTAATTCAATTCGACGAGAAGACCTCCGCTCAAATTTCCCAAAAACGAGTTTCGCTGCACCAGGCTGCTGTCATGAAAGGCGTAGCCGAATTCGATACCGTATTCCTGGTTTTCCTGAAGCCAATTCCTCAGCAATTTATTCCCTTTAACTCGATAGCCGAAGTCGGATTCGATCAAAATCCCGCTCTCCCAACTATACCGTATATCACATTCCGCAATTATGCAGTGATCGGATTGGAAAAGATAAATCCCGTTCCCTCTGATGTCCTGGATGTCAAGATCCCCTATTATGCAATTATTGGAAGTCTCCAGGAAGACCCCTCCGAAACAATCGGGTAATTCGTCGCAGGAACTGTCATGGCGGATTCTTAAATTGGTGAAAACGACATTATCGGATTTTATACTGACGACATAATCTCCGTGTCCTCCATAAATCGTGGCTCTCGTATACTCCCCCGTGTACCCTTTGACGAATAATGGTTTGTCTATGTAGATATTTTCGTAATAGTCTCCCATTCCGACAAAGATGCTGTCCCCATCAACACAGGCGTTAATAGCGTCCTGTATTTTGACGAAATCCCCGGGAACAGAGTACGTTGCCGCCAACGAAATGGAACAGCAGGCAATAATCAAAACCGCTCCGAATAAAAATGTCAGGATTACTCGCATAAAGCCCTCTCCCCAAAACAGATAAATATATCGACTATATAATAAAGATAAGGTGTTCGGGACTTTTGTCAAGAACGTGTTTTCTGGCATAATGGAAAAAGGGGGCGGCACTATCGTCCGCCCCCCTTCCGTTCCCAACAATGGAGGTCCCTGAAAATGCAAAATATCGTCAGGCCGTTTGTTTCGACTCTCCCGCGCCGGTGCCACTCTTACTGAAAAATAACTTCTTGAAAATCATCTCCGCCGGACAAAGACCGGTTAGCGATGATTGAAACAGGTTGAACCCCACGAAAGCCGTCAGTAAAAGCCACCAGGGGGAAACGAAGTAATACATCGCCAGCGAAAACATTATCAAAGTCCCGGCCAGCATTCTTATGGAATTTTCAAGCGTCATACGACAGCTCCTTCTATTTTCTCATTCTTAAAAGCCGTAGGTGGCTTTCAGGTAAACATTATCATT
>JBFZFV010000018.1:0-18466 GCA_041306185.1 Candidatus Zixiibacteriota bacterium
CAGGCCGAGAACACTGCGGAACTGCACCGCGAAGTGCGGGAATTCGTCAGGCGCCAGAATATCAAATATTTCTATGACTATGACGAAGGGATTTGCCACCAGGTAGTATTGGAAAAAGCCCATGCCCTTCCCGGGCAGCTGGCAATCGGAACCGATTCCGGTATACTGGCCCTCGGATGCCTTGGCTTACTCGGGATATCGACCGGCATAGAGACTATGGCGAGGGTTTGGAGCGAAGGAAAGTTCCATATTTCGGTTCCGGGCTCAGTACGAATAGTAATCAACGGGAAAATGCCGAAGGCGGTATTTGCGCGCGATGTGGCTCTATTTATAGCCGGGAACTTGCCCGAAGGAAGCCTGAAGGGAAAGGTAGTGGAATTTTACGGTACGACCGTTTCGCAGATGCCGATATCGGAACGATTCGCACTTTGCGATCAAATCAAGGAACTCGGACCGCTTTCGGTACTGGTCCCGTTCGATTCCATAACGAGGCGGTATCTGAATCGTAAAACCAGTATGCCTTACCGGCCGGCCCTTGCCGACAAGGACGCGGAGTACGAACAAAATTATGAATTCAATATCGATTCGCTGGTCCCGCAGGTTGCCTGTCCGCACAGTATCAGGTCGGTCCATTCGGCCGCGGAAATCGAGGGTCAACCTTTGCAGCACGTGATTATCGGAACCGCATCAGGAGGGCGTTTCGAAGATATTCGAATCGCCGCCGATATCCTTAAAGGAAAATTCATAAGTGAAAATGTCCGCCTGATAGTTTGTCCCGGTTCGCGCGGTATCTTTCTTGAGGCTTTGAAGAAGGGACTGGTCCGGGCTTTTATCGATGCCGGCGCTATGGTGATTAATGCCAGTTCGGTTCCCTGGCAACTGAATCATCAGGGGTATCTTGCCGCGGGCGATAATTGCCTGGCGACGATCCCAAGCAATCACCAGGGAGCGCTCGGTTCGGCTCAGGCGAACGTGTTCCTGTCCTCGCCGGCAACCGCCGCGGTTTCCGCCATCAAGGGTGTAATTACAGATCCAACCGGTTTTATAAAGTAGAATTCTTCCCAGTTTTATAAAAATTGACTATTTTATAATAAGTATATTATTGTCAGTTTATCAATTAGCAGCGGTTCAAAGAGGAGGAGTTAATGTATAAGATTATCATCGCCGTATTCCTGGCTATTTTAATCATTGGAAGTATGGTCGAGGCAAAGGAAAAGTGTTTTATTAATACCATTGATTTAAATGGCACGTCAGAAATTTATGAATTTCTTAATTTTGAAAAGCAAAAATTCACATTGGAGGTACGGAAGGTAAAGGCAAAAGAAAAAATTGAACTTTATAAATTACAAGTCATTGCTTTTGATACTGCCATCGCAATTCCTATTGCGGCGGGACAGCCGGACGGATTTGATTTATTGATAAAGTCTAATGGCGATTCAATGAGGATTATTTTAAGTAGTTTAGATAAAAATAAAATATCGTATTTCGCCAATCCGGGCAACGGAAAATTATCCAAACTTGATATTGACTCAATTTCAGTAATCCAAATAAATAAAGAAATATTAAATGTGGAGAGGCTAGAATTTGGCGAAGGCTTCAATTTGTTGAGTAATGATGATGAATATCAACTTTCCGCGCATTATGCTAATGATATATTGAATAATTCAAATATCCTCATTGATACCATCATTCAGAAATATGTTGACAGCCTTGGAAAGCATATATCACAATATAGCAGAGGAAAAAACAAAGAGTATGTGCTTTATGTAGTAAATACTGATGACGTAAATGCTTACACAGTTGGGGGTGGATTTATTTTCCTCAATAGAGGACTAATTGAACATTTAAGCAGTGAAGCCGAACTGGCGGGGGTGATTGCCCATGAGATAGGGCACGTCGTAGGACGTCATACCGCAAAGCAACTCTCTAAACAGCTATTACATGCCGGAATTCTCTCGGCTGCCGATGCCATATTAAAGCCAGACAAGAATGAATGGGGAAAGGTATTATTGGAGGTTGGTGGAGCAGTTTCGTACTTTTCTCAAATGAAATACAGCCGTGATGATGAGAGGGAAGCGGACTTTTTGGCGTTTTATAATGTATATGAAGCGGGCATTAATCCTAGTGGGATGACTACATTATTTGAAGGATTTAAACGGCTCGGCCCGGGGAACAAGAATATTCTAGACGAATGGTCAGCGTCGCATCCTAATCCCGAAGAAAGAATGAGTAATACTGAAACCGAATTAAATTATATCGATGCAGAAGGATTAATCAACAATAGCGATCGGTTTAAATGGATAAAGGATTATATAACAGCATTACCTGCCCCAGTATATTATAAGCCGATTTGGATTGATACGGTGGAGGTAAAGCCTGGAAATATTGTCTATTTAAAGATGACTTATCCGCTAATGCAAACAATGCTAAATGGCAAGCTGAATGGCCGATTTGTCGCCTCAGGCGGCCCGAAAAATGATATTCGGTTTATTATACTTGATGAATTGAATTTTATAAATTTCTCAAATGGCAATAAGCATGATGTGCTTTTTGATACCGATAAAGTGACAATTTATGATATCGATTATAAAATTCCGCAGAGTAATGTATATTATCTGGTTTTCGATAATACCGATTCCTGGATAACGCCGAAGAATGTTGTTATCGCAATATATTTAGAATACACCATAAGATAGCCAAGGACCCGTAATTACAGATCCAACCGGTTTTATAAAGTAGAATTTAAAGATTCGGATAGATGCGTTTTGCCGAATCCAATGCTTATTCTATTTAATCTTTCATCGAAGCTAAGAATTTCTGGTTATTCTTAGTCTTCTTGATCCGATCAAGCAGGAATTCCATCGCTTCGATCGGGCTCATTTCGGCCAGGAACTTCCTTAAAATCCAGACCTTCGCCAGGATATCCGGTTCCATCAATAGTTCTTCCTTACGGGTGGAACTGCGGTTGAGATCCATGGCGGGGAAGATACGACGGTCGGCCAGACGACGATCCAGGACCATTTCGAGGTTGCCGGTACCTTTGAATTCTTCGAAAATAACTTCGTCCATACGGGAACCGGTATCGATCAGCGCGGTCCCTATGATGGTAAGCGAGCCCCCTTCTTCGATATTACGGGCCGCTCCAAAAAATCTTTTCGGTTTGTGCAGGGCATTGCTGTCGACACCGCCGGACAGGATTTTCCCGGAATGCGGGACGACGGCATTGTGAGCACGGGCGAGCCGGGTAATGCTGTCGAGCAGAATCACGACGTCATAACGGTGCTCCACCAGGCGCTTGGCCTTTTCGAGCACCATATTGGCGACCTGGACGTGGCGATCGGCCGGTTCATCGAAGGTGGAGGAAATCACTTCGCCTTTCACGGAACGGCGCATATCGGTCACTTCTTCCGGGCGTTCATCTATCAATAGAACTATAAGCTTAACCTCAGGATGATTGCTGGTTATGGAATTGGCGATCTTTTGGAGAATTATCGTTTTACCGGCCTTCGGAGGCGAGGTAATCAGGGCGCGTTGTCCTTTGCCGATCGGAGTCATTAAATCCATGATGCGGGTGGTGTACTCGTCGGGATTCACTTCCAGCTTAAAAGGATCATCCGGATACAGCGGAGTTAGATTGTCGAAGAGCGTTTTGGTTTTGGCGACTTCAGGGGATTCGAAGTTGATGGCTTCGATTTTCAGAAGTGCGAAGTATCGCTCGTTGTCCTTGGGCGGCCGCACCTGGCCCGAAATGGTGTCGCCGGTTCGCAGGTCGAAACGCTTGATCTGCGAAGGGGAAACGTAAATGTCATCGGGACCGGGCAGATAATTGTAACTGTGGGAGCGGAGGAATCCGTAGCCTTCATTGAGGATTTCAAGCACTCCTTCGGCGAAAATCATACCTTCCTGTTTGGCGGAGGTAGCTTCCATCACCTTGAAAATCAGCTCCTGCTTTCGCAGCCCGGACACGCCGGGAATATCGAGAGCTTCGGCTATTTCCAGAAGTTCGGCGATGGTTTTATTTTTCAGGTCGGCTGGCGCCATGTTCATAGTACTATCCCTTATATAAGATTATTTTATTTTCGAAATTGGTGCAATTAGCGGATTTAACAATTATTCCAATATTTCCACCGGGGCATCTCCCCAGAGCTTTTCGAGGGCATAGAATTCACGGGTCGACCGGAGAAAAACGTGGACTACGACATCAACATAATCCAGCAGAATCCAACTGCCCCCACGGTTTCCTTCCCGGTGCCAGGGCTTAAGTCCCTTTTCCAACAACCCGTCAAAAACGCCATCAGCAATGGCCTGGACATGCCGGTCGACATCTCCCGTAGCCAGAACGAAATAGTCGCAAATCGAAGAGATATTTTTTAATTTCAGGATTTTGACGTCGTAACCGTTCTTGGAGAGAGCGAGATTACCCGCCGTTCGTGCGATTACCAGTGGTGTGAGTTTCAATGCCTTTCGTTAATTCTCCTCGTTCTGCAACCGTTCCAATATTGCCGTTCCAAAATCCTGACCGACAACCAAAGTGGCAGTTATACTCTTATAATTATTTTCAATCGGTTCAAATTCTATGTTACCCGCATCCAGACCGAGCTGCCGGGCCAGAATTTCTGCCGCCGTTAAATCGTCCTGGCGGGATATCACAAAGCTTTGTGCTATATCGTAAGAATTAAAATCGGCTACGTCAACTATTTTTACATCCAGCGGGAGTTTTATCAATGACGGGAGTGCCCGCGTCACTTTGCTGGCGGCGCCATCTGTCCCGCAGCCGTTCAGCACCTGAAGCCTGACAATATGCTCCGGCGTCTCTATCGTCTGCGAGAAGCCCCTGGTTATCCTGATCGCGAAGCTGGCTCCGTAAATTATAACCAGAGCAAACAACGCCACGATGGCGAATTCCAGCAAACGAGAATTTTTCTTGGTCTTGGCAGTCCGCCGCACCGAGGGGCGGTTACTGCGCGATTTTTTAAAAAACATTGGCTGGGCCGGTCAGTGAACGAGTTCCGATATGTTCCCTCCCCGTTAAGTTCTCTTAATACCTCCAGGGGTAATAATAAGAGCCGAACGGGTAGTAATAGTTTCCATAATATGTGTTAAATCCGGCCGTAATCCGGAAGTTTTCGGAAGGATGAAAATCGAGAGTGGCACCCGGCAGAAAAACGGCGTTGGTTTGCTGCATTTTGTCAAACAGCGCCCCGGGATTATGAGCTATTCCAAGCTGCAGGCCCAGCGACAGGCTGCCGCTGAATTCATAGAGCAGATTTCCGGTATAAACCCCGACGCTTCCGGAAGTCCCTCCGCCAGAAAAGTAATTAAAGGAATAGGAATGGCCCCAATGGAGTTTTGATAAGTCAATAAGTGAGAATGGCTTAGAGGCCGGCTCCAGACCCAGATGGTCTTTCTTTATGGTATTTAAGGCGGCTTCTTCAGCCATTTGGGCAAATCCCGAGGAAAATGCCAGGATTGCCAGTAAGATCGTTAAAATTGCCACTTTTTTCATAATTATACCGCCATTGATCCGCATAAATTAAAGTTATCCATATTTTATGGCCATGTCAACTGATTTCCGATTCAAGATTATGCCATAAAAGACGTTGTGCCGGCATTCCCTTGCTTTTATAGTATATCGGAAAAACTCCGGTTTTGACTTAACTCTATAATATAATACAGTCGAGGGGCGGGTTTCGTTTACTCGAATTTTATTTCAAGGCATCCTCGAGGGCCTTTAGCTGCTCGGCCGAGTTTATCCCGGCCACTTCCAGGGGGTTATTCGCTTTGGAGACAGCGCAAAGCTTTCCCCGGGCTTGGAGGATTTTAATGGTATCGGTCAGGTAGTATTCGGCCTGGGCGTTTTTATTATCGATTTCATCTAACGCGGCAAAGAGGTCTTTGCGGTCGAAGCAAAAAGTCCCGCTGTTTACTTCAGAAATATCCTTCACTTCCGGCGAGGCGTCTTTCTCTTCGATAATGTCAAGTAGGATGTCGCCCTTATCTTTTCGGATAATGCGGCCGTAGCCGGTCGGGTCGTCAAATACCGCCGACAGACAGGTAGCCGAGGCTCCGGCTTTTTCGTGGGTTTCGAAAAGACGCTCCATAGTTTTAGTGGAGAGGAAAGGGACATCTCCGGCCGCCACCAGGATGGTGCCCTCGAAGTTTCTCAGATTTTCACGGGCCATCATGACGGCATGGCCGGTTCCGAGCTGCTCCCGTTGCCAGACGAATTCTACTTTGAAGTCGGCCAGTTCCTTTTCTACCAGTTCCCCCTTATGGCCGATGACGACTATAATCTTATCCAGCGACAGGACCCGGATGCTTTCAAGCAGGTGCCTGATAAGCGGCTTGCCGTTTATCCGATGAAGGACCTTGGGGAGGTCCGATTTCATACGTTTCCCTTTTCCGGCCGCAAGTATCACGGCCGCTCTTTTTGATTTCATCTATTATCCCTGGGAAGATTAAACGATCTTATTTTTACGATCGACTTTTACGATTTTCGGTTTGAAGGTCGAGTACTCATCGGCATCCATCTGTCCATAGCAGATAATGATAACCACGTCTCCGATTTTGCCCTTATGAGCCGCCGCTCCGTTAAGGATAATATCTCCCGATCCGGCCCGGCCCTCAATGGCGTAAGTTTCCAGGCGGTTGCCGTTGGTAACATTGACCACGTGGACCTTCTCGTAAGGCACAATTCCGGCGGCTTTCATCAGGTCGACATCAATGGTCAGTGAACCTTCGTAATCGAGATTGGCGTCCGTGACAACGGCCCGATGGATTTTCGATTTACAAACCTCTATATTCATACTTCATCACCAGTCCCTATTAACACCGGAAGAATATAATAGTTTCCTGCAGTTTGGCAAGCCGGTATTTATTTTTTGGGATATTTGATTTTCGGGAAAAAGCTGTCTAATTTTCCGACATTTCCCGTTTCAGGTCCTCTATAGGCGCCACCGGAGTGGGGTCAATGCCATTCAGAATGGCCAGGTAAAAGGAGGCGAAATCTCCGAGCTGGATAAGGGAGAAGATTCGTCCCAGGAGGAAATCCCCCTGAGAATAGACGTTAACCATTTCGATGCCCTTCTCCTGCAGCTGACGGGAGATGATTTGCATACGTTTGGCGACCCGGCTGTGGTCTTGGCTGTCTCTCAAGATTATGCCGATCAGATTGTTACGGATATGCTCGATTTTTTCGAATCCGACGATTTCATTATGGTTGAATTCCGGGAAATAATTATGGAAAGCAATGGTCTTGGCATTTTCACAAATCTGGCTTTTCCATCTATATGCGATCGCATCGAATAGGTCTTGACCGGAATAAACCAAGGGGATATTCGAATACAGTTTCAGAGCCAGTTGTTTGGCCGGGTTTTGTTCGGTGGCGGTTTCGCGGACATAATGACCACGATAAGCCTTTAATCCTTTGGCGATTTCCACGAATTGATTGTCGTCGAATTTGGCGAGGTTTAAATCGCGCATTAAGTACATCAGGGGGATAACCGAATAACCCAGCGCCGCGCGGGGCTGCAGGCCCGGCGGCATTTTGATAGTCGGAATCGAATGTCCGGCCGCAAATTCCCCCAGCTTGCCTCCGGCCGTGATACAGATGGTTTTGGCTTTTCTCTGTATGGCATCCTCGGAGGCGGCGAGGACCTCCTCGGTATTCCCGGAATAAGACGACAGAATCACCAGGCTGTGTTCGTCGACATATTCGGGCAGACGGTAATTGCGGCAGGTGATAAAAGGTATTTTAAGGCTGTACCTGAGGTACGAAGAAACAATATCCCCGGCCGTGGCGCTGCCTCCCATACCGGCCAGAACGATGGATTTTATATTTTTAAATCTCGAGATATCGAAATCGAAATCATTTCCTATCACCGCTCCCTTTTCAAGTTGTTCCGGGAAGTTGAAAATGGCGATGTACATGTTTGACGGATCAAGCGCCGCGTAAATATCGAGATTATCAAGCTGTGACATTTCAATCCAATCCCATGTTGAATTCCAAAAGTCTTCCTTCGATTTCCCTGGAGCTTTTCATTCTTAATACTTCATCGGCAAGACGCCGGACTTCCGGCATGGAGAATTTGGGAATCGTGGAAGCGGCATTATGGAGTTTGGCCGGATTCATCGACAGTTCCGATACTCCCATACCGACCAGCAGGGGTATCGCGAGTATATCTCCGGAAATCTCTCCGCACACCGTGACCGGGATATTATGACGTTCGGCTGCTTCAACCGTGAATTTTATGAGCCGCAGCACCGCCGGGTGCATCTGGTTGAACAGCTTTATCAATTTCCTGTTATCACGGTCGGCAGCCAGAGTGTACTGGGTAAGATCGTTGGAACCGACAGAAAAGAAATCGACCCGGTCGGCCAGGGAGTCGGCGACAACGGCCGCGGAGGGAACCTCTATCATAATGCCGGTCTTAATGTTTTCATCGAATTTTATACGGGACCTTTTCAATTCCGCTTTGCATTTCCTTATTATTGTTATAGCGCGGCGCAATTCCGAAAGATCGGAAATCATCGGCAGCAGGATCTTAACGTTTCCCCGGGTCGAGGCCCTCAAGATGGCCCTCAATTGATCCCTGAAAATTTTGGGCATATCGAGGGTGGCTCTGATACCCCGCCATCCCAGCGCGGGGTTGCTTTCCCGGTTATTTTCGTTTTCATCGAGAAATTTGTCGGACCCGAGATCGTAAGTTCTTATCACCACGTGCTGCGGATAGTACTGTTCGGCGACCCCGTCATAAACGTTGAATTGACTTTCCTCGGTGGGGAATTCGCCGTGCTGAAGATATAAAAATTCAGTGCGGTACAAACCGACTCCGATATGCCGTCCCGCCAAAGTTTTATCTAGCGGGCCGGGAAGAGTGATATTGACGGCGACACTGACTTCTTGTTTGTCTTTCGTCTTCAGGGGGAAAAGGGGGAGCTTTTTCAACTTTGTTATCGGCAGCAGGCGAAAATCGCTTTCCTTGCCGCGGAGCTTATTCCATTCGGCATCGGAAGGATTGACCGTGATTATGCCTTTGTCACCGTTCACGATAACGCGGTCGCCGGAATTTATCTTCAAATGCGCCTGATTGACTCCCACCACGGCCGGGATTAGCAGCGATCTGGCCACCAGAGCCATATGCGAGTTGGGAGAGCCTCCGGTCGTTATTACGGCTCTGGCATCCTGTTCGTACAGGGTCAATAAATCGCCCGGATTGAATCTCTTCCCGACAAAGACACAATCCCTGATTGCCGGAAATATGGTCTTTCCATGCTGCCCGGATAAATTATCGATGATTTTATTGGCGACGGCCTCGATGTCGTACACCATCTGCCTCATGTACGGGTCTTTGGATATCCGCAACGGGACCATCGATTTTTCAACCAGCATGGAGTAAATATATTCGGCACTTTTCAGGCTTTCGGCGATTTCGGCCTTTACTTTGTCAAGGAAATCGACGTCGGATGCGATTAGCAGCTGCGAATCGAAAATCCTGGCAACCGGTCCGGCCAGTTTCTGCCCGGCCTTTCTTTGATATTTTTGTAGATCCTGAGTAGTCTGTTCCACGGCGCGATCAAGGCGGTCGATTTCGCGGTCTATGTCGTCCTTTTCGATATTCCGTTCGACAATTGACTGCTCGCCGGAATAAACCACGCGGGCTTCACCGAAGGCAATCCCCGATGATGCGGGAATTCCCTTAAGGATAATGGTCTCAGCTTTTTCGCTCATATTGAAATACTGCTCGCCTCGGATAAAAGATAGCGAATGTTTTCAATTGGTGGCAACCAATTATTACAGGTTTTTTAAATCGCCGAATCCCGAGGAAACCAGCTCCACCAGAGTCTTCAAGGCGGCGTCCTGGTCCTCGCCATTGACATATATTATCAATTCCGACCCGGCCTCGGCCGCCAGCATCATGACTCCCATGATCGATTTTCCGTTAACCTTGAGACCGTTCTTTTCAATGAAAACCTCGGATTTGTATTTGGAGGCGTGACTGACGAACATCGCTGCCGGACGGGCGTGCATTCCAAGACGATTTACTACTGTTACCGATGCCTGTATCATACGTGCGTTTAATTCAGAATATATCTTTTGCCCGACAATTCCTTCAATACCCCTTTTAGTTCCAGGGCCAGCAGAATCGGCATCAAATCCGTTACCGGGGCGGCCAGATCCTGCGCCAGCTTGTCGATATGAATAGGCTTGTCGTCAAAAAGGTCAATTAAATTCTTTTCCGTAGGCGTCAATTCTATTTCATTTCGAGCCTTTTCGGCTTTCAATTCCGATTTCAGTCTCGGGAGAGCCTCGAATATATCCTCAACCGAAGTCACCAGTGTCGCGCCCTCTTTCAGGAGGCGATTCGTCCCGCGGCTGGTTGTCGAGCGGGGCGAGCCGGGAACCGCGAATACCTCGCGATTTTGCGACAGGGCGTGATTGGCGGTCGATAACGCTCCGGATTGCTCGGCCGCTTCGATTACCACAACACCCTGCGACAATCCCGAAATAATACGATTCCGACGCGGGAAATTCGGCCCGATCGGAGTGGTTTCCGGAAGAAATTCCGAAATAATACAGCCGGATTGCACGATATCCGCCGCCAGTGCCCGATTTTCGGGGGGATATATAATGTCGAGCGATGAGCCCCAAACAGCGATGGTCCGCCCGCCGGCTTCCAATGCTCCGCGATGAGCGGCAGTATCTATTCCGCGCGCCATTCCGGAGATAACGGTTACGCCCGCGGCAGCCAAACCCTGCGCCAGGCTGCGAGCGAAAACCATCCCGCTTTCGGAGGCTTTACGCGACCCCACAATGGCAATCGCCATATAGTCCTTTTCGATAAAAGTCCCTTTATAGAAAAGATAAGCCGGACGGTCATGGATGTTCTTCAATGGCAGGGGATAAGTCGAATCGTTATAAAGGAAATAATCCCAGCCAAGTTTTTCGATTTTTGCGCACAGTTCGGCAGCTTCGTCGCGGGTTCGGGCTTTCATAATACAATCGGATATTTTGGTGCTGATTCCCGCGACTTGGCATAACTCCTGATTCGAAGCATTAAGTATACTTGCGGCCGACCCGAAATGATCCATCAAATCGAAAAACCGTTTCGGGCCGATGCTGTCAATCAAGGTCAGGGCCAGGATATCTTCAAGCTGATTCAAGCGCTTTTTGACGGTCGAGTTCATGTTCAATTCGGTTCAATAATTCTTTCGTGCCATAGCCGGAAACACCGGAGAATAAAATATAATCCTCCGAGAATTTCTCGGTACATATTTTTATTTGCTCGTCGTCGAACAGGTCGATTTTATTAAGGACAATTATTGACGGTCGCTTTAATAGTGTGCCGTCGAATTCCAACAGCTCTTTTTTAAGGGTTGCCAGCGTTTCCGCAATTTTCATTTCCGAAATATCAATGAGATAGACAATGACCCTGGTCCGCTGGATATGTTTCAGAAACTGAATGCCGAGTCCCTTGCCGTGCGAAGCGCCTTCGATAATCCCCGGAATATCCGCCATCACGAACGATTTGAAATCGCGCAGTTTGACGATTCCGAGATTGGGAATTTTGGTGGTAAAGGGATAGTCGGCAATCTTCGGTCTTGCTTCCGACAACCGGGACAGCATGGTGGATTTTCCGGCATTGGGCAGGCCGACCAGCCCGACATCGGCCAGAAGTTTTAATTCCAGCGATAAACGAAATTGCTCACCCGGACGGCCGGGGTCGGTTCGCCGGGGAGTTTGATTGGTGGGAGTCTTGAAATGAGTATTGCCGCGCCCGCCGATACCTCCGCGAGCGATTAGCGACGTTTTGCCGGGAGTATCAAGGTCGGCCACGATGTTTTCATTTTCCAAATTCTTAACGATTGTTCCGACCGGGACTTTTATGTAAATCGATTCTCCCGATTTGCCGGATTTTAGCGAGCCCTGGCCGGGTCGGCCGTTGGGGGCCAGATATCTTTTTTTGTACCTGAAATCAAGCAGGGTGCTCAGTTCGGGATCGGCGATGAATACGATATCTCCTCCGCGGCCGCCATCGCCGCCGTCCGGCCCTCCTTTGGGGATATATTTTTCCCGGCGGAAAGAGAGACAACCTGGCCCGCCGTCGCCCCCCTTTACTTCAATTTCAACATAATCGATAAACAATTTTCAAGCCTTTTCAACCCGGTCAGAGGTTTGGTATAATCCAAAAATATAACCAAAAGAGAGATATATAACCAGATTAAATCAAAAACGGTGAGTCACTTTTTGACGTATTCGGTCAGGCGCTGTTTGAATACCGTTCGGTCTATGTCTTTTTCCATCCGTCCGGATATCGCAATGGAAATCTGGCCGGTTTCTTCGGAGACGATTACCGCTACGGCATCGGAATGTTCCGTGATGCCGATGCCGGCCTTGTGGCGCATGCCGAACAGCTTGCGGTAACGAGGGGTCTGGGTCAGCGGCAGGGTGCAGGCGGCAGCGGCGATTTTTTCGCCTGAAATGATTACGGCACCGTCATGAAGTGGAGTGTACGGGGTAAAGAGCGTCGTCAGCATTTCGGCCGATAGCTGAGCGTTGACCACCTTGCCGGTTTCGATGTAGTTGCGTAAACCGGTACTCCGTTCGATAATTATCAACCCGCCATAGCGAAGTTCGGCCAGCCTGATAGCGGCGCGGGATATTTCTTCCAGCGATTTCCATTCTTCCACCCGGAACAATGCCTGTAAAATCCGGGAATGTCCCATCTGGGCCAGGATCGATCGGAGTTCCGGCTGAAAAACGATTACAAGGATAATGATGCCTACCGTGGCCAGATTGGAAAAGAGCCAGGAAAGCCCCTCGAGACGAAACCAGTATGCCACGAAAGCTGTAAGGAATATCAGGACTAAACCGGTAACCATCTGGGCGGCGCGGGTTCCGCGAATCAGACTGAGCAGTTGATACAAAATAAACGATACGACCAGAACATCGATTAAATCGATTAACCGGAAAGAGAGGAAGTCTATTCTGAACAGCTCCATTTAATTGGCCTCTTTGATAGACAGATAGACCTTCAAGGCCTCGGACGTTTCAGCGACGTCATGGACTCTGATAATATCGGCGCCGTTTTGAATACCGACAATGGCCGCCGCCAGCGATCCGCCGATTCGGTCCTCCGGAAGAGCGTCACTTCCTGTTATGGTTTTAATGAACGACTTGCGCGATGCCCCGACCATAATCGGGCATCCGAAGGTCTTAAACTGCCCAAGGTGCTTGAATATTACCAGGTTGTCGACCAGCCGTTTGCCGAATCCGATTCCGGGATCGATAATGATTCGTTCTTTCGAAACGCCGTAATTCAGGCAGAAATGCAGCCGTTCCGAAAAGAACTGCATGATTTCATGAACACAGTCTCTATAGGACGGACTTTGCTGCATGGTTTTCGGAGTCCCCAGCATGTGCATCAAGACAATCGGAACATTTCGATCGCAGATCAGGTCGATCATTTTCGGGTCATGGCGTAAGGCGGAAATATCGTTTATGATATCGGCTCCGGCATCGAGCGCCTGCCGGGCTACTTCGGCTTTCATGGTATCGACCGAAATCGGTATTTGCGAAAAAGAACGAATGTCCCGGATCATGGGCACCACTCGCTGGATTTCGGTCTTCAATTCAACCGGATCGGAACCGGGACGGGAAGATTCCCCGCCGATATCAATTATATCGGCGCCATTGTCGATCATGTCGCGGACCTTGAATAACGCCCGGTCGGGATCGAGATAACGACCGCCATCGGAAAAAGAATCGGGAGTAATATTAAGAACCCCCATAATGTTGGGGCGGCTAAAATCCAGGAAGCGGTCGTTCCCGAGATGAAGCTTGTCGGTTTTTATATCGGTTCCGTTCAGCATATGATTCTCTTAAAATTATACTGCCGGCACCAATATAGAAACAAGGAATGTTCGGTGCAACCTAAAATAATTCCAGGGAAAATAGGCGGTTTATTGCTTGATAAGGGCGATGGCTTCGGCACGAGTCGCCTGGTTGCGGAGGATTCCGCGGACCGCCGAGGTAACCGTTTTCGAACCCGGCTTTTTGACTCCGATCATAGTCAGGCAGAGATGCTCAGCTTCTATGACCACCAGAATTCCCTTGGGATTCAGGGTATCGAGAATGGTATCGGCGATTTCGGAAGTGAGCCTTTCCTGGACAGTAGGGCGATGAGCGAAGGTTTCCACAATTTCGACCAGATTCGAAAAGCCGGTGATTTTATTCCGCTGCGGAATATAGGCAATGCTGGCGTGCCCGAAAAAGGGGAGAAGGTGATGTTCGCAAAGGGAGTAAAAGGCAATATCCCTTATTATTATCAGTTCATCCTTATTGGGAGTCGTATACTTTTTAAGGGTCTTTTCAGGACGGGCTTTGATGTTGCCGATGAATTCCTTGTAGAATTCGTAGACTCTCTCGGGAGTTCGAACGAGCCCCTCGCGGGACAGGTCATCGCCGATCCCCTCGAGGATCATTCGAACCCCCTCGACAATCTTCTTCTTGTCCATTTATTTCTCGACAGGCGCGGGATCTATTAAGTCGACTTTTTTTCCATCGTCGCTATCGCTGATGATGCGGTCGATATCGAACCCGTCGATTACTTCCTTCTCGAGCAACGCCATCGCGAGCTTATTCAAACCGGAACGATTTTCGGATAGAATTCTGGTCGCGGTAGCCTCTGCCTTTTCCACGATCGCGCGGACTTCCTGGTCGATAATTTGCGCAGTCGCTTCGGAAAAGTCGCGGTGTTGCGATAATTCTTTTCCGAGGAAAACCTGTTCTTCCCGCTTGCCATACGCGAGAGGGCCCAGCTTTTCCGACATACCCCAGCGACATACCATTTTCTGCGCGATATCGGTGGCTTTCTTGATATCGTTGGCGCCGCCGGTCGAAAGCTGGCCGAATACAAGCTTCTCGGCGACTCGTCCGCCCATGGAATAAACCAGCCAGGTTTCCAGCTTGGTTTTGGACTGGGTGTGACGTTCATCAACCGGGAGATAATGCGTTACCCCCAGCGCCATACCGCGCGGGATGATGGTAACCTTATGCACCGGGTCGGCTTCGGGGAGGAATTTCGCCACCAGGGCGTGTCCCGCTTCATGAAACGCGATCATTTTCTTTTCTTCTTCCGGGATAACCAGAGATCTCCGCGCCGTTCCCATCATGACCTTATCCTTGGCCTCTTCGAAGTCTCCCATGGTCACAGAGTCGGCATTACTTCTTGCCGCCAAAAGAGCCGCTTCGTTGACCAGGTTGGCCAGATCGGCCCCGGACAGCCCCGGAGTTCCGCGGGCCAGGATTTCCAGTTCGACATCAGCGTCAAGTTTGATTTTGCGGGTATGCACCCGAAGAATTCCGGCCCGTCCCCGGACATCCGGCGAATCAACTACGATTTGGCGGTCGAATCGTCCCGGACGAAGTAAAGCCGGGTCGAGAATATCGGGACGGTTGGTGGCCGCAATCAGGATGACCCCCTCGTTGGATTCGAAACCATCCATTTCGACCAGGAGCTGATTCAGGGTCTGCTCCCGTTCGTCGTGCCCTCCGCCCAATCCGGCACCGCGATGGCGTCCGACGGCGTCGATTTCATCAATAAAGATAATGCAAGGGGCATTCTTTTTCCCCTGCTCGAATAAATCGCGAACACGGCTGGCCCCGACGCCGACAAACATTTCCACGAAATCGGAACCGGACATGGAAAAGAACGGCACTCCGGCCTCGCCGGCTACGGCACGAGCTAAAAGAGTCTTGCCGCTCCCCGGAGGACCTAACAACAGGGCCCCTTTGGGGATCTTTCCGCCGAGTTTCTGGAATTTGGCCGGGTCTTTCAAAAATTCGATAACTTCCTGCAATTCTACCTTGGCCTCGTCGACACCGGCAACATCATCGAAAGTAACCTTGGGGCGTTCATCGGTAAGCAATTTGGCGCGGCTCTTGCCGAATGAAAACAGACCGCGCGGTCCGCCGCCTCCCTGCATCTGGCGCAGGAAAAAGAGCCAGAGTAAAATCAGAAACAGCCAGGGGGCGATTGAAATCAATATCGAAATATAGCTCGGTCCTTCGGTTTCGGCGCTGATAACCACGCCGGCCTCTTCCAGACGATTGACCAGCCTGAAGTTATTATCGCTGAAAGGAATCCGCGCTTTGAATTTAACGAATTTCCCGGTCGTATTACCGGTCGGCAGAACCGTTTCCTGTTTCAGCCGTCCTTCGATATTCTTATCGATAAAGGTGACCGACGCGACATTATCGTTCGATACCTGATGCAGGAATTCGGTGTAAGAAATTTCGGCGAAGTCCTGGCTCGAAGAGGAATAAATACTGTAGGCGAATACGAAAGCGAGAATAATCACGACCCAGAAACCAAGCGATTTGACCGGTCCTTTCCAGCTGAATTGATCCTTGCCTTCGTTTTCTTTGCGTTTTTTCGGGTCCTCGTCTTTCTTTGGAGGGAGTGACGAAAACTTATCTTCTTCGTTATTATAAGCCATTAAAGCAAATTCTCCTGTCTTTCCATCAATATAAGGAATAATCGACAAATCTACTGAATATTTATACTACTCAATCCTCATTTAATACTCGACCTATAAAAGGAAGGTTCCGGTATTTCTGGTCTTTATCGAGGCCGAAACCGATGACAAAGTGGTTTTCGGCGTCGAATCCCCGGTATTTTATATCTACCGCAATCTCCCGGCATTTCGTTTTATCCAACAGTGTAACAATTTCAATCGAGGCCGGTTCCTGGCGCCTGATAAGATTCATTATCTTATTCGCGGTATTTCCCGAATCAACTACTCCTTCGACTACGAGTACATGCCTTCCGCGGAATGATATTTCCGGCTCATCGCCCAGTTTTACGGTACTGTCGCGGTGGAGTCCGCCATTGTAACTGGAGGCATTTATAAATTCCAGTTCCACCGGAATCGATATGTGCCTGATTAAATCTGCCATAAAGACAATACATCCCTTCAGGACGCCGACCAGCACCGGGTTTTTCCCGGCATAGTCTTTGGATATCTCCTGTCCCAGTTCGGCGATTCTTTCGGCAAGGATATCCTGAGCGAAAAGCAGGGCGAATTCCTTACCTGCGGCGGGCTTTGGCGGCATAGGCAATTTCAAGTACCTTCCTTGTCTTTTCGGTTACCTTAAATCTGTTATCGATCTCTATTCCTGCCAAGCATACAATTCCCGTGCCATCGGCAATCACCGGAATCTCATCTCGAAGATATCCCGGTATCTTACGGTCAGTCAGGAAATCCCCCACCTTTTTTTGTCCCTTCATACCATACGGGCGAAAGCGATCCCCCTTTTGAATGCCCCTCAGGACCACCGGGGGAATCAAGGTATCTGCTGAAACCAGTAAGCCTGGCGCTTTATGGCGCTCTAATATAATCCGGAGAGTTTTATTTTTCATTTTAATATCCAGGGTCGAATGTAACTCCGGGATGACAACTTTTCCGGGAATCGACAGGGTCCGTTCCCTGATTTCCATTGCCCCTCTGGATAAGACCATCTCCCTGTTCGCTCTATGTGCCCGAATTCCGTATCCAAGATCGGATGCCTTCAATACTCCCTCGGCTACTTCACCGATTCTTGCGATTGTATCGAAATTTCCAATTCCCTCGATTTCCGCGGACCTTTCAAGCAGCATTCTGGACATGATTCTTCTTAAGGGCAGATCATAAGAGAGGAAACGATCCAAATCAACAACTATTTTTCCTCCGGGAGTAACGCTATAGGTTTTCTTCAGAACCTTGCGCGCCGCTTCGTTTAAGAAACGATCCTGTTCGTGCATTATTTCGGCAAAGACCAAAAGAGAACGGCGGTATTTGTTCCCGAATTCCCTCTCGATCACCGGGATGAGTTCATTCCGGATGAAATTGCGCGAAAAATCCGATTCCTGGTTGGTATGATCGAACATGTATTTCAATTTTTTCTCATTCAAATATTCCAAAATCTCATCTTTGGGGATATTGAACATCGGACGAATATATTTGCCCGAAACAGGCCTGATGGGATTGAGTCCGCCGGGACCGGTTCCTCGAAATAGTCGGAAGATGATTGTCTCGATAATATCGTCCTGATGATGACCGGTAGCGATTTTATCGATTTGGTGTTGCCCTGCGAGATATTCCAGCGATTCCCTTCGGAAATTCCTTCCGGCTTCCTCCAGGGACAATTTGTCGAGCCTGGCAGTTTTTCTGACATCGTTGGTTACCACGATTAATTCGACCCGCTTTTCGCTGCATAGTTCCGCGCAGAAGGCTATTTCGGCGTCAATATACTCGGGACGAAGATTATGGTTCAGGTAACAGGCCGTTAATTGGAATTTGAGCCTGTTGCGCAATTCAGCGAAAATATGAAAGAGCGCGGTGGAATCGGGACCTCCGGAAAGAGACAGCAGTACCCGGTCCCCCTTTTGAATCAGGTTAAAGTCTCTGATATTTTGCAGTATGC
>JBFZFV010000019.1:0-6442 GCA_041306185.1 Candidatus Zixiibacteriota bacterium
TGCATTTGCCGTGCTCGATGTGGTACGCCCATTCGTCACGGAATAATTTCAGCGCCGACTGAATCGGCATCACCGCGGCATCTCCCAGCGGACAGACCGTCCGCCCCAGGATATTGCCGCAGACATCTTCAATCTTTTCCAAATCCCCCGGTTTTCCTTCTCCCCGTTCGATTCGGGAAATCATCTGCTCCAGCCAGCCGGTCCCTTCTCGGCAGGGAGTGCATAACCCGCACGATTCATGGCGATAAAAATGTATCAGTCGTTCCAACACCCAGACCATGCAGGCTTTGTCGCTGATGACAATCACCGCGCCCGAACCAAGCATCGACCCGGCTGCCGCGATCGATTCATAATCGAGCGGGGTGTCGATTTGATCGGGAAGTAAAAACGGAGTCGAAGATCCGCCCGGAATAATGGCCTTCAACTTGTGACCATCGAGCATCCCGCCGCCAAGATCGTTTATCAAAACCGACAACGGAGTCCCCAGCAAGACCTCATAGTTGCCGGGATTCTTTATATGCCCCGAAAGTGAGAACATCTTGGTCCCCTTGGACTTCTCCGTCCCCATCGCGGAGTACCATTCCGCCCCGTTATTGATGACATGCGGTACACAAGCCAGGGTTTCGACATTATTCACAATGGTCGGGCAGGCATAAAGCCCTTCGATAGCCGGGAACGGCGGGCGAATACGCGCGTTACCCCGTTCTCCTTCAAGAGAATTCAAAAGCCCCGTTTCTTCCCCGCAGATGTAAGCTCCGCCGCCGGTATGCACGATCATATCGAGGTCGTAGCCGGTGCCGAAAATATTTTTGCCGAGAATCCCCTTTTGGCGAGCCTCTTCCATGGCCGCTTCCATTCTTTTGGCACAGAGCGCGAATTCTCCACGGATATATATGAAAGCCAGATGACAATTTATCGCAAACGATGCAATCGCCATCCCTTCGATAATACTGTGCGGATCATTCTCCATCAGAACCCGGTCTTTGCAGGTTCCCGGTTCCGATTCATCGGCATTGCAGACAAGGTAGCGAGGCTTGGGACTGTTTTTCGGAATGAAACTCCATTTCATCCCGGCCGGGAATCCCGCACCGCCGCGTCCGCGAATACCCGACTTCTTCACTTCATCGATCACCTGATCGGGAGTCATTTCGGTCAAGACCTTCTTCCAGGCCTTGTACCCATCACGCTCCATGAAGGTATCGATCTTGACCTGATTGGGATCGTCGACATATTTTGTCAGGATCTTCGTTTCCATCAGGCCTTGTTCCTCAGTTCCTCAAGAATCTTATCCACTTTTTCGCGAGTGAGATTCTCGTAATACTCGTCATTGATTTGCATCATCGGAGCGGTCGTGCAGCTGCCGAGACATTCCACCGAAATCAGCGTAAACACCTTATCTTCAGTGGTTTCCCCCTTCTTAATGCCGAGCTTGCTTTCGAGGTACTCGATCAGGCTGTCTGCTCCCAAAAGAGCACAACTGATATTGTGGCAAACCTGAATAAGGTACTTCCCGACCTCATGCTTCGGAAACATGGTATAAAAAGTGGCCGCCGCCGCAATATCAACAGATGGAATACCGGTAATTTCCGATATCTCATGATATAAATTATCATTGAGGTGCCCCGCCTGGCGATAAGCCACCGTCAAAGCCGGCAATATGACCGACTTTTTGGAAGGATAGCGGGCCATCCTCGCTTTTATTTCCGCTACCGACTTTTCATTCAAAATCATCGGTCTACCTCACCAAGAACGATATCGATCGATCCGATCGCCGCGATGACATCTGCCACCATGCCCCCTTCGACCATTCTTGGAAGTGCCGAGAGGTTGACGAATGACGGCGGTCGGACTCTCATCCGATGCGGCTTGTTGCTTCCATCCGAAGATATATAATAACCAAGTTCCCCTTTGGGACTCTCGATTCCCTGGTACACCGCGCCTTTCGGAGCATCGAATCCATGTGTAATCAGTTTAAAATGGAAAATCAATGATTCCATCTTGGTGAGAACGTCTTCCTTCGGTGGAAGCACCACGCCCGGTACATGAGCTATATGCGGGCCCTCCGGCATCCCCTCCAGAGCCTGCTTTGCAATTTTCAGAGACTGCTTCATCTCCTCCATCCGCACCAGGTACCGGTCATACACGTCGCCGTTTTTCCCCAGCGGGACTTCGAATCCGAATTTCTCATATCCGCCGTAAGGAAGAGCTTTGCGAACATCGTAATTCACCCCGGAGCCGCGGAGACTTGGGCCGGTTAAACCGCAGCTAACGGCGTCTTCAGCAGAGATCTTCGCCACACCTATCGTCCGCTGCCGGAAAATCTTGTTGTCGTTCAGCAGCCGCTCGTAGTCTTTTATTCCCTCGGGGACTTTTTTCAAAATCTCTTTGACTTTCTGGTCGAAATCTTTGGGTAAATCATAAGCCAGTCCGCCGATGCGGAAATAGGTCGTCATCATTCGTTGCCCGGCGCAGGCCTCATATAAATCGATGATCAATTCCCTTTCACGGAAGGCATAAAGAAGCATCGACATTGCCCCGATATCGAGCGCGTGTGTCCCCACCCATACCAGGTGCGACATAACTCTTGTCAGTTCGGTCAGACATACCCGAGCGTATTTAACTTTTTCGGGGACTTCAATACCCAGCAGCTTCTCGACCGCCAGACAAAAACCCAGGTTGTTGGACATCGGAGCCAGGTAATCCATCCGATCGGTCATCGGGATTACCTTATAGTACAGCTTTGATTCTGCCGTTTTCTCTATTCCGGTATGCAAATAACCGATTTGCGGCGTTGCCTTGACCACAGTTTCGCCGTCAAGTTCCAATACGACCTGCAGAACCCCGTGAGTTGCCGGGTGCTGCGGCCCGAGATTCAGGCTCATCGTCCTTCTTTTAGCTTCTACGCTCAAAGAATCACCTCGGGCGGGTCGTCTTTATTCCAGCTGAATCTGGGAACTTCGTAAGTTAAAGGAAAGTCGCGACGCAAGGGATGCCCGACGAGATCATCCGGCGTCACGATTTTTATTAGATTTGGATGGCCCGTAAACTTGATCCCCATTAAGTCCCAGACTTCCCGTTCCAGCCAATTCGCGGTCATCCAGAGCTCGCAGGCGGTATCGATTTCGGGATTATCACCTTCCAGCCGAACCTTGATAAACATGCGGTACTTATTTTTCAGAGAAAACAAATTATAGATAACCTCAAATCGACCGTTCGCTTCTTCGGAATCGCCGTGCCAGTCGAGCGAGCAGATATCGATCAGGAATTCGAAACGGAGGTCCTCATCTTCCTTCAACCCCTTGAGAACATCAAGCAGGTATTCCTTCCTAATATAGAAGGACTGCTGTCCCCGGAAATCGTCCTCCCTTACAATTCCATCGGAGAAATTTTCCTGCATGAATTTCCGGATTTTTTCTTCCATGCTGTCTTATCCGAGTCTCTTGACCTGCTTCTCTTTCTTATCCTTTAACGATTCCTGTTCGACTTTCTTGAACAGCTTTAAGATTCCTTCTATTAGCTGCTCCGGTCGCGGAGGGCACCCCGGTACATATATATCAACCGGGAGAATCGTGTCCACTCCCTGTACGATTGCATAGTTATTGAAAACCCCGCCGCAGGAAGCGCAGGCTCCCATCGAGATAACCCATTTCGGGTCCGGCATCTGATCGTACAGCCGTTTCAAAACCGGGGCCATCTTGCGCGAAACCCGTCCCGATACGATCATCAGGTCGGCCTGTCGCGGCGACGGCCGCAGGATTTCCATTCCGAATCGAGACAGATCGTAATGCGACGCGAAGGTCGAAATCATTTCAATGGCACAACATGCCAGTCCCATCCCCAGGGGCCACATCGACCGCTTTCTGGCCCAGTTGACCATCTTGTCGAGTGTGGTTAACATGATACCGTCAGGTATCTTCTCTTCTAATCCCATTTCAAAGCCCCCTTTCCAAGGATGTAAATATAGGCAACCAGGAGGATCACCACGAATACCAGCATCTCTATGAAGCCGAACATCCCGAGCTTGTCGGAAATTACCGCCCAGGGGAAAAGAAAAATCACTTCAATATCGAAAATGATGAATAGTATCGCTACCATATAAAACTTCACCGGAACCCGCTCCTTGGTATCCCCTTTAACCGGAACCCCGGATTCATAAGGATCTAACCGGGCTTCACCCGATGATTTGCGGCCGAAAACCGCCGATACAATGGCCATTACAATCGCGATCAGGGCCGCGAATATTACCAAAAGAAGCACCGGAAACAGCAATTCGACCATTGTTTATCCCTTTTCCATGCCTAATTAATTGGCAAGTATATAACCTCTTACAAGGCAAGTCAACATTATTTTCTCCAAATCAATTGTGAAAATCGTAACAAACGAAGTCAAAATTTTTTCTGCCCCGGTTTAGGAGCTTTCGACCATCGACAGGTATCTGCATCCTTCTCTTTTAACTTCCATACTATTAAACTCCTATCCGGATATGGTTCGAAAAAATCCAGCCTTTGGATTTCTTGTAAACCTCTACCCGGTAAAGCCCGTTAACCATCGGCCGGTATTCCGAATAATCCCCTTTAATTTCTGATACGCAGATACCGTCGGCGTATAAGCGGATTTTCCCTTTTCCCGGAGTTTTAACTGTGATAAGCGTGTTCTTATATGAGGAGAGTCTCCCTCCGCTGATGGCCCGCTCTTCTTCACGATTTGCTTCGAACCAGAATCCGGAAGCATCTCCCCATCTATAATTGGAAATGAATACCCGGCAGTCCCGGATGGCGTCGTAAACCTGCCGTTTTGCCGTCGCGACATCTTTGGATAGTTCCTCGGGTAGCCAGATATAACTACGGATAGAACGAAACTGGACTTTATAAGGAAAAATTGTCACTTTTATCGGCCCGATCTTATGCGGGTGGGCATGTACATCCGCCCCTCCGATACCGACCACCTTCCTTTTTTTATTAACATCATCCCAGATTTGAAGAATCCGATCGGTCGGAGATTTCATGAACTTACGTGGCGAAAAGAGCATCTTGATGGCATTAATCGGAGTCAGGTTTTCCATCCATTCCGACATCTGATTCCAAATTTCGATTCCGTCGTACCCTTCCGCATCCCAGGCCAGCCAGGGATAGGAAGGGAATTTCCCGATCCTCGGTCGAACCTCGTCCGGGTGCGCGATGATTCCCAGGCCCCCTTTGGCCTTTCCCGCTGCGACATATTCCTGGGCAGTCATGCCGGCGGGAAGAACCTCATCCAGATCGAAGAGCAAATAATGATTGCAGTCCTCGACGTCATTATGTTCGTAGCCTATCAAGGTCAGTGTCTTGCCGTAGTATCCCTCTTTTCCGGCCTGGTACGACCGCAGGGTCATATGATCCGATACCATAATAAAATCCAGATCGGTTTCGGCGGCAAGCTGGGCGACTTCCTCCAGCGGTCTCGCGCCATCCGAATCGGTGGTGTGGATATGAATCGATCCCTGGTATTCGTAATATCCGTTGACCCTATTCATCAATAGTCTCCACGCGATGACCTACCTTGGGAACCTTGCGAAATATATATAGCCCAATCATCATAATAATCACCAACGCTGCAATCGCCAATTGATACGGAAGACGGGCCCTTCCTTCTTCTGGAATCGACAGGGCGCCAGCCAGCCAGATTCCCGCCGAGCGTTCCGGCGAGAAGACATAAACAATAGTCCCCCAAATTATCGGCCCCAGAATCGCCGCCGCGCGACCGCTTAAAGCATAAAGTCCAAAAAACCTCCCAAGTTCTTGTAAGGGCACCATTTCGGCAAGCAGTGGACGTGATACCGTCCAAAGCCCACCCATAAGTATCCCGGTAATTGACCCCAGAACATATATGAGGTAGAGATTCTGAATAAAAATGAAAAGAATAAGGACTACAATCCATCCCCATATAATAGAGGTCATCATTGATTTCAAATTGAATCCCTTGGCAAGCCTCCCCAGAATTAGTGAGCCGATCATCGCCGAAACCGTTGATGTTATGAGAAAGGCGTCGATACTCCCCCCTTCCAAGCCAAGCACTATCGATGAGAAGACGCCGATATTCAATATTACCGTCGCCACCGAATCCTCGAAAAAATAATCTGCTATCAAAAATCGCATAACCCCAGGATATTTCCTGGTCTCGATAATCCCCTCCCAAACATCCCTGTAAGCGTCCTTGATGCTCTTTTTCTTTTTAGTTCTCTTCCATTCCTTTTCCTTAACCCAGATAAAAGTCGGAAGAGCAAGAATGAAGAAAATTATCGCCGTAGGAAGAAACACCCCTGCGCTGCCTTCACCGATAACATCGATTCCAAAAACGATACCGTCCGCGAACGGGGCCACCAGAATCAACCCGACCATCGCTCCGAAATAACCCATCGCCACCCCGAAACCGCTTATCAGTCGGGCATGGGTCCCTTCTGCCA
>JBFZFV010000020.1:0-4536 GCA_041306185.1 Candidatus Zixiibacteriota bacterium
GCAGCGCTATTGCGCATTAATATTAAACCCACGTTTGAACCAGCGGGAGAGGAATGCGGTACGGAGTTTGACGAATCCAGCGAATGCGACATCTGTGGAGTGAATCGCAAACAACTCGGTCCTTTGAAACTCGACAGGCGATCTATCCCTCGCAAAGATATCGCCCGAACCATTGCCGGGGAAGTGATAGTTTCTCAGAGGCTGGCCGAGAAAGTCGTCGACGCAGAGCTTAAGGGATTTGAATTGCGTCCGGTACTCCACAAGGCGCACTATGAGGGTGATTCTATTGACTTCCGGCGATTGCCATTGGGAAGAGAAGTAATCGCTAAAGCGGAATCAGCGGGTTTTCCATATAACACCGCCGGATTTTATATTTGGCTGAATAGAATAGAAAATCAAGCTCTGGCGGATCGGGTCTGGGCAGAATATATCGCATTGAGGGAAAATAAGGAGCGACGCAGGGGGGCATCGCTGAAACCGGTCGGTTACTATCAGTTGACTGCAAGCTCTTCAGCCTTGGAATTAACAAAGAATACGATAGGAGGGATTAACTATTTCGATTTATCTGAAAGTTCACTTGACGAAGTCTACAAATGCCCAAGGGGTCATACAATTGGTCTAAATTGTCTTTCAGAAGCATATGTGAGTAATTCTCCAGTGATTAAATCATACGATTTCTTTACTAGTAGACAGTATTTCGGTGTGAAGCGCGGTTTATTACGACCGGAGCCTTTGTACTTCTGCTCACAGGCTTTCAGAAAGTTGATAATGGAAGAGAAATTTAAGGGTTTTGGATTCGAAGTGGCGCATATTGAATAGCTGAAGCCTCAAAGTTATTTAACCGGCTTATCGAATATCACCAAATATGTCCGGTCGGGGGGAAAGACCCTGATGAAATGCGCCGGGGATACGGTCAACCGGTAACCCTCGGATTGTAGAGGAATTACGACCATGCATTATTTATGAATTTTCAGCCGACCTGCATGATGTATTTTTGACGATTTATGATATTTGTCCAAAAATTATAGCCCAAAGGGTATTGATTTCTGCCAAATCCGGGAAATCGGAATCATTCGAAAATCGATCGATTGAAACCAAAAAAACTGCCCTTGACAGCATTGACTAACCTACTATATTTTATCAGTGTAAGTAGGTTATCTATTTCTCCATTGCCATTATTAAAAACCGACTTATTAGTAGAAGATTGGTGCTATAGAGCCGCTGATTTTCGTGTCTGAAAAGCCACCGAATATTGAAATAGATTTCAATATTTGAAATATCAATGGAGGTACTATGATTTTCCGGAAGTTATTACTAGTTGTCGGCGTTCTATCTTTATCCGGATTTATTCCCGTTCCGGTTTCAGCCCAGGCAGCCATGCCCGGAGATTCAAAGGCGGCTGAATATACCAACACCGACGGTCCTTTTGCCTGTGAAGTTGATCTCATTGAAGTGATGTTCGTTCCGGAATCGAAAGTCCGCCTGCGGCAAAAGGTTATGGTGGACGAAGCGACCAATGCCCTTATGGGTGTAAATGAAATATTGAGTGAGGTGAAACCAGTTGAATGGTACCGGATCTGTGATGTTCCCGAGGAAAAACTCGATGAACTTCAGATTCGCGGCGAGGCCAACACCGGGAAACAGCTGTACAACCTGAATAATATTTATCGATTGAAAATATCGGCCGGTCAGGATATCTGGTCAATCAGCGCCAAATTGGAAGCTCTTCCCGGAATCCTCCTGGCCCGCCCAGTTCCAAAACCAATGACCGTTCCGGTGCCGACGAATTATCAACCGCAGCAAAACTATGAAGACCCGGCCGCATCCACGCCGACGGGAATCGATGCTGAGTTTGCCTGGACTCAAACTGGCGGGAACGGTTCCGGGATTACCATATGTGACCTCGAGTATGCATGGAATACGGCCCATCAGGATATATCCAAACTGGCCGGAAGCCAGATCAATCCGAATACAATTTATACTCCATCCGGGGAAACGGACGATCATGGAACCGCTGTTACCGGGGTTCTGGTCTCTGACAACAACGGCTGGGGGACGACCGGGATTTGTCACGGGGCAACCTTGAAAACATGCGGGACTTATTATTATGACCCGATTTATGGATCTATTGTCTGGAACGTTCCCGGAGCGATTGGGTATGCGATTGCATCTTTATCGGCAGGAGACGTTATTCTGCTCGAGAACCAGTGGGATTATAGTAATCCCGGTACAGCTCATCCCGATTTTATACCGATCGAATGGTGGCTTAACTATCATCCCAACGCCCAGACTTATAACGGCGTGTATGCAGCAATTCAAACTGCCGTTGCTAACGGCATCCATGTCGTCGAAGCGGGGGGGAACGGAGGCGCGCCTCATACATACGTAGGAATAAATACTGATCTGTTGTCATGGTACGGCAATTCCGGAGCGATTATCGTGGGCGCAGGCGGGGTTTATCCCGGCGGATCGTTGCCTTACTATCCGGAAGGAGACCTCGAAAAATTGAACTTTTCAAGCTATGGCGTCCGGTATGATCTTCAGGGCTGGGGTGAAAATGTGGTGACTACGGGCTACGGACATCTATACAGCGCCGAGGGCAAGAATCTGTGGTATACCAACCAGTTTGCGGGTACTTCCAGCGCTTCGCCAATTGTCGCCGGGGCCATTGTCAATTTGATGTCATATGGCCTTTCCCAGGGATGGAGTATTTCCGCATTGACTCCGTCGTTTATCAGGAATCTTTTAATCTCCACCGGGACTCCGCAGATTTTTCCGCCGGCCGGCAATATTGGGCCTCGCCCGAATCTCCTGGCGGCCTTTCAGCAATTGGCCCAGTGGGCGGATGTCACTTCCGCTCCCTTGAACGACGACGGATACGGCTATGGGGCAGCCTGGGGCGATTATGACAACGATGGCGATCCCGACCTGTATATCGCGAATAATGCCGGTCATACCGCAAATAAGCTGTTTCGAAACGATGGCGGTGGTGTTTTTACCAATGCAACTTCAGGACCGCTGGGGGATGCGTCATACAGCCAGGGGGTCGCCTGGGCCGACTATGACAACGACGGAGATCTCGACCTTTATGTAGGAAATGAAAATATCCAGCCGAACAGGCTGTTCCGGAACGATGGCGGGGGAGTCTTTACGGACGCGGCAACGGCGCCGATGAATGATGCCGGTAATGCGGAAGGATTCGGCTGGGCTGATTATGATAACGACGGTCATGTCGACCTGTACGTCAATAATAACGGCTATAATAAATTATTTCATAATAGCGGAGACGGGACATTTTCCGATGCCACCAGCGCCCCGCTCGACGGAGGTGGTTACGGAAGCGGTATGGCCTGGGGTGATTATGACAATGATGGCGACCTGGATATATACCAGGGCAATTACGGTTTCGGATTTCAGAATTATCTGTATCGCAATGACGGCAGCGGTGTCTTTACGGATGTGACTACGCCGCCTCTGGATGCTTCATATCTTTTTTATGGTAATACTAAGGGGGTAGCTTGGGGAGACTATGACAACGATGGCGACCTTGATCTCTACGTCTCCATGTGGGCCGGAGGTCTCGGCAACAGGCTCTTTCGCAATGATGGGGGAGGAGCATTTACCGATGTTACCACGCCGCCTTTGAACGATAACGGGTATGGCGCAGGCATTGCCTGGGTAGACTATGATAATGACGGCGATCTGGATATTTTCGTGGCGAACGGAGGCACTGAAAGCAACAAGCTCTTTCGTAATGATGGCGGCGGAGTATTTGCCGATGCCACTGTCAGCCCGCTCGACTGTCCGGGGTTATTCTGTAACGGCGTTGCATTCGCCGACTATGATAGTGATGGGGATATGGATTTGTATGTAACCACCAACGAATACCAGACCAATCGGCTGTTTCGAAATAATGTCGGGTCGTTGAATCACTGGCTGCACATTAAACTGGTCGGGACAATCTCGAATGCGGCGGCTATCGGGGCTCGGGTTAAGATAACTACACCGGCTGGAATTCAAATCAGGGAGGTATCGGGCGGATCCGGTTATTGCAGTCAGAATTCACTGGAGGCTGCATTCGGGCTCGGCCCACATACAACCGTGAATCAACTGGAAGTCTTCTGGCCCTCCGGTGCATATCAGTCATTTACTTCCGTTGCGGGCGATAATAAAATAACCATCACGGAACCGTCCGGCGTTTGTGATTGCGTGCCCGGAGAATGCAATGGCGCGTCGCCAATCAATATTCTGGATATCGTGTATCTGATAAATTTCAAATTTAAGGGCGGGCCGAGTCCGGCACCATATGCCTTATGCAGCGGTGATCCGAATTATGATTGTATAATAAATATTCTCGATATTGTGTATTTGGTTAACTATAAGTTCAAGGGCGGTCCCGCTCCGTGCGATTGCGCGACATGGACATCGCATTGCGGCCCTCTGAGAAAATAGCTGGTCGGTGTAAGTATCTTAAATGGCTTAATTATAGAGCAGGTAAGGTAGGTTGGGTTCCGAGAGCGTTCGCATCGGGAATAA
>JBFZFV010000021.1:0-58619 GCA_041306185.1 Candidatus Zixiibacteriota bacterium
TAAATCTCCTTTTTTTATTGATTTTTGCCCTCAGGGAGTATAAAATGTGAACAAAATTGCCGATAATGAAGGCAATGACAAACGCAGTTTTGACAAATACTTCTACTAAGCAAGGAAAGAAATTGGGTTTCTTTGATTTCGTTTCCAACGACATCGGCATCGACCTGGGGACCGCCAATACCCTCGTCTTTGTCAGAGGACAGGGAATTGTCCTCAATGAACCCTCCGTGGTAGCGATCGAAAAAGTTTCCGGCAAAGTGCTGGCGGTCGGGACCGCCGCGAAAGAGATGCTGGGACGTACCCCCGGTGAAATCGCCGCAATACGGCCGCTCAAGGACGGAGTGATCGCAGATTTCGAAATATCCGAAAAATTGTTATCCGACTTCATCAAGCGGGTCATAAAGCACAAGTATCTCATCAAGCCGCGGATCGTTATTTCGGTACCGTCGGGAATCACCGAAGTGGAAAAGCGGGCGGTGCGCGATTCGGCCGAGAACGCCGGGGCGCGAGAAGTCTACCTGCTTCCGGAACCGATGGCGGCCGCGATCGGGGTAGGCCTTCCGGTCGACCAGCCATCCGGTATCATGGTAATCGATATCGGCGGGGGGACATCGGAAATCGCGGTAATCGCGCTGAACGGTATCGTGCATCAGACCTCGGTCCGTATCGCGGGCGACGAGTTGAACGATTCCATCGTGATGTACCTCAAGAAAAATTACAATCTCCTGATCGGTGAATTGACGGCCGAGATAATCAAGATACAGATCGGCTCGGCGTACCCGATGGAGAAAGAGATATCGATGGAAGTCAAGGGACGCGACCTGGTGGCCGGGGTCCCGAAGAACCTCAAGCTGTCGTCGGTACAGGTGCGTGAAGCGCTGGTGGAACCGATCGACGCCATTATCGAAGCGGTTCGTCAGTCGCTGGAACGGACTCCGCCGGAACTGGCTTCGGACATCCTGGAGCGGGGAATAATCCTCACCGGAGGCGGGGCGCTCTTGCGGGGACTGGACAAGCGTTTGCGTGAAGAGACCAATTTGCCGGTGGTGATTGCGGAGGATCCGCTGACCTGCGTAGTGCGGGGGACGGGGAAGGTCCTGGAGGATATGCAGCATTACCAGAAGGTTTTGATTAAGAGTCGTCGCGACTAAGATATTGAATCGCAGCGAATTAAGATTTAAAGGCAGACTTTTTAGGAAGTTTGCCTTTTTTTTGGTCTTTTAAAAGGGGCAGGTTGTCTTAAGAGTGTAAAGGAAGTGAAAGACCAAAATGAAAAAGAGCTGGTTGAGCGGGCCAGAGCGGGGGACCGCCGAGCTTTCGATGAACTGGTAAAGGAGAATCGAGATAAAATGTTCGCATTGGTTTACAGGATGACCGGAAATCGCGAGAGCGCTTTGGATCTGCTTCAGGATACTTTTTTCACGGCGTTCAAGAAGATGGATCGGTTTCGCGGCGATGCGGCCTTTTCTTCGTGGTTGTACCGGATAGCATCGAACCTAAGCATAAATTTTTTAAGAAGAAAGAAGATCGTGTCGTTCCTGCCGTTTTCGGGAGTGCATGAAGAGACGCAGAAGTATGAGATGACCGATCTGGCGGAATCGTCGGAATTGATGGAACGTGCTGCCAGGGCGGTGGAGTCGCTTCCGCCGAAACAGCGGCTGGTGTTCAACCTGAGGTTTTACGAGCAGATGAGTTTTCCGGAGATTGCCGCGATACTGGATCGTTCCGAGTCGGCGGTAAAGACCAATTATCAGAAAGCGGTCGAGAAACTACGCGACCGGTTGAAAGATTTCAGGTGATGATATGACCGAAGACAGATTCGAACAAATAATGAGGCAACTGGAAGTAAAGCCGCTCGGTAACGAGGAGCGGGTCCGCTTTACGGAGAAGCTGGATAAGCGCATCAACCGTTATCAGCGGCGGGCGGTATCGTTCTACCGGATGTCGTTCGGGATGGGGATAGCGATGCTGGCGTTGATCGCGATTTCGGTCATTTCGATCTGGTCGAGCATGCATCAGATCGACGGCGACGGCCAGGATTACATGACGGAGCTGAATGTCCTCAACGGCTATTACGGCTACAGCGAGACGTCTTCGGATACGTTGAACGAGGGGTACGTCGATTTACTGGTGTCGGAATATATCGGGGAATATGGGACGTCCTCGAGCGATTATCTTATCGGGGATTTGAGCGACGAGGAGATTCAGTATATAGAGAATAATCTTGATGTGGGAGATATATTATGAAAACGAAAGTGCCGGGTATTTTCCTTGCGGCGCTGGTGGCGGTTCTGGTCCTTGCCGATTATTCCTGGACGCAGGAAATGGGCCCGGGCAAAGGATTCGGAATGCATCACGGCATGAATTTCGGGGAACATGCCCGCAACCTGGACAACCTGAGGCTTCTGAAACTGCTCGAAACCCTGGATTTGAACGACGAGCAGAACGACCGGTTTATCGCGGCCTTTTCGAAATTCAGGCGTGAAAGCCGCGAATCGTTCGACCTGCTTCAGGCGCATGTCGATACCCTGGTGAATTTGCTTAACAGCGAAACACCGGACGACAAGGTGATCCTGAAAGAAGTAGCGGAGATCGAACGGCTCAAGGATTATCAGCTTTCTCTGCGGAAAAAGATGCACGACGAGGTGGCGGAGTTTCTGACACCGGTGCAGATCGGAAAGCTGGTGGTCTTCGACGAGCGGTTCGAACGGGAACTATTGGAGAAGGTCCGCGGATTCCGCAGACAGTCTCATCCCGATGAAGGTGAAGATATTATGGATTCGAAATTTTAGAGAAAGGAAACACCCATGAAACGGACACTACTTATAACCTTAATGGCGGTCATGCTGGCGGCGGGAGCGGCTTTCGCTCAGCCGGGAGACTGCCCGATGGGCGGACGCGGAGACGGCATGGGCCGTGGAGGCGGTCACGGAATGCGGGGCCACGGGGGCGGACATGGCGGAGGCGGGATGCTTCTGATGATGGCTGACGAACTGGCCCTGACCGACCCGCAGAAAGCCGAAATCGGCCAGATGACTGAGAAATTCGGACTGGAACGAATCGATAATGAAGCGGCGCTCGACAAGGCGGAATTGAAACTGCGGACCCTGAAAATGAACGATGCCTCCGACAACGATATCCTGAAAGCGATGGATGAGGTCGGACGGCTTCGGACCGAAATGCAGAAGATGCGTTTCAAGCATCGTCAGGCGATGCATGGGGTTTTAACCGCCGAGCAGCAGGAGAAATTGAAAGAAATGCGGAAAGACCGTATGGAAAAGAGATTCGACTGCGACGGTCACGGCAGGATGCGTGACGGCGACGGTCCTCATGGCGGCCGCGGAAAAATATAGCCTCCGGTTTTAGGGTATTGCTGACAAAAAAAGGCAGGTCGGACGACCTGCCTTTTTTGATTGGGGAATCCCGTATGATAAGGTAAAGACTACTGGGCGTACTTGAATTCCTCGACGCCTTGCATGAAGAGATCGACAAAGCGCTGGAATTTCGTCGTAAACTCCATGTTATTCGGATCGCGATACTGGATCAGGTTGTGCGAAAGGAAATGGAAGCACTGGCCGGTTTTGGTGGCTCCGTACGAATTGCTGTACATGAAATGCTTCAATTCCGCATCGCGGATTTTTTCCTGATCGTTGGTTATAACTCCGAGGAGGTTGATTTCAAGATTGAATTCGCTGTCGCCGCGGATATTTTCGCGCGAGACGTGGACGATCTTTTCGTAAAGGGCCCGTCCGGTAGCGAAATCCGGTACCTGGTTCAGGATAACGAAAGGCCGGAAAACGGTCTGCTTCTTGTATTCCGGATTGCGGGCGGCCATGGCCGTTTCCACTTCGCGGAAACGATAGAAGGCGGCCTTGATGCAGGAATAACCGGCGATGATATCCTGAGGGGTGGTGACGATTATCTGGTAGTCCTGGGCCAGGGCGAAGTCGATGGTAATGGAACCGATTCCGGCGGCCAGGTCATAAAGGACGAAATCGTATTCTCCGCTGACCCGCCTTAGGGCCTTGATGAAGCGGTTTTTCTGGGCCGAGGAGAGATTGGCCAACTGGTAGTTGCCGGATTCTCCGGCGACCAGGTCGAATCCGTAGGGAGTGCTGTAAATCAGCTGTTCGACATCCTCCCGTCCGTGCATGAGGTCCATGATGGTGTTTTTACAAAAGAACCCCAGCTTGTTGGTGACGTCGGAATTGCCGAGATCGAGATCGATCAGGAGGACTTTTTTCTCGAGACGATTCATGTAGAAGGCCATGTTGCTGGCGATATGAGTCTTGCCGACCCCTCCCTTGTTCGAAAGAAACGCCGCGGATTTGACGATGTGTTTTTTGCGGACCTGCAGTTCGACAATCTTCCCGATAAAGGAATTCATTTCGTTCGAGCGATTCGGAACCGGGGTGGTCAGGTCGACCCGGGGAGAATTCGGTTTGGAAACGAGGGTCGTGGGATTTTTTTCGGTCTCGGTTTTCGTATCCGCTTTGGTTTCATCCGCTTCGGGTTTGATGCGATCCGAAGGAATTTTGATTTCGGCGGTTAAGGTCAATCCGGAAATTTCCTCGGTCGATGCCTTGATGGTATCTCTGAGGCGATTGGTTTTCGAAGTCCCATCCTTGGTCTGGGTCTTATCCGATGTTTTTGCATCGATACTCATATCTGTGCCCTTCTACTCCCTTATTGCATAAAGTATTTTCTGATATATTCTATCGGAATCTTCTGTTAAAAAATTAGACAGTTTTTTAAAAATGAAACAAAGAAAGTGGGGGATGGCCCATAGGGGGAAAACGAGGTTGATAACGGGGACGAGCAAATCAAAGCCCTGGAATGCTCGCAGATAATGAGAAAGCTAATCAGGCAGAGTTTATTATTGATAAGATATTGGGGGAGTGTTAATTATCTGTGATGTTGGCCGATAATCTGCCAAAGTGGCAGAATATATGACTTTAATTCTTGACATTGAGAAGATTCGACATTAATCTTTATCCATGCATTTAAACGAAGCTCTTATAATCGACTACCTCAGGTATAAGGCGGGACGCCCTCTTAAGCCGAAAGAGCTGGCGGCGCAGCTTGGGGTTTCCGACGCGAATTACCGGAAATTCCGGGATTTGCTGAAGAAAATGACCGACGAAGGGAAACTGGTACAACTTCGCAGGGGGCGGATCGGCGTTCCCGGGGAGATGAGTCTGGTGGTCGGGCCGATTTCCATTTCCCGGACCGGATACGGCACGGTTTATAACGAAAACCAGGAGCCGATCGTGATTCCTCCCGACAAGGTCATAACCGCTCTGGACGGGGATAAGGTGATGGTCCGGATGGAGTCCGAAACGGGCGATGATTTGTACGGCAAGGTCATTCGTGTCCTGGAACGGGCCGAGCAGAAATTGGTCGGGACCTTTTTCAAAGGGAAAGGATTCAATTACGTCATCCCTGACAACAAAAAAATCCGCCGCGATATTTACATCCCCAATAAAGACACCAAGAAGGCTCGCGACGGCGAAAGGGTCTTAGTGCGGCTGACCGACTGGGACGACCCGTCGCGCAATCCCGAAGGGGAGGTGCTGGAAAAAATCGGGCTGATCGGGGAGTCGGGGACCGACCTTTTGACCGTAATCAAGAAGTACGGACTTCCGGGTGAGTTTCCTCGGCAAGTTATCGAGGAATCCGGACTGGCGGAGGAATATTTCAATGATGCCGAAATCAAGAAACGCCGGGACTTTTCAAATGAATTAATCTACACTATCGATCCTGCCGACGCCAAAGACCACGATGATGCCGTAACGGTGACGCGGACCAAAAGCGGGTATCGCCTGGGGGTGCATATCGCCGATGTTTCGCATTTTGTCAGGGAAAATACCCTGCTCGACAAGGAGGCGTTCGCGCGCGGGAATTCGGTGTACCTTCCGGGCATGGTAATACCGATGCTTCCGGAGAAGTTATCGAATGAACTCTGTTCGCTGAAACCCAACCGGAAACGGCTGGTCTATTCCATTATCATCGAATTCGACAAGCAGGGAAAGGAACTGAGCTGGGAGATTGTCGAAGGGGTGATAACTTCCAGGGCGAAACTGTCGTACGAAGAGGTCCAGGAGTATTTCAATACCGGGACGGTCACTCCGAAGTTAAAGAAAATCGCCGAAAATCTCAATGCCGCCCGCGAGCTGGCGCAGCTATTGATGAAAAACCGCATGGCGGACGGATCGCTCGATTTCGATCTCCCGGAATCGAAGATTACCCTGAACAAGAAAGGGGAGATTGTCGAGATCGCGAACCGGGTAAGGCTGGAGTCGCATCGCCTGATCGAAGAATTCATGCTGGTTGCCAACCGTGCGATAGCGCTGCATGTGTTCCGCATGGCACAGAAATTCCTGTACCGGGTACATGACAAACCGGATTTGGAAAAGCTGGAAGCGTTTTCGTACCTGGTTTCGACCCTCGGCTACCGATTCCCGGTTTCTCCGAACATGCGGCCGATCCAGTTTTCCCATTTTCTCGATAAGTTGAAAGGGAAACCGGAAGAGGAATTCCTGAACGAGCTGATGCTGCGCTCGATGAAGAAGGCGGTCTATCAGCAGAAGAATATCGGGCATTTCGGGTTGGCCTTCGAGCATTATACGCACTTTACCTCGCCGATTCGGCGCTATCCCGATTTAATCGTACATCGATTGCTGAAGAAGCTCAAAACCGGTAAATATCCCGTGGAGCTGAACAAGAAGCTGGATACCATCCTTGCTAATATCGGCAAGCATTGTTCCGACACCGAACGGACCGCCGAAGAGGCGGAGCGGGAAGCGGTCAAGATCAAGCAGGTGGCGTTCATGTCGCACCATGTCGGCGATGAGTACAACGGGGTGATTTCGGGGATCCTCAATTTCGGCTTTTTCGTCCGGCTGAATAATCTCGGGGTCGAAGGAATGGTCCGTCTATCTACGCTCGACGATGATTACTATTCCTACGACGAAAGACGCTTTCGGCTGGTGGGGAAGCGGACCGGGCGGATTTTCCAGATGGGGGATACCGTGGCGGTCGGGGTCATGCAGGTGAATCAAATCAAGAATGAAATCGATTTTTGCCTGATCGAGCCGAAAGCTCCGAAGGGAATAACCAGGAAAGAAAAAACGCTGCAGTCGCAGAGGAGAAGGCCGAGGCACCGGCGACGGAAATGAGCCCACGAATATTAATACTGGCGGCTGAAGGATTTTTCTCTGAAGCGATTAATGAAGCGGAATTCCTTCAGGCCGTGAACGGGGAGGGGGTGGCCGGGCTGTCGCTGCTCTATACGATTCTGAAAGAGCGGCAGGCGCCGCTGCTGCTGGTCGCGGACGATTTCCCCGGCATCAATCCGGTGACACTGCGGAAAATCAGAATGCGGGCGCCGCAGATGGAGATTCATAGGCTGGTAAAATCCGACCGGGAGGTAGAACTGGATGAGAATTTCGACGGAACGATTTATCTCGGAGAAGGTATCCGTGGTGTCGGCGGGAGAGTGAAACGGATTTTGAGTCAGCAGGAATTGCTCGGCCGGTACGGTATGGTGGGGCATTCGGAAAAGATGAAAGTGGTGGCAGAGACGATTTCGCGGATCGCTCCGACCGATATTTCAGTGCTGATAATCGGGCCCTCCGGAACCGGCAAAGAGCTGGTGGCACGGGCGGTGCACAATAACAGCGGACGTTCGGAGCGGCGGTTCGTGGCCATCAACTGCGGGGCATTGGCTTCGGGGGTGCTGGAATCGGAGCTGTTCGGTCACGAGAAGGGGGCGTTCACGGGATCGGTCGGCAAGAGGGAGGGGTTGTTCAAGCAGGCCGACGGCGGGACGATTTTTCTGGATGAAATCGGCGAAACCAGGCCGGACATGCAGGTGAAGCTTTTGCGAGTGCTGGAAGACGGCGTGTTTTACCCGGTCGGAGGAGACAGCCCGGTGCATGCCGACGTGCGTGTCCTGGCGGCGACCAACCGCGATTTGGTCGAAGCAATAGGCGAGGGAGATTTCCGGGAGGACTTATATTTCCGTCTGGGGGTGGTGAAGATAAGCCTTCCGCCTTTGCACGATCGCAAGGGGGATATTATTCCTTTATTGTACTATTTTGCGGAAAAGAGCAAGCTGAAGGACTTTTCGGAACGGGCGATCGATTTGCTGACACGGTACGACTGGCCGGGGAATATTCGTCAGTTGCGGAATTTCGTCGACCGCATGGGGGCGCTTCATCCCGGGGACGAAGTTTCGCTGGGCGATGTCGAGCAGTTCATTACCGAGCAGGGGTTCGAACGGAAGAATCTTCCGGTGATAACGGGGCATACCCGCGACGAGGCGGGGCAGGAGCTGGTTTATCATGCACTTTTGCAGCTCGGGCAGGAAGTGCGGATGCTCAGGGAATTGATAGTAGAGAATTTACCATCGAAGGAGGAATTCGAGGTTAATACCGATGAAAATAATCACCGGGTGTACGACGATCGGGCGTTATCGATGGAAAACATGGAAAAAGATATAATAGAAAAGGCGCTGAGGCAGTCGGGAGGGAACCGCAAGAAAGCGGCCCGGAAACTGGGCATCGGGGAGCGGACCCTGTACCGCAAGTTGAAGAAGTTCAGTCTCAATTGAAAAAGCTGTCCATCATATTATTCGCGGTATTTTCTTTGGTGTGTATGAAGGGATATGCCGAAGAGATCGGGGCGGAGGTATATCCGTCGGAAGAGGAGCTGTACGAAGCGTACCTCGACGGGCAAATCGATTACGAAACATACCTGAAATTGAAGGATATACTTCAATTCGGTATAGACAGCACCGAATTTTACTTGATCGAGGAGATTCCGAACCTGGATTACTTTCTGCAGGAGGAGCCTTCGGATTATTCGGGAACGGAAAAGGAGATGCTGGATCCATACCTGGCGGAACCGGTCAAAGCGGTGCCTCAGGAGTTAACCGGGAGAGTCCGCTGGCGGCGGTTTCAAAGACTGGAAGAGGGGGGCGATTTCGAGAACCGGGTAAGTATCGACGCCCGGTACGGACCGAACTGGAAAATTGCGCTGAATACGAGGGAAGGGTACGACGGCCGGAGGTCGGTGGCGGGGCGATCGGTGACGTATACGGCGCGGTCGGGGAAGATCAGGAAATTCGCGGCCGGAAGCTATACGGCACGTTTCGGACTGGGACTGAACGTGGGGTACCGGGGGAAGACACTCGATAAGGAAACCATTTCGGTCGAGGAAACGGCGCTGTATCCCGATTTTGGAGGATATAACGGGCTGTATATGGAAGGGGGAGAAAAGGACCACGGCGCGCGGGGGATGGTGCATTTCGATAAGGACAGCACTTACAGCGTGCAAATGGCGGCGTTCGATTTGCTGCGGAAATTCGGGGATTTTCGGACGGAGGTGACGGTGCTGGGGACACATTTTCAAAATCGTCCGGAGCAGAAAGAATTGAATCATTACCAGTTCGGGTTTTTTTTACAGTACGAAAAGCGGGATTTCGAAGTCGCGATAGAAACGACCCTGCCGAAAGGAATGGGGTTGTTTCCGGCGGCGGTGCTGGAATCCAAATATGTTATGCCTCATAATACCCTGAAATTGACGGCGTGGTACTACGGGGATGAATATACGAATTATTTCGGCGGAGCACGGTCCGGGGCGATTTATCAGACGTATGAAATCGAAGATATCGGGCTGGAGTTAAGAGATCGGCGGAGAGATCAACGGGGGATACTTATTAAGACCAGTTCTAATCTCAACGAACGGCTCGGTTTCGACCTGGGACTGACGGTATACGGCCAGAGCGAGTTCAATAATACTTTTGAAATGCTGAGTGGGCTCGGATATAAGTTGAATCAAACAAGCCGGCTTAAATTTTATTATGAATACGACCGGAAAAAGAAAGGAACCGCGATCGAAACCGATTACCAGATTCGGGGGGAGTATCGTCTTAAGAAGGACAGGCTGAGCCTGCGGACTTACCTGGGCTACCGGGAGGGCGATTCCGACTGCGATTACCTCTCTTTTTTCGCCCGGGCAGGCTACGATACGGAACGGGCAGGGATGATCGAGGCTTGGCTGAATTTAAGCAGATTAAACCTCGGAACGGGTGAAATAGATTATCTTTACGGTTATCTTAAAGAGGGTTTCGCCGTTACGGAATATATGGAACTGGCGGGGAAAATTATGTATCGTTATAGTCGGAGTTATACCGACCGTGAGGAATTGACCTTAATGCTGGAAACGAATTTGCTATGGTAATGAGAGCCGCGATAATTGTCCTGGTTATCCTGTTTGCGGCGGTACCGTCGCAGGGACAAATCATAAACGAAGTGCTGGCCAACGAGCCGCAGAATGCTACTTTGCTGGAGTGGGTGGAATTGTACAACGACGGAGATATCACCGAATCCCTGGCGCTATGCCGATTCTATATAGAAGAGCCGGCCGACACTTTCTATTTGAATCTGGAATCAGGAGGAGTACCGTCCAAGGGCTATGCGGTTATCTGCCGGAACCTGGCGGCGTTCGAATCGTACTGGGGGAACAACAGCGGAACCTGGGGGGACGATCCATCTGAGGATTACCGGTTGTATGAACGTCCCGGCTTGATACTTTCCAACAGCTGGGGCTCGGTTACTCTTATATGCGGCGGGCATACTACGATCTCATGGAGCGAACCGGGGCTGGACGGATATTCATGGGAGCGGATACATCCCGATTCGGAATCGGTGTATCAGTGTATTGATCCGTACGGTGCCACTCCTGGACGCGCCAATTCCCGGATACCGAAAGCGTTCGACCTGGAACTGGTTTCGGCGACAGGCGTACCCGGGCTCGATGGCGAAACGGTTTTCGATTTCAGGATTGCCAACGTGGGGCTGGATGAAGTTTCGGGCGACAGTCTCTTTTTGTTCTACGATCCGGAACAGGATACCGTAGTGACGCGGACCGATTTGATTGCGGTGTTCGATCTGCCGACGATTGCATCGGGAGAAAGCACTACGGTCAGTACAGGTTTGACGATTGATGGCTATTATACGGATTTGCTGGCGCAGTTGATGTCGGACAGCGCCAATGGGAATAATATCATATTATTTACGGCTCCGGGAAGCGGTTATCCTCCGGTGGTGCTGTCGGAATTTCTTCCCGACCCGGAATCCCCTCTCGGAAGCGAATGGGTGGAATTGAGAAACCGGTCGAACGAAGCAATAGAGATAGGGACAGCGCTTTTGGGAGATAGTGTTTCGCTTCATCCGGTTGCGGCGGACACCTTGTCCATACTGCCGTACGAATATCTTGTACTATGCAAAGACAGCATTGATTTCATCAATTATTACGGTTCGCACGATTTTCGTTTGAGAGAGCTGGCCGCCTGGCCGGCTTTCAATAACGGCCGGGACCTGGTGCGGCTGGTCGACGAATTCGGATTTATGGCCGATTCCATCCGCTATGATTCCGGGTACGGGGGCAATATCACCTGGGCGCGGGGAGAGGTTCCGGGTTACACTGACCGCTGGGGGCGTTCCGCCGACACGGGGGGAACTCCGGGAGCGGAGAACAATGTTCTATTCCCGGCGCAGGCTCCGAGTATCGAAGTTACAATGAATCACAATCCTTTTTCACCGAGCAGGGATGGCGTGGTCTCGATAGAATTCGATGTCCCTCCGGGGAGTATGACGATAAAAATCTACGATGTGCGGGGACGGGAAGCCCGGACTTTCTACGATAATTTCGCTTCGTACCAGGGGGCAATCGATTGGGACGGAACCGATAACGAGGGGCGGCTGCTTCCGGTGGGAATCTATATCTTATTCGTGGAAGTGTCCGGTTACGGCAGTCACAAGGAGACGATAGTCTTGGCGCCATGAAAACACTCGTAGTTTATATATTAATATTACTGGTGGCGATTCCTGCTTTCGGTTACGAGATGGAATCGGGACAGCCGTACGGCATGGCGGAGACGGTGATGCTGTCGAATCCTTCGGGAGCCGGATTTCTTTCCTGTCCGGTCGGTATTATGCAGGACAGACAATTCCTGTTCGAATCGGGATGGCAGCGGAGATTCGAGCTGTCGGACCTCGATGAAGTCTTCTTTGCGGCGGGATACCGGAGGGGGAAACTGGCCATCGGGGCGGAATTTTCTCAGATGGGGAAAAGCGATTATTATACCGAGAAGATTCTTCGCAGTACCGCAACTTACTATCATAAAAGTTTCACGGCTTCGCTGATAGCATCGGGGAAGATAGTCGATATCGGCGGGGGATACGGGCAGTTGAAGGCGGCCGGGATAGGTATGGCGGCCGGAGTGCATATCAACCGTTATCATCTGGGATTAGTCGTGGATAATATCAATAAGCCGAAAATCGCCGAGAACCGCGACGGAGAAAATCCCCTGTATGAATTCTATGCCGAGATCGAGGGGGGGCCGTTCCATTCGGTGATGGGAAAAGTCCGTTTTGAAAAGGATTACGATCCGGGGATATCGCTGGCGCAATATATCAGGGTGTACGATCAGCATGCTCTGTTCTGGGGGATCAGCCACAATCCCTTGACTTACGGCGGCGGGGTGGAACTGGCGTACCGGTCGCTGCGGTTGGTATATTCGGCGAATTATCATCCGGCTTTGGGATTTACGCATAATATATCGGTGAAATTCTCCACGAGGAAAAGCGAGGAATAAAGGTTTTGTTGACTCTGCGTGAAAGAGCCGAAAAATATGAAGATGCGATATTGGCGCCGTATGCGGCCCGGTCGGCAGATACACGAGGGCGGCAGTATCCGCAGGAACGGCATCCGATCAGGACGGCATTTCAGCGCGACCGCGACCGGGTGATCCATTCGGCGGCCTTCCGGCGCATGGATCGGAAGACTCAGGTATTCTTAAGCGACGAGGGGGATCATTACCGCACGCGCCTGACTCATACTCTCGAAGTGGCGCAGATCAGCCGAACTATCGCGCGGGCGCTCGGCTTGAACGAAGACCTCGCAGAATCGATTTCCCTTGTGCATGATTTGGGGCATACTCCGTTCGGCCATTCCGGCGAAGCGGTCATGGACAGGCTGATGCAGTCGTTCGGAGGGTTCAACCACAACCGCCAGTCGCTGCGGGTGGTGGATATAATCGAACACCGGTATAAGGAACATCAGGGGTTGAACCTGACGTACGAAGTCCGGGAGGGGATTGTCAAGCACGAGACATCCGGGCCGCAGTTGTTCCCCGATATTTTCCCGCCGGATGAAAAGCCGACCCTGGAAGCGCTCATCGTGGATCAGGCCGATGCCATTGCGTACAATTGCCACGATCTCGATGACGGGTTGTCTTCGGGGATTATCGATTGGGAGGAGCTGGCCGATGTCCCGTTTTTGGAGGAGGTTCTCGATGAGACGGCGCACCTGTATCCGGTACTCGACAGTCATCTCCGGAGGCATATCGTCGTCAGAAGACTGGTGGATATCCAGGTTAGCGATCTGATGGTAACGGCGTTTTTTAATATCGAGCAGATGGGTTTTCGATCGCTCGACGATGTCAGGAAGGCGCCCGGAAAGGCCATGGTTTTTTCGGAACGGCTGAGCCAGAAGCTTCGAGGACTGAAATCGTTTCTTAATGAAAAGATGTATCGTCATCCACGGATGGAAGAAAACGGCCAGAGGGCCGAACGGGTTATCGAAGCCTTGTTCCGGAGTTATTGCGGCGACCCGAACCGCTTGTACGGCAGGTACAAAGAGCGGCTGGGGGTCGATCCGGTCGAGGTGATTGTCTGCGATTTTGTCGCCGGAATGACCGATCGTTTCGCTTTGAGAATGTTCGAAAATTTGGCAGGCTGAAAGCGGTTCTCCCGCTGTCACTATCCCTCTAAATGCCGATAAATATACAGGGAATCCCGCGCGGGGATTTCCCTTGAAATTGGGAGTATAAGGCCGGCCTTGATCCGGCAAGCGAGCGAACCGTTATATCAGCGAGGTGATTATGCTTCTGATGGAACTCCTCCGCAAAGTCCTGACCAAATCTTCCGGCATGGACAAACGGCTTTTGAAGGCCGAGATCAAAGCGATTCTGAATAATGAGAATGTCCGCCGCAGTCTTCGCGAGGCCGACAGCGAGACGCTTGACAGAATTAAACGGGATTTGGAAACGATTATAGGAGAAACGGTCGAGATCGAGGAATACTGCGCGCTTTACGAATAACTTCTTCCACCACTGAAAAAGATTTTAATTAATCTGAAACCTTTTTCACAATGGCGGTTGGGACCATTTTGCCAACTTCCCATATATCAAGAAGTTATTTCTCAATATAATCTAAGGCACGCCATTTGCCCTTGAGCAGGGCATGGAATGCTACTTCGGTTCTTTTCAAATAATGGCGTCACAAAGCGACGCCCACGACCGGCTGGTCTGCTTTTCCATCCCGGATGCCGGGATAATTTTCAAGGCTCCGTTCAATGGAGAGGCACTGCATACCGATTATGCTTCGCTTCTGACTCTATTGGAATTCGTGGAACTGAACGGCAAGCTTTTCGAGGGGAAAGATCTGAATATTTACGGCGATAATCTCGATCTGGTCAAACAGGTCAACCAGCAGTCGCCGGTTAAATATGAATTCACCGAACTGCTTAAAAAGACCCTCGATTACAAAAAGCGCTATAAATTCTCGCTGGGGTGGGTTCCCCGGCAGGAGAATCCCTCCATCGGCGGCTTTTCTAATTGACAGCCGTGCCTTTTAGCTGATATTTTCTGTCAGTGACTCCAACTGAATTGATAAACGAATTGGGGAAAGGGAAATTCCGCCCGGTCTATTATTTTTACGGGCCGGAGGAGTACCGAATCAAGGAAGCCGAGAAGGAAACGATACGGCGGTTTCTTCCTCCGGCATTGGTGAAAACCAACCACACCGGGATGTCGGCTGCCAAAAGCAAGGTGGAGGATATTCTGACCGAGCTATCTATTTTCCCGATGCTGGGAGAAAACCAGGCTTTCACCATTTCCGATATTCAATCGCTGCATCAATCGCATATCGAAAAAATTATCGGGCTGTTGAAGCCTCCCGATCCGCACCGGATTGTCATTTTTACTTCGCCCGCCGACAAGCAGCCGGGGAAAAAAACCAAGCTGTTTCAATATCTGACGGATAATACGACTCCGGTGGAATTCACCAAGCTGTCCCGTCCCAGCGCCGAAAAGCGCCTGCGGGGAATATTCTCGAAAAGCAATGTGATCATCGATGAGGAGGCCCTGCAAACCCTGGCAACCCTCTCCGGCGGCGACCTGGGGGGGATAATTCTCGAAGCGAATAAACTGGTTGATTTTATCGGCGAGGGGGGCAAAATTACGGGAGCGGAAGTCGCGGCGGTTTCATCCGACTACCAGGGCTTTAAAATCTATGAACTGACCGAATATATCGCCAGGCGCGAAATCGACCGGGCGCTGTCGGTGATCGATTTCCTGGTGAGTGCGGGGGAATCGTGGTCGGGGATAATGTTTTTTGTCGGGGAGCATTTCGCCGATTTATACCTGGTCAAGAACAATAAACCGCTGGGGAGCAAGCAGTGGCTGGCGGGAAGACTTCGCGAACAGGCGGCTCTTTTCGACAACGAGCAGTATGAGAAGATTATCGAATTGATTTCCGAAGCCGACCGAGATATCCGCGGCGGGGGCGGGAATGAGCGGACGGTCATCGAGAAGCTGATAATTGAAATCGCGATCCAGAACGGCGGAAAATGAGCAAAGAAATTCCGGAAGAAAAAGCGATTTCGGATGTATCCGAAGTGGAACGAAACTACGAACGGGAACTGATAGAAGATGCCCGGGAGGGGGATAAGTACGCTTTCGGGAAGCTGATAATGCTGCATCAGAAAAAGCTCCTGCGGACGGTGCTGCTCTTAACCGGTTCGCGGGACACCGCCCTGGATATCGTGCAGGACGCCTTTATCCGGGCCTGGAACGCCCTGAACGCTTTCGACCTGGACCGACCCTTCTACCCCTGGATCGCCACCATCGCCCGGTTCCTCGCCCTGAATTATATCAAGCGGGAGAGCCGGGGAAAGAGTCTCGACGACGAGCAGAACGCTAAGATCGAGATTGTCGACAGCGCGGCCGGCCCGCTGGATAAATTGATAGAAAAAGAGACGGACCGAAAATTCGCAGCGGCATTACGGGCTCTTCCGGAACAGTTTCGGACGGTTTTTGTCTTAAGAATGTACGAGGATATGAGTTACGACCAGATCGCGAAGACTTTGAATATTTCGGCCGGAACGGTCGATTCCCGGATCCACCGGGCCAGGGAGAAGCTGGTCGAACTTCTGAAAGATGAACTGGGATAATATGGACAAGAGCGAAATCAGACACAGGCTGGGAAGATTCCTCGATGGTGAACTGCCGGAAGAAGAAAGGCGGCAAACCGCGGAATTGATCAGGCAGAATCCCGACTGGCAGACCGAATATAATACGCTGCTCACGATTCGGGATATGGCCGACCGCCTGGAACTGGAGGCCGATGTTTCTTTCTGGGAAAAAAACCGGGATGAGATACTTGACCGGATCAAAGAGCGGGAAAAACCGGAAGCGGAGATTGTCAAAACAGAAAAATCGAACCGCCGCGGAATGGTGATAAAATTACTGGCGGTCGCGGCCTCGATTGCCATTATCGCTTTCGTTTCGATTTATGAATTCGAAACGATTTCGCCCGAGAAATCGCTGACTTCACCTCAGATGAGAATCGATGACCGCGCTGTCCCGGTTCCTGAGACAATTTCCAAAGAGGAACGGGAACAAATGGAGCAGTTGGCGGAACCGGAAGTAATCGATTCCAGCTATATCATGGGGGGAGAGACCGGGGCGGTTTCCGAGATAGTGGATATGACCGATAAGGATGCGGTTTCGATCAATCTGGCCGGAGGGCCGGAGTTTCGAAGACCCGACAGGAATGAAGCGGCGATTCAAGAGTTTGATAAGAAAGAAAAGCTTCTTCCGGCCGGAAGAGATGCCGCCGATGAGGCGATAAAGGCGCGGACTAAAAAACTGCCTGAAAAGCCGCCTGAACCGGCGATAAAAGAGCCGTCTCCGGAACCTCAGACTACGGCGGCGCCGATGAACGCCGCAAAGGTAGTGCAGCCGAAAGCTGCGGCCGAAAGCAAGCCGCAGGAGGCAGAGGGGTATTCGGCGGAGGACCTGGCGGAAACCGTCGAGGTACCGATACAGGAATTGAATCCTCAGAAACTGGATTCGCTCGATAATGTGTACTATGACCTGGTCTCTAAGCATTACCAGGAGATGGCGGTCAAAGGGCGCGACGTAAAAGGGGACGAGGAGATTCAGCAACGGATTAACTCCGTCGCCAGTGCCTATTTCTTGAACGGGGTCACGGTCAAAGACAGCTCCACGGTCCAAAAAATGATTGCGCGTCTGGAAAACCTGGCGGATCTGTCTCCCGATAGCGCCATGCGGGACAGCCTGATACAACTGGCCGATTCGCTGCGGCGGCTCAACCGGTAAAACTTTTTCTTAATTCTTTCGTAGTCTAAGTACAAGAAACACCCTAACCTCACAAAGGAGGGATGATGCGGAAAAGACTATATCGTTCACGAGTCGACAATAAAATCGCCGGTGTCTGCGGAGGGATGGCGGAATATTTCGATATCGACTCGACCATCGTCAGAGTAATCATGTTTCTGCTAATCTTCGCCCACGGGGCGGGGTTGATTATTTACCTGGTTGCCTGGATTGTCATGCCGCAGAAAGTGTTGCAGGATAGTCCATCGGTTACGGCCGGAAGCGGCGATAATCCTCCGCCGCAAACGCAGGCGCTGAGTCCGAGGGAAACGAATCCTCCGAAATCGAGCAGTACTAGCAGTATCCTGATAGGTGCAATCCTGATAATCCTGGGGCTGGTTATCCTGGCTCATAATATGTGGTGGTGGTTCGACTGGGAAGATTACTGGCCGGTGATACTGGTCGCAATCGGGGCGCTGATTCTATTCCGTGCCGTCGGTCGGGGAAATGAAAAGGAGACCAGTCCGAGGGAAGAGGGGGTAACCGGTGAGTCCGGCTAAACTGCGTTGGGGATTGCTTTTTATCACGGTCGGAGGGTTGCTCCTGGCGACCAAATCCGGCTGGCTTTCCGACTACTACTGGCTGGAGTTATTGGAATGGTGGCCGGTGCTGCTGATTGCGATCGGGGTCGAAAAGATTTTTCTCAAGACCGATTACCGAATAATATCGTACCTCAGCCCGATCGCGCTGGCGGCTTTGATGGTGTATCTGGCGGTCGATGTCGGGCAGAGGAATTCGAGCAGCAATTATTTTTCGCGGCTGGACTGGAGCGAAGAGGTGCGTCCGGAAGTCAAGCTGCTGCGGGCCGATATCAATAGCGGAAAGTACGATCTCAGGGTAAGCCGCAGTGTCAATTATCTGGCGGAAGTGCGGGCCGATCGTTATTCCCGCAAACCTGATATCGATTTTGCCGCCGACGATACTTCGGCCACGCTCGAAATCGACGAGCCGATGATATCGGGGGGAATTATCGTATTCCATGACGGGAAGTACAGCGACGACTGGCGGCTCTTTTTTTCCGACCAGGTTCCGCTCGATTTGAAATGCCGGGGGAAAGAGTCGGATATAAATCTGACTTTAACCGAAATCCCGGTTCGCGCGATTGATATCGACGATGACGAGGGGGATATTTATCTCAAACTCGGCGGCTTGAGTCCGCGGGTAATGGCTAATATCGGGGGAGACGACGCGAGACTTACTTTCCGCCTTCCGCAAGGGACAGGATTGAAAGTCATCGGTGAAAATTACGGCGGGTACCTGAGGACGCTGGGCATGGAAGAGGCGGGCGACGCCCATTTCAGCCCGGATTACGACAGTGCCTCGGTGCAGGTGGAACTGGAGATTAAAGACCAGTTAAGGCATCTCTCGATCGAATATTATTAGCTGTCAAAATAGCTTGCTTTTGGGCGGCATAATGGTCTATAATCCTATTGAGGAACCAGTTATGCCGCGTTTTTTTATTACAGCATTAATGCTTTTATTTCTGATCTCGGGGTGTTCCGCTCCGGAAGGTAATTATTGGAAGAAATCCGGGATTCTCAGAGTCGGAACCGACGCCACCTATCCCCCTTTTGAAACGGTCAATACCGATAACCGCAAAGTCGAGGGGTTCGATATCGATGTCATGAACCGCATTTGCGAATTGAACGGCCTTAAACCCGAATACATTATTACTCCTTTCGACGGCATTATCGCCGGACTCAAGGGGTATAAGTACGACTGCATCCTTTCGGCCATGACTATCACTCCGCAGCGGGCGGCTATTGTCGATTTTTCCGACAGCTATTATCGGGCGGGACAGATCGTGGCGGTGGGGCGGAATGACAGCACGATAAGGAGTGTCGACGATCTCACCGGCAGGATGGTCGGAGTGCAGCTCGGGACAACCGGCGAGAGGTACGCCAAATTGCTGCCCGGAGTGACAGTGGTGCCGTACGAGAATATCGGGGCGGCCTTTATCGAACTTGAAAACGGGCGAGTCGACGCCGTCCTGAACGATTATCCCACGACCATGGAATATATCCACCTTAAGGGGACGGCCAAAACGGTCGGGGATTTGCTGAGCGAGGAGCACTATGGCATCGCGGTCAGGCCGGGGGACGAAGAGCTATTGACCATGATCAACAAGGCCATCAGAATAATGAAAGAGGATGGGGAGTTCGAGCGAATCGGCGCGAAGTGGTTCAAGAATATCGAAAGTATCGATTCGCTCGACGAGGCTGAGGATTCACCGGAAGCGATGCCGGATACGGCCGAATAGAATTAAATTCGTCATATATAAGTCCGGAGGAGGGGCGAAAATTAATGGATAAATTCGAGTTTCTGATCGGAAACTGGAACCTGGAATACCGGGTTCCCGAAAGCAAATTCAGTCAAAAGGCGACCGGGACCGGTTCCGGGCAAATCCGGCGGATATTGAATGATAAGTACGTCGCGTTCGATTATGTCTCGGATATCAACGGCAAGAAAGGGGAGGCGCACGCGGTCTTTGCCTGGGACGCCAAGGCGGAAGTATACCGTTTCTGGTGGTTTGAAAATTCGGGGAATTTCTCGATGGCAACCTGCGGTTTTTCCAACAAGGATACCCTCTGCCTCAACTGGCACGACAGCCTGCTTCATCAGACATTCCGCAAAATCGGAGATGATAAGGTCCTGCTGCGGATGGACGCTCCGAATGCGGAAGGGGATTGCGACCTTATCCTGGAAGTGCTGCTGACGAGGGTCTAAGGCCTTTCCCAAAAAGCGGTTACATAAAAGTTGCGTCAGTTCCTTAGTGAGGAGCGATATTCCTGCGACGAACGGTGAACTGACGCTCCGACCATGCGGCAGGTCACACTTCCGTTTCGCTTAATGGCTTAGGGCGGAAGCAAGACCTGCCGCAACTATTCGAGGGAATCCGGTGCCGCTACTGCGATTAAAATGAAAACGATCTGGCGAAGGGCCTTTGGAACAGCCGCCGACTATTTGCCCGCTAAGATTTCGTCTATAGAATTAATCTTGATACCGGCCATGTTGAGAATGTCGATGGCCTCCCGTTTGCGGTAATCGTTTTTATAAATCACCTGAATGACATTCCCCAGGTTTATCAGCCGCTTGGCACAGGCGGCGCAGGGGAGGTGGGTTACGAAAACGACCTTTTCGATTTCGCGGGGGGAATCGCAATTAATGACGGCGTTTTCCTCCGAATGCAGGCATCCGCAGTTGCCGACTTCGTCCCGGTCGCAGGTATTGGGCAGACCGGTGGCGTTGCCGTTATAGCCGATGGCGAGGACCTTGCGAAAATCTTTGGAAGTTATCACAGTTCCGACCTGGAGGCGTTTGCAGGTGGAGCGTTTCGCGATCGCTTCCGCGAATTCCATGTATACCTGGTAGAAAGATGGGCGGTCCGACATTCTATTCTATTCCTCTGCTTTGACTGGGAGCGAAAATAATAGCTAAAGGGGGTTAAGGCAAGGAGTTTAAGCGGCGCAGGCTCCTGCGTTTGGTTGTTAGCAAGGGCGTCAGTCGGATTGGGAAAGAAGTTGAAAATTTTGCCCCTGCAAAATCTGAAACTCCCGCCATTGCTTATAGCAGAGGCATCTCAAAGTTGCGTCAGGTCCATACTTAAATTTTGTATTCGCTTCTAACATAGAACGGTAGGTCAAACCCTCGCGGTTTCGACATTCATTTTCTCGCAGAGAAATGTTCGCAATCCCCCCTATTGTGCGCGGTCCCGCCTCGGCGGAATCCCATCTGCCCGTCCTTCTCTATTGCCACCTCCGTCCACGCACTTTACGCGTCAGGAACCCCTTCCTGACGCCGAAACTTATTCCCACCATCTCTCTTGTCATTCTCCCCCTCTTTCCAATCTCGTCTCTCGACTTTCGATTTTCAATCAGCCCCCTGCAATTTCACTACAACTTCAGTGGTAAAAATCCAGCGCCCCCTTTTATGAAGGAGGCTATAACTATGCCCGTCACCTACAAACACGGTCAAACCCCTGCCATTTTTAATATTTGGCGTTGTTTTTCGATTGCCGGGATTATTTCCATTTTGCCTCGACATTTTGGCCGGAAAGAAAACACACAATGTGTGTCAATTATGAAAAACAAACCCATTTCATGGTACTATGCAAGAAGACAAGAACTTACGGTGACTTAGCGCCTGGGGAAACTGCCGGTCACCTCTATGGAGACCGTGCAGATCAAAGCTCTGCCGCGCACGTTAAGGGAGAATTGCGGCAAAAAATCCCGTTGCGTTTTATGGAGATTTTGGTATTTTATTTGGCTATGGCAATCCGCTATAAGCTTACCGCACTTGAGGGAAAAATAATCGCCATCGACGGTCCGGCCGGGTCGGGCAAATCGACCACGGCCAAGGCTTTAGCCTCGCAGCTGGGATTCGTTTATCTCGATACCGGCGCGATGTATCGCGCCCTGACCTGGTTTGCTCTTCAGAACGATATTGCGACGGATAACGGGAAACTCCTGGCATCCGTGGCGGCCAAACTGACCATTGATTTCAAGAAGGAAGACGATGTAAACCGGGTTTTTATCGATGATACCGATGTCACCGCCGAAATCAGGACGCCGGAAGTGACCCTGCATGTATCTGAAGTCTCGGCGCATCCGGAAGTCCGCAAAGAAATGGTGAAACGCCAGAAGGAACTGGGGAAAAAAGGGAATATCGTGGCGGAGGGGAGAGATACTACCTCGGTAGTTTTTCCGAAAGCCCATATCAAGGTCTATCTCGATGCCTCACTGGACGAACGGGCGCGGCGGCGGTTTCTGGAACTGGGTAAAAATGGGACTGCCACCACGATTGAAGAGCAGAAAGCGGATCTGGAACGCCGGGATAAGCATGACAGCACCCGGAGGGTTTCGCCGCTAAAAAGGACCCGCGATTCCATTGTTATCGATACCACCAATCTCACTATCGACGAACAGGTCGAGCGCATAGTGAAATTAATCAAAACGAAACTCACCACCATATGATGTTATTATACCGGACCGGATGGGCCCTGTCACTTCTGACGGCCCGCGTTTTCTTTCGCCTGCGCCGCTATGGGCATGAGAATATCCCGAAGGAGGGGGGATTTATCATCGCCAGCAACCATAAATCGCTGGCAGATCCGCCACTGGTGGGGAGTTGTATCCGGCGCCCGGTCCATTTTATGGCCAAAAGGGAGCTTTTTCGGAACAAAATCTTCGGCTGGCTCATTTCACAAACGAACGCTCACCCAATCCGTCGAGGAGCCATCGACAAATCGGCAATTGATATGGTTGAAGGGCTGCTGAGCCGGAACCAGGGCGTGGTGATATTTCCGGAGGGAACCCGGGCGCGGAATGTGGATTTCCTTGATCCCAAGCCGGGAGTGGGAATGATCGCCCGGAAAGCGCTGGTTCCGGTGGTTCCGGCCTATATTCACGGGTCGGATAAGCTTTCGGATGTTTTCTGGGGAAGAGAGAAAATGAGGGTTATTTTCGGGGAACCGCTTGACAAAAGCGAGATTATCCGATATGATGATGCGAAACTCGGCTACCGCGAGCTTACCGAAGAAATCATGCGCCGGATAAAGGCGCTCAAAGAAGAATTACTGCTTCGCTCGGGAATCTCCCAGTAAAAGAGATAAAGAGTTTTGCGTTAAAGCCGAAGCGTAACTTTGAATATCCCGCCCCGACGGGAAGCCGTCGCGGGATAAATATATGTATTAAGGAGGAACTTTTAACCATGGCTAAAGCCGCGAACAAGTCCGCATCCAAATCCAGACAAGATGGAGATGACAGAGCGGCGGCTCCACTTTCCAAACGGAAGGTGGCAAAGTCAAAAAAGACCAAAACCAAAAAGGTTAAACTGGTCAAAACCGATGAGCTTGAACTGACCGATCAAGAACTTGATCAGGATTCGGAACAAGAAGACCGCATCATGACGGCCCGCATGAAACGGCTTTCGGAGAAAGCCGCCAGTCGGGTTGCCGATGAGAACATCCAGACGCCTGAGGTGGTAGCGGTGGCGTCGATGACGCTGACCGAAATCCACGGCAGTCAGTATTCCGAACAGGAGTACGAACGGTTGCTGGACATCTACGAAAGCACCATCAAGGATATCCGGGAGGGAGAAATCGTTTCCGGGAAAGTCCTCGGGGTGACTCGTGACGATGTCATCGTAGATGTCGGGTTCAAGTCGGAAGGGATCATACCGATCGGGGAATTCACTCCCCCCCTTAACATTTCAGTCGGCGACGAAATCGAGGTTTTCCTCGAGCAGATCGAGGACCAGAACGGCCAGTTGGTGCTGTCGAAGTCCAAAGCCGATTTCATGAAAGTATGGGACCGCATCCACGAAAAGCACGATTCCGGCGAGCTGGTCAAAGGCCGGCTGGTCCGCAGAATCAAGGGTGGCGTGGTGGTCGATATCATGGGAGTCGATGCTTTCCTGCCCGGTTCGCAGATTTCGCTGCGCCAGGTGCCGGATTTCGACGCCCTGATCGGGACCGAGATGGATTTCAAGATCATCAAACTGAACAAGAATCGCCGGAACATCGTGGTATCGCGCCGGGTCGTTCTCGAAGACGAGCGGGAGAAGAAACGTTCCCTGCTGCTCAAAGAGATCGAAGTCGGCCAGGTCCGCGAAGGGGTGGTCAAGAACGTCACCGATTTCGGGGTCTTTATCGACCTGAACGGTGTCGACGGCCTGCTCCATATCACCGATATGTCCTGGGGACGGATCAAGCATCCGTCGGAAATGGTCAATCTCGGCGATACGATTTCGGTCAAGATTCTCGATTTCGACGAAAAGACCTCGCGGATTTCGCTGGGCTTGAAACAGCTCACGCCGTATCCGTGGGAGAACATCGAAGAGAAGTACCCCATCGGCAAGAAAGTCACCGGCAAGGTGGTTTCGATTACCGATTACGGCGCATTTGTCGAACTGGAGAAAGGCGTCGAGGGGTTGATTCATATTTCCGAAATGTCCTGGACGCAGCATATCAAGCATCCGTCCAAGATCATGAACGTCGGCGACAAGATCGACGCCGTGGTGCTTTCGGTCGATCGCGATAACGAGAAGATTTCGCTCGGTATCAAGCAGATGGAACCGGATCCGTGGGAAACCATCGAAGAAAAGTACCCGGTCGCGAAGATCGTGTCCGGCAAGGTGCGCAACCTGACCGCATTCGGTTCGTTCATCGAGCTGGAAGAAGGTATCGACGGCCTGATTCACATTTCCGATATGTCCTGGACCAAGCGAATCCAGCATCCTTCGGAACTGATGAAGAAAGGCGACAAGATCGATATCAAGATTCTCAAGATCGATCATGACAACCGCCGCATTTCGCTGGGCCTGAAGCAGCTTCAGGAAGACCCGTGGCCGAAGATTTCTCGGAAATATTCGGTCGGTTCGGAATGTCTCGGGACTATCACGCGGGTGATGGACCGCGGGGTTTCGGTGGAGCTTGACGGCGAGGTGGAAGGATTCGTTCCGACCAACCAGCTGAGCAAGCCGGATATCGAAAACCCGAGCCAGGCGTTTTCCGATGGGGAGCAGATTCCGCTGCAGGTAATCGAATTCGACCGGGCTTCGCACAAGATCGTGCTGTCGGTCGATGCCTATTACAAGAAGCGGGAGAAAGCCGAACTGGATCAATTCATGGCGGGTCATCCGACGCGGACGGTATCGATGGGGGATGCTCTGGCAGGTCAAGCCGGAGGGTTGACCGGAGAGACCGAAAGTGCGGAACCGGCCGAAACGGCTCCTGCTGAAGAAACCGCTTCCGCTAAAGATTCGAGGAGTGAAACTCTTGAAAGTAGTGGAGAGGAAGAACAGCCGCAGTAAATTCAACGCCGCGAGGCGCTTGAAATAAAAACGAAGCCCCGTGGAAACGCGGGGCTTTATTTTTGGGCGAATCCCGTATATTATAATGTTATGAAAAAGTATGTGATGGAGACGATCGGCTGCCGGCTCAACCAGTATGAGACGGAAAAAATCGCAGTCGCGCTGAATAATTATGGGTTCAAGCGGACCGACAACGGCGAAGAGGCCGATCTGTTCATCATCAATACCTGCACGGTGACGGCGCGGGCGGATGCCTCGAATCGGAGTGTCATATCCAAAGCGGTGCGGCAAAACGGGAAGGCTCCGGTGGTGGTGATCGGGTGTTATGTCGACGCCGAGCCGGAAAAAGTGGCGCGGCTGAACGGGGTCGACCTGGTGCTGAAGAACGCCGAGAAAGAGGATGCGGTCGAAATCATCAAGCGGTCGTATCCCGAGTTGTTCGACGCCGATGTCGAATATAACGGCGAAAACCTCATCGAGGATTTTTACCGGCATAACCGGGCCTGGGTGAAAATCGGCGACGGCTGCGACCAGCGCTGTTCCTACTGCATTATTCCCTCGGTACGGGGGCCGGTGACCAACCGTCCGGCAGGTGAAATCATCGCCGAAATCCAGAATTTGTCCAACCATAAGTACAACGAAGTGGTTCTGACCGGGGTGCATATCGGGAAGTACAAGACTCCGGAAGTGAAATCGCTGGCGGAACTGGTGCAGGCGATATTCGAGAAGACCGATATTTTTCGGATTCGGCTGTCGTCGATCGAGCCGCAGGAAATTACGGACAGGCTGATCGATACCGTTAAGACGGCGCGTGAGCGCGTTTGCCGGCATTTGCATGTGCCGCTGCAATCGGGGTCGGACCGGATATTGAAGCTGATGAAACGGCCGTACGATTCGCGGAAGTATCTCGACACCCTCGAAAAGATAAAAAACGCCATTCCGGGAGTGGTGATAGGCGCGGACATAATAGTGGGGTTCCCGGGAGAGACCGAAAGGGATTTCGCGGAATCGATGCGTGTAGCGGATTTCGGGCTTATCGATTATCTGCACGTATTCAGCTATTCGGATCGGCCGGGGACGGCGGCTTCGAAGATGACGGGGAAGGTCTGGCCGGAGGAGATAAAGACCCGCAACAGGATTTTGCGGGGGATATCCGACCGGAGGCATTCCGAGGCACTCAAGCGGGAAGTGGGGAAGACCGTTTATGCCATATCCGAATCGTTTGCCGGAATCAACGGCGGGCGGTATCACGGGGTGACCGATAATTATCTCCAGGTGCTTCTTCCGAAAGAGGCGGCCGGGGGGAAAGAGGTCATTAAGCTGACCGTAACCGGGACGGAGAAGGGGTATCTGGTGGGGGAGTAGTGGGGGGATAAGTCGTACGAAAATAATGTCGGGTTTCTCACTGGTTCCGCGAGACGGAACTCGTTCAAAACCGCGACGTCCTGATTTCACTTTTTCTCTTCGAGAAAAAGCTTGTCGAAACCGTAAAGGTTTCGACCTACCGCTCGGCTCACCCGTCAGGAACCCATTATTGACGGCGGTTATGCGGCAAAAACGGGGGTGGTATGGTGGTGCGGGTTGGGGATCGTTCGCTGTAAGTCGATGTCTCCGTGTATAGTGCGATGAAATGGGTTTGTTTTTCATAATTGACACACATTGTATTTTATCTTTCCGGCCAAAGTGTAGTGGTAAAATGGAAATTATCCCGGCAATCGAAAGACAACGCCAAATATCAAAAATGGCAAGGGTTTGACAGCGTTTGGGGGTGACGGGCATAGTTATAGAGCTCCTCTATATAAGGGGGGCGGTGAATTTTCACCATTGAAGTTGTCGTGATTTTGCGGGGGGGGGGTAGGAATATTTGGCCCTAGAATACGTTGAGGCAAAAGCCAAAAGAGTTGCCTTAGACAGCTTTTAACACCCTAAAAGGGTGTTTTACCGGTTTTGGTAGTGAAATTGCGGGGGGGATATGGAGACAATTAAACCATAACGGTTTAATTGTGAAGTCAAAACCGCCCTTCGAAGCTCAGGATCTTCGACGTTGCTCCCGCCCTACGGAACCGTCTACTAGTTCAGAAATTCGTGGCTACTTTAATTGCACACGGCCCACCGTAGGTTATCTTCTTTCCGTCAGGGGACCATTTTGCCTGAGTGCTATTCGTAACTGTGGCGTCCTGGATAAGTCGAACTTCGCCAGTTCCATCTTCATTCATTGCATAGATTCCGTCACCAGCCCTTATTACCAACCATCGGTGAGCACCGCTTCTCTCCCAGTCAGCAACCATACCATTGATGTTAATTCTCTCCGCGCTTGCGCCGACAACGACCGGCATTATGTATTGGAGATAAGTTCCACTTGAATTAGATAAGAAGATCAATTTAGCACCATTCGGCGACCATATAAGTGGCCCAGTTTCATTAAATGATGTAAGAGTGAAGCGGCTTGCTCCAGAATTCGTCGGTAAAATATAAATATCATGTGAACAAATATAGGCAATACGACTACCATCTGGCGAATAGCTTGGCCAGGATGGATATTGGTTACCCGTAGTCACCCTACTTAGACTAGTACCATCGAGGTTTACTTTGTACAAATCTGCTCCTTGTATGCCTCCGATCGGCGACGCAATAAATGATCGTGAAAATACCGCGACTGGTTCTGTTGGAGATACTGACGGGTAAATGTATCCAGATGTCGTGCCATCTGATGTCGATGCCACTGATTGTGCTGTTCCCCCAGCAGCAGGGACTATCATGATATCATGATCTTCAGTGGATCCCATACATGGCTGTCTTGAAGAGAATATTACAAAGTTACCATCATTTGACCAACATGGAAAAAATCCCCCAGAGGCAATCTCAGTTATTATAGCATTTGATTCATGTCCGCTGGGATTATTATTCCCATTTCCTGAAGAATTCCCGCAATTCAGGGTAAAGCCCAAAAGGGCGATTACCCCGAAAAATAGAAAGAATAAATGCCTCATAGCACAGTCCCATTCTTTAGTCTTTAGATTTAGGTTAATATTCACGGATACAATAGCCTCGCTTTAATGCCGAGATTCATAGTCCCATAATTGGCATAAAAGAAAAAACTGACCTTGTGTAATTGTAAAAATATAGTTTTTCTTACCCGCCTTTGCAATTGAATTTGTAAATTTTGAATTTACGATTGAATTCCTTTCCCACCCAACCGGAAAAGGTTTCCTGAAAGCAGTTGGAATATTTTTCTTTTGAGATTTCTCCGTTTATATAAGTCCCTCTAAATCAACCATTTATCTCTCTGTCTGTAAAGTTGGCACGGGGGTTGATTAAAGTATTCACGGAGAAATAGCATTTGTACGTGTGCCATGAGTGATACAGAAGAACTAAAAGGCAGTAGTGTTCCGGAGGTTGTGGGACTTGACGACAGCGATCTCGAAGATACCGAACAGGGCAAACAGCAGCCTAAACAGAGTCTGCTTAAAAAGCTGCTCATTCCGGCCGGAGTCGGACTCGTTACGCTGGTCCTGGCTTTCGCAGCCGTGCAGTATTTCGGACAAGCCGATGAAGCGGTTCCCGAAGAATCCTCCGAACAAACCGAAGCCTCAGCCGAGCCGAAGCCGGAAGCTGAAAAGCCTGTCAAGGCTCAAAGCTGGCTGGAGGAACTGGAAATGATGGCACAAAAGGAAGTGCTGGATGCCAAAGGGAACGTGGCAGATCCTCAGAAAACGACCGAGGAATCAATGACCAAGCTCGAAGCGGAATACACCTTAATGAAGCAGCAGAAAGATTTGAGTTTCGATACTTCGGAAGCGATGGCCGAGCTCGGTTTCCTCAATTATATGCAGGAACAGGAACAGAAGGCCGAAACGGCGAGCGACAAGTATTCCGGAGGCGACACTGTTTCCGGTTTTGCCGCAGCCGGGATGTCGGTGCAGGATTCGGTGGATACCCTGAACTGGATTCAGAAGGAAATGGCCCGCCTTAATAAAGAAGAAAAGCAGATCAGCACTCTTCGTGCGGAACTCGAACAGAACCAAAAAGACCTCGAAACCCGCAAAAATGAAATCGACCGGGCGCTGGCTCGTGTCGAGCAGGTGGAATCGGCCCGGGTGGCCAGTGTCGCCAGATTGTACGACAGCATGAAACCGGAAGAGGTTGCGGCGCTTTTTGAAAACCTCGAAGACAAGATCGTGCTGGCAATTCTCCCGAAAATGAAGTCGCAAAATGCCGCCAAAATCCTGGGGCTGATGCCTCCGAAACGAGCGGCCAGAATTTCAACCAAGATGATAACGCTGCTGGATTGATAGATGAACCCGTTTTTAAACATATTAGGCCTTCAGAATCCCGGTGACGCGAAAGGGATGATTCCTTTAGGCGGACAGCCGGCGGTTGACGGGAAAATCACGGGAATGGTTTTCTCGGAAATCCTGGCGCTGGGAATGACCGGTGATCAGGAAATGTCTTTCATGGAGAATATTCTGGGAGCTGGAACGCAGGAAACTCAGGGCAATATTCTAAATATCCCGCAGGCAATTCTTCCGCTCGGAGTAAATCATCTTGAAGAAAATCCGCAGTTATTGCAGGAGCAGAATTCCGGCAATGAGGCAGTGCCGACCGATGACGTTATTATAGTGCAGCCGGTCAGTATGATGGCTCTTCCGGAAGGAATCGCGACCGTGGCGGTTCCGGATGAAGCCAGTCAAGCCAATGCCATAAATAATGAAAATGAAGAAATTCCGATTAATGTTAAAAATCATGTTTTGATGCCGCAGGTTAAACTCCAATCCGAACCTGAGGCAATTCAACGGCCCGAGGTATATAATAGTATTCCGCAGAATGTCAACATTGCGGCATTGCGGACTTCCGTTGCCGCAGAGCCGACCGTTATCATTGAGGACAATCTCAAGCCGGTCAATCCCGAAGTTAAGGGGGATGAGGCCAAGGCGGTCGATGTTTTCAAATCGGTCCTTAATATAAAAGAGCTGCAAATCAATTCAGCCATCAAGGAACAGCCGGTTACCGATCTGAAGCAGGTCAACACTCCGGCTCCGGTCCGCATCACCGACGGTACCAATATTTCTCAGGGACAGACCGGTGAAGAGGAGGCGGCTTTTGATATGAACCGCGAAGCGGGGAGCGGCGTGCAATCCAATGTGAGCCTGAAAGAGCTGGCATTGAAGACGGACGGCGATAAGGGGACATTCGAAGCTCTGTTCGACGGCAAGGCCGTTGAGTCAAAGAGTCAATCCGCTGAAGCCTCGGTACAGGTTAAGACCGACGCCGATATGACCGTTCAGAGTCAAAGCAGTTCCACGAACATTATGGAGACTGAAAAGATCCAGGCTCCGCCGGTTCGGTTCGTGGTTCCGTCGGAATTGAACGACGGCAAAAATCTCGACAATCGTACAGTAATGATAAAGATGGAACCGGAACATCTCGGTCCGGTTCGGATGACCTTGACCACGTTCCACGACGGACTCAGCGCCCGTTTGGTAGTCGATACCGCGGCGGCGAAGACGGCGGTGGAATCCAATTTGAATCAACTGATGCAGCAGCTCGACCGCCAGGGAATCCGGGTGGAGGCTTTCCAGGTTTCGGTGGGGGGATCGCAGGTGGGTGAAAATTCCGGCGATCGCACCATGGCCCGGTTCGGCAAAGGGACGGCTCGCAGCCAGAAGAGTTTCGGTAATTATTCGATTCAATCCGCAATCGTCGGAGGTACTAATCGGTTAGGGCAGTACATCGGGGCGGGCGGAGTGAATTGTTTCGCGTAAAGGAGTAAACGATGGGACTGATATCACCGGTAGCGACCGATTCGCGCGGTAATTCGATTACCGCGGCGGCGCAGAAGGAACTGGGGAAGGACGATTTCCTGCAACTGCTGATTACCAAGATGACACATCAGGATCCTCTGAATCCCATGCAGGATGAAGATTTCGTGGCGCAGCTGGCGCAGTTTTCATCGCTGGAGCAGATGGCCAATATCAACGAATCGCTGCAGCAGTCGCTGGATTGGGATTACCTCCAGATGCAGACCATCAACAATACCATGGCGACTTCGCTGATCGGCAAGGAAGTATCGGCGTCGTATTCGGGGGTGTATCTCGACGATATCAATGAGCCGGGCATCAGTTTTATCACCGACAGGTACGCCAGTGAAGCGGAAATCAACATATACGATAGCAGCGGGAATAAAATCCGGACCATCGATGCCGAAGACCTCGGCGCCGGAACCCAGACATTTACCTGGGACGGCCGGGACAGCCGCGGCAACCGGGTTGACGAGGGCTATTATACGATCGGTATAACGGCGCTCGATAAGGACGGGGAGTCGTTCAATCCCTCGACGCTGTTGACCGGGAAGGTAACGGCGGTCAGTTACAAGGAAGGTTCCGCGTACCTTCAGGTGAACGGTGTGGAAATCCCGCTGGCGGATATCCGCTATATCGGGGAGTACAATCCGGAAGAGGATTCCTGAAAGGGAGCCGAGATATGCAGATAAACCAGTACGATACGAATTTAAGGCTGCTTGAAATCGCGGGGCGGAACAAGGTCCAGCCCCAGGCGAAAATCGAAAAGAGCGAAAGCAAGGATGCAAAAAGCACCTTTGCCGAGGAACTCGGGAAAGCGAGCAACCTGAATTTTTCGAAACATGCTTCGGCGAGGATATTCTCGCGGGGAATCGATATGTCTCCCGCCAAGCTGGAACAGCTGGCCGGAGCGGTCGACAAGGCCGCCGGCAAGGGAGCCCGCGAGGCCTTGATACTCGATGATAACGCCGCCTACGTGGTTTCGGTGCAGAACCGCACGGTGATTTCGGCTTTCAGCCGCGAGAATCTCCGTGAAGGGGTTTTCACCTCGATCGATTCGGCGGTCATACTATAACGGAAAGAGTGATGATAATAGAAACATACAATGAAACAAGCTGGACCCCGTTTGAAACGGGGAGGCTTCTTTCGCAAGTGAGGAGGAAGTGCTGATATGATGGCATCTCTTTACTCCGGAGTTTCGGGTCTGAGAAATCACCAGACCCGCATGAACGTGATCGGTAATAACATTGCCAACGTCAATACGGTCGGGTACAAGACCGGCCGGGCGATCTTCACGGAAGCTCTGGTTCAAAGTTACAGAGGAGCGGGACGACCGACGGCGTTTTCCGGCGGAACTAATCCGGTGCAGCTCGGCCTGGGGATGCAGGTATCGACGATCGATAACCTGTTTCAACAGGGGGGACTGGAATCGACCGGGCAGGTGACCGACTTGGCGATACAGGGTTCGGGATTCTTTATCCTCTCCAATAATTCCGGGGTATTCTATACCCGGAACGGAGCCTTCAGCTTCGATGCCGATTCCAACCTGGTCGATCCGGCCAGCGGACTTTATGTCCAGGGACGCATGGCTGACAACACCGGGCAGATACAGGTGACCCGTCCGATCGGTAACATTACCGTTCCGTTCGGTCAGCAGGACCCGGCTCGGGCCACGACTTCGGTAACCGTAGCAAATAACCTCGATTCCACCGCGACCGATTCGGAAGCGACTCTGGCATCCACGGGGACATCGAATATAACCATCGTGAACGGTGAGGCGGCCAACGGCGCCGGCGGGGTGCATACCCTGACCATTACCGGGACTCAGGCGACCCGTTCGACCTTTATGGGTGCGAACATCGCCGATGACGGAACCGGCAACCCGGGAGCGATTCTTTCGGCAAACATGACCCTGGCTTCGCTGGGGGTGACCGATACTTCCAACTTTACCATCAGCCGCGATAACGGCGCGCGGAGCGACGTTATCACCGGTCTGACCGTCAATTCCACGGTCGGCGACCTGGTGTCGGCGATCAATGAAATCGACGACCTGGAAGCACAGCTGGTCGATATCATGGCCGGAACCGTTATTGTAGGACGGGAAATACAGATCAATCGGACGGTGGCCGGAGCGGGCACCGATTTCAATTTCGAAACCAATGTTTCGCAGGTGGTTCTTGACGCCAACGGCGTTCCGCGGACGAATCCGTCAACCCAGTCGACATTTACGGGAACGAATGTCACCGGCGGACCGCTGACTCTGGCGACGACGCTGTCGTCGATTAACGCTGCGATCGACACGACCGGCTTTACGATTTCGGTCGACGGCGGTCCGGGGTCTTTGATAGATCTTTCGGGCTTTGCCGATCCCACCGTGGGGGATTTGATTACCGCGATCAGCGCCATTCCGGGTGTGACGGCGTCATTGTCGGCCGGAGGCGAACTGACGATTACGCGGGACACTCCGGGTGCTTCGTACAATGTTACTGCGACCGATAACGGCGGTCCGGATATCCTTTCGGAAGTCTTCGGACAGGCCTCGCCGCTGAGCATCAATAACGGTGTCGACGGCGATATCAACAATATCGCGGGTGTGATATTCGGCGTAGCCGACGGTTCGACCCTGGTCGGAAACAACGGCACCGATCATACTTTCGCGGTGAGCGACGTTTTTCTGCCCAACGGCGGGGTGCAGCAGCCGGCGGTGTCGCTGGGAGTTTATGTCGATCCCAACGACGGTCTGGCCAAGGGAGTGACCGGTCTGGGCGGCGGCGGTGTGACAATCCGCACCCCGGATACGGGACTTACGGCGGGGACGGCGGTGATTAACACCGAAGACACCCAGCACAGTACATCCATTACCGTTTACGATACTCAGGGGGGAACGCACGCGCTGACGCTGACGTTCACCAAGTCGCATAATGCCAACGAATGGAACTGGACGGCCGGTTTCAACGCCAACGAAACCATTACATCCGGCGGAAGCGGCGTGGCCCGATTCAATACCGACGGTTCACTGCTGTCGTTCACGTACAACGGCGGAGCCTCCGGTATCACCTTCAATCCCAACACCGGCGCGGGTCTTTCGGCCATCGAAATCGATCCCGGTTCAATCGGCCTGACCGACGGTCTGACCGGTTTCGCGGGAGCTAATTCGGCGTCGATCATGTCGCAGGACGGTTACAGCGTGGGTGTTCTCGATAGTATATCCATCGACCAGGGAGGCAGTATCTACGGCATATTCACCAACGGCGTCAGCCGGGTGCTGGCCCAGATTGCCGTGGCCGATTTTAATAACGTGTCCGGTCTGAGCAAATCCGGCGATTCGCTCTGGCGGTCGTCATCGAACTCGGGTGAAGCCCGGGTCGGGGTGGCCGGCGAAACCATTTCCGGTTCGATTTCCTCCGGCGCCCTGGAATCATCCACGGTAGATATTTCTCAGGAATTCACTTCGATGATTACAGCGCAGAGAGGATTCCAGGCCAACGCCAGGATTATCACCACCTCCGACACCATGCTGGACGAACTGGTAAACCTGAAGAGATAATGAGTTGAGCCGTGATTAAAGTAACACGCTTGAATAACAGCGAAATAGTCATAAACTCGGAGTTGATCGAGTTCGTCGAGTCCAGTCCCGACACCATAATCAGTCTGACCGACGGGAAGAAGATAATGGTAAAGGAGACGCCCGACCAGATAATCAGGAAAGTCGCCGATTTCAAGCGGCTTTCCTTCGGGATAGACGTGAAAGAGAAAGAAACACAGAGGAGTTAGGATATGCCTAAAAAAGGACCGGAACCCGAACTCGAAGCCACGACTTCGACCGAAACGCCGGTAGCTCCTCCCAAAAAGAAACTGGGGGGACCGGTACTTTACATAATCATCGCGGTGATCATGGTGGCTGGGGGGTATTTCGGCGGGACGAAATTCCTGGGTAAATCCGGGTCGCATGAAGAAGAGTCCTCCAAACAGGCCGCGAAAGAGGATAGCAATACGGCGGCGCCGTCTCATACCGAGATGGTGATGGTCGACGATATCATCGTCAATCCTTCCGGAACCGGCGGGACCAGATTCCTGTCTTGCTCGATCGGATTCGAGATGACGGCGGGAGAAGCGGTAAAGCAGTTCGAGAGCCGTCGGCCGATGATCCGCGACGCCTTGATAACGATCCTGGGTTCCAAGACGCTGGAACAGCTTTCCGACGCCAAGGAAAAGGAAATCACCCGTTACCAGATAAAAAGGCGGGTGGAGCAATTGTTGAATTCACAGGATTTGCAGGGAGTCTATTTCACGGACTTCGTGCTGCAATAGGGAGTAACGATAAGTGGCGAAGATCCTTTCACAGGACGAAATCGATGCCCTGTTGACGACCGTGTCGGCGAGCGAACAGGAGGCGGATTCATCTCAGTCGCACGCCGCCGAAGAATCGCGGGTGATTGCCACGTACGATTTCAAGCACCCTAACCGGGTTTCCAAAGACCAGGTCAGGACGCTGGAAAACATGCATGACAACTTCGCGGCGCAAATCGGATCGACATTATCGGCCATGCTTCGCACCATGGTGGATGTCGATTTGATTTCGGTCGACCAGATCAACTACTCGGAATACATTATGTCGCTGGTGTCGCCGTCCTGCTCGTACACGATCGCAGTTCCGCCGCTGGAAGGTCTTTGCATTATCGACTACAATCCGACCTTGACCTTCGCCTTCATCGACCGGATGTTCGGCGGAGGCAATAAGATACTCGAAATCGAACGGGAATTGACCGGAATCGAAAAATCGGTCATGGGGAGAATCGCATCCAAGATCTATACCGACCTGGAAAAGTCCTGGGTGAATATTACGAAGATACGCATCGAGCAGAAATCGCTCGAAACCAACCCGCAATTCATCCGTATTATCCCGGCCGGTGAAACCGTGATCGTGGTCTCGCTGCAGCTGAAGCTGTTCAACACCACCGGATTGATGACGATATGTTATCCCTATGTCACCCTGGAGACGATATTAAGCAAACTGTCGGCGCAGAACTGGATCGATTCCACGAAACGGATCGACGGTGAAGCGAGCCGCAAGAAAAATAAAGATAACCTCGACAAAGTTGACGTGGAACTGGCGCTGCGGCTGGCTTCCACCACCCTGAAGATGAGAGATTTTCTGGCTCTCAAGGTCGGGGATGTGATTTCCACCGAGCGCAAAATCATTGCACCGGCGGAACTGATGGTCGGCGGGAAACTGAAGTATTTCTGCCGCCCGGGATTGTTTGGAAGAAGACGAGCCTGTCAGATTACCGGGCTTAATCCGGTAATCAGAAAGGAGAATTTTTAATGGACGAAGAAAAAAATGTTCCGGCTCCGGAAGAGACTCCGGTCCAGGACAATTCTTCGCAGGATGCGAAGGCGGCATCGGGAGCATCCAATGATTCCGCCGCCGCTCTCGAGTCCGGGCAGGCTGCCGATAATATAGCCGAAGGTTCGAACGAAATGCCGGATATATCGGCCGGGGTAGACCCTGTGCCCGAAGCGAGCGGAGGGGCTGTCGCGGTCGATGAAGCGCCGAAAAGTGAAGGTGCTCCCGCGGGAGGAGCTTCGCCCCAGGGAGATAATCCGGATTTTTCCGAGGATGAAATGGCGGCGATGACCGACGAAGAAAAAGCGATGCTGATGTCGATGGACGACGTTCCGGAGGATTCGAGTTCCGGAGGATCGAACGGACTGCTTTCGCAGGAAGACCTCGATGCCGCGATGGCTCAGGCCAAAGATTCCAATACGTCCGGTTCGGGCGGGCTCTTTGACAGCGCCTCCATTCCGCAGGAAGAAGAATCCGGCCGGAGACAACAGAAGGCTCAGCAGACATCGGTCAGCAGGGCGGAATTTCAGCAGCTTTCACCCGGCGAGGGGGGAGGCAAGTCGAGAAATATCGACCTGTTGATGGACGTCGATTTGCCGGTTTCGATCGAACTGGGGCGGACCCGGATGAATATTTCGGATATTCTCTCGCTCGGGCCCGGCAGTGTGGTCGAACTCGATAAACTGGTCGGCGAGCCGGTCGATCTCCTGGTCAACCAGAAGACGGTGGCGCGCGGAGAAGTGGTCGTGGTCGAGGAGAATTTCGGTCTTCGCATTACCGAGTTGGTGTCGGCAGAAGAAAGGATCAGGAATCTCGAATGAAACGCAAAGGGCTGACATTCAAGATTATCATCCTGCTGATCGTATCGGCGGCTTTCGTCATGGCCAAGTTCGGGAAAGCCGGGGCGCAGGAAATGAGCCCGGCGGCGGATGTTCCGACGGTGCAGCATAGTACGCCGAGCGGAAACGCCAATACCTCCGAGGACTCCTTCAAGGGTTTCGGGGGAAAGGAAAGCGAGTCGTTGTTGCTGCCGGTCTTGAAGTTGATCGGCGCACTGCTTCTGGTAGTGGCCGCGATTTACGGATTTCTGTTTTTGCTGAAGAAAATGATGAGTTCCGGTCTGCCGGGAACCGGCGGAAGGATGATCGAAGTCATCGAAAGTTCGGCGGTGGCGCCGAAAAAGAGTGTCGCCCTGGTGCGGTATTCCGATAGGGCGGTGTTGATCGGCATTGCGGACAATGCCATTTCGGTCCTGGCGGAACTCGGCCCGGAGGAAACGCTAAAGGTTTTGAAAGAGGCCGCGTCCGGCAGGAAGCCGGCCGGTTTCAAGAGTATCCTGGATTCGGCGAAGGGAAGGGTCGACAATCTGGGATTCGGCAGTTTGAAGGCGGTCATGTTTTCGCCCAAGAAAAGCAAGACACAGGCCGCATAACAATTGAATAACGCGGCGACAGGAAGTCGCCGAAATAGGATTTGACTGTTTCAATAGGATATGAAAAAGTTAATAGGTACTATTCTTATATTCTGCGCGGTCTTCAGTATCATGACGACCACCGTCCAGGCGCAGGCGATTCCCAAAATCACGCTCGAGGTCGATAAGATATCCGACCCGAGTGATCTCTCGGCGACGATTCAGATTGTGATTTTATTGACCGTTCTGACTTTGGCGCCGTCGATAATTCTGATGATGACTTCATTCATCAGAATCGTGATAGTGCTGGGATTTCTGCGGCAGGCAATGGGATCGCAGCAGCTTCCGCCGAACCAGTTGATCCTGTCGCTATCGCTGATTCTGACCTTCTTTATCATAAGTCCGGCGGTGAACCAGGCGTACAATGACGGCCTGAAACCGTACATGGAAGAAAAAATCACGCTCGACCAGGCCTATGAACTTGGAATCAAGCCGTTCCGTCAGTTCATGCTGGCGCAGGCCGACGAAAAAGACCTGGCCCTGTTCATCAACCTGGCTCACATGGAACGGCCGGAATCTCCGGACGATATTCCCTTGCATGTCCTGATTCCGGGATTCGTGCTTTCTGAGCTGCGGACCGGATTCGAAATCGCGTTTTTGATATTCATACCGTTTTTGATAATCGACATGGTGGTGGCCTCGGTATTGATGTCGATGGGGATGATGATGCTCCCGCCCATCATGGTGGCCCTGCCGTTCAAAATACTACTGTTCGTGCTGGTCGACGGCTGGTATCTGCTGGTCAAATCACTCGTGGAATCGTTTTACTAACCGGAGGAGCGCATGTCTGCTGAAATGGTCATAACGGTGGGACGAGAGGCAATTATCACGATGCTGTTGATATCGGCGCCAATGTTGTTGTCGGGACTATTAATCGGTCTCATGATCTCGATATTCCAGGCTGTGACCCAGGTCCACGAAATGACTTTGACCTTTATTCCCAAAATCGTCATCGTGGCGCTGTCGCTGATAATATTCATGCCCTGGATGATAAACCAGGTACTCGATTTCACCAGAAGGATCTTCAACATCATCCCCAGCCTTTAATCCCGGTTTGAAAATATTTCTCGGACGGCCGGAAGAACTTTCCTCTTTTGGCCTTTAAGTCATTCCCGGCCTTTCGGCGGCGCACTTCTATCATGATGTATCCCAATAACTTATAAAATTTCAGGAAGTCCTGCGGAGTCGGCATGTGAATTGAATTAAAGTCTTGACGAGTAACCCGAAGTATAGGTAAGAAAGACTTGCTGGAATTCGTAAATTATACCGCTGACAAGCTCCAGGCGCTGCTTTTGATAGCGTTCCGAGCCGGCGGATTGTTCATAACCGCTCCCTTAATCAGCAGAAACAATATCCCCGCGACGGTCAAGGCCGGACTTGCGGTCCTGATGGGGATTCTTCTCGTCCCGGCGATTTCCCTCGAAGGGGTCCCGCCGATGGGTTCGCTCTGGCTTTTGGCCGCGCTGGCGGCAAAGGAGCTTCTGATCGGGCTTATCATCGGCTTTTTCTTTGCGCTTCTGTTTTACGGAATCCGCATGGCCGGCGGAATTATCGGATTCCAGTCGGGGTTGATGATGGCGCAGGTGCTGGATCCCGACGCATCGGAACAGACTTCGGTAGTTTCGGAATTCTGGGTGATTATCGGGAGTCTGATATTCCTGGCCATAGATGGTCATCATGCCATCATATCAGGATTTGCCGACAGCTACAAGGTTCTTCCGATCGGGGCGGCGACGTTTTCAGGAGATGTCTGGGAACTTCTGATAAAATTTTCGGCATACAGTTTCGTTATGGCGGTCAAGATCAGCGCCCCGGTCATGATCACGCTCTTTTTAATCTCGGTGGCACTGGGGGTGATTGCACGGACCGTCCCGCAAATGAATATTTTCATCGTCGGTATTCCCATAAATATCGGCATCGGTTTCCTGGTGATGGCGCTGTCGCTGCCGGTGTTTCGCATTCTCATTGATAAATCATTGATGCTGCTCGACGGTCAAGTCCTGAATCTGGTGAGCGGATTGGCGGGAGCATAAGGATAGAGAAATGGCGGAAGACCAATTCCAGGAACGCACCGAACAAGCAACCCCGCGCCGCAGACAGAAGGCTCGTGAAGAGGGGAGAGTCCCCCGTTCGCAGGAATTGAATTCCGCGGTGATACTGCTTCTGGGGGCGACCACCCTGTACATCCTGGGGCCGTCGCTGGGCGATCAAATCAAAAAGCTCATGATTTATATTTTCACGGAAGCTCCGAAGATGGATCGCGGCATCGAAGCGATGATGGCTTTCATAAGCCAGAGAGTCATCGGATTCTTTATTATCCTGGCCCCGATTCTTCTGGTTCTGACCGTAATCGCGTACGCCGTGAACGTGCTGCAGGTCGGGTTCATGGTATCGGCCAAAACGCTGGAACCGAAATTCGACAAGCTGAATGTCGTAAGCGGTTTCAAGCGGCTGGTATCGACCCGCTCGCTGTTCCAGCTGGTTCGCGACCTGCTGAAAATCGCCATAGTGGGCTTTGTCGCATATAAATGCATCGCCTCCGATATGGATTCTTTCTTTGCCCTGGGCGACAACTCGGTCGAGTTTTTCACCAGCGCCATGGGAATCACGGCCCTGACGACCACCCTCAAAATTTCCGGGGTTCTCCTGATCCTGGCCATTATCGACTACGCTTATCAGAAGTACGACTTCGAAAAGGGGATCCGGATGAGCAAGCAGGAAATCCGCGAAGAACTGAAGGAAACCGAAGGTTCTCCGCAAATCAAGGCTCGGGTCCGGCAGATTCAGCGGGAGATGTCGCGTCAGCGCATGATGCATGAGATTCCGAAGGCCGATGTGGTGGTCACCAACCCGACCCATATCGCGGTGGCTTTGAAGTACGAACGGGACGAGATGGAGGCTCCGATGGTGGTCGCCAAAGGGGAGAGGCTTTTGGCCGAACGGATCAAGGAAATCGCCGCCGAGCATGAAATCCCGATCGTGGAAAACAAGCCGCTGGCGCGGGCCCTGTTCAAGATGTGCGATATCGGCGCTTATGTCCCGGAAAAATTATACAAGGCGGTCGCCGAAGTTCTGGCGTACGTCTATCGCCTGAAAGGGAAAGGGGTAGCGTAAGATGGCGGCGGACCGGACTTTCCTTTCTCAACTGGTGCAGCGTTCCGATATAGCGCTGGCAGTTGCGGTGATCGCGATTATCGGAGTTCTCATTATCCCGCTGCCTGCCGGACTACTCGATTTCGCGCTCGCTTTCAATATCACGTTTTCACTGATAATTCTGCTTTCGACCTTATATATCACGCGTCCCCTCGACCTTTCGGTCTTCCCGGGGATGCTTTTGATCGTCACCCTGCTCCGTTTGTCCCTGAACGTGGCTTCAACCAGGCTCATCCTGGGTGAAGGGTATGCCGGGGAAGTCATCAACTCATTCGGTAATTTCGTGGTGCAGGGGAATTACGTGGTCGGGTTCATCATCTTCATGATCCTGGTCATCATACAATTCATCGTCATAACCAAGGGTGCCGGACGTATTTCCGAAGTCGCGGCCCGTTTCACCCTGGATGCCATGCCGGGCAAGCAGATGGCCATCGACGCCGATCTGAACGCCGGGCTCATCAACGAAGCGGACGCCAGGGCCCGCCGGGAGGCGATTTCGCAGGAAGCGGACTTCTACGGGGCCATGGACGGTGCCTCGAAATTCGTCCGCGGCGATGCCATTGCCGGGATCCTGATTACCCTGATAAATATTATCGGAGGGTTCGTCATCGGAATGGTCATGCAGGACATGACGGTAACCGAATCGCTCCGGACTTATTCGCTTCTGTCGGTCGGCGACGGACTGGTTACCCAGATTCCGGCGCTGATCGTTTCCACTTCGGCCGGTATTATCGTTACCCGCGCCGCCTCCAAGGAAAATATGGGACGGGATTTAACCCGTCAGCTGATGAACCAGCCCCGTGCCATCATGATTGCGGCCGGGATGCTGATGATTTTCGGGTTCGTCCCGGGGATGCCGACGTTACCGTTCTTCGTGCTCGGTGCCGTGGTCGGAGCGATCGGTTATATGGCCAACAACGGCATCAAGAAAAAACAGCTGGCCGATGAAATCGCCAAAGAAAAGAAAGACGTCGATCAGCAGCAGGAGCGGACCGAAGATCTTCTCAAGGTCGATTCCCTCGAAGTGGAAATCGGCTACGGCCTGATTCCGCTGGTCGATTCCAACCAGGGGGGAGACCTGCTGGATCGGGTCTCGACAATTCGCCGTCAGCTTGCCATTGAACTGGGAATTATCGTCCCGCCGATTCGGATTCGCGACAACGTTCGCATCAAGCCGAATCAATACAAAATCAAGGTCAAGGGGATCGACGTCGCCAATTTCGAATTGATGCCGGATCATGTCATGGCGATCAATCCGGGTTACGCTACCGCCGAAATCGACGGATTCGCAACCAAGGAGCCGGCGTTCGATCTTCATGCCACCTGGATACGCCCGAACCTGAAAGAGCACGCCGAAGACAAGGGGTACACCATCGTGGAACCGTCGGCGGTGCTGGCCACTCACCTGACCGAAATCGTGAGAAATTATTCGTTCGAATTATTGAATCGCCAGGATGTTTCGCACCTGATTGAAACCCTCAAGGAAGATCATCCCTCACTGGTGAAAGACATTATTCCTGAAGTGGTTCCTTTTTCCACGATTCAGAAAGTCCTTCAGGGTCTGCTCAGGGAAAAGGTTTCCATCCGCGACCTTGCGACCATTATCGAGACTATCACCGATACCTTCAGCATGACCAAGGAAATAGATGTCCTGGCCGAGTACGTCCGCATGGCGCTGAAGCGCCAGATCAGCGAAGGGCATAAGAGCGACGACGGCAAGATTCACGTTTTCACCATCGATCCCGCCATCGAACAGAACCTGACCGAATCGGTGCAGAACACCAAGCAGGGATTCATGATGGTGATTCCTCCGGAATTATCGGAGCGTTTGATCAAGGCCATCGGCGAGATGATGGATAAGATGTCCACGCGCGGGCACAGTCCCATCTGTCTCTGTTCGCCGAATATCCGCCTGGCCCTGCGTCGTCTGACCGAGGGGGCGCATCCCTCGCTGACGATCCTGTCGTACAACGAAATCATTAGCAGTGTGGAGGTTGTTTCCTCCGGAACGGTGAGAATAAACTATGATAATTAAGTCCTTTACAGCACCGACCATCGCGGCCGCGCTGAAGATGGTCAAAGAAGTGATGGGAGGCGAAGCGGTCGTCCTGAGGACCCGGGAAATCCCGGAAACCGAATTGGTGCGGCCGAGCGAGCGGGTCGAAGTCACGGCCTGTATCGACGAAGGGGTTATCACCGCCGGAAGGCTCGACGATATTCTCAACCCGGAAAAGCAAAAGTTGACAGTCAGACCGGCGGCCGCACCTGCTACCCCGAAAATCGAACCGGCGGTATTCAGCGAAAAAATGGCCGAGGCTGAAAGTTATGCCCTGAAAGCGGCCAGGGTTATAAACAAAGACGTCCGGCGCTCGCTCAATGCCGAGCCGGACCGGGTTTTCGAAGATCCCCTCCAGAAGATTTATCTCGATTTACTCGACGCCGATGTCCCGTCGGAATTCGCCCGCCAGATGATGAAAATCGTGTCGGAACGGCTGGTTCCGGGGGACGACCCGGTTGCAATTGCGGCCGAGGTTTTAACCGAAAATATCGCGGAAATGACCGCCTCCGAGCCGGAAATGAAAGCTGGAAAGAAGGCGGTTTTCGTGGGGACCTCGGGAGCGGGGAAGACCTCGGCGTTGGCCAAGATGGCGGCCCGGCTGATATCCGAGAAAAAGCTGAAGATCAGGCTGGCCTCCCTAGACGATATCAAGGTCACGGCCTTTGAAGAAATCGAAGGATATGCCGATATCCTTGATGTACCGGTAGTGGATGGCGGCAGCCTCGGATCCCGCAAGGATAAGGATTCGCTGTTACTTGTTGATACCCCCCCTATTCCCCTTGAAAATCGCCGCCGTCTCGAATTGATAAAGAGGATAAGGGCGATACGTCCGGATTACGTGTTTATGGTCTTCTCGGTTACATCGCGGACTCGCGACATGATGGAATCATTGCATGTATTCGAATCGCTGACCCCGACGCACCTGATCGCATCGCATCTCGATGAATCGGGACGGTGGGGCGGCATGGTCGCGATGGCCCGTTATCTCGAAATCCCATTGGTCTATACCATGAATGCTCCCGGCGGAATCGGGCGGCTAAAAGATGCCTCCGCCGAAGACATCACCAGACAACTCATGAATGCGGAGGAAGCAGTTTATGAATAGAATCGCCCGCTTGAATTTCAAGGAAACCTTCGAACACATCCGCAGGGAACCGGTAATCGTGGCTTTCCTGTCCGGCAAAGGGGGCGTCGGCAAGTCGGTCGTTACGTACAACGTCGCCGCGGCTCTTTCCGGAATGGGGAAACGGGTGCTGTTGATCGATGCCGTCTGGGACTTCGGGTCGCAACATCTTCTGGCCAATATCAATCCCGACCGGACTCTGGCGGACATTGTCGACAATCAGAGCGGGCTGGATGAAAGCGCTGTTGTCCTGCGGGAGAATTTCCGTCTGGTGGCCTCGCCATCCGCGCAACGCTCCGACACCAAATTCGTTCCTCAGAATTACCGGGGCTTCTTGAAATCACTGAAAGAGGCGAACCTGCCGTACGATCTGATCCTCCTCGATACTCCTTCGAGTCACCTTGAAATCATTCGCGATTCGGTGGCAGTATCGGATGTCAACCTTATGGTAATCAATCCGGAACTGACTTCGATGGCCAACAGCTACGGTCTATACAAATTCCTCATGCAGTCGGTGAAAGGATTCAACGCCCACATTTTCGTCAACCGGGTCGAATTCGGCAAGGATTCTGAATACATGTATCAGAAGTTTGCGGTGCTTTCGGAACGGTTTCTCGGGCAGACTCCGTTCTATGCCGGGTATCTGCATGATAACAGGGAGATTACAGATTCCATAATGAGGCAAAAAGCGGTCGTGGATATCGCTCCGGAATCGGAGACGGCTGCTCAGATCTTGAATTTGTGCAAATTTTTGACAAAAGAAATGGCAGCATTGACCGATAACAGGATGAATGCCCCAGAACCAAAAATCAACTCTCGAACAAACATAGCTGAAATAAAAGGATAGGGTGTAAATGGTTACTACGCAGAAAGTACAGCCTAAACAGGGTGAGAGAAAGAAAGCCGCGACCCAGCGGGTTGCAGCGTATCGAGTTAAAGCCGATATAAATGAAGATGCGAAGGCCGAAGCCAAGGCCAGGAAAATCACGGCCACCACGCTCGATTGGAATCGCTATCATCGTCACGGCAGCCCCGACGTCCGGGCACGCCTCTTGAAGCAGTACCTTCCGCTGGTCCGCAATGTGGCCGGGCGCATGGCCATCGGCTTTCCCCGTTCGGTGGAATTGCAGGACCTTATCAATACCGGCGTGATCGGTCTGGTCGAAGCGTTCAGCAATTTCGATCCCTCACGCGGGGTCAAGTTCGAAACATATGCCGTTCCGCGCATCCGGGGTGCCATACTCGACGAACTGCGGGCGCTTGACTGGGTCCCCCGGTCCACCCGCGCTCGTTCCCGTGAAATCGAACGGGCCAATGTCAAACTTGAAAACGATTTCGGGCGCAAGCCGACGCACGATGAGCTGGCCGAACGGCTCGAATGTTCGGTGTCGGAACTTCTGGCCGCGATCGGGGATGCCTCGTCGTCGTCGCTTTTATCGCTCGACGAAACGGTGTACCGCGAAGACGACAATCACCAGGTGGCGCGGATAGAAACGGTCTGCGATACCACCATGGATTCGGCTTTGGGAGATCTCGAAAAGAGCGAACTCCGGGCGTTCCTGGTGACGGCAATCGACCGTCTGACCGAACAGGAAAAGCTGGTCATCGCGCTGTATTACTTCGAAGAGCTGACCCTCAAGGAAATCGGCGAAGTGATGACGATATCGGAATCGCGGGTTTCGCAGATTCACACCAAGGCGGTTTTGAAACTGCGCGGCATGATAAAGGAAAGATTCGCCTTTAACAGTTAATAATGGGTAACGCGATGGTACAACCGATTGAAATAGCGGATGTCCTTTCGAAAACGGAGCTGGTGAGAAAATTCAACGAGATAAAAAAGCAGGCGCCGGAAATGGAACAGCGCCAGTTCAGCACCAAGCTGGACAAAGCCACCAGCGAACAAGCCGGCCGCACCAACGAATCGGGCAAGAGCGACCTTTTGACCATCAGCAAGGACCAGGAAGAAGCCAGAGAAGAAAGAAAGCGGCAAAAGAGAAGAGAGGAAGCAACCCCGAAGAAGAAACCGGCGGAAGAACCGGACAAAGGGGAAAACCTCGATCTCAAAGCCTAAGGGAAAGGTTGGATGAAAATGGGATTTTCATTACAAAAACCGGATAGCGCTTGCCGCCCGTCAATTTCATCGGCCGCGATGCGGCCGGGCATGGGGGGCAGCGGAAATGAATAAGCAGGGAGCCACCCAAAAGCAGGCGTTGTCTCCGTCACGAGACGACCGCGAGCAATGGCGGACCGGACTGGCTCAATATGCCGCCGAACACGGCGTATCGGCGGCGGCGAGGAAATTCGGGACCACCCGCAAGACGGCGCGGCTCTGGATGAATCGCGTCGAAAAGGACATAACGGCGCAGACCGTCGAATCACCCGTTGCCGAAAACAAACCGATTGAAACAGCGAAGCCAAAGACAAGCAACGCCGCGAAAAAATCCGGTGCAAGGTTGAAAGTTATTCGCCGCAACGGCACCATAACCAAAGAACGCAAGGCGGAACTGCTGGAATTGAATAACGATGTCGCTCCGGTACTGCCGAACCGCCCCGCAGATTCCAAATCGAGTTTAAAAGCCAAAAATAAAAACAGACCGACGAATATAGCATCGGGCGATGCCGTGACGCGGCTGCTCATTTTCGATTCGCTGGATTTATCGGAGCTTCCGCAATTGAAGAAATTCGTCGCCTCGGGCAAACTGCCGGGCTGGCAGTTGACTGCGCTCGAAGCTTCCAGCGGCGCGGCGTGGGTTTCGTTCTGCTATGAAATGAACGCCAAAACGGCGGCGACTTTTCTGAGAAATCTGGCCTTCCATCTCAAGCAAAATGGAATCGATATCAACCGGATTTATACCGCGGTCAATCCCGATTCCGAACTAGGGCGGCTGGCCAATCTCCCGGGCGGGGAGGATTTCACTTTCCCGGCTCACCAGAGCTTCGCGGGATTCCACAACGGCAACCTGGCCCTGTTCAATCCCCGGTTCACCTCGGCGGATTTCCAGAATCGCCAGGTTAAGGAGTTTTACTGCGAGCCGCTGCCGGGCAATCCGAGAAAATTCCTCGATTCCGCCTATGCCTATATTCTCCGAAGCGGATACGAGCGGAAACCGGGTAAAAGCGGCATGCTTCCGCCATTCCAGACCCTTTGCCGGATGGAAAACGGCTACTGTCGTGAGGATGTTCTGAATTTCCGTCCCCGGATACTGGACTTCTATCAGCGGCAAAAAGCGACTTCCAAAGGGCGAATTAGGGGGATTTTCGGGGCGATGGCGTCGCTGATGAAGACGGCCTTCGTCCGTCCGAAGGGGGAATCCCCGCAGACGGCGGAACCGTCCGAAAAGGAGCCTTCGCAGCCGATTTTAATTCCCACTGCAAAAGCGGATAAATCAAATGAAATAAATGCCGAATTTATGAATTTAAGGAACATTGATTGGAAAAACGCGCCCTCCAGGCCGATTGAGACCTCCCGACCGGACCGCCGCCGGAACCGTCAGGAGATAATCGAGCGGGCTCGCGCCATGCTGGCCGCCAGAGCCGGCGATGCCGAATTGAAAAGCGCATTGGCGATTACCGATGGAGAGTTGGCCCTGATCAAACAGCGTATGGGCGTTTCCAGATAAGCGAGGATAAACACATGGCCGAAGAGACTCCATTTTACATGACCAAGGTCGAGTGCCCGATCTGCAAGACGGTCAATTCGTTCGAAACGATCAAGGTCGGCGCATATACCGAATCGGGTCGAGACACCGATTTCTGTCCGACGGGACGTTCCTGGAGGAACCCGCGCTACCAGGCGTACAATCCTCTGCTGTACTTCATGGCGACCTGCAGCCATTGTTTCTACTCCCGTGAATTCACGCGGGAATTCAAGGACTGGAAGTCCGATTCGTATTTCAAGACCTATCGCCAGAAAGTCATCAAGGATCAGCACCTGGCGGTGTTGAGCGAGGCGGATTCGGTCATACGCTTTATCGGGGATCATCTCGATACCAAGCGCTATCCCAATGAAAGCGCCATCCTGAAACTGATGCTGGGTATCATCGACGAACGCCTCATGGACAAGAGCAACGATCTCGACCTAGGGAGATTTTATCTGAGGATCGCCTGGATATTCCGCGAAATGGAAAAGGAAGAGAATCCCAATCACAGCACCGTCAAAAGCTTCCTGATCGATACCGACAATAAGCTTGAAGCTTTCAAAAGTTCGATCGAAAACGTGAAGGTCAACCTTCATCTTCTGGACCAGTCGATCGCGCGGCAATTCGAGGACGATCACATTGCATCGGAGCTGAAATCGATTCTGTATCCGATCAAGGATAAGTACGACTCCGAGCTGAATTCGGTGCGCGAAATCACTTCGCTGCTCGACGCCAAGATCGACGCCCTCGAGCAAATCAACGAGGAGCACAAGAAAATAGCGCTCGGTTCGAGCGGCGATGTCATCATGCCCGGTTTCCACGACTACCGCAGCTTCTACGATTTCCTGGCCGGTCTGTTCCAGAAGTGGGACGGAACCCCCAAGAACGAAAAGGAAGCCCTGGAATATGCCGTGCAGTACTACCGCAGGGCTTTCGAGGACGGCCGCAGCATTTCCGAAGGGAACCAACAGCTGCAGGCGTCATATCTCATCGCGGAGCTTTCGCGGCGGGTGGGATTGCACGACCAGGCGAAGGACTATTTCAACATCACCATTCGTCAGGGTCAGGAATTGATTTACCGCAACAAGGGGGATCGGAGCAAGACCGCTCTGGCCCGCAAAATACTGGAACTGGCCATCGAGCAGGCTCGCACGAGCCTGGCTGAGGCAACCGCAGGATAAAACAGAGCATGGAAAACGCTGTCAAAAAATCGGAATCTCCGCTTCAAATCTGGGATAAGGTAGAGATCATCGTCGGCGAGGGGAGGGAAGAATCCGTTTATGTCTCCCGCGTGGAGGATATAAATGACGGCGCGATCACGATAACGAAACCCAACTGGGTACGGGGCGGTCAGGGATTGACCTACAACAGCACCGTGTATATCCAGTTTAAGAAGCCGGATGCCATGTATCGCTTTGCGGCCGATATGCACCCGATTAACGGCGACAGCAATTTGATCCTGCTGAACAATTTCGGGAAAACGGTAAGGGTCCAGCGCCGCCAGTTCGTCAGAATTCGCTACGCCGCGAGACTGCGGTACTGGCTGGTCAAGGACCACGAAGGGAATTTCTATCAGGAGGAATCATGGAAGGAATCCTTGTCCGAGGATATATCCGCCGGCGGGATCCTGATACGCAACATCAGCGATATAGAACCCGAAGATTTGTTGATCATGCGGATACGCCATTATGATCCCATGGGGATTCCTCCGTTTCTGGCGGGGCGTTGCTGCCGTCTGACCAGGTCGGGTGAATTCGATTGCGCCGCGATGGAGTTTTTGACCAATGAAAATTTGAAAAAATATTTTTCGGCGGAAGAATTGAATATCCTCCCGCCGCACATCCAGAAATTCAATCTGCAGGTGCAGAACAATCTGGTTCGCTTCATCTTCGAAGAACAAGTCAAGGAACGCCAGAAAGGATTGCTATGATTGGCCAGGCGGAAGTTATCCTCAATCGCAACGATGTCGATTTTTCGCTGATCGTCGGGCGCGAGATAAAGCTCGTTACGGAGCAGTTTCCCGGCCGGGCGCTTTCGACAAGGGTAATTGCCGTGAAGGAAGATTCCCTGGTCATCGACCGCAGCGGATCGGGCGGGCTGGTGAACCAGTTGATTTGCCGGCAGAATGTCGAAGTGCATTTCAACTACAAGGACCAGCCGATGGTATTCTTTTCGACCGTTAATATCCCGCGCGAAGGGAAAATCGAAATACCGATCGCGGTCGACCTGAGCCCGAAAGTCCGGCGCAAATTTGTCCGCTACGATTTCATCAAAGAAATCAGGATGACGTACTGCGATATGACTCAGTTCAAGGATGCCCGCCTGAATAAGCTGAAATGGCTTGAAACCAATGTCATAAATCTGGGAGGAGGCGGGATGCTTCTGGAATTGCCGACCGTCCTCTCGCGCGACAATTTTATCATCTTCAATCTGGAAATGGACGATTTCCCGCTGCCGAAACTGATGATCGGCCGGGTCAGGCACAGCCGTTCGGAACGGAATACCGGAATGCGTGCGGGGATAGAATTTATCCTGAAGGAGGAACGTCAGGCGGTCCTTCCGCCGACGGTATCGAAAAATCTCTCGGAACAATTGTTCAATTTCGACTCGCAGATGCGCCTGGAACTGGCGCGTCATCTCGAAGAAAATTATAGGAAAAGTATAGCATAGGAGATGCAAGATGTCCAAGACACGAACCAAAATCATATCGGATATCGAAGCCGGCGAAAACGTGGTTTCGGTAAGAATGCCGTTCAAGCTGGTCAAAGATCAGCGGCGACGCTATATCCGGCTTGAAATCGGCGAACCGGTCAGTTTCGCCATTCTGAAGGACAAAGCCGAGGGCTTCTGGCCCGACGGCGACGGCCCCCTGATTCACGGCTCGCTGTTGAACATTTCCGCCGGCGGTATGCTCGTGGAAGCCGATTCGGGGGTGGGAGAGGGTTCCATCATCATGATTAAGATGTCGCTTCAGGATATCGAGGTCATCGACAATGTCGTGGGCCTGGTGAAGCGGGCGGATCGCGACGAGGAAAAGTATCTGATCGGGATCGAATTCATCACCCGCGAATATCTTGAAGATATTTTCAGCATGACGGAAATCGACATTCTCGGAGAACGGGTCGCCTCGTTCGACGAGCAGCTTCGCAAAGTCCTCAATAAGTACGTCTATTACAAGAGGGTGTCAAATGAAACCCGTTAAGGCGCTTGCCGCGCTGTCATTATTATTGGCAGTATTGGCTTGTACCGTACAGGCGCAGGAGAAGATAATCGTCAATCTCGAGACGGTTGCCAATCCCTGGGCGGACGTACGCCTCGGCGAAAAATTGAATTTCTGCCTGTCCACGTCGGGTGGGGCCGGCATTTTCCGGATGACCGACAGTGTCAGGACAGCCCTGGACTGGAATTCCCATACTCCGTCGTTCGAAGAGTTAATTAAACAGGCCGAAGCGATGGGCGGGAAATACCTCGTCGATATTTTTATCGACCGCTTCGATGTCGAAAAACGGAAAATCACGATTATACCGCAGGCGGCCTTCCGCTATAAAGTTTACGGCGTCATTACCGGGAAAATTCGAATAATCGACGTTCCCCGGCAGCGCCTGGTCAAGTCCAGAGACTTGAAAATCGAATTGAAAGCCACGGACCGCTGGCGGTTCGGCGACGATGATATTCACGACGCCGACCTGCATCTGGCGGCGCAACAGAAGGCGCTCCTGTTCAACGAACTCGAAGACAACGCCGCCCGGGAGATTTGCCGGGAAATGCACGGATTGATAAGGGGGAATGGGGACTTTGCCCGTAACTAAAAAGACAAACGACGAAGCCGCCACGCGTTTCTGGACCAAGATCAACCTGGTGGCCGAGATTACGGAACTGATCAGCAACAGCCCGTCGGATCAGGACACTTTCCGCGCCACGCTCGAGAAAATCAAGGAAGTGGTCCCGTTCGATTTCGCCACGTTTTACCTTTTCTTCGAGGATTCGGGAGAACTGCGCGATATCGTAACCATTGGTGAGAAGGTCGAACCGCTCGATTTCGTCCCGTTCGAACTCGGTTTCGGATTCACCGCCTGGGCCGCCAAACAGCGTCAGCCGGTGAAGCTGGCCGGGCTGAAAAACCCGGATCGGGAAAAGCCGGTCGGTTCGTTCCTGGTGATGCCGCTAATGGTGGAAGGGAAATTGCTCGGAGTTATCAGTTTCGGGAGCGAGAAGAAAGAAAATTTCCGCGACCAGGATATCAAGCTGCTCGGTATCCTCGCGAACCAGATCGCGGTATCGGCCGACCGCATGATTTACCAGCGACGCCTTGAAAAGCAAAACGATTCTTTGAAAAGGGTCCAAAAACAACTCCTGTTGGCGCAGGAAAGACTGATCGGCGACGAACGCCTCGATGCCGTGAGAGAATTGTCGGTATCGGTCAATCATGAAATCAATAATCCCTTATCGGTTATTGTCGGGAATATTCAGTGCCTGTTGTTCATCGAAAAGAACCTGGCCGAAAATGTCGTGGAGCGTCTCCGCCGTATCGAACATGAAGCGCTTCGCATCGCCGATATCAATCGGAAACTGCTCGATATCGACAATCTCGTGAGCGAAACATACATAAACAGCGGTGAAAAAATCCGCATGATTAATATCGAAAAATCAACTTCCGGAGCCAATAAAAAATGAGCACGGTCTTGGAACAGAGTATCGATACCTCGGATCGCACCGTATTTCATCGGAATATGGGGAATTCTCCGCTCGGATTCGTATACATCAACCGGTCCGGAAAAATCGAATACATGAATCGAACGGCAAAGGAAATCGTGGGACTCGATAACGATCCGTACGAATTCAACATGTCCGTAAAGGAACTCGATACCGTTATCGGATGCGGTATCCCGGATTGTTTCGAACATATCATGGCCGGGAACAGCGTCGATATCGCGGATCATCATTTCCTGAATTTGAAAAAGCAGCTCCGCTCGATTAATATCTACAGCAATTCGTTCCTGTCGCACAACAATGAAGTGCGGGGGGCATTCGCTATTTTCGCGGATGTGACTCCCGCGTACCGAGAAAAGACTCGTCTGGCCAAGGCGGACTATATTTTGTCGCTGATCGCCCAGGTATCGGAAGCGGTATCGTCGACGGCCGAGCTTGAAGACGTGCTGAAAATTATCCTGGTCGCGGTGACTGCCCGGCAGGGCCTGGGATTCAACCGCGCCTTCCTCTTTTTGATGAATGAAAGTGCCAATGCCCTTACCGGGACCATGGCGATCGGGCCGGCCAGCCCCGAGGACGCTCAGCAAATCTGGAGCCGACTCGAAAACAAACATCGCACGCTGCTCGAACTATTGAACGAAAATCTGGGGAAAGAGAATTCCTCCATACCCCGTCTGTCGGCAATGATACAGGGGTGGCCGATTCCGCTCGAAACGGCGGGAGTCTTGAAAAAGGCCCTCGACGAAGGGAAAGGCATCAACATTACCGGTAGGGCAAGTATCGGAGCGGATTCGTATCCGATTCTCGACCGCCTGCAGTCCGATTTCCTGGTGGTCGCTCCCATCATCAGCCGGGGGAAGCGCATGGGGGTAATCCTCGCCGATAACCGCATCACCGGTCAGCCGATCAGCGACTATCTGGTCGACCTGCTCCAGACCTTCGCCAACCATATGGCCCTCGCCATTGAGCGGTCGCAATTGTACGATAAGATCATGGAACGGGCCGCCGAGCTCGAAGAGAAGAACCGCCAACTGGCCGAATCGCAGGAACAGATAATCAGGGCCGAAAAAATGTCGGTCATCGGCGAACTGACTTCATCCATCGCCCACGAGTTGCGCAACCCATTGACTGTCATCGGCGGCTTTGCCAACCTGATGCTGACCGCCGGCGATGCCGGTCCGAACACGGAATATCTGAATATAATTCTGACTGAAACCAAGCGGGCTGAATCGGCCATTCACCAGGTACTCGATTTTTCGAAAGCCAGCAAAACCGCCAACCGGCCGATCGATTTCAACCTGCTGGTCGGGCAGACTTTCGAAATGCTGTTGTCAAAGCTTAAATTCAGTCGCCGGAAACCGGCGCTGACCATGTCGGGGCAGACGACCGGGGTGTTCGGCAATCCCGATCAGCTGATGCATGCCCTGTTTCAATTCATGTGGTTGAGCGTGGAAGAAACCACCGGCGAATGCAAGATAACTATTAGTACCGAAATGGATGACGGTTTCGCCCGAATGAAGATCGGCTTCAGCGGCGATGAAAGCAAGCGGGACAATCTGGTCAAAGTATTGGGCCAGTTGTTCAGTTCGGCGACCGGAACTCAGAAGCTGACCATGATCGTGGCCGGCGAAACGGTCCGCTGTCATGGCGGAAATTTCGGACTCGAAGGAACGAAAGAGGGCTTCCCGACGATATATGTGGAACTGCCTCGTACCGAAAGGGGGACAAGTGGCGAAAATACTCATTGTTGACGATGAAGAGCACATCCGAAGACTTTACAAGGAGATTCTCGAACGGGATCAGCACCGGGCAGACTCGGTCGCATCCGGAAAAGAAGCTCTGGAATACCTCCGGCAAAACCGGGTGGATGTCATCGTGCTCGACATCGAAATGGAAGGAGAGAGCGGCCTCGAGGTTTTGAAACGTATTAAGGAGATAAATCCGGATGTACCGGTCATACTAAATACCGCGTACTCGATTTATATGTCCGATTTCAAGACCTGGCTGGCGGAAGACTATATTGTCAAGTCATCCGACCTTCAGCCGCTCCGGGACAAGATAAACCAGCTGGTTAAAGCATGACGGAAGAAGAAAAAAAAGAAAATACGGACCCGAATCCGGATCTTGCCGATCAGGTCGATTTCCTGGCCGACCAGGTGAAAATCCTCGCCCTGAACCTGGCCATAAATCTGGCCAAGGCCAAAAACGATGTCCAGGAATTGGCTTTCATGGAAAAGGAATTCACCCGGCTGATTAACGGGTCGGTCGAGGTAATTCGCGAAGTGAGCGGGATATTGAAAGTGTTCCGCAACGAGGACCGGATGGTGTTCGACCCCCCCTCGCAAAGCGGGAAACTGGACCGGATCGAACAATCGCTGAACGAAATCCACAGCCTCAGCAAAGAGATCCTGGACATAATCATCGGGATAAAGCGAAATCGCGGCAAAGTCGATAAATATAAATAGGAAATATTCGAAAGTGGGTGATTTGGTTGAGTAACGGATTAAATATCGAAAAGATCGAAAAGCTGGCGGGACAAAAAGGGCGTTCATTCAAAATCCTAATCGTGGATGATGAGCCGAAAATTCTTGATGTCTTCAAGGAATTTTGCGAGTTGACCAGGTCGGTCGAGGTCGATGTCGCCGAAAACGGTAGCGACGCTCTGAGCAAAATCAACGATACGGATTATGATCTGGTCACCATGGACCTGATTATGCCGGAGATGGCCGGGGTCGAGGCGGTCGCGAAAATAAAGGACGCCCGCCCGTATCTTCCGATCATAATCATTACCGGAAACGCCACCGAAAAGCTTATCCACCAAGCCGGAATCAAGGGAGCCTCCTCCATCCTCTACAAACCGGTGATGCTGGAAGATTTTGTGGATGAAGTAACCACCGCCCTCGAACGGGGCATGAAATAACGCGCCTGAGCCTGAAGGATGGGGTATGAATCCCGAAATCAGTATTCTGATTGTCGACGACGACCAGTCGATCCTCGATGTGATGAAATTGTACCTCAAGCGCCGGGGATTTCAGGTCACTACGGCTCTATCCGCCGGGCAGGCTCTGACTCTCCAAAGCCAGACTCCGTTCAACCTCATTATCAGCGTTATCGTCATGCCGAAGCAGGATGGCTATTATCTTCTTGAAATGATTAAGAAGAATTACCCTGAGACCAGGATGATTATGATGACCGGGCATTCGGATGCCGCAATGATCCGGAGCGCCATCAGCCTCGGAGCGGACGAATTCCTTTCAAAGCCGCTTGATTTCGAGGAGTTGGGGGAAATCATCGAAAAGGTCGCCTGGAAATTTCTCGCGGGCTCTCCGCGCGCCAATAAGCCTCTTTCCTGAGCCTAAATTCTCTCCTTTAAAAATATCTTGTCTTTGTTTCCGATTCGGCTATATTGGGGCTTCGAGAGCATATTTTATGCCGGAGAGGTGGCCGAGCGGCTGAAGGCAGCTGCCTGCTAAGCAGTTGTACGTGAAAGCGTACCCTGGGTTCGAATCCCAGCCTCTCCGCTTTTATTTCCAGATCTTAGCATGACATGAAGTCATCATTCATTTGATCCTTGATGTTAATTGATACCTATCTGTCCGACCAATTCGAAGAGAGGTAAATACATAGCCACAAGGATAAAGGCGATGAAAAGTCCGAGGATTATTATCACCAGCGGTTCGATCAGTGAATTAACCGTCGAGATAGCAATATCGACCTGTTTTTCATAAAAATCGGCCGACCTTACGAAAATCCCTCCCAGATTGCCGGTTGATTCACCGGCAGAGCTCATTTTGATGATTGTCTTGGGGAACAGCCTAGTTTCTGCCAAAGAATATGCCAAGGATTTTCCTTCGGATAAATATAGCGGGACTATGGAAAGCTTTTCAGTTGCATAGGAGTTTCCAACCGTTTTTGAAGCGACATCCACGGCATCAATAAGCTTTACTCCTGAACTTAACAAAACTCCCATTGTCCTGCTGAAGCGAGAAGAGAGAATATTAAGAAACAACACCTTCAAACCAGGTATTCGATAAACCAATTTACCGACGATAATTTTTGCTTTCTTGGTCCTAAGGCTATAAGAGACGACTATTAGAGAAAGGAACAACAGGGCCAAAATATATTGAATTTGGCCTTTTATAAATTCGCTTGATTTTACTACATAATTGGTCAGTGCCGGAAGCTCTGCACCAAAATTCGCATACATTGTGGAAAATATTGGAATTATGTAGGCAATTAATAGAAAGATTACTCCAACGGCAACTAGAACTACCACAGCCGGGTAAGTCAGAGCCGATTTGACTTTGTTATTTATCATTTCTGATTTCTCACGGTAATCGGCAACTCTTTCGAGAGCCGTATCCAGCGTGCCTGAAACCTCTCCGCTTTCCAATAAGGAGGTAAACACATTATTGAAATACGCCGGGTAATTCTTAAATGAAGCAGCAATTGATCCACCGGAAATTATCGAATTCCTGACTCCTTGATAAACCGCCAATAATTTTTTGTCTTCTATTTGATCTTCCAGTGCTTCCAGAGATTCCACTACAGAAATCCCAGATGATATCAGAACCGACATTTGCCGGGTTAGTCTGGTAATTTCTGATTTCTTGAAAAAGGCATGAAAACCGGTAACCAGGCTGCTGGATTCTCTGAATGAAGATTCAAGGAGTATTCCTTCCTCGGATAATTTCAGTTCGAGAGCGTCCTGATTGTAGGCACGGATTTTTCCCTCGACATTATCGCCGGCTAGCGTTATCCCTCTGTAAGAAAATAGAGCCATAAATATTGAATTGAAATTATTCTAAATTATAATATATTATAATCATTGTTTAAGGCCAAGTACAATGAATAATGATCTGCCCCCGATATTTTCGCAGAAGAACTGCAAGAAGTTCAAGTTTGCTCCTGTCCTGGTCGAAGGGTCGGTTAAAAAGGTATTGATATCAGACGAATTCGATTCTAATCTTCTTTCTGTAATTGATTTTAATCTCGGTTATCGACCGGAATATATTCTGAGCTCTCTTGCCGAAGTGGAATTGGCACTAAATCAATCAAATCAATCACTTGGAGTCGATAGTAATATAACAATTGATCGAATTTCTGATTCCATTATTACCATAGTGGATGAAATCGTCTCTGAAGCAATTGGATTTAAGGCTTCTGATATTCATATAGAGCCCTTTGAAACCAGCTATCTGATCAGATATCGCCTGGATGGAGTCCTTCAGGAAAAAAGAACTCTATCAAAAGACTATATCTCACCTGTTGTCTCAAGAATTAAGATTCTATCGGGACTCGATATTGCCGAGAAAAGAAGGCCTCAGGATGGCCGTATGAGATTCGAATACCAGGGAAATACTGTCGATATCAGAGTATCGGTTTTGCCGACTGATTTCGGTGAGAAGATTGTCCTCAGGATACTCGACAAGTCAACTCTAAGACTTGATCTATCCTTGCTTGGTTTTAAAGAAGAAGATTTGAATCTCTTCCGCCAGAAAATCTCACTGCCTTACGGGATAATATTGATTACCGGTCCGACCGGATCCGGAAAGACGACTACATTATATGCCGCTCTGAATACAATTAAGTCTCCCGGTATTAATATAACCACCATTGAGGACCCCATCGAATATAATCTCCCAGGTATAAATCAGACTCAAATCAGACCGGAGATCAACCTCACCTTCGCATCGGCATTAAGGGCAATACTCAGACAGGACCCGAATGTGATAATGGTGGGTGAAATTAGAGATGAGGAAACTTTGGAGAACGCGCTTCGGGCATCCTTGACCGGACATTTGGTGTTTTCGACTTTACATACTAATGATGCCTTTTCCGCGATTGCCAGATTAAAGGATTTGGGTGCGGACGATTCGATTCTGCAAAGCACCCTTAAACTTATCGTCGCTCAACGTCTGATTAGAAAATGCTGCAACAACTGCAAGACTTCTGATGTCCCTGAAAACGAAAGGGCT
>JBFZFV010000022.1:0-8072 GCA_041306185.1 Candidatus Zixiibacteriota bacterium
CTCCTATCGGAAGCGACCGGATTATAGCCTCGCTTAGCGGCGGCAGCACCCGCACGGTCAGCGTTCTATACACGATCGAAGGCCCGACTCCGCGCGAAATTCATGTCCTGGTCGACCCCGACAACCAAATCGGGGAATGCGCAGAAAACAACAACGCCGGAATGATGATTATCGAAGGAAGCGAATCGTCGTCGGCCGTCGACGGCTCGGTTTCCTTCAGCGGGAGCGGCTTGCAGGGAATCACGGTCAATCTGCTGGATCACAATGGCAACGATTTCCTCGCGGCCATCACCGACGATGCCGGGTACTATCGTTTCGATTCGGTTTCCGCCGGTCAGTACATTGTTGACCTTGATGTCCCATTCGGGTTCGGAGTCAGCGGGAATTCTTCGGTTCCGATTAATCTCAATGGTTCGTCAGTACAGGTTAATTTCATCCTGACCGACGAAACCTCGGGAGACGTATCCAATTTCTGGTGGTGGAAGAAGCAGATTCAGGGTCTCAATGACAATACCGAGCTTTACAGCGGATTGACCATCACCGATATGGATTGGTACGGCCAGTCCATCTTCGAGCATTTTTATCAAAGACCGGACAGTTTTGCGATCATGATAGAAGACGTCACGTACAAGGGCAATCCGGCCATACCGCTGGGTTTCGAGGATTTTGCGCGGATCTGGCTCGATACCCACGACGACAGTAATCCGGCCCGAATCAGGCGGCATCTTCTGACCTGCCTTTTAAACGTCGCATCGGCAAGACTCGACCAGATGGCCATCGTGAGCGAAGACGGCGCTTCGGTGAGCCAGGCGATTACATATTTCGCCGGGCAGTACATGAACGGCAATTCCAATGACTGGACGATCTGGTATTACATCGGGAACATCAACGGCGAAGTGATGGTGGATGGCGGCGTGATACCGCTGTCGACTCCGGAAATTATCTATAAAGCCGACGATGGCAGTGGAGAAGTACTACCGGCGCGGTACGAATTGTCGCAGAACAGCCCGAACCCGTTCAATGCGGGCACGACCATTGAATTTTCGCTGTCGCAACCGGCCGTGGTCAGTCTGGAAATTTACAATGTCGCCGGACAGAAGGTGGACAATATCCAGAGCGGTTATAAACCCGCCGGAACCTATTCCGTGAAGTGGGAAGGCAACGCCTGCGCCAGCGGGATATATTTCTATCGTCTGGTCGCGGACGGAAAATTTATCGAGTCGCGGAAGATGGTCTTGCTGAAGTAGTTGATTTCGCGAAACAGACTTCAAAAAATCAGGGGGAGGCGTCCTGCCTCCCCCTTATAATTGAATAATTAAACCTGAAGAATTTAATCCGAAGATTTTACGCGGCCGGAGCCTTCGGCGATGGAGTTTTGTCCTTGATTCCCTCCACCATGGCTGACAGCGCCGCAATGATACCGCTGGCTTCGAACGGAAGGAAAATCTTGTTGGCCTTGCCGTCGGCCAGTTTCGGGAGCATCTCCAGATACTTCAGGGTAATCAGTTCCTTGTCGGGCCGGCCTTCGTGGATAGCCGTGAAGACATTGCCGATAGCCTTGGCTTCACCTTCGGCTACCGCCACCTGACGGTACTTTTCGGCATCGGCCCTTTTCATGACCGCCGACGCCTGCCCTTCGGCTTCGAGAATCGCCGACTGCTTGGCTCCTTCGGCGCGGTTGATCGCCGCCAGCTTATCCCCTTCGGCGGCCAGGATTGTCGCGCGCTTGTCGCGTTCGGCCTTCATCTGGCGGCTCATCGCTTCGGTGATATCGATCGGGGGATCGATCCTCTGGATTTCCACCCGGTTGACCTTTACCCCCCACTTGTCGGTCGCTTCGTCGAGCACATCCCGCAACTGGAGATTGATGGTATCGCGTGAGCCCAGCGACTGGTCCAGTTCCATTTCGCCGATGACGTTACGAAGGTTGGTCTGGGCCAGCTTGGTGGCCGCCATGACGTAGTTGGTGATTTCGTATCTGGCCCGGACCGGGTCGGTCACCTGGCAGTACACCACGGCGTCGACTTCGACCCCGACGTTGTCCTTGGTAATCACCATCTGGGGAGGAACATCCAGCACGATTTCGCGCATATCGACCTTATCAAGGACATCGATAAACGGAAGAATCAGGTTCAACCCCGAGCTAAGGGTGCGCTGATATCTCCCCAGCCGCTCCACCAGCCCTTTCTCGAAGGGGCGGATAATGCGAATCGCGGCCGCTCCCAGGACAAAGGCGAAGATTATCGCGACTATCACCAGTAGTAATTCACCGCTCATAATTTTCACTCCTTTTATTCATCATACATACTATCGTTTCAGTCGAGCCGGGCTACTATCAGCTTGGCCCCGTGGACTTTCACTACCCGGACTTTGGTCCCTTCGGATATGACTTCCTCGGCCAGGGCTCGCCAGTCCTGTCCTTCGACTTTCACCATGCCGCTTCCGGTATCGGGATCGATGGCTTTGGTGACGATGCCGACCTGGCCCAGCATGGCGTCGACATTGGTCGGCTGCGGCGATGGTTTGGTCAGCCGGTGGGCCAGGGGACGGGTCAGCGGAATCAGGATAATCGGGATAACCGCGAAGACTCCGAGTTGAATCAGGTACGAATCGTTGAAGGTACTGGTCACGGCGGCCGCGACCGCTCCGACCGTAAAACATAAGAATACCAGGCCCGGCGTGGTGATTTCGATAATGAGAAAAACCACTGCGGCTCCCAGCCAGAGCCAGAAGATGGTCGGCATGTTTTGCTCCTTTCGTATCGGTCAGCAGCAGTTTCCCGCGTATGCGGGGCTTAACGCGACCGGGCATATTCGCTATATTTACCTAAAGCGGTATGGCCCTATTCGATAAAATCGTCGTCCGGCTATACGAAAATCTGTTAAGCATATGAAAGTCAACTAAAAAGGGGATTCCAAGAACTCCTTTGCCGATCGCCTTAAAACCCGTATATTGAAACATGGAGACTTCGGTTCCATATCAACATCTTTCGAAAGTGTATGACCTGCTGCAGACGGGCGCGTTTTCCGCCAAGATGGTGGATTATGCATTTGATCTCTTGAGGCGGTTGAAACACCAGCCAACGAGGGTTCTGGATTTATGCTGCGGCACCGGAACGGCGGCGGTCCTGATGGCGCAGCGGGGACTTGAGGTACATGCGCTGGATGGTTCGGCGGAAATGCTGAAAATCGCGCGGAGGAAATTCCGGGATTCGGGGTGCATGTTAAAATCGTATCACCAGACCTTGCCCAAAATATCGCTTCCTCAATTAAAGGGCAAAATCGACCTGGTTACCTGCTTTTATGACAGCCTGAATTATGTGACGGTCAAGCATGATTTGCTGGAGACATTCAAGAGGGTTCATCGGCTGATGACGCCGGAGGGAGTTTTTATATTCGACATGAACACGCCGTGGGGATTGGAAACTTATTGGACAAAAACCAATGCCGGGCACCAGGAGGGCATGGCCTGGATCTGGAAGGCCGATTATATCCCGGCCAAAAAAATCGCCGATTTGCTGGCCATTACTTTCGTCAAAAGCGGAAAGAGCTGGCAAAGATATGACGAACACCATGTCGAAAGAGGCTATGATATCAGCGAGTTAACGACGCTGCTGCATCGCGCCGAAATGAAAATCGCACTCCTTTACAAGTGCTTCACGTTCAATGAGCCGGATGAAGAGACGGGTCGAATCGCAATCGCGGCGGTGAAAGCTTAGAATTTCCCGTACACGGTATCGACTTTCGCGTCGCGCGTTTCCAGAAACGTATCGAAATCGAATTTCTTGTAGAAGCCTTTTCCGAAATATATCAAAAGCCGTTTGAAATCGGCCAGGGTGATTTCGCCCGAGGTCCCTCCGAGCAGCTTTCCTTCCGCCGAGCAGAAATAATGGGCCGGGTAGCCTTCGATTTTAAAATTGGCAATCAGGTCCTGCCCGGTCATTGCCTGCCCCAGGAAGGCCACCTCTTTGATGCTGTCGGGTATGACCGATATACAGGTGAAATTCTCGTTCATGTAAGTAATGATTTCCGGGCGGGAAAAAACATCGTCACGCATCCCTTTGCTGATCGGGCACCAGAGAGCATTGAAAAACATGTAAATCGGCTTATCGCCGAATGGAAAATGAGGAAATGCCGACCGGGCATCGAGAAAGGCCACGTGCTCCCGGACGTCTTCGGGAGTCTTCATGTCCTCGCCGCCGCACCCGGCTATCGCGACAAAGGCGGCTACCGCCGCGCAAACCAGATATAGCCGTTTCCTGTTCACTTTATATTATACATAGGATCGACCGATCCATTCGCATCAGCTTGCTCAGCTGAATCCTCCGCCCCCGCAACCGCCGGTGGCGCAGGACGGAGCCGCCCCGGCCATTTTAGGCGCGAAGGTGGATATCAGTTTATAGGTTTCAGCGGACCCGCATTTGGGACAGGAGATCTTTTCGTCACTGCTGCGAACCAGCTCTTCGTATTGTTGTCCGCACTGTTTGCATTTGAATTCGTACATCGGCATGATACTATCCGTTACTTTCCATATGTAAAAATGGCACCGTACACCATTCCCAGGCCGGAGGCTATTTTCGGGTTGCACAGGATCGAACAGCTCGACCCGAACTGCCCGCTGGCGAAACTGAGTGCCAGTCCGGCCAGCCCGCCTAATATAATTCCCAGGCCCAGTTTGACAAGACGCTTTTTATTTAATTTCATCGATGATTTCCGTTAATTGTTTTTCGACCTCTCCCGCCAGTTCATCCAGCCCCGAATCCGGGAGCATCTGCGAGATCATCGAGGGGCGAACCAGGGTCATAATGGTCTTTCCCTTTCCTTCCCGCACCACGATTTTGCACGGCATGAACATGGCGACATCGACATCGCTTTTGATGGCCTTATAGGCGAATCCGGCGTTGCAGACTTCGAAAATCCGCAAAGGCTCGATTCCGAATCCCTTTTCTTCCAGAGTCGCTTTCACGTCGTGTACTGCCAGGACCCGGAAATTTCTCTCGGGAACGATTTTTTCCAGCGCCGCGCTGATATCCTGAAACGACTTACCGCTGCTAACGGTGTATCCCATGCTATTCATTATTCTATCCTTCTCTGATTTCGATTTCATGGCAGATGTTTGCTACCCCTGCGAGGGTCTGCGAGACCATACAGTATTTATCCTTGGATAATCCGATTGCGGTGGCGATTTTATCTTTATCCAGACCTTTTCCGGTGAAAATGTACTTGATATCTATCTTATTGTAGGGTTTGGGGTATTCTTCCGGCTGTTGCCCCTTGACTTCGATTTCGAATCCGGTCACTTTCTGACGCATTTTTTCGAGAATCTTAACCACATCCATTCCGGTACAACCGGCCAGGGCGAAAAGAACCAGTTCGGTCGGACGGTACCCCATTTCGGATCCTCCGGACGTCCGGGCGCCATCGGTGATTATTTTATGCCCGAAAGACGAGGTTCCTTCGAATCTCAATCCTTCCTGCCATTTCAACTTCGCTTCTATCACGACTATTCTCCGTATTTTTCTGGTTAGATAGCCCAAAGCCTCATTCGATTCACGATTTTATAAAATATCTCGGGATTTAAGAATCGGCAAGGGGGAATCCAGCCGTTATACCTACAAATCTGAAAGCTGCTTTTCGAATTCCTGGGGAGTGGTCGCCGGGAGCTGACAGGCGGAATTACGGCAAATATAGGCGGTTGCGGGACCGTCGGTTTGACGCCCGGCCAGAAGCGGGATACCCTCGCCGCCGATCTCCGAAACGACAATCACTCTATTCGGCAAGTAGCTGAGGTACAAGATGTTGGTAAACTTATCGCGATTTTCATTCCCAGCCAGGACTATTTCCAGCCGGTCCCCGGTCAAATATTCGAAAGCCTGAACCGCTGAAACATACCCCTGGGGCATCCCCGCGATATCGGCTGAGATTGCCGAAAGGAACTGTTCGGCGCGCTGTTCATATTTCCTGTCGCCGGTCAGTTCGCTCAGCTTAATCAGTGTCTGCATCAATATCGATCCCGGAGCCGGAAGGGCTCCATCGGTAATTTCTTTCGGCCGCATAAAATGGTCGCCTTTATCGGCCGGGGTCAGAAAGAGGTTTCCGGAATCATCCGCAAAAAGAACCAGGGCCTTGTCGGCCAGTTCGGCGGCCAGGCGGATACGGCTGTAATTGTGTTCGACTTCGTAGAGGTCAATCAGTCCCTTGATAAAACAGGCGTAATCCTCCAGGAACGGCCCCCCGGTATTTTTCTCTCCCCGCCACGAATGCTTCAACTCGCCATCCGAATACATTTGCTCGATTATAAAATCGGCCGCTTTAGCCGCGGCATCGAGATACCGTTTGTCACCGGTCACCTGATAGCCGCAGGCGAACCCGGAAATCATCAGGCCGCTCCAGGAAACAATCACTTTATCGTCGGTGAAGGGGCGGACGCGTGCAGCGCGCACTTCGAACAATTTCCGGCGGCTTTCGGCCAGTGCTGCAAAGAATTCTTCCTTGGGAATATCGAGTGCTTTCAAATAGAGGTCGCTGGCATCGCTGACATTCGGGATATTGGAATGCTCCTCGAAATTCCCTCTCTCCGTGATATTGTAATATTTGCAGAATTTTTCGGCATGCTCACCAAGTATCTCATCGATATCGCTTTTGCTCCAGACATAGTACCGCCCTTCTTCCCCCTCGCTGTCGGCATCGAGCGAGGAATAAAATCCTCCGGATGTATCGGTCATCTCCCGCAGGACGAAATCAAGCGTCCCCCGGACAATGCGCCTGAAGAATTCGTCTTTGGTGATTTGAAAAGCCTCGGCATACACCAGTGCCAGCATGGCATTATCGTAGAGCATCTTTTCGAAATGCGGCACCAGCCACCGGGCATCGACCGAATAACGGTGGAATCCTCCGCCGATCTGGTCGTATATCCCGCCGCGCCCCATCTGTCTCAGGCTGTACAGGGCGGCATAAAGAGCATCGCCGTTGTCGTTCTGCCGGGCATATTTGAATAAAAATGAAATATCGGAAGCATGCGGAAATTTGGGGGCCCCGCCGAACCCTCCGTTAACCTTATCGAAATTCCCAATCAGAGATTGCGCCGCCGCATCGATTATGCTCCGGTCCAGCTTGACGGTACTTGTTTTGTTGCCGTAGTACTCCTTGAGACGCGACGCAACTTCGCCGGCAAGGCGGTCGATTCTATCACGATCCTGGCTGTATACTTTTATCAGTTCCGTCAGAACGGTTTTGAATCCGGGGCGGCCCTGCATATCGACCGGATGGAAATAGGTCCCGGCGAAAAACGGTTTCAAATCGGGAGTGAGAAAAACCGACATCGGCCATCCTCCCCCGCCCGACAGCGCCTGGGTCGCCGCCATATATATCTGGTCGAGATCGGGGCGTTCTTCCCGGTCGACCTTGATTGCGATGTAATGCTCATTTAAAAGAGCCGCGGTTGCGGGATCTTCGAACGACTCCCGTTCCATCACATGGCACCAGTGACAGGCGGCGTAACCGATCGACAAAAATATCGGCTTGTTTTCCGCTTTTGCCCGTTTTATGGCTTCCTCTCCCCAGGGATACCAGTCAACGGGATTGTGAGCATGCTGCAAAAGATACGGCGAGGCGGCCTCGATCAGCCGGTTGGTATATTTGTGCTCCCGATTATTGCTATTCATCTCTAATCCTTGGTTCGATTTGCCGCCGTCGCATCCCATGCCACTATAATCAGCAGGATTGAAAACAGACGGGAAATTGCTCTTTTAGGCGTAAGTCACCTATCAAAACAGAGAGGATTTTCAATTGTTCCGAGGAATTTTATCAGGCCCCGAGCGGCGGGAGTTGAAAAAGGGAATATAGCATCAGGGTTAAACGGAGGTTGAAAAAGGGAAGGGTTTCGCTGCGGCCGTCGCTATGTTCGAAATTATCCACGAATTTTAGACCGGCCTCGACATCGAAAAAGCAGTACTTGCGGAAAATCCCGGTGAAGCGCAGCGAGGGCTGGAAGGTCTTTTCCACGATACCGGTCGGGAACGGCTCGGCGTAGTTGTCGACGTCCATCCAGGGGCGAGTCCAGGTAGAATTGTA
>JBFZFV010000023.1:0-39626 GCA_041306185.1 Candidatus Zixiibacteriota bacterium
CTCCGCCTGTTCGGCGGCGGAACCTTCGGAATCCCCCTGGAAATTTCGCTTGGAGGAGGATTCCTGGTTGTCTACTTTGCCTCGCTGATTATGGGGGTCCAGGCTCTGGCATCCCTGAAAGCCCGGAGATTACTAGTTGTCGTGGTCCTTCTGATCGCGAATTTTTGGGCGGTTTGCGGGTTATTCGAATCGAAAGACCAAAACAAACTGACCGTTTTTTCGACCCCCGGCGGGCTGATCGCGGTGCTGGAGCATAACCGCGCCGCCGTTTTCTTATCCGATTTGCCTCGAAAGGACTATTCCATAACGGAACGGGTAGTCCGGGGATATTTGAAGAACGCCGGGTTCCGCGCCCCTGTTGTGATAGAACTATCGGGGCGGTTTGCGTCGATTATGGAAAGTATTTCTCTTGCCGAATCGTTCGATTCTTCAACATTGTACATTCCGGCCGCATCGGAGAAAATGATGACCGATATCGCTGCGCGCTATAAGACCAACCTGTCGCATGACCGAATAGTGTTGTTTTCAGGAACGGCCCCGGAATCCTCATCGAATATGACAATCCATTTGTTCAACGGCGGGGCAAAGGTGATCTTTGATTCACTGGAAGTGTATCTTTTGGCCCAGAGGACTGAAAGCGCGTTTGACGGCACCTTGGATTTGAACTCTACCAAAAAGCTGGTAATTGTCAAGGAAACGTTAACTGCTTCGGATATAGAGTGTTTGGGAGATTCCATTGCGTCAAATAACCTGCTGTTTATTTGTCGGAATGTAGATCGCAGACGGGCCGGTGAAATAGAATCAATACTACTTTCCGAGCGATTATTCCAAAACCTGGTATTGACCTCTCAAGTCGGTGCGGTAGAATTGCTTATATCGGATGGGCGGATTAAGTCCATAAATTGAAAATTCATCAGGGTGCGAAGTTAAGAAAGCGCCCCAAAATCCCGATAAAATATAAGAATTACAGGAAATCCCGCGATTTCCTTTGCTATTAAATGGTTCTGACAAAAGAGCTGAAAGTCTATGAGCTTAGCTGGTAATCTAAAAACGGTTTCATTTCCCGATATCCTGCAACTCCTTACGACCGGGCGCAAGACCGGTATTTTGGAAATTGCCGCCGGAGCCCGGCACAAGGAAATCGCGTTTCGCGAAGGCATGGTGATATATGCATCTGCCGTAAATTCCAATGAGGATTTGTTGGGAAATCTTCTTCTCAAGCGCGGCCGCATCTCAAAGTCGGACCTTGAGAAAGCCATCCAGATGCACAAGCAGACCGGAAGGCAGCTTGGGACCACCCTGGTTGATATGAACCTCTTCGACAAAGAAGAAATTCTGGCATGTCTGAAGCTCCAGGTGGAAGAGATTGTCTATAATCTCTTTTCGTGGGAAGAAGGAGATTTCAAGTTCAACGAAGGTATGGCCCCTCGCAACGCTCCGTTTACCCTGGAGCTCAATACGACCAATATCATTATGGAAGGGACCCGTCGTATCGACGAATGGGTCGAAATCCAAAAGGTTCTTCCCCCTGACGACGTGCTGTTAAGACTGGTCTCGAATCCCAAAACCAAACGGGACGAGCTTAAGATTACCATAGAAGAATTCAAGATCATGGCTCTGATTAACGGCGAAAGAACCATGCCCGATTTGATCGAGGCTTCGCCGGTCGGAGAATTCGTCACCTATCGCGCTCTCTTCAAATTGATCGGCAGCGGTCTGGTGGAAATGGCCGGACGGGTACAGGGTGGAAGCGGCGATGTCGCCAACGAGGAAGAGGTGGTCCTTTCGATTCTCTTCACTCTCTATAACAGCTGCTTCTATCGTATCCGCACCCTGATCGAAGACCTGATGGGCTACGAAAACCCGATGTTCAACCGGTACATGGCCGGATTCCGCAACAGCTTCCTGACATACTTCCCGGGATTCGATCCCGGCACCGACAGCGGACCGTCGTTCGATCGTTTTTACGCCGAAATTCTCAAGATCCCCGCTACCGTGCGTATGCACAACGTGATGAGTGACCTGGAACATATGCTTTCCAACCAGTTGGAATATATTTACTGCATTCTCGGCCTTGGGCCATATCGCCAGGCGGTTGGACGAATCAAGAAGGAAATTACCGAGCCTCTGGCTTTAAGGCGCGAACTGGTAAAACGCTACCATATTGACGAGTATCTTTTCAAGTCCATAAAGAAAGCCGACCGAACCGTGAAGTTGGTGAAAGGTGCATAGGTATGAAGAAAGCGGGATACATTTTATCAATATTTTTCGTGTCGATTTCCCTTGCAGGCGAACCCGCCCATGCGGCGGTAAATACGGCACTTTTTTATACGCCGGCCGGGATTCTCGATATCGCGATTTTAATCGGAGCACTGGTATGCCTGATATGGGCATCAAAAGTACTATCACTTGTCAAAGGGGGACTCCTCTCCAAAAGCTGGCAGATGTTTGCTTTTGGTTTCGGTCTGCTCCTCGTGGCAAGGATTTTGGCTCTTGCGGAAACCGTATCTTTGTTCCAGATACCGGCCTTTACACTGACCGGTATTTATCTGGCAATGATCCTTATCTGGCTGTACGGATTGTATCGAACCAAGAAGATATTGAGCTGATTTAAAGGGATTGACTTAACTTATGCTGGCCGTTATAATTATAAATACGCAATATTTTTTGTAACATAAGATATTGTAATTTAATATCTTGTGATTACGACGGAGTTATCCGATGAATGTGGCCGAATTAGACGATAGAATTGGTAAATGCAATAAAATTCTGGGCGAGAATCCCAATTCTCAGATTTTCGCCGCCCTGGCGGATGCCTATCGCAAAAAGGGGCAGCTGGATCAGGCGTTCCGGATTTGCCAGAACGGATTGCGGATTCATCCCAACTACGTTTCCGCTCACATGGTAATGGCTCGTATCAATCTCGATAAAGGTATGTACGATTGGGCGGAGATCGAGGTAAACAAGGCGGTCGTCCTTGAAGGAAACAGCTTCGCCACCGATTTGCTCCTGGCCGAGATTTATATCCGTAAAGGGGAATTCCCCAAGGCGGCTAAATTGCTTGATAAACTGCAAAAAATGGATCCGGCCAATGTGCAGATCCAAAAGCTCTTGGAATTATGTGATCGCATTCCCCAGGAAGCGTCGGTTCAAATTAAAACCGGTGATAACCGGAATTTTGAATCTGCTTCGGCAGACGATAAATCCGAAAAAGTAGTGAATCAGGCAAATACCGCGGATTCGAAACCTGAACCGGCTCCCAGGGAAGAGAAGAAATCCGAAGCGGGCCTCGGCATCGATCAGGTCATCGAGAAGCTGGCTCAAATTCCCGGAATCGACGGGATTCTGCTGGTGAATCGCGAGGGACTGGTTGCGGAATCGAGCTGGAAAGACGGGGTTTCTCCCGATGAATTCGGTGCCGTGGTTCGAGAAATCGAATCGACCATACAGTCCCAGCTGGGGATGTCCCGATTCGGAAAATACGAGAGTCTTTTGATCGAGGCGGAGAATCTTATCATAAATGTGCTTCCTTTTAGAGGCAGTATGCTGCTGATAAAAGGGAATGGGAAATTGAATTTCGGGACTCTCCGCTTGAAGATGAACGCTCTTTTGGAAAAACTCGATAAGGACCTTTTTAGATAGACGGGCGGATATTATGACAGTGTCGAAAAAAGACGGCCAGTTGGTGATACTCCTTTCGGGGGTTATCATAATAATCCCGATGGTGTTATTCCCGGCCAGGCTCGGTTTGGATATCAGCACCGGCTCGTTCAGTTACGCCATTATTGAAATCCTGTGGTACGCCGCGGTGTTTTTCGTGATGCGATCGAATGCCTCGATTTTGCAGGTGTTTCAGGGAGCGGGTTTGACCTTCCTCTACCGCATCGTTATCGGAACCATATTCGGATTATTCGTTGCGGTGATGTACGGTGTAAATATCAGCGCGGCTCTATCGATGGGCGTCTCGCGGTATTTCCCTGCCATTCTGTTGCATATTATCGCTGCGCCGTTTATCGCGAAACCTTTTTACCTCGCGATTCTCGGCGAGACCGAAGATAATCGGGGGAGGCGCAAGTATGTTCCCAGGCTCGCCGGTGTAGAGGAAAAATCCGCAGAACAGGCGGTAACCACGATCTCGCCCGATGAATTGTCAGGTGGTCAGGTTTCGTCTGTACAAAGCAGGAACAGCCGTCCGGAGTCACACCCGGAGTTCGTCCTCGGCCACGATCTCAACGGCTTTGAGCGAGCCATCCGGTATTTGGGCGAGCATAGCGCCGTCAAGCTGGCCGCGATTGTCGACCACGAAGGACTGACGGTTGCATCGTATCATCGGGAGGGAATGGACGTTGAGGCCTGGGCGCCGTTGGCCGGGCTATTTAAGGAATATAACAGCAATATTATAAAGCGGAATAACAGCTCGCCGGGTTTGCAAAGGATCGATTTATTTATCGAGCAGGAACGGATCTTTATCCTCGGGGTGGCCGGATTCAACATCATGGCTATCTCCAATCGCGAGGATGATGATCTGGTCGGCGTCCGTTTGCACCAGGCGGCTGAAATGGTCAAGAAATATATATCCGAACGCTACGGCAGGATAATGCCGTCAAGCCCGGAGGGGAAATATGTATCAAGTACTGGAAGAATTAAATAAGACCAGCGGCATTACCGGTTCCATGGTGGTCGGCAACGACGGGATCGTTATCGCGGCCGATATGGATACCTCGCTGGAAGACGAAACGGTCGGAGCCCTCGCGGCCTCGATTACGACGAATATTCAGAAATCGCTGGACCGCCTGCAGCAGACTCCGCTCGCTCAGGTGACGATCGAGGCCGATTCCGGCAAGATGTTCTTTACCGATGCCGGTATCGGGGTCCTGGTGGTTACGGCGGAAAAGGACGTGAATATCGGGCTAATTCGACTGGAAATAAAAAATGCTATCGCCAGATTGAAGGCGGACGGCTAAACCGGATCACCAGCATCTTGGGGATTGAGATAAATTATGGTTTCAATAAACTACGCCAGCCGAGAAGTTAACTGCAAGATTGTCTATTACGGGCCGGGGCTGTCAGGGAAGACTACCAACCTGATTTATGTCCATAAGAAGGTCCCGGCGACAACCAAGGGCAAGATGATTTCATTGGCCACCGAGGCTGACCGGACTCTGTACTTCGACTTTTTGCCGATCAACATCGGTAAAATCAATGGATTCAGTGCCAAGTTTCAGCTGTACACCGTTCCGGGTCAGGTTTATTATAACGCTACCCGCAAGCTGGTGTTGAGGGGGGTCGACGGGATCGTATTCGTTGCCGACAGCCAGGCCGACAAGATGGATGAAAACATCGAGTCAATCACCAATATGATAGAAAACCTGGCCGAGTACGGTTACGATATTAACGATATCCCGATTGTCCTGCAGTACAACAAGAGGGATCTTCCGGGAGCTCTTCCCAAGGCCGAATTGGATGCGAAACTGAATCCGAACGGATGGATATCGTTCGACGCCGAGGCCGTCAACGGTCCGGGAGTGTTCGACACCCTGAAAATGATCATCAAGCTGGTTCTGGAAAAGGCTAAGAACACTCGGTCGTCGGCGAAACCCGCCGCGCCCCCGAAGCCTCAGGCGGCGTCGGTGCCGCCCTCTCCGCCGCCTCCGCTGCAAGCGGCTGCGGAACCGGTCAATCCGGCCGTACCCTATCATGCTGCCGAAGAGCGTGAATTGCCGGATGAACCTCTGGTGGAGACACCCGAGGAGGTTCCCGGTCTGGTACGGCGAGAGGCGTATGATGCGATTCCTCAAAGCGAAGCTGCACAAGCTCCCCCCGTTCATAAAGAACCGTCACCTGCCGGGCCGCCTCAATCCGAGGTTGAAGAAGTCGGCGTGAATGCCGGCGGGACGTCGACGCATCGGCCGTTCCCGGGATCGAACACGGCTCGAATTGCACGCCGGGAAAGAAGGATAACCGTATCCGATTTTCAGCCGGCTTCCCGCGAGGAAGAGAACCAGGTTCTTCCCGCTCAGATGAGCGAACAGGAACCAGAGGAAAAGAAAATTTTGTCGGATATGCCGACCCCAAGGATGGCTCCTTCGCAGCGTGCTGTCGCGAAGAAGAAACGGGGATTTTTCAAACGGCTATTCGGAATTAAATAAGAGGAGGTGCCCTCCGTGAACGATGACAACCTGATAATCTATGAGGAAGAGATCGAAAGAATCGATTCCGTCCTCTCGAAAATGCTGAAAGGGGCCGAGGCGAAATGCGCCTTATTGGTGGATAAGGATGGGCATCTGATTACTCGCCAGGGATTTACCCATTCACTCGATACCACCGCGCTGGCGGCATTGCTGGCCGGCTCTTTCGCATCTACCAAGGAAATCGCCCGTCTGGTCGGCGAATCGGAATTTTCGGTCCTGTTCCACCAGGGAAAAAAGGACCACATTCACATGTCGATTGTGGGTGATCGCTCGATCCTTGCGGTTGTCTTCGACGATCGCACGACAATCGGTATGGTCCGGCTGTACGCCAAAGAAGCTTCTGTCGAATTGACCAAGGTCTTCAATTCTCTGAAGAGCAAAAGCCAGCCGGAAAATACGGCATTGAACGACGAATTTGCGACATCTGCGGGCGACAGGCTGGATGATATTTTCCAGGACTGAGCTGTTTGCGTTCAATCCTGCCTCCGCCGAAAGGGATTAGTCAAGTTTAAACGAGCTTAAGGGATTTATGTCTGAACTGGGTGCCATGCTGGTCAAGGCCGGCAAGATTACTGAGGAACAGCTTCAAAACGCTCTGACCCACGCCAAGGATAAGAATGTCAAATTCGATCAGGCCCTGGTGGCGGTTGGGGCATTCAATACCGAAGACGAAATCACCAGCTTTGTCGGCAAACAGCTTAATATGGGAACGCTCCGGCTTTCCGATGTCGAGCTGAACCCGGAAATCGTTAAACTGATCCCGCTCGATATCGCCCGCAAGTTTAATGTAATTGCCGTTTCCAAACTTGGGAAAAACCTGATCGTCGCCATCAGCGACCCGAACAATATTTACGTCCTCGATGCCATTAAATTTATTACCGGGTGCTCCATACAACCGGTAATCTCTCCCGAAAAGTCCATCTCTAAAGCAATCGAGACCTACTACACCGACGAAAACGCTTTCTCGCAGTTAATTAAGGGGCTCGAGGATGACGAGGGAATCGTCGTTGTCGAAGCCGAGGAGGGTCCCTCGGAAGCGGATCTCCAATCCGCCATTCAGGACAAACCTCTCGTCAAACTGGTCGATTCCATTATCGCCGATGCCATCAGATCGGGAGCTTCGGATATTCATTTCGAATGCTATGAAAAGCGTATCCGCGTCCGTTTTCGTATCGACGGCGAACTGCGAGAAATGGCTCCGCTGCCGTTCAAGTACCGCGCCGCCGTGGTGTCGCGTTTGAAAGTTATGGCGGATCTGGATATCGCCGAAAGACGCGTCCCGCAGGACGGCCGCATCAAGATTAAAATCGCGGAACGTACGGTCGACCTTCGTGTCTCGGTTCTGCCCACCATCTTCGGAGAGAAGGTGGTTATGCGTATTCTGGATCCCATGGCCCTGATGGTCGATATGACCAGGCTGGGCTTCTCGGACGAATCGCTCAAACGGTTTGATAGAGCAATCCATCTTCCTTACGGAATTATCCTGGTGACCGGGCCGACCGGTTCCGGTAAAACCACGACCCTGTATTCCGCCCTGAAGCAGATTAATACCATCGATGTCAATATCATGACCGCTGAAGACCCGGTGGAATTTAACTTCGACGGAATCAACCAGGTCCTGGTGCGTGCCGATATCGGTCTGACTTTTGCCGCCGCCCTCCGTTCCTTCCTGCGTCAGGACCCCGACATCATCATGGTCGGTGAAATTCGTGACGCCGAAACCGCGGAAATCGCCATTCGCGCGGCGCTTACCGGGCACCTGGTATTCTCGACTCTGCATACCAATGACGCTCCTTCCGCCATCAGCCGTCTGATGGATATGGGAATCCCGAATTACCTGGTCTCCTCGGCAACCCGGCTTATCATGGCGCAGCGTATTCTGAAGAAAGTCTGCTCGCACTGCAAAGAGGAGTACGACCTTACCGAGGAGCAAATCCGGGCATTGAATGCCCCCGAAGAATTTACCAAAGGCCTCGTGGGAGTGCGGGGGACCGGATGCGCCGAATGCAATCAAACCGGCCGATCGGGCCGAACCGGTATCTATGAAGTTATGCCGATTTCGGAGGCGGTTGACCAATTAATCCTCGCGAAAGCCTCGGATTCCGAAATTCGGAAACAAGCAGTCGTAGAGGGGATGTTAACCCTGAGAATGGCCGCCATCGATAAATTAAGGCAGGGAGCGATTTCCTACGAAGAAGTCATAGCCACCACCAACTCCTGATTTTTAAGATATCTTCCCCCTCTTTTAACTCGCTCAAATGCAACGATTTATATTGCGCTCGGAATTTAATAATCTTCAAGAATCCGGATGTTTTACCGATATATTGAAAGTAAGAATATATGCGATAACATTCCTATTTTCAGGAGATATATATGGTAGGTCTTCGGCAACTTCTCGAGGAAATGGTCAAGATGGACGCCTCCGATCTTCATCTGACCGTTGGATCTCCTCCCGTGGCTCGCGTCGATGGCAAACTGGTTAGAATGCCGTACGACTCACTGACTCCGGATTTGACCAAAAAGCTTGCTTATTCCATTATGAACGAAAAGCAGCGACTGAAATTCGAAACGAATTCGGAACTCGATTTATCTTTCGGGATTGAGAACATGAGCCGTTTCCGCTGCAATGTTTTCGTGCAGCGGGGGAATGTTGCCGTGGCGCTTCGACAGATACCGTACAAGGTAAAGACTTTCGAAGAACTGTGCCTGCCCAAAGCGGTTGCGGAATTCGCGAAAATGCCGAGAGGCTTAATCCTCGTAACCGGGCCGACCGGTTCGGGAAAGTCGACCACGCTGGCCGCCATTATCGACAAGGTCAACAAAGAACGCCAGTGCCATATCATTACGGTTGAGGATCCGATCGAATATTTGCACCGTCATCAGCAATCGATCGTGAATCAACGGGAAGTCTACAGCGATACGCAGTCGTTCGCTTCGGCCTTGAAGTTCGCCCTCCGCGAAGACCCCGATGTCGTGCTGGTGGGAGAAATGCGCGATCTGGAAACGACCGAATCGGCATTGAATATTTCCGAAACCGGTCACCTTGCTTTCGCCACTCTGCATACCAATTCGTCCGCGGAATCGATCAACCGCATTATCGATGCTTTTCCTTCGAATCAGCAGGAGCAGGTGCGGGTATCACTATCATTCAGTTTGCAGGCCATCGTCTCGCAATGCCTGATTCCCAAGGTCGGCGGCGGACGGGCCCTGGCCCTTGAAATCCTGGTGGTGACTCCGGCGATACGCGCTCTTATTCGTGACGACAAAGTACATCAAATATACAGTATGATACAATCCGGTCAGAAGTACGGTATGAAAACAATGAATCAATCATTGGCGGAACTGTACAATGCCGGAAAGATAACCATCGGCGATGCCATGGGGTACAGTTCCAATATTCAGGAACTCAACGAAATGTTGGCCCGAAGCAAATCGCCGGCAATGGCCTGATGGCGGGTTCGGAAAGGTAATAAATTATGCCAGTATTCGAATATAAGGGCAAAACGCTGGCTGGAGCCATAGTTCAGGGAGAATTGAAAGCCGGCGGCCGGGATGAACTGGAAAGAATCCTGCGGCAAAACCGCATCATGATTACCAGTATCCGCAAGAAACCGGCGGAAATTAAAATCAAAATCGGAACCGGAGTAAAGAAGATCGATATCTCCCGTTTCACGCGCCAATTCGCGACCATGATCGGGGCCGGTTTACCGATGGTACAATGTCTCGAAATTCTCGCCAGCCAGACCGAAAACAGGGAGCTGGGTAAGATTATCGTCCAGGTCAAAGACTCCGTCGCCAGCGGTTCGACTCTTTCGGAAGCGCTGAGCAAGCACCCCAAAATATTCGACCAGTTGTACACCAACATGGTCGAGGCCGGCGAAATCGGCGGCGCGCTCGATACCATTCTGGTCCGTCTTTCGGTATACCGGGAAAAGGCCGACGCCCTGGTTCGCAAGGTCAAAGGTGCTATGGTATACCCGGCCGTGGTCGCTATCGTGGCGACCGGCGTAACGCTCGGTATGCTTACTTTCATCGTGCCGACCTTCGCCAAAATGTTCGAGTCGTTGGGATCCGAACTCCCCGCTCCGACCCAGATTATTCTCAATATCAGCCATTTCCTGCAATCGAATTTCTTATACCTGATGCTGGCGACGGCAGCCGGAGTTACCGGATTTATTTTCTGGGTTAAGACCGATTCGGGAAGGCAGATATTCGACAAGTTCATGATCAAGTCGCCGGTCTTCGGTAACCTGATCAGAAAATCCGCCGTGGCGCGATTTACTCGGACTCTCGGGACGCTTCTGCAGTCGGGTGTGTCGATTATCGACGCCATGGAAGTCACGGCCAAAACCGCCGGCAACACGGTCATATCCAAAGCCATTCGCCAGGCCGTGCTGTCAATCGCCGAAGGCGACACCATTACCGGTCCTCTGAAGGAATCCGGCGTTTTTCCGCCCATGGTGACCCAGATGATTTCGGTCGGTGAAAAGACCGGCGGTCTCGACGAAATGCTCAGCAAAATCGCCGATTTCTACGATGAGGAAGTCGATGCCGCTGTCAGCGCGTTGACTTCTTTGATCGAGCCGATGATTATCGTGATTATGGGTGCCGTAATCGGCGGTATTCTCGTGGCGATGTATCTTCCGATGTTCGATATTATCGGTAAGATTTAGTATAGAGAAATGCAGGGAAGGGGCGCCGGATTTCGGCGCCCTTTTATTTTGCGATGCATGATACAAACAGGACAATCGGTCCCAGTTGGATGTTGCCGCTCAGGCTGACGACATATATCCTCGTTTCCGGGATCGTTATTTTCGCCCTGCATTTTCCGAGATTCCTTCAATCCTATTTCGTCCTGTACTCGTTTACCACCTTATCGCTTCCTGTTATATATCTCATCAACCGCTGGGTAAAGCTCGATATCCTCCACCGCTTTCTCCCGTTCATTCAATCCCTGGCCGAAATAACGGTAGTAATAGGAATAGTGTATACGACCGGGAGCATCAATTCCGTTTTTTCCGGAATTTTCGTCCTGACCATAATTTCCGCGGCCCTGGTAAGCAGGCTTGCCGGAACCCTATCTATTGCTTCGCTGATATCTCTGGCCTATGCCGCCTGTATCTGGTTGTCTCTTGGAATCGAGGGGCACCCCGGTTCTTCAAGCAAGGCTCTGGAAGCCATTTTTTTATCGCAGGATGTCACCTTCTATTCGATTTTTCTGCACATCCTGACCTATTTCCTGGTCGCCTTCATTTCCGGCTTTCTGGTCGAAAGGATTAAAACTCGCGACCGTCAGTTGGCCGATACTTCCCTGGCCCTGCGCCAGGCAAAACTGGAAACGGACGATATCCTCAAACACCTCAATTCCGGTCTTCTGACCATCGATCGTTCCGCAAAAATCGTCTATTTCAATCGTGCCGGCGAAGACATTCTCGGCTATCGCGAAGAGAACATCAAGGGGAAAGATTTTCGAGAGATTTTCTCTTCGAGAATGCCGCACCTGGCTCGAATGCTCGAAGACGCCCTGATCGTCAATAAGGCCTCGGATAGAGGGGAGATCGAAATAATCGATGAAAACGGGCGCAAGGTCCCGATCGGATTGTCGACTTCTTTGTTGCTTGACGATAACAGGCAGGTCCGAGGCGTAATCGCGATTTTTCAGGACCTGACCGAAACCAAAAAGCTCGAAGAAAAAATCCGGGCGGCCGATAAGCTGGCGGCGGTGGGAGAATTGTCGGCGGCGATTGCCCACGAAATCCGTAATCCCATGGCGGCGATTTCAGGATCGGTGGAGGTTCTTCGTTCGGAACTGGAGGTCTCGGGGGAAAACAAGCGTTTGATGGATCTAATCGTAAGGGAATCCTGCCGTCTTAACGAGATTCTATCGGACTTTTTGTTGTATGCCCGCAGTAACCGTGCTCTCATTAGCAGGGTCGAGTTGTGCCGACTGGTGAGCGACGTATTCGAAGTAATCAAACACCACCCGTCGTTCAAGCCCAATATGGCCATGAAATTCGCTTCCGCCGAATCTTATATCTATGTCTACAGCGATCAGGATCAGTTGCGCCAAATATTGATAAACCTGATTGTCAACGCCTGCCAGGCTCTCGGTGATCGCGGCGGAGAGATTAATATTGATATTGATTATCTTGAGGACGGCAAGGTTCTGCTTCAGGTCGGAGATAACGGCCCCGGAATCGATGATGCCACTTTGCCGAAGATATTCGATCCTTTCTATTCCACCAAACGGGATGGCACGGGCCTGGGGTTGGCCATAGTCTCTCGTCTCGCCGCCTCATTGAATATAGAAGTCAGCATATCTACCGGTGCCGGCAAAGGCACCACTTTTTACCTTACCTTTAAAGGCTCGAGTCCCGGTCGCGTGAATTCCGACTCCCAGAAAGCGCCCGAAAACCTCCAACCCTCTCCATTTGCGCCGGTAATCTGAGCATCCCCGAATTTCTTTGGGCTTGCTTTTCCGGAATCATTGTATAAATTCAAGTTTAATATTTTTCAATAGAGGGTGTGAAATGGGGATATTGCGAAAGTTCATATTTCTATTCAGTTTTTCGACCGCCTTGTACTTTGGTATCGGCGGCTGCGGTAAACCGCAGGTCGCCGAGGAATTACCGCCGGAGGAGTTCATTTCGCTTGAAACCGTAACTGCAGATGACTTTCCGCTGGCTTTAATCGATTCCACGAATAAAGTGATGGCCTCCGACCTGATCAGGCGGCTAAACCGGAGTAACTTGCTGCAAAGTGGGGGGTATCTCGATTCCACGACTTACTTCGATACCCTGCAGAGTATTATCCTTGATTCTATAATTTCGCTTGAAGCCGAATATGTCGATTTGAGGTCCAATTTTGACAATTATTTTACTTATATTGACCGCTATCGCGCGTTCTATCTGGATTATCTGTATCGCAGAATGATCCTCGATAAAATCGAAATCGATTCGGCGATGGTGGATAGTTTTTATCAGGCTCATCCGGAAATATTTTTTATTCCGGAACAGGTGCATGCCCGGCATATCATGATAAGCAGCAAGGGCCTTCTGGTCGGAAGAGACTCCGCCTATTATCGAGGATTGCTTCCGGAACAGGTCGATTCCGCCGCCGAGGCTCTGATTCGCGAATATTATGCCATGCATCAAGCGGGAGCTACCGTTGAGGAGCTTGCCCGGCAGTACTCTCAGCATTATGAATCCGCCCCCTTAGGCGGGGACCTCGGCTATTTCGCGAGGGGTTCCTTTATAAAGGATTTTGAGGACACGGTATTTTCGCTGGATTCCGGAGTTGTAACCGAGCCTTTTAAATCCCAGGATGGCTGGCATATCGTGGAACTTTTGGACCATACTGATTCCATGACGGTTAAACCCGAAGGCAAGTACTATGATATGGCTTATAATCATATCAGCGGAGATATCGCCAAAGTTATGGCTATGGCAATTACGGATTCGCTGTATAATGCCGCCAGTTACGAATTCAATGATTCTGCTTTGGCCATCGAGAATTTTTACCAGGTTCGCAAAGATGTCTGGTCGGTCATTGTCAACGGCAGGGACACTCTTTATCACGTGAAAATCCCGACCCTTTATGAGGATTATTCAAGGTACGCCGGGAAAAACAAATTGACTCCTGATGATAAAAAGGAAGCCTTGAAATTGATTTCGCGGCAGTTCTTAATCATCCAGGCCGGTGACGACCTTGGTTACGCCGATGATTCCGCCGTAGTCGCCGAACGGGACATGCTGAATCATTTTTATAAAAAGGCGGTAATCGCCAAAGGCGGATCGGACGTCGATTTCAATGTTACCAATAGTATGGTGGAAGCTTACTATAATGAAAATATCGATCGCTTCGTTATCGAAAAACCGCTGAAGGTCCAGCATATCATCATAAACGATTCGTTGTTCGGTGAATATCTGAGGGATCAAGCGTTATCGGGGATTAACTTTCTCGATCTGGCACGTGAATATTACCCCGGCGCCGAAGAAATCCGCGTTGCTGCGGCGGATTTGGGGTACATCGGCCCGGATGAGATGCCGCCGGAATTTTACGATGCAGCCATGGCGACCAAGGTCGGCGGAGTTTCCCATCCGGTTAAAACCGAGCTTGGATATCATATTATTAAGGTTATCGACAAGAAATTTAATAAAACTTTGGACCAGGTGAAGCCTCAGATAGTAACGGAACTCAAGAACCGGCATCTGGTCGAATATCGCCAAAAATGGCGCGATGACCTGTTTGCGAAGCATGATATCGAATATTATCTCGGCAAAGCCAAAAGGATAAAGCTGCTGGGCGTTAAGGAACGGATGACTCCAGAGCCTGAATGATTTGACAGACAACGATAAAAATCTCATGCCGATGCGTCAGGAGGTCTATCGAAAACTGACACACCTCGGCGCCCTTGTCATTCCCTGCGGGTATTATTACCTGGACTTGTCCAGGGGGACAGCTCTCGCCATAATGATCCCCGTAACCGCCGTCATGATTTTCATCGATATTGCCAGGCTGCGGGGTTGGAAAATGTGGGATTTTATTCGGCCGATTATCTCTCCCATCGTAAGAAGCCATGAAATGCGGGGGGATTTTACCGGGGCATTCTATATCCTGATTTCATCGACCCTGTCAATCGCCCTCTTCCCAAAACCGATTGCTATCGCCAGCATCGCCTTTATCATCGTCGGAGATACCGCCGCGGCCCTGATCGGGCGCAAATTCGGGAAACATAAATTCCGGACGAAGTCTTTCGAGGGCTCACTGGCCTTTCTCGTGGCTGCGTTGCTCGTCGCTTGGGCGGCTCCGCAGTTGTCATTTAAAGTGGGAGTTATCGGAGCTATTGTTGCCGCGGTGACCGAAGGGATTTCATTCAAAATCGACGACAATACCTCGGTTCCCCTGGTCAGCGGATTAGTGATGTACTTATTGACCCTTCCGGGATTTTTGCCGTATTTCCAATAGAACCTGTATTTCATTTAGAAGTGATCTATGCAGATTATCGATTTACGTTCCGATACCGTGACGAAACCGTCGCCGGAAATGCGCCGCGCCATTGCCGAAGCCGAAGTCGGCGACGATGTTCTGGGCGATGACCCGACCGTCAACCGCCTGCAGGACTATGTCGCCGAGCTGTTCGGACGGGAGGCTTCGTTGTACGTCCCGTCCGGAACAATGGGTAACCAGGTTTCTCTCCGCACCATCTCCGAACCGGGTTGGGAAATCATCTGCGACCGCGACTGCCATATCATCAATTATGAAACCGGCGGACCGGCCATACATTCGTCCCTTCTGGTAAACATGATTACCACCGAGCGCGGAATGTTCACCGCCCAACAGATCGAAAGCATGGTGCGCCCTGCGAATATCCACATGCCGATTACCAAAATCGTGGAGATCGAAAATACGCACAATCGTCACGGCGGCGCGGTTTTCCCGCTGGATGAAATAAAGAAAATCCGCAAGGTCGCCGACCGCCATAACCTTTTGATGCACCTCGACGGCGCCCGCATCTGGAATGCCCATGTTGCCACCGGGATTCCTCTGGCCGACCTGGTTAAGCCGTTCGATTCCGTATCCGTATGTCTCTCAAAGGGTTTGGGGGCTCCCATCGGGTCCATGATCATCGGCGACAGGCCCTTTATCGAAAAGGCCCGAAGAATCCGCAAGCTGTTCGGCGGAGGGATGCGTCAGGTCGGAATTCTGGCCGCGGCCGGATTGTACGCCGTGCAAAACAATATCGCGCGCCTGAAAGAGGATCACGACAAAGCCAAAGTACTGGCCGAAGGCTTCAATAAAATTCCGGGATTTTCTATCGATCCCAAATCGGTCGAGACCAATATCGTCATCGTAAACGTCGAAGGAACAGGAATAGACGCAGATATCGTTGCCGGCAAATTGCACGATAACGGAGTCTGGGCCTTTTCGACCAGTAAAACCAAAATCCGTTTCGTGACCCACCTCGATGTCACCATGGAGCAGTGCCAAAAGGCTGTCGAAATCGTTTCGCGAATTAAATTCAATTAGATTATGGCACAGAATATCAAATGGACCGTCCTCGGCTGTTCGGCGGGGAATATTTCGACGACACGGAATTCTTCCGGCTATATCCTGACCGTCGATGACAAGCAGTACCTGTTCGATTGCGGCACCGGTATCTGTTCGGCATATAAGCGGCTGGGATTCAATCCCGAAAATACCAATCACCTCTTTCTTTCGCACATGCATTCCGATCACTGCTGCGAACTGGCCCTGTTCGTGCAGATGATGTACGCCGCCAAAAAGGAAAGTCAGCTCGATATTTGGGTGCCATCCGAGGCGATTGACATCATCGATAAATACCTCGCCGCCTGTTACCTGTTCAAAGAGAAACTCAAATTCAATCTGATTCTGAACCCGATTGAAGGGGAAATTGTAATCGACGACAGGAATATTAAGATCGCACCGATTCCGAATACCCACCATCAGGACGAACAGAGTATCATCTCCCGATACGGCTACCCCAATCTCAGGCAATGCTATTCGTTCCGGATCGGGACTTCCGAGAAAGACATCCTCTATTCCGCCGACCTTGGTTCGCTGGACGATATCGCGGAACACCTGAAAAAAGTCGACTTGCTGATCATCGAAAGCATGCATATCGATTTGGCCGCGCTGCCTGGCTTGTGCGATAAATATGGGGTCGGAAAGATTCTCCTGACTCATATCGGGGATGACGATCTCGCCAAAATGACCGAATTCGCCGCCAATGCCGGCCCTGACCGGTTTATCGTGGCCGAGGACGGCCTGGAAATCGCTCTTTAGGGCTCAAAATTCATTCTGTTGACTTTATCGCTCGATATATTAAATTTCTCCGACTTGAATAAGAATATTCTGGATAGAGGTTTACATTATGCGGCTTTACGAATATGAAGGGAAAAAGCTCTTCAGCGAATTTAAAATCCCCATCCCCAAAGGGGAGGTGGTTTCGTCGGCTTCCGAGGCGGTTACTGCGGCCAAAGCAGTCGGCGGCCCGGTGGTCCTGAAATCTCAGGTGCTGACCGGCGGACGAGGCAAAGCGGGAGGAATCAAGGTTGTCGAAAACCCCAACGACGTCAAAGCGACGGCCGAGCAGTTGTTCAACCTGAAGATCAAGGGCTACAAGGTCGAGAAGGTCCTGGTCGAGCCGAAACTGAATATCGCCAAAGAGATATATTTCGGGGTTACCATCGACCGCCTCAATTACAAGCTGGTCGTGATTGTTTCCGGCGCAGGGGGAATGGATATTGAAGAGGTGGCCGCCAAGAGTCCGGAAAAAATCCATAAGAAGCTGTACGATATCGAGGAGCCGATGTACGGATTCGACGCCATTGAACTGTCGAAGAAGTGCGGGCTCGATTCGGAACAAACCAAACAGGCGGCTCCGATTCTGCAAGGGCTGTTCAGGCTCTTCAAGAAGTACGACGCCAAACTGGCCGAAATCAATCCGCTCGTGGTCACCGCGGATGGGAAACTGATTGCCGCCGACAGCCGGGTGTCGCTCGATGATGACGCCGTGTTCCGTCACCCCGAACTGGCCACGATGGGAATCGAAAAGCGTCACGAAGAGGGGGAGATGACTCCCCGCGAACAACAGGCGCACGAGTGGGAAATCCCCTACCTCGATCTCGAAGGCAATATCGGGATGTTCCCCGGCGGAGCCGGTTTCGGCATCATGGGGAACGATTTCATTCATTACTACGGCGGCACTCCGGCCAATTTCATGGATTCGGGCGGAGGCCCCTCGCCGGAACGCATCGCCAAAATGCTGGTCCTGCTCGATGAAAATCCCAACGTGAAGGCTATTTTCGGAGCGCGGTTCGGAGGGATTTCCCGGTGCGACGATTTCGCCAAGGGAGTGATTATGTTCCTCAAGGATCATGGTCTCTCCAAGCCGATGGTGATGCGCATGACCGGTAACATGTGGCAGGAGGGGGTCCGGCTGTTCGAGGAGGCGCGGAAAGAGAATCCCAAAATGTTCGAAAGGGTCGAAGCTCACGGAATCGAAACCCCCATCGAGGAGATTTCCAGGCGGGCGGTGGAACTGGCGAAGATGGCGGAGGGGAAATAATATGGCAATACTTGTGCATAAAAAATCGAAAGTCCTGGTGCAGGGGATTACCGGCGGAGCCGGCTCGTTTCACGCCAAACGCATGATCGCGTACGGCACCAACATTGTCGGCGGGGTGACTCCGGGCAAGGGAGGACAGGTGGTCGAGGGGAAACCGGTGTTCGATACCGTCACCGAATGCCGCGAAGCGACCGGAGCGGATACCTCGGTCATATTCCTCCCGGCGAAATTCGTCAAGGAGGCCGCGATCGAAGCCATCCGGGCCGGAATCAAATTCGTGGTGGTGATCCCGGAACATATCCCGATTCACGATATGCTGTATGTCCGCAAAGAGGCGGTCAAGCATGGTGCCACCGTTATCGGAGGCAACACCGCCGGGATTATCACTCCGGGGCAGGCAAACCTCGGCATCATGCCCGATATCGCGTTCACCCCGGGGCGGGTCGGGACCGTCAGCCGGTCCGGATCGATTACGTACTACGTTGCCGATACCCTGACCCGGTCGGGATACGGGGAATCGACCTGCGTGGGACTCGGAGGCGACCCGATCCTGGGTTCGACCTTTGATGAGATATTGCAGAAGTTCGAAGAAGATCCGGCGACCAAGGCGGTCGTGATGACCGGTGAGATCGGCGGAGTCTACGAAGAGCGGGCCTGCGACACCATATCGAAGATGAAGACTCCGGTGATTGCCATGATCGGAGGGATTTTCGCTCCTCCGGGCAAACGGATGGGGCACGCCGGTGCGATCGTGGAAGGGAAGATGGGGACGGCGAAAGAGAAGCTGGAAGTACTGGCCTCGGCGGGCGCCCATCCGGCCAGGACCTTCAAGGACATCCCCGAAATCCTGTCCAAGCTGAGGGTGTAGGTAAGGCAGGATTAGAATCATATCAAATTTGATATTGACGCCGTTGGGATGTAATTCCGGCGGCGTTCTTTTTTGGCAAAATCGCGAGTGATTTGTAAGGCCGTTTTCGGGATTTTTCGCTGTAAGTCGGTATCTCCCAGTATAGTGCCATGAAATGGGTTTGTTTTGTACATTTGACATGCGTTTTATCTGTTTTCTCTCGGTAACAGTCTGTGGCTCATAAAAATGGGAGGAAATGGGTTTAGGCACTTCGAATAAGCAAAAATTGTAGTAGTTTGGTGGTGATTTGGGGTCTTAGGCATAATTCAGACGTCCTTTCATATAAGGGGAGCGCTGAATTTTCACCACCGATGTTGTAGGGATTTTGTGGATGGTAAATCGCGACTTTTCGACGGGACCGGGAAAAAAATAGGACCTTTTGGATTTGATTTGACAACATATCGGCAGTGCTATATATTTCAGACGATTAATTCCAAGTATTATTAAAATATCTTAAAAACCTATTCGTGGAGTCTTTGATTGTCGATTGATCGACAGGATTCGGCGACCGCATCATAAGTAAGACCAGCTACGGTATTCGTTTTTATTCAATCAAGTCTCTTACAACAGCCGAAGACCGATGAATCTCTTGAAATCACTTACGGGACGGTGCGGCAAATGTACCATGCGCCGCCTCGGATGGTCCAATACAATTCTCTGTGAGGTGCTTTATGAAGCAGTTCAAGGTGTTACCCGGGGTGCTTTGCCTTATCGCCGTTCTGGCGTTAGGGTGCAATTCAAATCAGAATCCGATAGATACGATTCCTGATGATCCTGCAACTGAAATCCATGACCTTATGAATCTGGCTTATCCGGTGGCCAGTCCTCCCGCTCCGGGGCTGATCGTAACGGCCGCGTTCGGAGATGCCGAAACGCAATTCTGGCCTTATACCGGAAATGATTTTACGGGAAATCCGCAAGATCCGATCAACCTGATATTTATCGGGAAAGCGGATCCTCGTGATATCAGGGCGGCCCTATTGGCACTTGACGGAGACCGGAGTGCCTTTGGATTGCCGCCGATGCCTCCGTTTAATTCGCGGTGGGAGGACGCTCTGGGCGGAGACGTGCAATCGGTATACGGCGTCGGTCCCGGCTGGGTGGGCAGCTGCATACAACTTGCCTGCGGCGATTACCTGCCATTGCGAATACATATGCGTTTGTTCCGGGTGGGGCAATGGACCATCGCAAACGCGCATTTCGAAGCCAATATACCGGGGACGACGAATCATCAAGTGCTGAACTGGGAAATCGCCGAGCAGTTCGTTGCGGTTGATATGATGCGTACAGGATTGTTAGACCCTGAGATACCCATGATGCCGACCGGCCAGATTAACGATAGCCCGTTCAGAGTAATTCCGGCGATTATCTATAATGAACTCCCGGTGGAATTGCGCGGCCTGATAGGAGGACCGCTTGAAAATGTAACGGAGGATGTTCCTATTACCACCGATGGGCATGCCCTGATTTTCAATATCGCCGGAGCTGTTCCCAGGGTTGCTGAAACGCGATTCCTGAGTATTACCATTCAATGGGGTCAGACCGTTCCCAAGCCCTTCTGCTCGTCCGGCCCGGAGGATTATGTATATGTATCGGGGCCGGTGCAGTTGACTCAGACTTCGACCATAACTGAATGTGGTGATTATGAGACGGCGTTTAAGGCAGAAGGATTACTATCGGTGATATCGATAAATCCATATACCGGTGAGCCGATTGGAAAGCCTCTGCAAGCCGTAGTGCGGGAAACACAGAAGGCCTTGTTTAATGATAAAACTCAAAGAATCTGGGGCGTGACTTATCAACAACTTGGACCCTATACGAGACCAGGATCAGGCCGTTATTTCAAGATGTTCGAAATAGGTCTGAAGGGGCCTTATATTTTTAATGAAGATGTCAAATGTTACGGTGTTGACAATTAGGCCAATAGGATTCACGCCCGGATCCCGGGTGGAATGAAGCAGAAAGAAAAGAATCCGGCCGATAATATTCGGCCGGATTTTTCATGTTCGCATAATCTATTTCTTATGATAGCAACCGAAGCTGAACACGCATCGGGAATCGACGCTTTTCACAAATCCCCGTCTTAGAATAAGTTCCTTCTCTCTTGACTTCTCCGAGGCTATGGGGTAGTTTGTTAATGGCGGAAGCGGGAATTCTTCCCGGCAATTCCCCAAAAACCAGATTAGGAGTGTACTATGTGTAAAGTGCGGCACTTCGGTTTCGTTCCGTACGCAGTATTATCGATTATTTTTATCTTTTGCGCCATATCGGCCGGCGCGGCGGATATCCGGGAAAAGCTGGCTGTTCCACAGGAGGGAAATACCCAGGTTCTGGAGCTGTCGGACGGGACATCGGTAAGAGGAGAGATTATCGAAGTCGGAGAGGAGACCGTACGGTTTCAAACCGAGATGGGGGAACTGACAATTGATATCGCCAAGATCGTGGATGTGAAGGAGATATCGAAGTCGCAGGTCAAGGGGGGGAAGATATGGTTTCCCAACCCGAATAAGACGCGGCTGTTTTTCTCGTCAAACGGCCGCTTACTGGAACAGGGCCAGGGATATTTTTCGCTCTGGTATCTGTTTTTCCCCAGCGTTAACTACGGAGTTACCGACAATATTTCGGTCGGGGCGGGTGTTTCCATTTTTCCCGGGCTGAGTATTCCGGATGAGCAGTTTATTTTCCTGACCCCCAAGGTGGGGCTTAACCTGGGAGGGAATATCGATTTCGCCGTAAGTTTCCTTTTGATTCGGCTTCCGGATTTCGACGATGACGACGACCCTGATGATGACGACGATATTATCTCATTCGATGAGCCGGAATATATCGGGACGCTGAATCTTCTGGGGACGATGGGTTCTTCCGATCACAACTTCACGGTGGGACTGGGGTACGGTTACGCCGGAGACGACTGGGCCGACAAGCCGTATGTTATCGTCGGGGGAGAGACCAGGATTGCACGGAAGATGTCTCTGTTAGGGGAGAGCTGGCTTTTGCCGGGCGTGGATGCTCCGCTGGTATCGTACGGGGTCAGATTTTTTGGTGAAGGATTGGCGGTCGACCTGGCCTTTTTAACGGCGATAAACGAAGATGCCATTTTCCCGGGGATTCCGTTCCTGGGATTCGTGTATAATTTTTAGGTATTGGCAATACGGCTCCGGATGCGATCTCTGTCGCTAAGAAGCAAGAAATATCATAAACGAATCAGGCAGGAGTCTGCAATAGTTTTACCGCAGTAAGAAAACTCCTGCCTGTAATGTTGATAAGTCCTGCTATTCCTTTTCGAACGAAATAACCCAGGTATGCTCAGTCTCCATAATTTCATAAACCTGTGTCATGGTCAGCACGTCGCTTGCGATCGTGAAGGTCATGGTGTCGACATCGGGGGTTGTCAAGATAGTACCGTTGCGGTTTTCAGTGCTCATAATCACGGTGTCGTGACTCACGGCGCAGGTGCCGTATTGAAAGTAAACTACGGTCTGACCGGCACTATATTCGTTCATGGTCCAGACGGTGTTGGAAGTGAAGATGACGTCGCCGGCGACGGCGTCTTCATCGTTGGCGATATCCTCGAAAGAGGCGCTCGGAACTCCATCCATGGAGGAGGAGAGATACCACCAGGTACCTTGAAGGTTTGCGGTGGTGGAATTCGAGCCTTTGTCGTCGCTGCAGCCGAAAACGCAATACAGGACGCAAAGAACCAACAATCCGGCGATAATTCTGGATTTTTTCACAAAGGGCCTCACACAGTTAAATTTGAATAGATAATATAAGCTAATAAGCAATTGACACATTTGTCAAGAGGGACGGCGTGAATTCCTGGCAATGACGCAGCGTTTTAATGGAGGAAAATATCCCGGCATGAAGGGCTATTCTCCTTAAACTTATTTCAGCTTGCCTTTATTTTCAGCCGGCATTACATTTCGGGCGTATATCCCTGAAATAAGGAAATTGTAATGGCTGAATTTCATATTAAGATTCCCAAGGAAAAATACCTCTTTCTGGAACCGCTGAGCGTAACGCTCGATAACCTCGATCTTAACGGCGCCATCCTCGATATCGGCGGGGGCGGTGAAGGTATAATCGGCCTTTTAAAAGGCAACCGCGTGGTGGCGGTCGATACCAGCAAGGACGAGCTGGAGGAGGCTCCGGAAGGCCCGATCAAGACCCTCATGGACGCTCGCGATCTGAAATTTTTGCGGAATTCGTTCGACTGTGTCACGGCCTTCTTTTCGCTGATGTATATCGATCCGGTCGACCACGAGAAAGTTTTCAAGGAAATCAACCGGGTATTGAAGCCGGACGGCAAATTATATATCTGGGATATCACGCAGCCGGTCAAGGAATCGGACCTCAAGCAGGCGTTCGCGTTCAAGCTGAACGTGGTGCTTCCGAGCCGGGTCATCGAGACGGCGTATGGCGCGAGGCTTCGGGAGCAGGTGATCGATGTCAATCATTATAAGGACGTCTTAACCCTGACCGGGTTTAAGGTTCTTCAGTATTTATCGCATTCCAACGGTCTGATAAAGATAATCGCGGAGAAGTAGGGGGGCCGGCCCGCGTATTATCATATTTTCTCTGCGAGAAAATCGTGTCGAATACGTGAAAGTTTCGACCCACCCGCCCCCCCACTCCTCCACATTTTTTGTCCCTCTTTTCAACAAAAGGGGGTATATTGTTCGTCTTGAGATGAGAAGGTGACAATTTATGAAATTCCAACGGGTCCTGCCCTGTGTTCTGGCGTTATCCCTGGCGTTTTCGGAGACAAATCGGGCCGATGAGCCGACTGTCTACGAAATCGAACCGGTCATTGTTACCGGGTCGAGGGTGCCTTCGCCGTTTACCCGGGTCGGACGGACATTCGAAATTATCAGTCGCGAAGAAATCGACGCGATCCCGGCCTCTTCGGTCGAGGAACTGCTCGATTATGTCGGAGGGGTGGATGTCCGTTCGCGAGGTGAAAAAGGGGTCCAGGCGGATGTCGGAATTCGCGGAGGGACGTTCGAACAGACTCAGATTATGGTCGACGGGGTGAAGGTCTCGGATCCTCAGACCGGCCATCATAATCTCGACCTGCCGCTCGATTTGAATTCCATCGAAAGGATCGAAATTCTAAAAGGGGGAGGGTCGAGCCTGTACGGGCCGAACGCGGTCGGCGGGGTGATAAATATCATCACGCGCAGGCCGACCAAGAAATCGATTCAATACGAATTTTCTGCCGGAGAGTACGGGCTGATCGAGAATAACCTGTCGGCGGCATACATCCATAATCAGAACAGCCATTACGTATCGTACACCAAGCGGAGGTCGAACGGGTATATCGACAATACCGATTTCGACATCAATTCGTTCACCTATCGCGGAGCGTACAACCCTGAAATCGGAGAGATTTCGCTGACCGCGGGGTTTACCGGGAAGGAATTCGGGGCGTATAAATTTTATTCCGATATCTATCCCAACGAATGGGAAGAGACCGAGACGATGTACATTTCGATGCAGTCGGATGCCGAGATCGGGTACATCCGGATTATTCCGAGGATGCACTGGAGGAAACATACCGATGATTTCGTGCTGGACCGGGACAGTGTCGATTTCTTCCATAACGAACACGCCACGGAAGTGGTCGGCGGCGAGATACAGGCTTCGATAAAGACATTATTCGGGACTTCGGTGCTCGGCTACGAAGGAGCCAAGGAACAGATCGAAAGCGAATCGCTGGGGGATCATTTCCGGACGCGGCGGGGGATTTTCGCGGAACAGCGGTATTCTCCGACCCGGGCGCTGTCGATTTCGCTGAACGCTTCGGGGCATGTGTACGACGACTGGGGCTGGCAGTTCTGTCCCTCCATCAGCATGGCGTATAAAATCGGAGTGAACAGCCGGGTGCAGATGTCGGCGGGGAAATCGTTTCGGGTGCCGACTTTCACGGAATTGTACTATGTCAGCCCGGCCAATATCGGCAACCCCGGACTGGAACCGGAACAAGCCTGGTCGTACGAAATCGGAGCGGATATCAAGTATAACCTGTATACCCTGTCGGCATCGGCGTTCGTGCGGGACGGCGAAAACATGATCGACTGGGGAAGGGTCGATACCTTGAATCCCTGGCAGGTGATGAATATCGCCAATACCGAAACCTGGGGAGCCGAGATCGGCGGAACGCTCGATCTGCACAATCTTTTCAGGCAGCGGACACTGCAGACTTTGGGAGTGTATTACGGGTTTCTCGATGCCCGCAGGGCGATGCCGGGGTACGAATCGAAATACCTGCTGGATTTCATGAAACACCAGTTGAATATAAATTTGAGTGTCAGGTGGAGCGAGATACTTTCGCAGACCTTTTATTTCCGCTACGCCGACCGCATGAACGGTGAGAAGTATCATACGGTCGATACCCGCTGGACACTTCAGCACGGTGCCTACCGGCTATTCTTCGAAGCGGCCAACATGTTCGGAGAATCTTATACCGAGATCGGGTCGGTCCCGGCTCCGGGGCGGTGGTTCCGGGTGGGATTCCAGGTCACCTATCGCTGACTCCCGGTAATTCGGAACCGGGTCGTTTTTCATATCAATTGACAAATCGCATCCTCGGACGTATGCTTTATATAAATCCGATTCAAATCCTGAAATGGAGTTAAAATGGAATATCTGAATATCGAACGGAAAGATGAAATCGCGATCGTGACTCTGTGCAAGGGGAAGGTGCACGAACTTTCGGAACCGGCGGTGGATCAGCTGCATGACGCTTTCAGGCAATTGAAGAAAGACGAGACGGTGCGCGGAGTAGTTTTGACCGGGACGGATAAGTTCTTTTCGTTCGGACTGGATATTCCGGGTTTTTTGAGTTACCAGAAGACCATGTTCGCGCAGTTTTTGATCAAGTTCACCGACCTCTATCGATATATGTTCATTTATCCCAAGCCGATTATCGCGGCGATCAACGGCCATGCCATCGCCGGAGGCTGCATGCTGGCCAATACCTGCGACCTGCGGGTGATGGTAACCGGAAAGTCGAAGATTTCCTTGAATGAAATCACCTTCGGTTCGTCGGTTTTTGCGGGAGCGGCCGCGATGCTGAAATACCTGATCGGCGGGAGAAACGCCGAAAAGATGCTGTTAACCGGAAAGATGTTTTCGGCGGAGGAAGCGGCGGAGATGGGGTTAATCGACAAGATCGTCAGAGAAGATGAGCTGATGGATGCCGCGATTGCGGAAGCGAAAAAGCTGGGAGCGTTCGAGCAGGCGGCTTATACTCATATCAAGCGGCTATTACGCGGGCCGGTGGTACGGCTGATGGAGCAGCGCGAGGAAATGGCGATCAGCGAATTCAACGATATCTGGTATTCGGCAAATACTTGGAAGAAGATACAGGAGATTAAGATAAAAGAGTAGGGGGGAATTATAGTTATGGTCGATTGGTATGAAAGTGCGATAATAAAATACTTTGATAGATTTGGATATAAATGCACCAAACTGGATATCGAGAACACCACTAGAGAGCCAGATTTCTTAATTGAAAATAAGCAACATAAATTTTACCTGGAAGTCAAGGTTCTGGAAAATCAAGGGGATATGACGAAATTTGAGAATATAAAACAAAATATAGAAGATCAGTTTAGTCCTAAGATCGAATTCGGCTATAGCTTACTATTATCAGATAAAATAGTTGAACTTGATACCAGATCTCTTGCTGACAGTCTGAATAAATTTCAAAACAAATTGGAATGTGAAAATTCATTAATAATAGGACAGCGTTATCAGTCTATTGATGGTTTATTTGAAGTAGAACTCCTGAAAAAAGAATACAAGTTTATTTCTCGGAAATATGCATTTTCAATAAAAACAAAAGAGAGAATCAGGGATAAATTAAGAACTGCAAGAAAACAATTCCAATTATACAAATTCGAAAAGTATCCGCGTGTCTTCCTACTTGCCAAAGCAGATTTCTTTTCGGATGAATGTGATATGTTTTATGCGCTTTTCGGTAATCCGACGATAGGGTTTTCTCGCGATCCTTCAAAAAATGATATCTTCTTCCTTGGAAAAGACGCCTTTTTTAATAGTTCTCAAAATAAAAGAATTAGCGTAGCAGGATTTGCAGATTTTTCAAATATCGAAAATCCCAATATAACGATATTCCATAATCCATTTGCTAATTGCCCCCTTCCATTTGATATATTTACAGCAATTGGAAATAAGCAAATTAGACTGGAAAACGATCGGTTTTTCTTATACGAGAACGGTAATTCAGGAGAAGAATATTGCGTTTGCTGATGATATATTGCGAGTCGTTCGGGTACCGGACTTCGATGCGGACCCTGGACACGGTGCCGGAAATCGACGAAAAAAAAGTAGTTGAAAATGTCTTAGTAGCGTTTATACATATAGAAGAGAAGGATGCTGAAAATCTCTCGTATGTCGAAACTAAACTGGTTAAAAACATTAAGTGGGCGGCCCGCAAAAACGAAACCGAATCCGTCTTACTGCACTCTTTCACGCACCTATCTGAAAGTAAAGCCGATCCCGAGAAAACGAACCAGATCTTCCTTGGCGCTAAAGAACGCTTAGAAACCGCGGGCTATACGACACAAATGACCCCTTTCGGGTATTTCCTGGACCTGGAAATACGGTCCGCAGGAAATCCCTTGACGAGATTGTACAAGGAAATTCAAAGCGGCGATAATTCAGAGAATCCATAATGGCGAATACCGCCCCCCAGCCCCTTCCAAAGCAGAACGGTTGGTCGAGACCTTTACGGTTTCGACAAGCTTTTTCTGTAGGTCAAAACCCCCGTGGTTTTGACGGGATTTTCTTAAGTCGCGGTTCCGAACGAGTTCCGTCTTGCGGAACGAGAGAGATACCCGACAACCGACTCTCTGTCAGTTGCGTCAGGTCCTTAGCGAGGCTTTGCGAGCGGTGACCTGACGCTTCCGGTCTGCGCAAGACAGGTAACACCCTTTTAGGGTGTTTAAAGCTGTCTAAAGCAATTCCTTTTGGCCATTGCACAATGGTTTTCTAACGCAATTTATTCTTTCCTTCCTCTCGCAATTTCAATACAGCATCAGTGGTGAAAATTCAACGCTCCCCTTATGTAGAAAAAGGAGCGTTTTATGGTTCGGTCTTTGTTATCGCGCGGGAAGGGAAAAGGTGGCGTTAAGGGGATTTGGCAACGATTTGTGGAGTACGGGCAGATGCAACCCCGTCACGGCGGGACCGCATCCATCTGCAATCCACGAACTACCCGGAACATCCGCCAGGACTTCCGGTTGCTGCTATTCTTCTGCCAGACCGAAACCCTCCGGGTTTCATCATTCCCCCTCCTTTATAAGGCTGTCTAAGGCAGTTCGTTTTTGCCTGCAGTTGGAAGTACTCTAAGGCCAAACATCTCTTTTCCCCCCTCGCAATTTCAATACAACATCAGTGGTGAAAATTCAACGCTCACCTTATGTAGAAAGAGGAGCGTTTGATGGTTCGGTCTTTGTTGTCACGCGGGATTGGAAAAGGTGGCGTTAAGGGGTTTTGGCAACGATTTGTGGAGTACCGGCTGATGCAATCCCGTCACGGCGGGACCGCATATATCTGCAATCCACGAACTACCCGGAACATCCGCCACAACTTCCGGTTGCTGCTATTCTTCTGCCAGACCGAAACCCTCCGGGTTTCATCATTCCCCCTCCTTTATAAGGAGGGGGTTAGGGGGTGGTATTCAATATTCCCCCGACTTCCTCTCCATCAGACCAATCCGAAAACCTCCCCGAAACGCACACGCAATTATGAAAAACAAACCCATTTCATGGCACTATACAGGGAGACATGAACTTATGACGATATATCTTCCAAAACGCCCTGCCGGAATACCCCTTCAGGCGGCGGAACAATATCTGCCGAACCTTGTTTTAGAGAAATCAATTCAATGCCTTTACATCTACAGGTGTGAACAAGGAGGTCCAATGAGAAAGATAAGATTCCTGCTGTTCCTGGTGGTCACGCTCGCGGCACCGATATCAATGGCCGGGGATAGCGGCGAGGTAGCGGCGTCGGCGAACGATATCTGCCCGATTAAGCTGGGAGTGCCGATTCCCGATGTTACCCTGCACGATATCGACGGGAAGCCGTTTGTCCTCCGGGATGCCCTGGCGAAACAGCCTGCGGTTTTAATTATCTATCGCGGTTCCTGGTGACCGTATTGCAATGCGCAGCTGGGTCAGCTGCAGGAGATCGAAGATACCCTGGTGTCGCTGGGATATCAAATTATCGCCATCAGCCCGGATCGCCCCGAAAAACTCAAAGCCGGGCCGAAAATCAAGGATGTGAAATACCGGTTATTGTCCGACAGCGATGCCGCCTTGGCGAAAGCTCTGGGACTGGCTTATCGCGTTGACGACGAATTGAATCAAAAGTATATCGGTTTCGGAATCGACCTCGAGGAGGCTTCGGGGGAGAAGCATCATATCCTGCCGGTTCCGGCGGCGTTTCTGGTGGGGATGGATGGGACGATAAAATTCGAATATATCGATCCGAATTATAAGGAACGGATTCATCCGCAATTGTTATTGAGGGCGGCGGAAGTTGCTCTGGAAGAACAGAAATAAAAAAACCGGGGTCGTAACGGCTCCGGTTTTCTATTCAATATCGACTGGAATTATTCTTCGACAATAATGCAGCCTTCGGGGCAGCTTTCGGCAGCTTCACGGACGGCATCCTGGTGTTCTTCCGGGACTTCATCGACGGTCACAACGGCCTTGTCGTCGTCGTTCATTTCGAAGACTTCCGGGCAGATGTCGGCGCAAATAGCGTCGCCGCTGCAAAGATCGTGGTCAATTTTGACCTTCATCCTGAATCCTCCTGATTAATTTACACGTTATCACGGTGCCAGGAATCAACCTATAACCGTTTATATTCATCTTTGTCGGCATATATACAATTTTATTGGGTATTGTCAAACGGAAATTGACCAACCGCGAAAATTATTTACAATTCTTCATAAATCGCTATATTTCACCGGTTTTTGTGAGAAATAACGCGGCCGGGCGGTATCGCGCCTTTTTGGCGCCGGAACTATCCGGCCATGATAACGAGGATTAAAATGGCAGATATCGTTGCCAGAGTATATCGCGGCAATCGCGAGGAATCGGTTCATTCCGGTTCGTTGGCGGTGATCAATAGAGAGGGAAAGCTGACACATTATTACGGCGATCCGGAATTTTTCACGTTTGTGAGGTCGTCGTCGAAACCGTTCCAGTTGATTCCTCTGGTAGAAACGGGAGCGGCCGATCATTTCGGGTTCACCCAAAAGCAGTTATCGGTAATGTGCGGGTCACATATCGGAAGCGACCATCACCGGGAGACGGTCATGGCCAATTTGGAAGCGGCGGGGAACAACGCGGAAAACCTGAAATGCGGTTGTCATGTCCCAATTTTTATGACCATGAAGGGTCTTTTCCCTCAGGCTGGTGAGGATAAAGACCCGTTGCGGCATAATTGCTCGGGGAAACATTCCGGGTTTCTGGCCCTGGCGAAATTCCTGAAAGAGGATGTCGAAGAGTACCTCAATCCTAAGGGAAAGGTCCAGAAGATGGTCTTAAACCGGGTGGCGGAAATCTACGGATATCCGGAGGAAAAGATGGAAATTGCGGTAGACGGCTGTTCGGCTCCGAACTTTGGCCTTCCGCTAATCCATACCGCGAAGGCTTTCCTGCGTCTGGCACTGGCTCAGGGGCGGGACAAAAAGCATTCGGAGGCGCTGGCCCGGATACGGGATGCCATGATGGAGTTTCCGGAGATGGTTTCGGGGGAGGGGCGGTTCGATCTGGCTTTAATGAACAGCTTTCCGGGGAATGTGGTTTGCAAAATCGGGGCGGAATCGATACAGGGGATGGCGTTTAGGAAAGAAGGAATCGGGATAGCGGTGAAGATCCATGACGGCAACCAGCGGGCGCTTTATCCGGTTTGTGTGGAAGTATTAAAGCAGCTGGGCCTGGTCAAGGATCCGTTGAAAGCGGAACACCTGACTGACTTTTATAAGTCCGAAGTCAAGAATTTCCGGGGGATTTTAACCGGTTCGATCCGCCCGGAATTTGCCTTGGAAAAAGCCTGAGAGCTTATATATTGATGACTGTGAATTATCAAGAAAGCCGGGAGGCATCGTGAAAGAATACAGACATCCGGAAGAGCCGTTTCGGATAAAATCGATCGAGCCGATTCAGTTGCTGCCCCGTGAAAAGCGGGAAGAGGTCCTGAGGAGGGCTCACTACAATATATTCAAGATAAAAGCGGAAGAAATATATATCGATTTGCTGACCGATTCCGGGACCGGGGCGATGTCGGCGGCGCAATGGGCGGCATTGATGCTGGGGGATGAATCGTACGCCGGGGCGCGCTCGTTTTATCGGTTCGAGGAAATCGTCAAGGAAATCACGGGAAAGAAAATAATCATCCCGACCCACCAGGGGCGGGTGGCGGAGAATGTCCTCTTTTCGGTGATGCTCAAGAAAGGGGATATTGTCCCGAACAATACGCATTTCGATACCACCGGAGCGAATGTTCAGCATAAGCAGGGGATAGCCATGAATCTTCCCTGTCCCGAGGCGGCCAGCGACGACGAAATTCCCTTCAAAGGAAATATGGATACCCACCGGCTGGAAGAAGTCATTAATGAAAAAGGGGCCAATAAGATTCCGGTAGTGTTCATGACGGTGACCAACAATTCGGTCGGGGGCCAGGCGGTATCGATGTCGAATATCCGCGAGGCTTCGAAAATCTGTCATAATTACGGGATACCGTTTTTCTTCGATTGTGCCCGATTCGCCGAGAATGCCTGGTTCATCAAAAAGTACGAACCGGGGTACGAACGAAAAAGTATCAAGGAAATCGCCCAGGAAATGTTTTCGTACTCCGACGGGGCGCTGATGTCGGCCAAAAAGGATGGGCTGGCCAACATGGGGGGATTCATGGCCCTCAACGATGAGGATCTGGCCCGCAAGGCGACCGAGCTTCTGATAGTTATTGAGGGATTCCCGACGTACGGAGGAATGTCCGGCCGGGATATCGACGCCGTGGCGGCCGGTCTGCGGGAAGTATTGAGTGAAGATTACTTATCATACAGAATTGGGCAGATAGAATATTTTGGGAGGATTCTGGAGGAGGCGGGAGCTCCGATCATCAAGCCGACCGGCGGACACGCGGTGTTTATCGATGCAGGAAAGATGCTTCCGCATATCCCCCACGATCAATTTCCGGGTCAGTCTCTGACAGTGGAGCTGTACCGAGAAGGGGGAATCAGGGTAGTCGAGATAGGGTCGTTGATGTTCGGCGGGTACGATCCGGTCACGGGGGAAAAGATATCGGCGGTTCGTGAACTGGTCCGCCTGGCGGTACCTCGGAGGGTGTATACCGGCAGTCATCTCGATTATGTCGCGGATTGCGTAAGGCGGATCGCGAAGCGGAAGGAGAGCCTGAAAGGGTATCAGATAACCCGTCAGGCGACCCTGTTGCGGCATTTTACGGCCGAGATGAAAGAAGTCGAGGCGGCCCAAATGGCGGTAAAATAGGGTTTTTCGGGGATTCGGGACGGATTGATTTCGCCGAAAATATGAATATTTTTGCGGATTTTCGTGAAGACTCGGTTTTCAAGGAGGATCTTCGGTGTGGTGTAAGTCGTTATCGGGCAACATCATAATTCTTAACGTTAAATTAACTGGAATTACGGCGGAAATTTTGCGTAAATTGAACGCTGGATTCATGGGAAACAGGTGTAGCAAAACTTGACAATTTGTTGGAACTCAATATATTTCGGGCAGTTTAAGATTAAAGTAGAAGGAGCAGATATCGAATAAACGGTTAAAGGCTAATTAATTTGTTTGATTGAAATGACGGCCCTTAACTGTCTATTCGGCTGCTGAGACGGCCGGGTACAAAGGGCCGGGTTGTAAGGAAAAACCCGGTTGATGCCCAAAAAGGCTTACATAGCTCTGCTTCTCCTGATCTTCCCCTGTATCGTTCAATCTTCCGAACTTTACGATCAGATCGAAGTCCTTTCGTCGGATAATCGCGGGATGCACTTTGTCCTGAAGATCGAGGATCCTTCACGGATTTTGCATCATGTCTCGGATCGAAACAGTTCATACTATTTGGGTTACCAGGTAGTGATCGGGGTTCCTTCGGGAGCCGAACCGATAATCACGCGGGCAACCGGGAGCGAGCCGCTGGAAGCGATAGGGGGCAATTTCCCGGTCGAGCCGTTCGGTGGTTCCTTCGCGGTGATTCATGACGTAAAAACGATTAGGGGACGAAAGACGGCATCGATCATGCTTTACCCGTATACCGGGAGCACACCGTACGGGCGTATCGAGGTGTGGGTAGATTTTGCAGGGCAGAGTCAGGACGGGACATTTAATGTCGAAATTTCCGAAGCAAGTAAAGTATTCGATCCCATTCTTAAGTACACTCTATTGAACTACGATCGGGCCGTGAACTGGCCGGTGGAGAAAAGGGCAATTGCCGCCAAGACTGCGATTTCAGCTTTTACGCAATCGTCGGAATGGTACAGAGTCATTACATCTCTGGAAGGATTGACGGCCATCACCGGAAATGTCATGCAGGAGGCGGGAATAAGTCTGACTAATCTCAATTCCAGTTCCATTCGCCTTTTTTACGGCGGAGGAATGCCGCTTCCGGAAGAAAACGGTCAGGAGGCTCCGGAATTTCGGGAAATAGCCGTTATGATACGTGACGGCGGCGACGGGCAATTCGGGATCGCCGACAGTATTCTGTTTTTCGCGGAGGGGGCCGATCGCTGGCGGTATCCTTTAGATTCCATCCCGGAATATCTTGAAAATCATTTTACCGATTTGAATACGTACTGGCTGACGATGACGGGGGATTTTGCGAATCTGCCAAACCGCATGACGACAATCAACGGGGCGCCGGTTTCTTCGCCCGATACGACGATAGTGACGGGGCGGTTTCAGGCAAGGGCGCACCAGAACAATGAATTGTATGTGGGGAGCGACGGACGAGTTTTCGATTACTATAACTGGTACTGGTCGGACGACAGCCGGCTTTTGATTCGGGAATGGCTGCCGCAAGCGATTTCCGGCGAGATCGCCGATATTTGGCTTCGGGCCAAAAGCGGCTTTAACGTCGTAATCCAGGTGAATAATCAATCGGAAAGCCGTATCTCGGTGAACCGGAGTATTTATACTTTCGAAAGCGACAATCTCACGCCGGGCTGGAATAATTTCTACGTGCTTTTGGATGAGGGGACATCGCTTCCGACCTATGTCGATTACCTGGAAGTTTCGTACATGGGGAATTTGATCCCCGATAATAATAAAATTGATTTCCGGGTTGATGGTTTTTCGGGGCGGGCCGATTTCGTGGTGGCACCGGCGGGGGATTTCGATACGGCTCCGATGATTTTCGATTTAAGCGATGCCGAAAATCCGATAAGTATTTCCGGCGGAGTAATAAGTCAGGGAGAATTAAGATTCGGGAAAGAATTTAATGGAATCGGCCCGAATCGTTTTTACTTGGTGTCGCCGACGACGATTGCCGTCCCTGATAATTTAGTAAGAACAAATGTTACCGATATCCGGGGCAGCCTGGCGCAGACCGATTTGTATATTATCGCTCCCGACGAGTTAATATCACCCCTGTCGGATTATGAGACTTACCGCGAGGAGCTTTCCAATGTCGATATATCGTTGGTATCATTCAATCAGATTCTATATAACTTTTCATATGGATTGTACGATCCGGTGGCGGTTCGGGATTTTCTGAAGTACGCCTATGATAACGCGCCGGCTTCGGCCCCGGCGGCAGTATTGCTGGTAGGGGACGGGACGTTCGATTTCGAGAATAATCTCAATACTGCGACGGTGAATCACATCCCACCGTACATACATTCGCTCGACTCTTCGTCATCCGACGACAACTATGTCTATTTCGGGGAGTATGGGCTGCTTGACAGCGATACGACTTATCCGGGGGATCGGGGATACGATATGATGATCGCGCGGTGGCCGGCCAAGACGGTGTCGGAAATCCGCAATATTATGGACAAGGTGGAGTCGTATGAATCGTCGACCGGATTCGGTCCGTGGCGGACAACGGTCACACTGGTTGCCGACGATGAATTCGGGGCATTCGATACGGAGTGGTTCCACACCTCACAGACCGAGGAATTGCAGGAACCTCCGAGACTTCCGGCGTCTTTCCGGCGTCAAAAGATTTATTTGTGGGACTATCCCTTCGATTCCAATCGCGAAAAGCCGACCGTGAACGATGAAATAGTGCATGCAATCAATCAGGGAACGCTTTTGATAAATTATGTCGGACACGGCAATCCCGATACCTGGGCGCACGAGCACGTGTTTAACCGGAATACCGATTTACCGCTGCTGCACAATAGCGACAAGCTTCCGCTGGTTTCGACCTTTTCCTGTTCGATAGGATTTTTCGACGATCCGACGCGGGAAGGTATGGCCGAAGACCTGCTCAGTTTTTCCGGCGGAGGAGCGATCGGGGTGATTTCGGCAACGAGGCTGGTTTATTCTTCAGATAACAGCGCTTTCAATAAAGTGGTGTTCGACGTACTATTCGGATCCGACAGCCTTTCCATCTGCCAGACGTTTTTCGCCGCAAAGATACTAAGGCAGTATTCCGGCGGGGATCCGCAGACGATTCGCAACGACCGAAACTACGCATATTTCGGAGATCCCTTCGTAAAGCTGCAGGTGCCGAAGCACGAGGTAAAAATTACCGAAAAGCCGGACAGCCTGATTGCGCTGGGAGCGCATCATGTTGCCGGCGAGATCGTGATTAAGGGGACCGACACGAAAGTCGATTTCGACGGCAGCCTGCAGGTGTTCGTGTACGATTCGGATCGCGAAAAGAGCTACAAGGTAATCAATGAGTTCGGTGATTCCATCATGACCGTAAATTACGCGCTCGACGGACCCGTGATTTACCGGGGGAATGTGCCGGTAACGGGAGGGGATTTCGATTTATCCTTTATCGCTCCGCTCGATATCGGGTATGGCGGCAATACAGCAAGGATTACGGGATATGCCTCCTCGGCGGAATTCGATGCGCTGGGGCTGGCTGATTCCATCCCGGTGCGGCTCGAAATCGGTAATATTACGGACATAGAAGGTCCGGAGATACACTTCACTTTCGGCGGGAATGCTTCGTTCATCTCCGGAGACAGGATTTCGGTCGGAGAGACTCTCAATTTGACCATAATCGATTCCTCGGGAGTGAATCTAACGGGAAGTCTGGGGCACGGCATAACGCTGATAATCGACGATGCCGTCGACAAGACGCTGAATCTGACCGATGAATTCGAATACGAAGAGGGGAGTTATACCATCGGCACCATCGATTATAACATCGGAGATTTGCAGCCGGGGATACACAGTTTTAAAATTAAGGCCTGGGATAATGCCAATAATTCTTCGGTGGCGGAATTCGACGCCGAGATAATCGAAGGGCAGCAGATGCTGGTGTTCGACCTGATGAATTATCCCAACCCGATGTCGGAACGGACGACTTTTTCGTTTTCGCTGTCGTCGTCGGCAAGCTCCGTGAAGCTGGAGTTATTCACCCTGTCCGGCCGCCGGATAAAGGAGTTTCGGACGGGGGGAGTTCCATCGGGATACAACGAATTTTTTACCTGGGATGGACGCGACGCCGATCTGGATCGGGTGGCGACCGGTGTCTATATTTATAAATTAACCGCCGTAGCGGAAGACAATTCCGAGGCGGTGGAATCATTCGGAAAAATAATTGTACTTAATTGATTCGTTTTGGAGGTTATTGATGCGCAAGCTACTCCTCATTCTGATGATCTTAACCCTCACGGTAGCCCTGAGCGCGGACAGTTATGCTCAGGTTTCCAACGCCGCGGTTCTGTTTTTGCGGATTGCCGCCGGGGCTCGCGCCGCCGGTATGGGCGAGGCTTTCGTGGCGGTGGCCGACGACGCCACGACCACGCACTGGAATCCGGCCGGATTGGGGACCTATCCTCTGGCCAGCAAATGGTTCGAAGTGAAAATCCCGGACGAGTACCGTCCGCTGAGGGACGCGGTTCTGATTAAGGCGGAGGGTACGGGCGAAGATTACAAAAAATACGATTTGTGGGCGATTACTCCCGAAGGAAAGCTGGTAAGATTCAGCGACGACCGCTGGGAGAAGGGGGATCTTTATGAAGGTTCCCGGGACCGTTCGCTGTATGACATCGTCAAAGAGTATACCGGGTTGACCGCGGAAGAAGATGCCGCGAAGGTGGACAGCCTGGTGAAGATCGTGGCCGATCATAATAATACTAAATCGCGTTACGACATCGACACGCTTGCAGAGAATGTCCTGGCGGCGATTCCCAAGGAAAATGAACGGCGCGACGAGATGGATAACGCTTTGGTCGCTCTTGCGAGATCATTCGATCTCTGCCGCGTGGACTGGGATCGTTTTGAGAATGCGCGCGATAATTTCGAAAAGGCATTCAAGGATTCGAACCTGTCATCCTCGGAAATCGATCGGATTTTATTCGCGGTCGAGAAAGCGACGCTCCGCTTCAACAACGAAACCATCACCATACCTTTCGAGATCAACTTCGACGGCGAGGTCCTCGATATCGAGGCTCAGGACAAGTATGTCTGTGTCGGGACCGACGGGGGCTTTTACCGCTATTACCTGAAGAACAGCAAATGGCAGCGATTCACGACCGCGGAGGGGTTCCCGGGCGGACGGGTGGAACATATCGCGCCCATGCGCAATATGGCATACCTCGGAACGGACCGGGGAGTAGTCATATTCGATCTGGGCAATTTTTCGATTCAGGCCGAAGACCGGGGAATTCCGATGGGGCATGTACAGGCTATCGCCGCGGCCGGGCCGCTGGAAGCCTGGGCCGTGGTCGACGGGCAGTTTTACAAGTATGACGGAAAAGTGTGGAAGGACTATTATGTCTACCGCGATGTCCTCGATGATACCATCCATCATATTTACAATAATATGAAAATTGCCGGGACGGCCGAAGAAGAGGATTCATTCCGGCAGAAGTTCGATGAGCTGAACAGACAGAAATCGAATCTGACCGAACTGGATTCGCCGGAAGTGCAGCAGGAGATAATGGCGCTGGTGGATTCGATCGGCATGATCGATGCCATTAATGTTCTCAAGGATTCACTGGCCATGCTCGAAACAGGAGACGTCTTCCTGGTCGAATCGACCGACGATTTGAAGAGGCTGGCCGATTCCATCGGGATCATCGAGGCGTTCAAGCTGTCTCAGAAGGAGGCGGAACAGAAGGCGATGATCGCGGCCGGGGATACTTCCGCGGAAGTGGGACAGATTATCAAAGTCCCGTTCTCAGTCGGGTTCCCTTATGAGATAACCGACATGGCGGTTGATATGAAAAAGAATCTCTGGGTCGGAACAACCACCGGTCTGTTCCGTTTCGACGGGCGCCGCTGGAACAGGTTCGGTTATCGGGAATACACGGTTCCCAGGAATCAGTCGCTCTCGGAATTCGCTCTGGAGGCGACCGACGGCAAAAAGGACCAGGCGGCGAAACTGGTCGAGAAGATTCAGGCGATGCACCAGCTTGAAAGCAATATGCTCGATTCCGGGCGGGTAATCATGATATATGCCAATCCGGCCGGCGCGAAGATAAACGATATTAAGGTGACTCCCCAAAAGATATATTTCGCGACCGACGAAGGGTCGATCATGTTCAATGTCGACAATGAGAAATGGGAGCGTTACAGCGAAAAAGGACTCGGACATGAGGCAACCTATGCTGTCGAGGAAATCGACGGCGGCGATTGGTTTTTGACTGCGGATGAATCCCAGTTCAAAGGGGGGGCACGCGGCGAGCTGTCACTGATGCATGTCAACTGGCTGCCGCAGCTGGCGGATGACATTTATTATGAATTCCTGTCTGGTGTTTTTAATATTCGCGGATGGGGGACGGTCGGCGGAAATATCACTTTCCTGTCATACGGAAATATCCAGAGGACCGACCCGTTGGGAAATCCTCTCGGCGAATTTTCGGCTTTCGATGCAGCTATCACATTGTCTTATGGGACGCCTTTAACGTCGTCACTGAGCGGCGGATTGTCGGCGAAGCTCATCTATTCGCATCTTTCCGACCAGGGTGCCGGACAAGAAAAGGGGAGCGGGACTTCGTGGGGGATAGCGCTTGATGCCGGAATGTTGTATAAGCTCGGAAACGGATTCACCCTCGGTATGGCCGTGACCAATTTCGGGCCGGATATATCTTACATCGATGTGGCGCAATCAGATCCTCTCCCGAGAAACGCGGCCTTCGGTTTCGCATGGAAAGTAATTGACTCGCGTTATAATCGGTTGTTGATTACGGCCGAGGCGAATAAATCGTTGATAGGTATAACCAACGTCATCGATCATTTCAGCC
>JBFZFV010000024.1:0-22766 GCA_041306185.1 Candidatus Zixiibacteriota bacterium
AGCCCTTCCGTGACAAGATCATCGTCATCGCCGCCGTCAAAGTCGTCTTCCCGTGATCGACGTGACCTATCGTCCCCACATTAACATGCGGTTTCGTCCTGACAAATTTCTCCTTCGCCATGACGTTCCTCCAAAAAGTATTTTAACAGCCCAAGACCGGGATTGAACCGGTGACCTCATCCTTACCAAGGATGTGCTCTACCAACTGAGCTACTTGGGCTTACCATATTTTTCCAGCCACAAAAAAAGGCGCAGCTCGCCCTCGAAGCGAGCCCTAAATATAGCAGGCGCAATAACCTTGTCAAGCGATATTTTGCTGTTTAAACCCCTGAAATGTTTCGATCTGGAATCTAATATCGTCCCGCGCCCATTATTGCCCCTCCGGTATATCCGTCAAGTTATCGGCATGCCCCGGAAAGACTTGAGCCCAGTGCTCAATCATTATACAGTCTTAACACTGCCATCCGGCAGAAGTAACAAAAAATCTTCAAAAAAGTTCACCCGGCAAAGAAAAATCCGGGAAATTAAAGCGGGAGACGGGACTCGAACCCGCGACCAACAGCTTGGAAGGCTGTGACTCTAGCCAACTGAGTTACTCCCGCTTATGGGAAATCCGAATATATATAATGTAGGATTTCGGAGCAAGTGGATTTTTGCTTTTTGAAGGACTCGAACCTGCGACCAATCCCGCCCTTGGCGGGATGACTCTAGCCAACTGAGTTACTCCCGCTATCGGACACTGGGGTAAAAGTTTTCCTCCTCCCCCCTACTTCTTCCTGAAAAAGTCCGCCTTCTTGAAATCCACTACCGGCTGTTTGCCCCAGTGCAGTTTCTGACGAAGAATGCTGAAAAAGGAGCTCTCCTCGAACGTGATGAACTTGACACAATGATCCGCTTTCCTGATTCGCACCGTCCCGTGCGCCGAAAATTCTGTCGCCACCTGCCCGTCAACGGTCAGGTTGGCCGTGCCATGCTCTGATCGAATCCGTATCTCCAGCGCCGTATCCTTGGGGAATACCAGCGGACGACTGGTTAGCGAAAACGGAGAAATCGGCGATACTACGATGGCATTCATCTTCGGAGTCAGAATCGGCCCGCCAACCGCCAGCGAATAAGCCGTGGACCCGGTCGGGGTTGCAATGATCATTCCGTCGGCGGTGTACGAACTGATATATTCCTCATCGGCATACAGACTTAAGTTTATGACCCGGCTGACACTCCCCCGGTCGATCACGATCTCGTTCAATGCGAACGCGAACGGCAGCCCGCTCCCGTCGATAATATCCGCCCGAAGCACCATCCGATCCTCAAGGCTGTACTTACCGTCGATGACCCTTGAAAGAGCTTTCTCCAGCTGGTCAGGAGTCAACTGCGTCAGGAATCCCAGCGATCCTAAATTTATCCCAAGTATCGGCACCTCGGAACCTTCCAGCGACCGCGCCGTCGCCAGAATCGTCCCGTCACCGCCAAGCGAAATCAAAACATCCGCTTTTTGGCATCCCTCTTCCCGGCCTATATCCCCGATATTTCCCGGGACTTCTTTATATACCTTGGTACATAGAAACGATTCATGCCCGTTTTTTTTGCACCAGTCATAAATCAGGTTGACCGCTTCGATTGCCGCCGGTCTTCCGAAATTTGCCACCACTCCGAATTTCATCGATTATCCCAGAAAATTAATCTTAAATGTAGGTCGGGTTCCGAACGAATTCCGTTTACGGAACGAGTGAGAAACCCGACAAATTTCCTACTCCAACCCAAACCCGCTCTTTATTTTCTTCATCTACTCCCCGGTAGTCCGAAAACTTGTCGCAGATCCTGAGCCTCGAAGGGCGGTTTCGACGGGATTTTGAGACGACGTCTCAGTCATCCGTTATATCCCTGTTAAAAGCCTCCGGCTTTTTCTGCTCCCCCTCCTTACTAAGGAGGGGGCTGGGGGGTGGTTATCCCTAAGCAATAATCCGAATTTATTCCGTTCCCAACCCGCTTCTGATATTCTTCCCCAGCTCTTTATGCAGTATCCGGTGTTCCCCTTCCAGCAGGACCACCTGTTCCGCGATCGCTTCGGCATTCAGCCCGATACTTTTCAGCAATTCCATCCTCGTTCCCTGAGGTACAAACCGATCCGGGATGCCGATATTGAGGAATCCGCCGCCGTATTGCATCTTCTGGAGATAAGTCCCGACCGCCTGCCCCAGTCCGCCCGTCGGACCGTTTTCTTCCAGTACGATAATATTCTCATATTGCGCCATGCACCGTTCCAGCATCGCTTCATCGACCGGTTTTATAAACCGCGCATTGATTACGGCAACGTCCAATCTTCTATGCAGTACCTCTCGAGCCATCAAGGCCGTCTCAACCATTGCGCCGCAAGCAATCAAAGCGGTTGTCCCGGAAGAATAAATCTCTTCCCATTTTCCCCATTCGAATCCCGCGTGATGACCGTTATGCACCAAAGGCACCGAGGCCCTCGGATAACGTATGGCCACCGGACCATCGAGACTCTCTTTCGCAACATAATCCAGCATTGCCTTGAACTCCGCGCTATCCGCCGGAGCCATCAACGTGAGATTCGGAACAGCCGTCAGATATGATATATCGAAGGCCCCATGATGCGTTGGGCCGTCCTCCCCGACAATCCCCGCCCGGTCGATGCAGAATACCACCGGGAGTTTCTGCAAAGCGATGTCATGTATAATCTGATCGTACGCTCTTTGCAGAAAAGTCGAATAGATCGCCACGAACGGCTTCATCCCGCCGGCAGCCAATCCCGCCGCGAAGCACACCCCATGCCCTTCGGCGATTCCGACATCGTGCAACCTGTCCGGATACTTCTCCGCGAATTTTCCCAATCCCGTTCCGCTTGTCATGGCCGCCGTTATCACCACGATCTCCTTATGCTTCGCGGCCAGCATCATCATGCTTTCACCGAAGACATCGGTGTACGACGGCCTCCCCTGCTCACCGCGGGTCCTCCCGGTGAGCTTATCGAACGACCCGATTCCGTGATATTTGGTGGCGTCGGCCTCGGCCGGAGGATACCCCTTGCCTTTGGTGGTCAAAACATGCAGCAGCCTCGGCCCGCTCAAATTCTTTATTTGATCGATCGTCTTTACCAAAAGCGCTAAATCGTGACCGTCGATCGGACCGAAATACCGGAACCCCAAACGGTCGAAGAAAAATCCCGGGACGATAAAGCTCTTCAAGGAATCTTCGAGGTGTGATGCCCATTTGCGGATTTTGTCCCGCCGCTTGAATCGGCCGGTCAACTCCCAGATTTCATTACGCAGCCGGTTGTACCGCGGATCGACCAGTATCCCGGTCAAATGTTTCGACAACGCCCCGACGTTCTTCGATATCGACATATTGTTGTCGTTCAGGATGACGATCATATCCCGCTTCGAAGCCCCGGCGTTGTTCAATCCCTCGTACGATAATCCGCCGGTTAAAGCTCCGTCGCCGATTACCGCAACCACTTTATGGTGCAATCCCTTAATATCCCGGGCCGTGGCCAGTCCCAGGGCAGCCGAAATGGAGGTCGAGGCATGCCCCGCTCCGAACGGGTCCGCATCAGATTCGGCACGTTTCGGGAATCCCGACAATCCTTCGGCTTTACGGATTTTCTTGAATTGCTCTCTTCTTCCGGTAATTATCTTATGTGTGTAACTCTGATGACCGACATCCCACACCAGCTGGTCGGTCGGAATATCGAGGCAATAGTGCAGCGCCAGGGTGAGTTCCACCGCTCCCAGGTTCGAAGATAAATGCCCCCCGTTTTGCGATACGACCGATATAATCTCCTGCCGGATCTCCCCCGCCAGCTCGGACATCTCCTCGAACGAAAGGCCCTTGAGGTCCGATGATTTATCGATTCGCTCCAGTATCCCCATTGCTACCTGTCCCTCTGACCGATATATCGTGCAATCAAGATGAATTTTTCCCCGTTGCCGTTCAGACTGCGGCTGACATCGATAGCTTCATCTATCAACTGGTGCGCCTCGGTCCGGGCTTTTTCAATTCCAACCACCCCCGGATAAGTCGCCTTTTGATTCCGGCAGTCGGACCCTACCTGCTTCCCCAGCTTTTCCTGTTCCCCTTCGATATCGAGGATATCGTCGATGATCTGGAACGCCAGCCCGATCCGTTCACCGTACAAACTAATTTTGCCCAGTTCGGCCTTACTTACCCCGGCCAGGATTCCTCCGATTCGCACCGATGCCCGCAATAATGCCCCGGTCTTATGCGCATGGATATACTGTATTTTTTCAAGATCGATTACTTTCCCTTCCGCTTCAACATCGGCCATCTGCCCCCCCAGCATACCATTGGTCCCGATCGCCTGAGAAAACTCCTTTACTACTTCAATCGAACCCGATTCTGCCGCCAGCTGAAAAGCCAGCACATGCAAAGCATCCCCGGCCAGTACCGCGGTCGCTTCGTCGAATTTCTTGTGCAGGGTTGGCATTCCCCGCCGCAGGTCGTCATCGTCCATGCAGGGAAGATCATCATGTATTAGAGAATAGGTATGAACGATTTCAAGAGCGCAGGAAGCGGGATTGATAAGATCGGGATTTTTCCCTCCGCATGCTTCATACGCCGTCATGGCGAGAATCGGCCGAATCCGTTTTCCCCCCGCCATTACCGAGTAACGCATCGCCTCATGCAGTCGGTGGGGGTATTTCTCTACCGGCGGAAGATATTTGTCGAGCAAGATATCGATTTCTTTTCTTCGAGCCTTGAGGTAGGAAATATCCAGTACCCCCGTCTCACTGGTCATCTGCTTCCTCCTCGATTCCCTCCGAATCGAAAAACTCCTCCACCAGCTTCTGATTCTTCTCTTTCAGAATCTTGACCTTCTTTTCCGCCTCGGTCAATTTCTGCGAACAAACCCCGGCAATTTCCACCCCCTCGGTATACAGCTGAATCGATTCCTCCAGCATGGTCTCGCCCGATTCCAGCTTCTCCGTTATCTCTTCCAGCCGCTTCAGGGCCGATTCGAAGTCTTTGAATTTCTTCTCCGAAGGGGTCATTTTTCCTGCTCTTTTGGATTTATCCCGTTAATTTCCGCACCGGCCGAACCATCCGCAAAATCGAGGGTCACCGCGTCGCCGGTCTTAAGATATTTTACACTCCCGATCGTAATCCCATCCGTTTTTTTTCGCACCACGGCATACCCCCTCCGCAAAACCGCCAGCGGCGAAAGAGCTTCCAGCCGCGACAAAAATAAAGATAAATCATTCCGGGCCTTTTCCAAAATGTTTTTTCCCGCCCCCTCCATCAACCGGACCGCCGCGTCGAACCGCTGCATTTTCTCCGACACCAGTGCCTCCGGACGCCTGTAAACCGGTCGTCCCATCAAATATTCCAACGTCTCCCGGCTCTCCCTGAAAATCATCCCCAGCGACCGGTTCATCTCCCGATAATAAGACCTGATATTCCGCCCTAATTCCCCCTTCGACCAGAACACCAGTTCCGCCGCCGCCGAAGGTGTCGGCGCCCGCAGATCAGCGGCAAGGTCCGATAATGTGGTATCGATTTCATGCCCCACCGCTGAAACCACCGGAATCCGCGAAGCCGCTATCGCCCTGACCACGATTTCTTCGTTGAACGACCAGAGATCCTCGAGCGATCCCCCCCCGCGCCCGGTGATAATGACATCGATATCTTCCCGGCCGTTGAAATATTCGATTCCGGCCGCGATCGTAATTTCCGCTCCCTTCCCCTGCACCTGCGCCGGATAAATCAGTATCTCAATTATATTATTCCGCCGCGCCGCAATCTGCATAATATCCCGAATCGCCGCGCCGGTCGGAGAAGTTACTATTCCGACTTTTAATGGATATGGCGGCAACTGCTTTTTCCGGGAATCATCGAACAGCCCCTCCCCGGATAGCTTCTCATACAACTGCCGGAAAGCAACCTCCAGTTCCCCGACTCCTACCGGCACCAGCCGCTTGGCATTGAGCTGATATTGACCCTGCTTTTCGTAGACCGAAACATCCCCGAACGCCCGGATTTTCATCCCGTTTTCCGGCTCGAACTTGAGATACTGCCCCGCCGACCGCCACAGGGTCACCTTTAAAGAGGCATTGTCATCCTTGAGCGTTAAATAACGATGTCCCGAAGTATGATGAATATAATTCGACACTTCTCCCTCCACCCAGGTCGAGGGAAAGCTCTCTTCGAGGGTATATTTTATCAACCGCGTGATTGCGGTTACGGAATAGACTTTATCTTCCGATTTAGGCATGATGGCTATTAAACGACATTATCGCCGTCTTTTCAATCATAAAATGGGAACTAATGAAATGCCCGGTAGACCTTCTCCGCCACCGGTTTGGGAACCCCTTTCACCGCCGACAATTCCTCCAGCGTCGCCTCCCGGATTTTCTTTACTGACCCGAAATGCTTGAGAAGAATCTCTCGCCTCTTCGGCCCTATCCCTTCCAGTTTATCCAGAGCCGACTTAATTGTCCGCTTGCCCCTCACCTTGCGATTATATTCTATTGCGAATCGATGCGCTTCATCCCTAATTGTCTTCAACAAACCTAACCCCGGAGAAGACTTCGGCAGGGTCAGCGGTTCCTTTTTTCCGGGGAAATATATTTCCTCCAGCCGTTTGGCCAGACCGATAATACTCTGCTCCTTAAATCCCAGCGCTCCTATTTCCCTTACCACCGACATCAACTGCCCCTTGCCTCCGTCCACCACCAGCAGGTCCGGAGCTTTCTTCGCCTCCTCTTTCAGCCGGAAAAAGTAACGCCCGACTACCTCCCGCATCATGGCGAAATCATCCTGCCCCTTCACTTCCTTGATCTTGAAATGGCGATACTCCCCCTTCTTTGGACGGGCATTCTCAAAATAGACCAGCGACCCCACTGCGTCCGATTCCCCGGTATTGGAAATATCAACACACGCGATCCGCAATGGTGACTCCGCCAAATGCAGGTCATCCTTCAAGGCCTGTACCGCTTTGGAAGTCCTCTCGCGGAATTTTTCCTTTTGTATCAATAACTCATCCAGCAATAAACGAGCGTTGCTGGACGCCATCTCCACCAGCCGGACTTTTTCCCCGATCTGCGGAGTAAATATCTTTATCTTCCGCTCCCCGATTTTAGCCAGCCATTCCGACACCAAATCTTCCTCCTCCAATCTCAGCGGCAGAAAAATTTCATCCGGAAGATTCGGCTGATTGTTATAGTACTGCCGTACGAACGAATAAAGGACTTCCTGGTCCGCCTCATCCGCGTCCGATTTCAGATGAAAATCCTGCCGCCCGACCAGTACCCCTTCCCTTACCTGAAACACTACCGCCACGGTATCGCCCGCTTCGCGCGCGAAAGCCACGATATCCCGGCTCAACAACTGCGCGACATCCACTTTCTGCTTCTGCCGCACCGATTCCAGCGCCTCGATCTGATCCCGGACCTCCGCCGCCTCCTCGAATTCCATCTCCTCGGATAGCTTCTGCATTTTTTCTTTCAGGCCGTCGATTAAAGTCTGGGAACGCCCCATCAGAAACAACAGCACCGCATCGACCGCCTGACGGTAATCCTCTGCAGTCTGAAATTCTTCGCACGGCCCATAACACCGCCCGATATGATAATCCAAACAGACTTTCTGCTTCTTCCCCGTCGGATGCGGAATAATTAAATTGCAGGTCCTGATTTTAAACAACCGGCACAGGAAATTAATCGTCCGGCGCATTCCCTTGGAACTGGCATACGGACCGAAATATTTCGCCCCGTCCTTTTCCAGCCTCCGCACCACCAGCACCCTCGGGAACGGTTCGTTCACCGTCACTTTTATATAGGGAAAATGCTTGTCGTCCTTCAGATCGACATTGTATCGCGGCTTGTGTTCCCGAACCAGGTTCGCTTCCAGAATCAGCGCTTCCACTTCAGAATCGGTCACCATCAATTCCAGGTCATGCGCGACTGCCACCAGGCGCATCGTTTTGGGATCGTCGTTGCGCGAATTATTGAAATACGACCGGACCCGGTTTTTTAGGTTCTTCGCCTTGCCGATGTAGACAATCTTCCCCGCCTTATCCCGAAATATATAGACTCCGGGATTATCAGGAAGATTCTTCAGCTTTATCTGAAGCGTTTCGTTCATAACCGCAATTTATACGCTGATATATTCGAAGGGAATCAAGAAGTTGATTTTACTTGATAATTCTGACCGCGCCGACCAGCCGCCGTTTCCAGTATTTGTCGTTTAAATCGGATATAATTACCCCTTGGGAAGTCGAAGAATGGACGAATTCATCGAATCCCACGTAAATCCCCACATGGGAAATACTCCGGCCATCGGTCTTGAAAAAGACCAGGTCGCCGTACTGCAAGTCGGAACTCCTCACCTTCGGCCCCGCCGCCGCCTGCTCCCTTGCCGTTCTCGGCAAATCGGTATGGTCGAATTCATAATAAACCCGGTGCGTAAAGGCACTGCAATCCATTCCGTCCCGGTATTGCGACTGCCCCTGGTACGGTGTTCCCAGGTATTGCTGTATTATCTCCCCCAACCGGAGTTTTTCCGAAGTCGTCGATGACCCGTCGTAGATTCCGGTGTAGGCGGTCTTTTGAAGTTGTTCGTGACTCCGGCCTTGCTCCGCCGCCTCCTGCTGCTGACGGAATTTCGGATGCACCGTGCAACCGGCCAAAACGGCCATGAATATGATTACGACTATCCGTGTCATTTCAATTCAGCTTCGGGTAGGTTATCCCGAACCTCTTATAATAATATAAACGGGTTAAAATCACAATCGCAAGCAGAAATATCAGGTATTCCGGGTAGTAATACCCGGCCAGAAGCGAAGTCAGCAAAATCGGAGTCTTGCAGGCGGCCAGGATTATCTGCGATTTCCGATGCACCATAGCGATCAAAAACAGGACTATCGATACCGCGCTGATCACCGCCAGCAGGTAGTGGTCCATGCGGAGCGCCGACATCAATGATAAGTACAACATCAGCATCGCAATCAGCATGACATAGAACACCGGCAGGATCGCCGCGAAGGTGATCTTCCCCGATTTGATATCCCCCTCCCGGTCAGGAATAATCGTCAACAGGTACGCCGCCGATACCGCCAGGAAAAAGTATACCGGAAGATACACCCCCTTCCCCTTCAGCAATTGCGGAAAATCAGGAAAGGTCAACGGTATCATCAACCCGTATGCGATGCTGTTCGAAAACAATCCCCAGAACGGACGATCTTTCAGTCTCATGGGAGGACACGAATAAAGATGACCCAGAACCGAAATCAAAAGAAAAACCAGCCCGGTTTCCACGTTAACTGCGAAGGCCGCGGCAGTTGAAATTGCCAGCGACATGAAATACGCAATAAACATTTCGCGCCGGGTTATTTTTCCGCTCTGCAAAAACCCCAGCTTCTTATTGATTAAGTCCGATTCATAATCATAAATTTGATTAAGATAGTAAGTTCCGGCGATATTGATACTTAACGCCGCCAGGATAATAAGACTCTCCCTCCCCGGTTTTTGATTCGGATAAATATATTCATGGGTTATGAGAAAAATCGACCAAACCGGAAGATGCAGCATGGGACGGGCGGCGAAAATTAAATCGAGCGCTTTCATTACGCTCCGCCGCTCAGTTATAAACAAAATATTTCAGGAATACAAACAAAGTCGGAGCCGCGAATAAAGTCGAATCGAACCGGTCCAGCACCCCGCCGTGACCGGGGATAATCTTCGAACTGTCCTTGATGCCGATCGCCCGCTTCCACATTGATTCCACCAGGTCCCCCAATTGCCCCACGAATGAAATCAATAATCCCGCGATTATCAAATATGGCAACGGAATTTGTGATAATCTCCAGAAACCCAGGATAACCGCCACGATAATTCCCCCCGTTAACCCGCCGACAAACCCCGCCACGGTCTTATTGGGAGAAACCGTCGGAGCCAATTTGCTTTTGCCGAACCCCTTGCCTATCCACATCGCCATGGAATCGGACAGCCACAGACTTCCGAACAGAAATAACATCCAATCCCCCCCGATCTCCGTGAAATCTCGGATCAAATAGAGAAAAGGATAGAGCAGCCCGATATAAACGGTCCCCCATAATAGCACCGTCATGGTTTTGAATAATTCAGCGGGTTCTTCACTCCGTATCGATAACAACATTCCGATTATAAGAAAATACCCTGCCAGCAATGCCGCCCCGTACGAATAGTCCAGCTTAATCGCTGCTGCCAGCATCGCCAGAACAAACAGGTAGGTCAGCACCCAGAACAGAATGTATCTTTTACCGAGATTCCTCCAGAGGTACTCCCCGATCCCGATCGCTCCGAAAAGAAGAATCATCCCGAACAGGTAATTCCCACCCAAATAGGAAATCAGGATTATCAGCGGCCCGAACAGCACCGCCACGATTACCCTGATAGTCATATTGTTCACGGGAATCAGACCTTTCCGAAACGACGGTCCCGGCGCTGGTAATCGATAACCGCTTCAAACAGCTCTTTCCGCCCGAAATCCGGCCAGAGGACATTGGTCATATACATTTCGGTGTAAATCGTCTGCCAGAGCATGAAATTGGAAATGCGCATCTCGCCGGAGGTCCTGATTAGAAGGTCCGGGTCCGGCAATCCCGCCGTATACAAGTAATTCGAAAGGAATTCTTCATTGATTTCAGTCGGGAGAATATTCCCCGAATGAACACCCATCGCAATCGCCCGGACGGCATCCACGATTTCCGCCCGTCCCCCGTAATTAAGTGCGAGATTCAAAACCAGACCGCTGTTTTTTCGGGTTTTTTTCTCGGCCTGAGCCAGCACCGTCCGGCGCGGACGAGAAAACTCATCTACCCGCCCGGTCGTTATCAGGCGGACATTATTGCGATTCAGCTCTTCGATTTCCCGTTTGGTGGTTTTGGTCAAAAGCCGCATTAAGGCGTTGACTTCGTCCCGCGGACGTTTCCAGTTTTCGACCGAAAAAGTATAGAGTGTCAGATACTTGATCCCGAGCTCGGAACAGGCCCGCACTACCCGGCGGACTGCCTCGACCCCCGCTTCATGGCCGGAGGTTCGCGGAAGATCCCGCTTTTTGGCCCAGCGGCCGTTTCCGTCCATGATGATAGCGATGTGGTTCGGAAGACGTTTGGGGTCTATCTTTTCCTTGATAATGTCGGCTTCCTCTGCCATACCGTCAATTATAGATTTCCCTGCTATCGTGTGCAAGTTAATAATCCTCACCTGAAATTGTAATCGCTCAAATATATATCCTGACGAAAATATTGCCTAATAAAAGTCCCCGCCCTGGTTCCCTGGATGGTAATCTTTACCGGAGCCGTCCCGAACTCGAACTCCTGGAATTTATACACGATGGAATACCGCTCAAAGCCGTCAAGCTGCCGAAAATGCTCAAAAAGCTCTTTTAGTTCAAAACTGTCCCGGTCGATGACCATTATTCCTGATGGCGAATACCCCGAATCCGGGCGGCTGGGATCGAACCCGATCGACATATCTCCCGCCCCGGTATCATTCGGGAAAAAGTAAAAAAAACAGTCCCGCCCCCACGGTTTTACGAATTTCAAATCCGAAGGGATAACATTACTCTCCAGTCCCGCCGAATCGATTACCTGAACGACCCGGGCCCTCCCCTCCTTCATTTCGATTTCATATTTGGCCGTATCTGACGTATCCACCTTTCCCCGATAATCGATATTTTGATAATATGAAACCGCCGTCGCTTCGACCGTTATATAATCGACAAACAGAATATTCTCGCTCAGCTTTTCATTAGTCCCGTCCAGATAGTATTTCATCACCGGATCGGCAGTTTCACCTGCAATTGACCAACTTACGCAAATGCAAATGAATATTAGTATACCGATGGCGTTCCTCATCAGTCCTTATACCTGCCGTCTTCCCGATTGTTCTGATATCTTTCCAGAAAGCTCTTCCGGAATTCCGCGAATTTTTTCTCTTCGATGGCATTCCTGATATCCCGCATCAACTGCTGAAAAAACCAGGTAGAATGAAACGTCGCCAGCACCAGTGCCGTTATCTCGCTTTGATTATACAGGTGCCTGATATATGCCCTGCTGTACCTCCGGCATACCCGGCAATTGCAGTTCGGATCCAGAGGAATGTCCTCCTCGGCATGAACGGCGTTGCGGAAAACCAGCGGTCCTTCGGATGTAAACGCCATCCCGGTCCGGGCATTCCGGGTCGGCAACACACAGTCGAACATATCCACCCCGTACGATACCGCCATTAATATATCTTCCGGGTACCCCACCCCCATCAAATAGCGCGGCTTGTCCTCCGGCATGAATTGAATGGTATGTGCCAGCATCTCTTCCATTTCGTCCTTGGATTCACCCACCGCCAGTCCTCCGACGGCGTATCCCGGAAAATCGAGCGATATAATCTGCTCCGCCGATATTTTTCTCAATTCTTTGTACGTCGAACCCTGAATGATACCGAACAGGGCGCTCCCGTTCGGCTCTATCTTCTCTAAATCATCGAAATGCTCTTTGCCTGTTTTCGCCCAGTCATAAGTTCTTCGAACTCCGTCCGCCGCCAGTTTTTCGTCGGCCGGATACGGCACACACTGATCAAACGACATAATGATATCCGCCCCGATATCGCGCTCGATCTCGATTACCTTCCGGGCATTGAAATGGTGCTCCGATCCGTCCTGGTGCGACCGAAATGTCACTCCCTCATCGTCGATTTTCGATAAATCCCGCATCGAAAAAACCTGGTACCCTCCGGAATCGGTCAGCGTCGGCTTATCCCACGCCGTGAACTTCGCCAGCCCCCCCTTGGCTTTAATCAGTTTCTCGCCCGGCCGCAGATAAAGATGATAGGTATTCGCCAGAATTATCTCCGCTCCGCAGGCATCCAAATCTTCGGCAGTCATCGCCTTAACCGCTCCCGATGTCCCCACCGGCATAAATGCCGGAGTATTGATCACCCCGTGCGGCGTCGTTACCTTCCCCCGCCTCACCGCACCGTCGGTGCCGAGCAAGTCGAATTTGAAACCTGCTTCGCTCATACTCTTTATGATTTCCGGTAGGTCGACAAAATCTCTCCCGTCTTCCGGTATTCCCAGGTCCCGGCATGATACGCCAGCGGAAACACCCGCGCCGGATCGATCTTGCCGTTCTCGTCCAGAATCTCCGCATCGACATGGGTCTTAACTATATCCGCGACAAACATTTCATGCGACCCCAATAATTGAGAGCTCTTAACCACGCACTCATGATTAATCGGACATTCCTTTATCAGCGGCGCCATTACAATCGACCCTTTCAGCGGCGTCAAACCCATCTCCTTGAATTTATCATACTGACGACCCGATTTCGTCCCGCAGAAGTCTACTTCCTTATGGTTATTTTCGAAGGTGAGATTGACTACAAACTCCCCCGAATTCTTGATCATATGGTAAGAATAGCGGTTCTGCCGAACCGATATCGACAGCATCGGCGGATCCGAACAGACAATTCCAATCCAACTCAGGGTGATTATATTCGGCTTTTCATCACGATAACTGCAGGTGATCAGCGCCGCCGGAAGCGGCATCAGGATCGTTGACGGTCTCTTCTCGATTTTCCCCATGCGACCCCCTAAAATAAAATGTCCAGCGCTTCTTCGAGACTCGAAACGCCGCTCAATTCAATACCTTTACTCTCGATCCCCTTCTTGTTCGCAAGGGGAAAAATTATTCTCTCGAATCCCAGTTTCGATGACTCACTCACCCTCCGGTCCGCCATTCCAATTGCCCGAACTTCTCCGGAAAGTCCAACCTCCCCGGCAAGCACTGTTTTATGATTAACCGGAATATCCCGTAACGAAGATACAATCGCCGCCATGATAGCCAGGTCGATGGCCGGCTCGTTCAAGCGTAATCCTCCCGCCACCGATACGAACACGTCGTTACCCCCCATCGGTATTCCGGCCCGCTTTTCTAAAATCGCCAGTAAAAGCGCCAGCCGCTTGTTATCGATTCCCCCTGCCACGCGCTGCGGCGTTCCGTACGAAGCCGGAGAAACCAGCGCCTGAATCTCCACCAAAATCGGCCGATTCCCCTCGCATGAGGCCGCTACCACCGCTCCGCTTCTATTAACGGAAGTAGAATCCGACAGAAACAGCGTCGATGGATTCTCTACCCCCCTCAATCCCTCTCTGGTCATCTCGAATACTCCCAGCTCGAACGTCGCGCCGAACCGGTTTTTCGACGACCGCAGCAGCCGGAACAACCGCTGGCTGTCCCCTTCGAACTGCAAAACGCAATCGACCATATGCTCCAAAACTTTTGGCCCCGCCACCAGCCCCTCTTTGGTAACATGACCAATTAAAAACAGCGCGATATCCCGTTTCTTGCACACTTCGATTAATCGCCCCGCGGCCTCGCGAATCTGTCCGATTGTCCCCGGAGGCGAATCGAAATAACTGCACGATACCGTCTGAATGGAATCGATTATTACGACCTGATTCTCTCCCGCTTCGATAAGAGATGATATCTCTTCGAGATCGACAATATTCGCGACCGATACGTTATCCCCCTGCACGTTCAGCCGCTGCGATCTTTTCTTCAACTGCGCCGGAGATTCTTCACCCGTCACATACAACACCTGCAGACCGCACCGTGAGTACAGCTCCGCCATTTGCAGGATCAAAGTCGATTTCCCGATTCCCGGCTCACCGGCCAGAAGAATAGTGCTCCCAGGAAGAAGCGATCCCCCCAGTACCCGGTCGAACTCTCCGTTACCCGAAACATACCCCTCGAACCGGTCCAGCGAAATTTCCGGCAGCCGCACCGAATTCCCCGCGGCCTTTTTCGCCTTGTTCCTTTTGCCGGTAACCAGGCGTTCTTCGGTCAGGGTGTTCCATTCGCCGCATTCTTTGCACTGCCCCTGCCAGCGGGGATGAATTGCCCCGCACTGCGTGCACACGAAGGCGGTCTTGATCTTTTTATCCATGAAATATCTTCAGGTCCGATAACCCGTAAATCTTAGAATGGCGAATCCGGAGCGGTATCGGTCGGACCGTACTGCGGATTCTGCCGCGCGAATCCTTTTGCCAGGTTTTCGAAACGAACATAGTCTTTGACAAAGGTCAGTTCGACCTTCCCGGTCGGGCCGTTACGCTGCTTGGACACCAGGATTTCCGCCCTCCCTTTCGCTTCGAGTACCTTGGGGTCGTCCTGCGGCAGATGTGACAGATAAAACTCCGGACGATACACGAACATCACCACGTCGGCATCCTGCTCGATTGCCCCCGATTCCCGAAGATCCGAAAGCTGCGGGCGTTTATCCCCGCCTCGCATTTCCACCATACGAGACAACTGCGACACCGCAATTACTGGGATGCTCAATTCCTTGGCCAGTCCTTTAATTGATCGCGATATCATCGCCATCTCCTGCTGACGATTCTCCTGCCTCCCCGGGCTGTACATCATCTGAATATAATCGATAACCAGGAGGCCGATATTGTGCTGAGCCTTCAATCTCCGCGCCTTGGCCCGCATTTCCAGAGTCGACAGCACCGCCGAATCGTCGATAAATATATCCGCTTCCGACAATGGCCCCGATGCCAGCGTTAACTGCGACCATTCCTGATCGCGTAATTTTCCCGTCCGAAGTTTATGCTGGCTGATCCGCGCCCGCCCGCATAACAAACGCAATGCCAGTTGCTCTTTCGACATTTCTATCGAGAATACTCCGACCGCCTTCTTCTCCTCGATAGCCACATGCTCGGCGATATTCAAGGCAAATGCGGTTTTTCCCATCGACGGTCGCCCCGCCACCACGATAAAATCTCCGCCGTGAAGTCCCGCCGTCAGGGTATCGAGTTCCGCGAAACCGGTTGATACCCCGGCAAATCCTCCCCCGGTTTCCTGGTAATCTTCCAATTGCTCGAAAGTATGCGGAAGCAAATCGGAAACCTTGGTGAACCCCTGCCTTAACCGGCTTTCCGAAATCGCGAAGATCTTCTGCTCCGCCTGATCGAGAATACTCCCGACCTCGTCCTCGAGATTGTAGCATGATCCGATAATATCGTTGGAGGCCGTAATAAGCTGCCGAAGCACCGCCTTTTCGATGACGATATCGGCATAAGAATAAATATTCGATGTCGTCGCCGTCCCGCCGATCAAATCGATTAAGTACGTTCTCCCGCCGACCTTATCCAGTTCTCCCATCCGAACCAGTTCTTCCGCAACCGTGGTCAAATCGCACGGATCGTTCTTCTCGAATAAATTTAAAACGGCCTGGAAGATAATCCTATGCTTCGGAACATAAAACGCATCGGGATTATTGAAAAAATCAATAACGGAATTCAACGCCTCGGGTTCCTTCAGCACCGAACCGAGCACCGCCATCTCCGCGTCGATCGACTGCGGCGGCTCGAAATTCGTCGCTCCCTTAAGGCGATCTCCTTTGAAAGTGACTTTAGCCACGAGCCTTCTCCGCCATCATCTCGTCGTACCGACTCCGCAGCATCTGCACATCCTCCCAGGTATCTTTCTTGTACTGCTGAAACCGCAGCAATGCCGCCGGATGATACGTCACGATAAACGGTATCCCGTGAAAATCGTGCCACTGCTTCCGCAGTTTTCCCAGCGGAGTCGTCGTCTGCAACAGCGCCTGCGCCGAAATCCGCCCCAAAGCGCAGATAATTTTCGGCTTGATCATCCGAATCTGCTCCAATAAGTACGGCAGACAGGTCTCCATCTCCGACGGAAGTGGGTCGCGGTTGTTCGGAGGCCGGCATTTCAGAATATTGGCGATATAAATCTCTCCCCGCTTGAAATTGATCGCCGCCAGGATCTTATCCAGTAACTGCCCCGCTCGCCCCACGAACGGTTCCCCTTTCAAGTCTTCGTCTCGTCCCGGAGCCTCCCCGATGAACATCACGTCGGCATCGGGATTCCCCACCCCGTAAACGAAATTCGTCCGCGTCGCCCCCAACGGGCAATTCTGGCAATTGCAAATTGCTTCCCGATGCTCCGACAGGTTATTGAATAGGTGCGGCTGGCTCTGACTTACCATCCGGTTCAGTTCCGCAAGCCGCTTCCGATGTCCGGAAATGTGGCTTTGATTAATGACGATTTCCCCCAGACCCATTTCGACCTGACATTTTGCCGCCCGCTTGATGAGCATTAGTGATTTGCTGTCCAGCTTCCCATTCCAGTTGGTCATTTCTTTATATCCAGTATCCTTTGGATTAAATCGTGCGCCAGGCTTTTCTTATCCGATCTCCCCAGGTCTTCCTTGCGGCCGTCGGTATAAAGCAGGGTTACTTTGTTGGTGTCGCTGTCGAACGGCGTTCCATCCTCCATGCTGTTCAAGACAATCAAATCCAGCCCCTTGGATTTCAGCTTGGCCGAAGCATTCTCGAGCGCCCGGTCGGTTTCGAGCGCAAACCCGACCACAACCTGCTTCTTCTTCCGTTTTTCTTTTAAAGATTTCAATATATCAATTGTGGGCTGCAAACTCAAGGAGAGATTCTTCCCCCCTTTCTTGATCTTGAACTTCGCGATTTCCGAAGGACGAAAATCCGCCGGAGCCGCCGACATGATTAAAATATCCGCCTTGCCGAATCGCTTCTTGACTGCCTTGAACATCTCTTCGGTCGTCTCCACCCGAACCGTCTCAACGCCATGAGGATCGTTCAGCGCTACCGGCCCGGTCACGAGAGAAACCTCCCCCCCGAAATCCCGCGCCGCTTCCGCAAGAGCGAAACCCATTTTCCCCGAGGAACGGTTAGAAATAAAACGCACCGGGTCGATCGGCTCCCGACAGGGACCCGCTGTCACCAGAATTTTCTTACTTTTCAGGATTTTTTTTTTGAAAAATACTTTTTGATATTGGCCAGAATCTCTTCCGGCTCGGCCATCCGGCCCCATCCCTCGGTCTTGCAGGCCAGTTCTCCCTGACCCGGAGAGATGAAATTATATCCCAGGGAATTGAGATAGTCGATATTCTTCTGCGTCACCGGGTTGAGGAACATGTTGGTGTTCATGGCCGGAGCGATCATAACCTGAGTCTTTGTCGCGCAAACTATTGTGGTCAACAGGTCGTCGCAAATGCCGGATGCGATTTTGCCCAGAAAATTGGCCGTGGCCGGAACCACCACGAACAAATCGCTCCACCCGGCCAGATCGATATGCCGTGTGGCGGCGAAATGTTCCGGAAACATATGCATCGCCACCGGATTCTGGGAAACGGTTTCCAGAGTTAACGGCGTTACGAATTTGGCCGCGGCTTCGGTCATAACAACACGTACTTCGGCCCCATCCTTGATTAAAAGGCGAACCAGAAAAGGAGTTTTGTACGCCGCAATACCGCCGGTTATACCGACAAGTATCTTTTTGCCTTTGATTGACATATATGTTTATACGGAATATGCTTAATTCAGCATATCGGAATCTTCGGCTACATAATACTGGATATCCGGAGCGGCATCCCGACCCATAGAATCGGAAAATAGAACCGAATCGACCAGTATCTTGAGTTGTTCCAGTGAAACCGGCGAAGGCCAAATCAGCATTCCCCGCTCCAGAACATTCTCAACCTGCTCGTCGCTTAAAATCCCAAAATGAGTCAATTGCATAATATACCCGACCGCCTCGGTGGCGAAATGATGACGTTCGGCGTCGGATAAAACCCGCGAAGCCAGAATGCTTCGCTTGGTATCATAGACAAATTCGGTGTCGGTGTGAAGGCGATCCAGGATCCAGGAATAAGCCGAACTTATTTCATTTTCCGAAAATCCCTGGTTCTTTAAATGCATCGATATCTCTTCAATATCCTCCAACCGACCTTGATCTTCTTTTATCTGGGAGATTAGGTAGACAACAATCTCGAGAAAACGATCACCCACTAAATTATCCTCCAAAAAGCAGTATCAAAGGTGCTCTTTAGCCAAAATAACCCCATATTAAAATCGGAGCAAGCTCTTTCTTACATTAACCCTATTTTAATGCTTGAAGTGGCGAATTCCGGTGAAAACCATGGCCGCTCCGGCCTTGTCCGCCGCCGCTATCGCCTCTTCATCCCCTTTCGAACCTCCGGGTTGTATAATCGCCGTTACCCCCGCATTTGTTCCCACTTCGACCCCATCCGGCATGGGATAAAAAGCATCTGAAGCCATCACCGCTCCCTTGGCCCGGTCCCCTGCCCGTTTCACAGCCAGGAATCCCGCGTCGACCCGTGAAGTCTGCCCCATACCTATCCCGACGGTAGCGGTCCCTTTCGCCAGAACAATGGCGTTGGACTTGGTATGCTTCACTACCCGCCATGCGAACAGGAGAGCCTCAAGCTCGGCTTCCGTTGGTTTACGCTTGGTAACCACCTTTAGTTCCGCCGGAATTACAACATGATCGTCGGAACCCTGGTACAACACCCCGCCCCGCACGAACTTGGCATACATTTCGCCGGACGGTCTTCCCTTCGTAATTTCCGGAAGCCGCAACAGCCGCCTGGTCTTTTTCTTCTCCAGCATCGCCAATGCTTCCGGCTCATAATCCGGAGCCAGTATACATTCCACGAAATGAGTCTCATGAAGCAGTTGCGCAACCGCCATATCCACGGTCCGATTCAACCCGATAATGGATCCGAACGCCGATAATGGGTCGCTTTCATATGCCTCTTTATATGCCTCGGCAATGGTTTTTCCGGTCGCCGCCCCGCAGGGATTAGCATGCTTTAAAACACAGGCAAATGGCTCCTTGAAATCAAGAAGTATATCAAGACAGGCGTCAAGGTCTGCTATATTGTTGAACGATAGTTCTTTCCCGGCTAATTGTTCCGCCCGCGACAGGCTCGGCCCGGCAAATTTCTCATCCACATAAAACGCCGCCTGCTGGTGAGGATTCTCTCCGTACCGCAACGACTGCTTCAATTTATAATTGAAATTAATTCCGGCTTCCAATCCTCCTCCAGCGCCCGTTTCGCCGCTGAAATAGGCCGCTATCGCCTTTTCGTAGCGCGATGTCATCGCAAAAGCCTTCCCGGCCATCTCCCTGCGGAAATCTTTCGTCGTCACTCCGCCATTCTCTTTTAGTACTTCGAGGACTTTTCTGTAATCCGACGGATCGGTGAGGACAAGCACGCCGTCGAAATTCTTCGCTGCCGCCCGGACCATAGTCGGCCCGCCGATATCGATCTTCTCAATCGCTTCCGCGTCGGTAACCCCTTCCTTCGCCACGGTCTTCTCGAACGGATAGAGATTCACCGCCACCATATCGACTGCTTTGTATTCATGAGTGGCGATTTCGGTCTCGTCCTCTTCCAGACCGCGACGAAATAATATCCCGGCATGCACTTTAGGATGTAACGTCTTAACCCGCCCCCCAAGTATCTCCGGAGCCCCCGTAAAAGTCGAAACCGATACCGCCTGAATCCCGGCCTGCTTCAGTTTCGCCAGTGTTCCGCCGGTCGAAATGATTTCGATCCCCAGTTCGCTCAATCCCTTGGCAAATTCTACCAGTCCGGTTTTATCCGATACCGATACCAGCGCCCTTTTGACTTTAATCTTATCGCTCATGCCCCTATTTCCCCGTTAAAAGCCTGGCCGCCTCGCGGTATTTCGCAGCGGTCTTTTCCACAATGTCCTCCGGAAGTCTCGGCGCCGGAGGAGTCTTATCCCAATCCAGACCGGAAAGATAATCCCTTACGAATTGCTTGTCGAATGACGGCTGCCCTTTCCCCGGCTGATACTTATCCAGCGGCCAGAACCGCGATGAGTCCGGCGACAGGACCTCGTCGATCACGATAAACTCTCCGTCCTTGTATCCGAACTCGAACTTGGTATCGGCAATGATTATTCCCTTCGTCCGGGCATAATCGGAAGCCTTAGTATAAATCTCGATCGATTTCTTCCGGCACAATTCCGCGGTCTTCTCGTCGACGATCTCTTTCATCTGCTCGTACGATATATTCTCGTCGTGTCCGTCATCGGCCTTGGTCGACGGAGTAAAAATCGGCTCCGGCAGTTTGTCCGACTCCTTCAAATCCGGAGGAAACGGAAATCCATGCACTTCGTTCTTTCCCTTTTCCCGAGCCTTCTTCAATTCTTTCCACATCGAACCCGAAATGTACCCCCGCACGATACACTCTACGTCGATTCGCTCCGCTTTTGTCACCAGCATTGCCCGCCCTTCCAGCACATCCCTGTACTTGTGAAGTTCCTTCGGCATCTCCTCGACCTTCCCGGTAATCAGGTGCGACTTCACCGTACTTTTCAGAAAATCGAACCAGAACAGAGACATCTGCGTCAGCACCTTCCCTTTGCCCGGAATCCCGTTCGGCATCACGCAATCGAACGCCGAAATCCGGTCGGTGGTGACTATCAGGAGCTTATCCCCCAAATTGTAAACGTCGCGAACCTTCCCCCTCGCAAAAAGCGGAATACCCTTCAAATCCGTCTTCAATACCGTATCAGTCATCGTGCTGCTTCCCTTTTATTAATTCTTCCAGTGCTTCAGCGTAAATTTTATGCTCAACTTCCAATACTCGTGCGGCCAGCTTATCGGCGTCATCGCCCGGCAACACCGGAACCCTCCCCTGCTTCAAGATCCTGCCGTTATCGTAAATCTCGTCGACCATATGTACCGTCGCCCCGCTTTCCTTATCCCCCGCGGCCAGAACCGCCTCGTGCACATGATGCCCGAACATCCCTTTCCCGCCGTACTTAGGTAACAGCGCCGGATGAATATTCGTAATCCTCCCCTTATATTTTTTTACCAGCGGTTCCGGAAGCAGCTTCAAATATCCGGCCAGCGCGATATATTCGACCCCATACTCCTCAAGCATTTCCAGCAAATCGGAATGGGCCTCCTCCTTGTTCGGATAATCCTTCACATTATATACAAAGGTATCGATCCCGGCATTCCGCGCCCGCTCCAACCCGTAGGCCTTGGCGTTATTGGAAACCACCAGCACGATTTCAGCCGACAATTTCCCCGTTTCGGAAGCACCAATCAGCGCCTGCAGGTTACTCCCGCCCCCAGATACGAATACCGCCAGCTTTGCTTTAATTCCCATATGTTTTCCCGGTCCCGTACGAATTCAAATCAAAACGATAAAGTAAGCGAAATTCTCCAATCCGCAATATCTTTCCCTTACTTTTTGACAAGCCCCTCCAAAAACGCTTCCAGCCTTTCATTAAACCGTTGCGGGGCATCCATATTCACCAAATGCCCGGCATTTGAAATCATCTCCAGCCGCCCGTTCGGTAGTAACCCCGCCAACTCCTCCGACAACGGCCGGAACATGATATCCTGCTTCCCGACAATCAGGCATACTGGGATATTAACCGACCCGGCCAGCGGAAGTTCCTCCCGAATCGGATATTTCCCCTTTTTCGGGTCGCTCCACGGCTTCCCGCTGAAATCCGACATTATTTCCTTCAACCGGTCGTGCATTGCCGGGTCCCGCTCCCGATACTTCACCAGCACCGCTTCGATGAATCGCTCTTTAACCTGTTCCAGCGGAAGCCCCTCCGCCAGAAGTTCCTTGTCGATAAACTGTCGCTTCGGTTTCCACCCCGCGATCACGGTCCCTACCGGCGTCAGCGACAGCAATCGCTCAGGATGATCGATGGCAAAGCAGAATGCATCCGCTCCTCCCATCGACGCCCCGATTACATGCGCTTTCTCGATTCCCAGATGAGACATCAGGTTCAGCAAATCCCCGGCCCGATCCTCCCGGGCGTAATTCGTTTCCGGAGCCTCCGATTTGCCGTGCCCCCGGGCATCGGGGGCGATTGTTCGATATTTCGCCGAAA
>JBFZFV010000025.1:0-6473 GCA_041306185.1 Candidatus Zixiibacteriota bacterium
CCCCCGCCTGTTTTTTAAGTGTCTTTCTTTCAGTTTAAGCCATAACTCCGCCGGGACTTTCATGCAGTCGATGTTTCCGTATCGTCCTTCGCGCCCGTGGTAATCGGAACCTCCGGTCGCGAGAATCCCGGTTCTGGAGGCATATTTCAAATAGCTGTTTCGTAGCCTCGTGCTATGGTTGGGATGATACGCTTCGATCCCGTCCAAACCATAACGAATTAATTCCTCGATATGTGTACCGGCTTTGGCGATTCCGGGGTGAGCCAGAACCGCGATGCCGCCGGCCTCGTGAATCAATTCGATCGCTTCCTGCGGAGTGAGGTTTTGTTTGGGGACATAAGCCGGGCCGTGAAACCCGATATAGCGGACAAAGGCCTCATCGAAACTGCCTACGTAGCCGTTCCGGAAAAGGGCATCGGCGACATTGGGCCGCCCGATGGCGGAATTTCCCGCGATTTCCCTGACTTCTTCGTAGGACAGCTCGACTCCCAGTTTCTTCAGTTTATTTAACATTTCAGCCCCCCGCCGGTTCCGTGATTCGCGAAACATTTTGAGGGCTTTTTTCAGATTCTTCGAATCGGGATCGAAATAATACCCCAGGATATGGATATCCTCCCCCCCGGCTCCGGCCGAAAGCTCGACCCCCGGAACCAGTTCCGGGTCGTCTTCGTCTAAAAGTTTCTTTATCGCAAAATACCCGTCAATATTGTCGTGATCGCAGATCGAAAAGGCCACCAGGTTCAATTCCCGGACCTTATTCAAAACCTCCTCCGGGCTCGTGACACCGTCCGAAAAATCGGTGTGCAAATGCAGGTCGACGGTTTCCGGCATTTAGAACTTGCTTTCGACAATCCCTTTTATTTGAGCCGCCAGAATATCACTCGATTCGGAAAGTTCGCGGCACTCTTTCGACATATGGTCCACAAAACCCTTGTCCTCGAAGCCGCTCAGGTTGATTTTCACGTTGTAAATGGCTCCTTCAATAGCGGCTTTGGCCATCAATGCTGCGACCCCGGCATCGGATATGGAATTAACATTCCCCTTCTCGGCGATTTCTTTGGCCAGCACCATCACCTGTTTGGACAGCTTCGCGGTTTCCAATGGGACCGCCGCCGCTGTCTTGGTGGCTTCGAAAACGGCCTTGTTCCGGGCCTCGATTTCGTTTTCGAAATCTTTCGGCAAACGCCGTGCGGCAATCAGGCCGTCGAAAGCCTGCCCGTCCTTGACTATCATCTGCTGCAATTGCACCCGCAGGATTTCGGCCTGGTCCCGGAGCCGTTCCATGTCGGCCTCGACTTCTTTGTACTTCTTCTTTCCGATAGTCAGGCGGCACACCATGGCATCGAGCGCCGCTCCCATGGTTCCGGCCGCAGCCGCAACGGATCCTCCGCCGGGGGTAGGAGATTTCGAAGCGACTTCCTCATAAAAATTCTTGACCTCTTCAGCTTTGGCCCCGCCTCCGCCGACTCCGGCCCGGCGCATTTTTTCTTCGAGCACCTGCTCGGCGGTGAAATTTTCCAATTGGAGGTAAAAGTCCGCGACGTCGAACAGCGCCTGCTGCGGCACCAGGCCGACTATTTCCGAGGAAAGAACATTGACTCCATACCGCGCGGCTTCGGATTTGATGGTTTCGAAGACCCGGAAAACCGGGGTTTGCGGATACTTGACCAGGTTCATCGAAACCTGGGTGCAGTTTCGTTCGCTGATCATGAAACCCATCGCCTTGGCGAAGCGGTACCCTCCGCGCAGGAAACGGACGGCATTAGCGATCTTACGTGCGATTGAAATGCGATTGGTATCGAGATAGACATTGTACGCCACCAGCGGGAATCGGACGCCGATTGCGGTTGCGCCAGATTTTAAATTCATCTTGGCCGGCCCGTAATCCGGTTTGCGGTCGGGATCGTTTTCGATAGCTTCGATAAGTCCTTCGTACTCCCCCTTGCGGACATCGGCCAGGTTCTGGCGTTCCGGACGAGTCGCCGCCGTTTCGTACAAATATACCGGGATGTTCAATTCCTCGCCGACCCGTTTCCCCAACTGATGCGCCAGCTCCACGGCTTCCGCTTCGGAATAATCCGAGATAGGAATGAAAGGGCAAACGTCGGTCGCCCCCATGCGGGGATGTTCCCCGTGGTGGGTGGTCATATCGATTAATTCGGATGCTTTTTTGATGCCCCGGAAGCAGGCCTCGACCGCATCCTCCGGAGGACAAACGAAAGTCACCACGGCACGGTTATGGTCGGGGTCCATTTCACGGTCAAGCAGCGTGACCGACGGGATGGAAGTTATTTCAGCCAATATTTGATCGATTACTTCTTTTCTTCTGCCTTCGGAGAAATTCGGGACGCATTCGACTAGCCGTATCATTTCTAAATACCTCTCGGGTTTCTAACTAAGATTCGCATCTATGTATGCTTTCAATCCCCATGCCAGCAGGGGAATCATTATTTCATGGTGTCCGGTGAAGTTGAAGCCCTTTCCCCCCTTTTCCGTGGGGCGCTTGACCACGTTCATGGCCGGACGATAGTGATTCAACATATCGAAATTGGCGGTGGTGATATTGCAATCCTGTACTACCAGGTTACGGGCGACGGTGAGCGCTTTCAGGAAAACTTCGGGAAGAACCACGGCCGACCCGACGTTGATGACCACCCCTCCCCTATCCACAGCGATAAGCAGGTCGGCGAGAATTTGAAAATCGATAAACGATGCTTCCGCCGCCGCCGAAGCATCGTAATTTTCCTGCTGACAAACGATATCGGTCCCGACCGCGATATGAATCGTGGCCGGGAGATTCAAAGCATCCGCGGCAGCAAAAAGCGAATATTCGCGGTACGGCGCCTTTTCCCGATTGATATAAATTCCGGCCGCCTCGCCGAGCCCGATTTTTTCTTTTTCGGCCAGATTGACCACCGCCGCAAACATCGCTCCCGTCTGTTCCGACATCCCGAACGAGCCGTCTTTCAATCCGGCCGCGACATCTTCGGAAGTCTTGCCCGCGAACGACAATTCCAGGTCATGCACCAGCCCTGCCGAATTGAGCGAAAGACCGGTGATAATATCCCGCTTCATCAAATCGATATAAATCGGCGACAGTCCCACTTTTATGGAGTGTGCTCCCATCATGACATGAAAGGGGAATTTATTTTTCCGCGCGGTCGCGATGCGCTTGATCAATTCCTTCAGGTCGGAGGCTTTAAGAAATTTCGGCAAAGCCTCCAAATATTCCCTGGCCTTATCCGGAGGGAACGGTTTACCCAGCGCGCCGACTTCGGCTTTGCTCGGCCGGTCGGTCAACGATATGGTCTTAACCTTGCTGAGATCTGCCTTTTTAAAGCGGCTCATAGCTATTGTTCGAATTCGACGATTTCACCGAGCGTGTAGCCGGTCAGTTCCGCCGAGATGGACCCGACCAGCACTTTCGATTTCATCAGGACGGGGAGCTTGAGACGGTCGTCGGTCAGCCAGACGGTCAGTTTGCCTTCATGCTTGAAGATTCCCGCTGTCTGGAGCAGGGGCTCGACGACGATGCAGTCGAATTTCCCGGCCTTGACTTTTATGGTTTCGCGGCGAAGAACGCGGACTTCGAGGGGGTAATTCTTGCCGTCGGTAAAATTATCGACATAAATTGATTCACCCGGCTGCAATTGCTGAGTGCGGGTAAAGTACAATATCGAAAGAGCATCCTGAACGTACCGGGCGACTTCAATGGTATCCTCGTTGTAGTAAACCAGGTGATCCTGCTGATTGAAGCTGTACGAGCGGTCGGAACGGTAGTTGCCCTCGCGAAGATTCTTTTCGAAATACCAGGAAAATATCCCTAAGGCATCGATAATCGAAATGACCTCGTCCTCGACTTTATAAAACGAGGAAAAAAACTTGTTGCTGGTCGCCGTGGATACCACCCGGTAACAGGGACGCCCTTCGTACTCGACAAGTTCTTTAACTTCCATGGTCGCATAACCGGCATTGATGAACCCGTAGCCGATTTCAAAATCGAGTTTCTCTCCGATTCCGAACGCGACATTTTCCACGTAACGGCCGAATTCCTCTGCAAAACCCGCTTCCGAACTCCTCACCTGCGCCGAGGCCGACCCGATAAACAGGTTTGAAAAGTACGCCAGGGTTCCCAGGGTTACGATTCCCATAAAGGTTAAAAGAACCGGCTTAAGCATTTTATCCCTCTTCCCCGGCCTTTTCGCGAGCCAGCTCGATGATGTCGGGAAGAATGCGCCCGAGTTCTTCGCCGATTTCGATGAAAGTCTGGTTGTACATGTCAAGTGAACTGCCGATGGGATCGTCGACATCTTCGCCGTCGCAGCCCGGTTCGGGGTAATTTTTCAAAAGGAAGGTCTTATTTTTCGCTTCCGGGACCATGTACAGGATTTCCCGGCAATGTTCCGAGGAAAGCGCGATGATCAAATCGGCCCGCTCGATCAATTCCACGGTCAGAGGCTGCGAGCGGTGCGATGAAATATCGGCGTCCCAGATCTTGGCCGCTTCGATAGCGAACGCCGTGGCCGGGAAACCGGTGGCGCCGGAAGTCCCCGAGGAAAAGATCGAAACATTATCCAGCCCTGCCTTTTTAAGGAGGACTCTCAAGCCCCCTTCCGCCATGGGAGAGCGGCAGGTATTGCCGGTGCAAACGAACATTATTTTCAGCGAATTAGCCATCAGTTAATTTTCAGCGCCCGTCTAATGTCACCCGAAGTGATTACTCCCTGTCTCAGGATCTTGAATGCATCCCCGGTGCAATCGACCACGGTCGAGCCGGGATTGTTCAAGAGGCCGGCATCCAGATACAGGTCGATTTTATCGCCGAAAATATCGGCAATCCCCTCGATAGTGCTCGGATCCGGCCGGCCCGACAAATTGGCGCTGGTGGCAGTCACCGGGAACGAAACCTTTTCCATGATAGCACCGATAACCGGCGACGATGAAACGCGGATTCCGATTTTCGCGTCGCGCAACAGGTGGGGAAAGCAGCCCCGACAGCCCGCCAGGACCAGGGTCAATGGTCCCGGAAGGAACTTCGCGGCTATTCTGCGTGAAAGGTCGCTTTCCATACCGTAATTGCGGATTTGGTCGCTGCTTTCCAGAAAAATCGCGACCGGATTGGTCCGATTGCGGTCTTTCAAATCATACAGCCGATCGAGGACCTGCTTTCGGTCGGCTCGGGCCAGGATTCCGTATTTGGTTTCGGTCGGGGCCGCCACCATTCCGCCGTCATTGAGTGTCTTTACCGCCAGCGCTATTGTCTCCATTTCAGGCCGGTCAGGATCAATTTTCCTGATCATAAGTTTCATGGTCGATGTTTTCCGTCGTGTCCTGCAGGTTATTTTCAAGGTCCTGCTGTTCGAGGCTGTCGATTTTTATCCGGGTATCGGTGTCGTAGATATCCTCGAGCGTCTTGATGTTGGTGTTCACCTTCACCACCCAGGCCGTGGTATAGCCGGCCTCCTGCGCCGCACCGACATATCGTTCGGCCTCTCCCCGGTTTTTAAAATCTCCCACGCGGACCTTGTAATACGGGACCTCGTAGTCGAACCAGACTTTTTTATCGAATACTTCGGTCGCGATATTGAATTCCCGGTAAGCCGGACCGTACTCCTTGGAGGTAAACAGCTGGATGCGGTACGATTCGTACGCCGAAGTCGAGAATTCGGCCCTGAGATCGATTTCTTCCGCCGCCCCTCCCTGAGCGGTGTCCATCCCCGTACCGGCCCCCGGTGAATAAACTTCGGGAACAACCGCAAGGTCTTCTTTCAATCCGAGCGGATCGTAACGGAATTCCCTGCGGGCCTGCGTTTCTTCCTGGCGCGAAGGCGCTTCTTCTTTTTCGGCCGGAGGTTTGAATGTCCCTCCGCACCCGACAATAACGATCGCCAGTATCGCGATCGGCAAAGTTTTTCTTATTCCATTAAATATCATCATAAGTACGATTTAAAATCCGCCTGGGATGATAATTCTGCCAGGACCTTTTTTACCTCGTTTACCTTCGTTTTGTGAGCGACAAGGACGATATCTTCGGACTTGACCACCACCAGATCGGAAATCCCGATCGCCACCACGATCCCGTTGCCGTTATTGAACAGAGTGGATTCATAGGTGTCGGATAGCTTCACCGAACCGATGACGACGTTATTTTCGTTGTCTTTGTCCTTATAGCGTTCGAGAGCGTTCCAGCTTCCGACATCGTCCCAAATTAATTCGGCCTTGATTGCGACGACATTTGCCGCGTTTTCCAAAACGGCGAAGTCGATCGAAATGGGCTTGCAGGAATTATACAACTTCAGGCGCGAATCCAATTCTCCCTGCGAACCGATGCTGCTTTCGTACTCATCGAGAGCCGACCCGGTATCCTTCTGACAGCTCGAAATAGCTTCGATGATGGTATTGACCGACCAGATGAACATCCCCGAATTCCAGAGGTGCCTTCTCCCATAGTAATATTCCTGGGCTACGACCTG
>JBFZFV010000026.1:0-21630 GCA_041306185.1 Candidatus Zixiibacteriota bacterium
GAATCCATGGAAACCTCCATCCTGATGGTCAACCTCGCCGAAATCCTGGCCCAAAATATCCCCGGGAATGCCTCCAAACCGGAAGAATTCTCCCTCTTTCCCGACAGCGCCAAAGTAGTCAACACCGATGACTTCTATGCCCAGCAGTTTCTGGGACAGAAATTCCTCAGCGAGGTCTATTCCTGTAATTATCTTTTTGCCGGAGATACCGTTACGCTGTTCCTGGCCGAGGATACCAGCGGCGGGAAATTCCTGAAATGGCAGGAATACGCCGATAAAATCAGGTCAAAAAGCCCCGCCCCCAAAGAATTTCCCTTCGATCAGGGATTCGCGTTTGTCTTTTCCGATAACTATTATGGCGATATTCTGGTTGGCCTTAAAAATTCCAGGCTGATCGGGATGGCCGATTATTCCCCGGCCCATAAAGATTTTTTAATGGCCTGGATTAAAAATCTGCCATAAATTCCCTGTCGGAGACCAGGATAGGTTTAAACTATGAAAACAAAAAGATTATATCTCTGCCTTTTCCTTTTCTGTCAGTCCCTTTTACCGGGCATTTCTAAAGCCGAAGGCCTGTACCTCGGCCTCAATCCCGGCGAAACGGAAGTTATGCACTTCGAACTGGTTACCTTTTTACCGGCTTTCAGCAAAGCGGACAATGAACTGCTGATCCATATCACCGATCAGGATGAACCCCGCCTCGTGGCTACTCAGACCATTGATATGAAAGAGCAGAATACCCGTATCGTCACCGTAGAAAAATATTATGCGGCCACCCTCGAATTAATCGAATCGAAAACTCTGCTTTTACTGCCTCCCGAAGCCGCCGAAAAACTCGGAATCGAATCCATCGATATTACCGGAAGGGTGGAAAACGGGGACCTCGTTATAATATCGAATTATGCCAAAATCCCTCCGGCACGGTTAAGGCTGGAGCCCGACCTCTTCACCGGAATCGGCTCCATGCTGCATGCCCGCCAGCGCGATTATCGCCTCGATGAAACCTATCGCTATCGCCAGGTGAATATGGTCAATATCGGGGGAGAACCGTTCGCGGCCGTTGATGTGGTCGATTCCGTGGTGAGCATCGATGATTTCGTCGCCACACCGCTCGGTGAATATGAATGCTTCAAAGTCATGAAAGCCATTCAGGATATCGCGGCTTTCACTTACTATACTAGGGATAACGGCATTCCTGTTCTGGTCGAGGCCTTCAGCAGCAAGACCGGCGAACGAAACATGAATATTACCATCAACGGATATTTCCGTAAATGATTTCCTGATTGCATCCCGGGGCAAAAAGAGATATTTTGCAGCCTATGCAGGAAGGAAGACAAAAGATAGGGCGCCAGCAGCCCCGCCCCACTTACGGCGTTCTGGTGAATCCCCAGGCCGCCAATTATTCCGAAAAGGATATCGACCGGCTGGTTTCCCGCCTTGCCCGCGAAAAAGCCAACTGGCATATTATTAAGACCACCGTTACCCGTGAAGCGATCTTTCAGATTAAAAAGCTTCTCCATCGGCGCCCCGCCGGTCTGATTGCCTGCGGAGGCGACAGCACCGTCAATCTTGCCGCTCGCAATCTCATCCGAAGATTCTGCACCCTCGGCATTTACCCCATGGGAAAATTCAATAATATTTACCATTCTCTTCTGGGAAACCCGAATCCCGTAGATGCCATCGAACATATTTTCTCCGGTAACCACGTCAAGGTCGATTACGGCGTCGCCGGCAATAAATTCTTCATCGGTTCGGTCGGGTTCGGTTTGATTCCGCAAATCCAGGATATGCTGAAAGACCGCCGCATCCCCATTTTCGGGATCGGCTGGTCCCGGCTCGCTTCGCAGGCGGCCTCGGCGGTGGAAACGCGGAGGCTCTCGCTCACCATCGATGAATTCAAATTCGATATCACCCCGTTGCTGCTTAATATCAATCTCCTTCGCAACAGCGCCGGGCTGCCGCTGGCCCCGATGTCGCTCGAAGGGGACGGCTGCGGCGAAGTTATCTTCGACCCCGAAACCGGCAAAGCCCTGATTTCGGCCTTCATCAGGAAAATATTCAAGAAAAAATACCTTTACGGCGATGAGATTCGCATGTATCGGGGTAAAAATATTATTGTGACACCGGTCGCCGGAACCAAAATGTACCTCGATGGTGAAAACTGGGAAATAAAAGATGCCTCGGTCGAAATCGAAATATTCCCGAGCAAAATCCGTGTCTGCAAAAAGACGGGGGAGAAGAATTGATTTGTCCCGCCTTTTACTCCTGATTTCATCGATACTTTTAATATCCTGTACTGCCTTCGGTCAGGAAAATGTCGCTCTGCCGGATACGGGCGATTCCCCAAAAACCGATACCCTGTTTCCAGCCGTGTCGATGAATCCCCGAACCTACTCCGAACTCCCCCTCGATTCGGTGCCTTACCAGAACCCCACCGTGGCCCTGTTCAAATCCATGCTGGTCCCGGGACTGGGACAAATCGGCAATAAAAGCTATATCAAGGCCGGTATCGCGATTGTTTCCGAATCCATCTTTATCGGAGCCATCGTACACTGGGCGAAAAAGACTCGTGACGCCAAAGCCGCTTTCGATGCCGTCGACCCCGACAGCGTCGACATCCGCGGGACGCTCTACAATACCTATTCCGACTATAAAGACAAAAGAAACTTCTATTCCTGGATGCTCGGCACCGCCGTTTTTCTATCCATGTTCGATGCCTATGTAGACGCTCACCTGCGCCAGTTTCCTGCTTTTCGAAATAGAGATGAAGGATTATCGTGGGAAATAGGACCCGCCGACAAGCCGGAATCGTTCGCTCTTAAAATTGCCTGGAATTTTTAATCGTCGATTAGAATAATCGCCTTGGCATCGATGTTGTACCGCTTGGGATCGACCATCCGCTCGATTTTACGATACTCCTGCAAAGGTTCCGACAGATCGATATCGGTAAACTGGCTGAACGGCCCGGTACTGTCCCCGATCAACCGGACTTTCGGACGCGAAATATTATGCTGGTTATTGTGCGCCACCAGTGCCAGTTCGTTGGTGGAAAGCAGCACCAGCGATCCGGGAGGATACATCCCGATTATATTGACGAACATCTTCAGCAGGAAGGGATCGAATTTCCCCGACATCTGGTACATCATCTTCCTTAAGATTTCATCGTGCGGAATCAGTTTTTTCATATACACCCGTCCCGATGAAAGAGCGTCGAAAGTATCCGCGATTGAGACGATTTTGGAAAAGAGATTGGTCGAATGTTTCTTCCTCAACATCGGGTAACCCGTGAAATCTTCGTTGATATGATGCTGGTACGCCGTCACTGCCGCCCGGGCCGTGAAAGAATTCAATTCCATGTTGCGGAATATGGTCTTGACCCCTAGCTCCGGGTGCCGCTGCATCTGGATCCAGTCGTTTTCATCGAAAGTATCCGGTTTCCGGATCAAATCCCCCGGGAGCTTGATCTTACCGAGGTCGTGGAACAACGCCGCGAAACCGAGGTGCGACAGCCGCTGGCGGTCGAGCCCCAGCCGGATGCCCATGGTCAGGGCATAAATACAGATATTGGTCGAATGGGCGAACGTGTACTCGTCGAAATCCCTCAATGCCGTCAACTGCAACAGATACGACTCATCGAAAGCTAAAAGATCGATCAGGGAATGTACCACCCGGCGGGCCTTCGATATGTCCATCTCCCGCGATTCTTTCGCCTGCGACATGACCTCCTGCACCGTAGATATCGAACGGAAAAATGTTATCCGGGCCGATTGCCGCATCCGTTTCCGTTCATCATCCGGAATCTCCGGCTTGTTATCTTTATTTTCTTCGACCGCCAGAAGTGAAATACCGGTGATGCCCAGTTCCGCCAGCCGCTGCGCCACCGCCTCCCGTCCTTCTTCATGAACGTTCAGCTTGGCCACGAGATAAATAAACTTATCGATCTGGCGGTTGTCGAGCGAACTCGTCATGACCACACCGCCGATACCGAGGATCCTCCAGCTGTCGATAACGTATGTCGCGCCGACCAGTCCGTCGTTGTCGAACTTAATCAAATGGCCGTTTATCATCACCCGCCCGTCGATAAGCTTGATCGATATCTCGGATGACCGGTCCACCAGCCGCCGGAACTGATCGTAGAAACGGGAAGACTGCCCCAGGTAGGCGTCGTTGTTCGGTTCGTACACCCGGGCTATCCGGAACAGGGCGAAGAACTGATTGATAAAGCAGTGTTCTTCGTACCCGGCCAGCGATAATCTGGTTTCTCTTTCCATCATATCACTCATGTTTACCCCGGTTGTTCTTATGCCATTCCGCCAGAGCCTCCTGCGCCATGGCACGGGCCTTCTTCTTCCACGACTTGGCCGTTTTTTCCAATGCCCTGCGGGCCTCCTCCGAACTGTTTACTCCCAGCGCCCGGAACGCCGCCCTCTGACAAAACTCCTGAGCCTGTGTCGTGAAAATTGAACCGCAGGAAGAGAGCTTGACCAGGTATTCCACCGCGCTCTTTCCGCCAAGCCGCGAAAATGCCGCGATGAACGCCTCCTGGAATTCCTCCTTGAGCGTGGCAAAGCGGTCGTCATCGATGATACCCGTGATAGCGTCGAATTTGTCGTTGGATTCGAATACCAAAAGCGCCTCGATCGCCTCCCGGCTGACCGTCTCCTCACGATCCCAGATCATCTGCGCCAGGAAATTCATGCTGTCCGAATCGTTCTTTTTCGCCAGACGGTGAACTACCTCCTGACGTACCCTCGGTTCATTATGATTTAAAACCTTTTCCAGATGCGCGAACGACCGCGATCCCCCGATGCGGGCCAGCACCGAGGCTGCATTCCGCGCCACGTACCAGCGCTTGTCGTACACCCCTCGACTGATCAGATCGATATGTTCTTTACCGTGCGCGGCAAGGAAATCGCAAACCGCTTCACGGTGATGCTGATGCTCCAAATCCCCCAGAAGGTCGGTGATGACCAGGATCGATTCCCACCCGAATACCGACAGATAACTCCCCAGTTCCGAAGGTGAAATGGAAATATCTTCGTTTAAGGCTTGGGCCAGGTGCGACAGCCGTTCCCGGCCTCCCGCTACCGCTACCGCCTGGTTGATCCGTTCCACCCATTTGGGACGTTTATCTTTCAGGTGGACCGAAAGGTCTTTCAGCGTCACCAATAGCTCCGCCGCCTGTTTTAATTTCCCCGCGCGGATAAATTCCGTCTGGAGCTTTTCCACTACTGTCGCAGTCTCGTTGAAATCGGGGAAATCCTTCTGCTGCCACAAAATCTCGCTCATCAGGTACCCGGCGGCCTCATACATATTGAATTCCGTGTCGGCCCGCACGATCTCTTCCATCCGCGCCAGGTCGTCTTTGTCGAGCTTGAACGCCTCCCGCACTATCCGGGCGGTGTCCACTTCCGGAAGTCTCGGCCCCCGCGGAGGAGCCGGCGCCAGTCCCATCTTCTGCTCCGCAAGTAAATCCTCGCGGCTCAGGACAACCTCGCCGGTATCGTCATGCAATTCAACGGCACTCTGATCGAACAGGTCGGTGTAGCTGAAACCGCCCCCCTTTGTCCCTTCCTCTACTTCGCGAACGAAACTGTCCCCCTGGCTGCGGATCGATTCCACCATCCCTTCATCATACTCACTCAGCATGACATCTTCCAGGGTGGTATATCCGAACCCGGCGATATTCGCTTCCCAGAGCAGGGCCACCAGATCCGATGATCCCGCCTCGCGGTTCATGTATGCCTTCATCACCCGGAACAGCAGGGTCCCCTCGTTGAAATCGAACTCCCGCGTAAAAGTCAGCTCCTTGATCCCGGCCTTATAGAATAATCCGGCCAGCTTGTCCTCGGAATTGCGGTCATTGTAAACCCGTTCCCCCTTGTACAAAACTTCATCCCGCTGTATCCGAAGAGTAATCGTCCCCCAATCGCGAATCAAATCCGCGAAACGGTCGCAGAACGACTCCTTCAGTTTAGTAGGAAGTGGATTGCCCTCGGGGTACACCGAAACAATCTTGATAATCCGGATAAACTCGCTTAAGAGCTGACTGATTTCTTGAGCCGATTTATCGCTAACCATGGAATTCCTCGCGTTTTGACCTTTCACAGGCCATCGGTCTGTTTATCGGCATAACCCCCCATATTCTTTTGAGTTAATTGGAAGTTAATGCCCGCCCGAAAATGAACGCATTCGACTCAAAACGAAAAAGGCGGGCCGGTAATCCGGCCCGCCGCTTTATCTTACGGGGGAACGGGTCTTAATTTAAAGCAAGGTTATCTTGTCGCGCCCTTTGGTGATTTTCGCCGCCGCGTTGCGAGTATCGAAAACCGCTCTGGCGTTGCCCACAATCATCTCATAATTGTAAGCCGTGTGGTTGGTCAAAATCACCACCAGGTCCGCTTTCTGTACCAGCGCCGGAGTCAGCTTCTGCGACTTGTGGGCACTATCATTCCACTTTATCACCGGAACATAAGGGTCATTATAAGTGATCTTCGCACCCTCTTCTTCCAAAAGCTTGATGACATCCAGTGCCGGAGATTCCCGCGTGTCCTGGATATCCTTCTTGTAAGCCACGCCAAGCACCAGAATTTTGGATTTGTTGACCGATTTGCCCATGTGATTCAGAATCCTCTGCACCCGCATCACGACATATTCCGGCATGTGAGAATTAATATCTCCCGCCAGCTCGATAAACCGGGCATAATAATTCAAACTCTTCAATTTCCACGACAGGTAATGCGGATCGATCGGGATACAATGCCCTCCCAGTCCCGGGCCGGGATAAAACGGCATGAACCCGAACGGCTTGCTCGCCGCGGCATCGATAATCTCCCAGACATTCACCCCCAGCCGGTCGCACATCAGGGCCACTTCGTTGACCAGCCCGATATTGACCGAACGGAAAGTGTTTTCCAGTAATTTCACCATCTCGGCCGCCTTGGTCGAAGAAACCGCGATCACATTGCTGATCGCCTGCTCATAAAAGAACTTGGCTATTTTAGTGCAATTCTTGGTAATGCCGCCGACCACCCGCGGAGTGTTCTTCGTCTGATAATTCGCATTGCCGGGATCGACCCGCTCCGGAGAAAAAGCCAGGTAGAAATCCTTCCCGACCTTCAAGCCATTGTCCTCAAGAAGCGGCAAAATCATGTCCTCGGTCGTCCCCGGATAAGTCGTCGATTCCAGAATTATCAACATATCCTTGTGAAGATACTGCTTGATCCATTCCACCGCCGCCAGGATATAGCTGATATCCGGATCTTTGGTCTTGGAAAGCGGCGTCGGCACACAGATCGATATCGTGTCAAGATGCTTAATCGCCTCCGGATTGTCGGTCGCTACCAGCCGCCCGTCCTTAACCAGAGGCTGAACCTTGGCGTCCGAAATATCGTCGATATACGATTTCCCGGCATTGATCAACTTTATCTTTTCTTTGTTGATATCAAGGCCGGTCACTTTATAACCGGCTTCGGCATATTCCACGGCCAAGGGAAGTCCCACGTAACCGAGTCCGATAATCCCGATCTGCGCCGTACGATCCTTGATTTTCTGTGTCAGATTCTTCTGCATTTTATTTCCACCTCGAGTATGAGTATGTTTTTCCGCCGTAACTTATTTCGGTATCGGGCGTTTCGTCCCTATTTTATCGGCATTGTCCATGCTCTTATTAGGCCGCTTTCCGATTATACCCCTTGATACGGAACTCTCCCGTTTTTCCCAAAAGGTTTATTTTCGATTGGACGACAATATAAGATTTTAACCTTTTGTCAGCAATTATTTTCAAATGTTTAATATTCCGCCTTACATAAAACGCAGCTTCTGCGGACCGCCCGACTTCAGCCTTGACAAAACGGGGAGTCGTCTGTACATTTAGATATCCCCGAGCACCATCCTTCACCGGATGGGGATTGAAATGTGAGTAAGGCGCTGACTTCTGCAAAGGACAAAGCCGAAATCCATAATTTCCAAGGATTTGTCTGCTTTAAGGGGGAATTCCCTGACAGGAAATCGTCCATAACTGCCGATAGGCAAAAATTTTTCAGTTAACGATGCCGGGATATCCCGTATGGAAAACCGCAGTTTTCTTAAATTACGCGAAAATTCCCGGTTAGTCTGAGAGCTCTCATACGCCCCTTGACCTAAGACCGGAGGACCCATCCCCCGGTCTTTTTATATGCAGCCTTGGGCATACGCCATGTCTCCCGCCGGCATTTACTCCCCGGGGAAATTTGAGAATCGTAGGTCGGTGTTCCGAACGAGTTCCGCCTGCGGAACGAGTGCGAAACCCGACACCCGGCCCCTCATAACGGTTGCGTCAGGTCTTGATTTCGGCTGATGGATATGGGATAGACCGAAATTGCGCCCCGTGTCCTGAGCCTCGAAGGATGACCTGACGCTTTTTCGACCACGTCATTGCGAGGAGTCCCGCCACAATCTTCTCCCCTCGGGACGACGTCGCAATCTTCCCCTTGCAGTTGTGTCAGTTCCTTAGCGAGGCCCCGCGAGCGTTGAACTGACGCCATAATGTGCGCGGCAGATTTTTAATCTGCCCGTTCTCCACGAATTGCCATCCCCCTCTCTTAACGCTACCCCGCATAAAAATTTGACTTTATTCAACCTTGGATTATATTTAATTACGTAAGGCATTCTCAAACGCATCGTTGTAAGGCAGTTCGCGGGTCATATCTATAATCTTTTCGCCAGGAGAGGCATATGAAGGGATTGCATGTACTTGGAAAGGCCCTCATAACTTCATTCTTCACCGTTATTTTGCTGTATTCGCTCGCATCAGGCTTAAACGACTCCAAAACCACCCCCCACATCCCCCCCAACCTTAAATACACCACGCTGAAAAGCAAATTAATCGGCGCCGATCAGATCCACTACAAGGTCTCCGGCGAGGAAGGCAACGCCGATGACTCCGAAGGGGACCATTTCACCGCCAGCACGAATGAACGCGGCGGGACCATATTACCGCAGGCGGCCGCCGGGGTGTTTATGGGTTTCACCACCTACGACTACCAACACAATTCCCGTATGACTCGCCAGGTCGCCTGGCGTGGAGATCACCGCATCCATTTCGACTGGATGAAAAAGAACAACAACGTTGAAGGTCCCGGAACTTATCGCATGACCGCTTATCAGCTTTGGCAGACCGATCTGCCTCCGGCTTCGTTCAAGTGGTCCAGGACCGCACTACTCGGCGGTCTGGGCATTCACGTTACCTCCGAACGCTCCGGCTATGTCGGTGTCGACGTTCTTCCGGCTGGCCCCACTGGCCTTGGCCGTGGGATTGTCTACAACCACTTCGACCTTACCGGCGGCGCCGGCGGCGAGCTCAATTATCTTCCGACCATCTGGCCCGATTTTGCCCCGGGACTGGGCAACTTTGCTAACTACCAGCAGGATGTTCCCGACGAACTCCTGACCGGCAGCTCTACCGGCGAATTCATCTGGCCGTATGTCAGCGCCCAGATTGCTACTGGCGGCGATACCGTAATTCATATTGTCGCCCGTGAACATGATGATTATAGCGATTGCTCGCAGATTAGATATTTCCGCCGGGTAGGTCCGGTTGATCCGTACAACCCGAGCGTGGAATGGACCGGTTTCACTATCGATACCATTCCGACCGTCTCTTACGTCGTGGAAATCGCCCCCGAATCCGCTCCCAATCCGGATAAAACCGCGATTGTCTGGGCAGCGCACTGGCCGGATGTTCCGGGCGGAACCAACTCGACTACTCCGGGAGCCCTGTCCCTTCTAATCGAACAGAACCAGAATGATGTCTATTGCATGATTTCGACCGATGCCGGTGACAACTGGGGCGCTGTGCACAATATTTCGCAGACCGACTCTACGGTTGGCGGCTTCGTTATCCTTGGCGATATGAGCGGTCTTATCGATACCGATGGCCGTCTTCATGTCGTCTGGGCCGCCCGACCCACTGGTCAACTCGAACAAGGGTTATCAGGAGCCCACGCTACCGAGTGGCAGTGGCCCGGCTTCCCGTTTGCCAGCCGTATCCTCCACTGGTCGGATGAATATCTTGGCGACCCGAATGAAAAGGACTACGTCACTATCATTAAAGACGGTACCCGGGATTGGATCACCGAAGACGATCTCACCGACGATACCACCTGTATAGGCGGAGCCTGGCACCAGATGAGTCTCAACCAGCCGATGCTCTCGCAATGCGACGATAAACTCTACACCGTCTTCTCGCAATTCCAGGACCTCGACAACGGCGTCTGGGATAACTGCAATGAACGCAACTGGTCACGAGGCGATTACATGGGCTCGGCCAATGGGCAGTTGTACTTCTCGGTTTCGACCATGAATAACGGCGGTTTGAACTGGGATCCCGCCCGCCCCCTGACCGCTCCCACCCCGCGATGCGATACTCTCGGCGGTGCCAACCAGTGCCATTCCCATTTCTGGCATTCCACCGCTCGTTACGGTATGCAGACTGACGTTCTCGATGACTTCAGCGATGCCGTCGTCGTTCAGCATCCTTCCTGGACCTATACCTCTACCGATTATTATCTTGATGTCACTTATGTCGACGACCTTAACCCCGGTGGTGTCATTCAGGGTGAAGGAGGCTGGACGGTCAACCCGTTTAAGTGGTTCCGCGTTCCGTGCGTTGAACCGGTGGCCCAGCCGATTCTCGCCATCGACCCGCTCGGAATATTCCCGCCCGCCTGGGGTAAGCCCGGTGTCCCCGCGCCGTACGATGTTACGCTGTACAACATCGGTAACGCTACGCTGACCATCAACAGCATCATTGCGACCGAAACCGAAGGTCCGACGACCGGATGGCTCGGCATCGGATCCTTCCCGACCTCGATTATCGAACAGGTACCGAACAACTTCGGTATTGTCACGATTACTGTCAACAACAGCGGCGTTATCAGCCATTGGAACTCCCCGGCCCTTTTGAAAGGATTTGTCACCATCACCTGGGAAGGTTCACGGACCACCAAATTCCCGGTCGATTTCATCGTCGCTGATACCGTCCAGATTCCGCAGAGTGATACTCTGTATACCAACTCCATTTCGCTGGTTATTAACAATGCCGGCGGGATAGGATTGGGCCTGGTAGATACTCTGGGACATATGAATTTTAATGGCAGTATCGAATGCGATGATTGCTATCACGGCCCTCATAATCGTTCCGAAACTTATTTGTACGACGCCTCCCCCTTTATTCTCCGAGATACCGGCACCGATACACTTGTCTTTGCTTATATCCATGACCAGAATTGGCTTTCTCGCCATCCGGTTAGTGAACAGAAGGATGGTTTTCGTCCGCAAAATTCGATCATTCAAGTCGTCGAAAATCCTTACTATAAACTAATTAGTTCCGGAGTTTTTTATACTGCAGATTCGACCATGGCCTTGGAATGCCAATACTTTGTATCGAAAAGCAACGATACCTCCAATTTCATTGGCCGGCAATTAAAGGTATACAACATCTCGGGGGCGCAGCTTCACGGCATTTTTATCGGACAGCTCGAAGATTGGGATATTCCCTCTGATTCCATGGTTAATAACGGCTCCTGGTTTGATGCTTCCCGAAAATTGATTTATCAGTTCGGTTGGGAAACTGCAGAGCCGGATACTTTTTGTAGCGGCCAAAATGATTGCGCCGATGCGGATAAAAGATTCGGCGGAATGTCCTTTATTCACCAAAGATATTACCATTACCCATCACATTCTTGGAGCATAAATAATAATCTGCAGTGCACCTTTACCTGGAAATTATCCACTTTCTTGGCTGGAGGTCATATTCGCTACGATTCTCTTTATCAGCAAAAAATCGACGGCGGTTGCGGCGGTTACACCGCGTTTGTCGATCCCAACGGAAACCCCGATTCGGCATTCATGGATCTTTTCATCGGGGCAATCTATGGACAATATGACATCGGCGTTGGGGATACACTTCTCTTCCTGACTTTAATCGCTTCCGAATACCAGGATAATGGCCAGGCACCTTATCCGATTAAATTCCTGCAAACAATCGATAAGGCTAAACAATATATGCTGAACCATCCTTTTGGAGATACCGATGGCGATGCTATTCTTGATGAAGAGGACAACTGCCCTTTAATTTCCAATCCCGGCCAGGAAGATGCTGATTCCGACGACATTGGCGACGCCTGTGATAATTGCACCGACACCGATGGAGACGGATACGGTAATCCCGGATATCCGGCGTCATATTGTTCGCTGGATAACTGCCCTGACATCAGTAATCCCGACCAGAGTGACCAGGACGGAGATGGTAAAGGCGATGTCTGCGATCCCTACCAGTGGGTTAACGGTTATTGGAAGCTGAATGAAGGTCAGGGTACTATAGCCTTGGATTCAAGCGGATTCTCCAATCACGGGTCCTTAATCAACGGTCCGGTTTGGGTTACCGGTCAATCCGGATATGCTCTCCAATTCGATGGCTTCGATGACCGCGTCGTGGTTAATGATCATTCCATTTTACGGCCCCCCGAGCTTACCGTAATGGGTTTATTGAAACTGACGCAGTATCCACCGGAAGGATTTTACTTCGAACCAATAGCAAAACGACAGACTGCTTATGATGGAGCGGCTAATTGGAAAATGCGGGTCGACTGGGAAGGACGCATAGATTTTGCCTACGATAACGGGGCCGCCTATAATTCCGCCTATACTTCCGATCACCTGAATATCGGAGATTGGAAACACGTCGCCATAACCTTTAAAAATAGAATTGTAAACATTTACCTTAACGGCGTCTTGGACGTTAATTTCCCCGGCACCCCGTTGGCCAGCGATCTGAATACGAGTTACAACGGTCCGATGCTCTTCGGGTGGGGACAGGATGAATTGAGATATTGGGGATTTATTGATGAGGTCAAATTATTTAACCGGGCCCTATCACCGGAGGAAGTGCACACCGAGTACGGATTGTTGTCGTGCGGCGACCTGGACAAAAACGGTGCCGTTAATATCCTTGATATAGTATTTCTTATTAATTACAAATTCAAGAATGGTCCCGCACCCGATCCTCTTGATGCGGCCAATGTCAATGGTGATGAAGCTGTCAATATACTGGATATAGTATATTTGGTTAACTACAAATTTAAAGGCGGCCCTCCGCCGCATTGTCAAGCGCTTTAGTCTGGAATGCCGAAACCTTTATGGTTTCGGCATGCTTTTTCTCGAAGAGAAAAAACGGAATCGATAAGGCGGGAGCTCTTGCGCTCCCGCCGTTATTTTTTAGTAAAGTAAACCCTATAACCCGCCCATTTCGGATCTTTAATGCTGCCTAAGGCAATTCGGTATGGCCTGTACCTAAAATATACTAAGGCCAAATATTTCTTCCCCCGCAATTTCGCTACAACATCGGTGGTGAAAATTTGGCGCTCCCCTTATGTGGAAGGAGTGTCCTTTATTGTTTTGGCATTGCCTGAAAGTAAAAGTTTCCCGACGTCGCGGGAATGACAAAATCGGGGGCGAAAATGACAGGATAAAAATGGGGAAAAACGACATGTCAATTATGAAAAACAAACCCATTTCATGGCACTATGCACGGAGACATCAACTTACAGCGACAACCCCGCACCACCAGTCCTGCCGCGATTTCGCGTTCGCTTACCCCGTTCGAGAGAAATTTACAATGTATGATTAATTCGCCTGAATCGACACGCTTCCGGAACCCTTACCGCCCCAGCATCTTTTTGATTGTCGCCAGCAGTTCCTTGCGAGGAATCGTCACCTGCCCGACCTTCACTTCCACCCATTCCTGCCGGTCGGATATATCGACATCCTCTTCTTTGATCTTCCGTAAATCCTTGATCGATACTTCCCCTCGCTCGAACTCGTCCGATCCCGCAATCACCGCTACCGGGATCTCCTGCCGGTCGGCATACTTGAGCTGCTTCTTGATCTGCTTGGCGTTCCCGACATACAGCTCGGCGTTGTACCCCGCATTGCGTATCTCTCGTGCAATCCCGATATATTCCGCAATCCGGTTCCGGTCCATCACGGTAATTATCACATCCGAAGTCGATGGTTTCGTCTGCGCCTTTCCCATCTGGATCATGGCCGCCAGGAGCCGGTCCACCCCGATCGATGCTCCCGTCGCCGGAATCTGCTCCCCGCTGTACTTTCCGACCGTGTTGTCATACCGTCCTCCCCCCATTACCGAACCGATTCGCCCGGCGCTCTCATCCAGCAGAATCGCTTCGTACACCGGCCCGGTGTAGTAATCGAGCCCCCGCGCTATGGATACGTCGATCCGCGCCCGGCTGTCGGGCACCCTCATGACCTCGAGGTACCTCGATACTTCATCGAGTTCCGTGATCCCTTCGGCAGCGGATGGCAAATCACCGAAAAGCTCCCTGAGCGATTTCAGCGCCATGCTGCGGTCATCCTGTTCGATCTTGAGGAACCGCTCGATCCGTGCAATAGCCTCGTCGCCCAGCTTCAGCCCCTCGATTTTATCCCCCGACTGGTCGACCCGCCCCGGCCCCAGCTCCAACAGGACCGCCTCGATCCCCTGCTTGTCCAACTTATCGAGCGTCCGGAACACCGGGTGCCCCATCTCCGGCGGAAGACCCGCGAAATCGATCAGGGCGTTGAGGATCTTCCGCGATGAATACCGTATCACGAACGGCTCCATCTCCAGCACTTTCAGGGCTTCATGCATGGTGCAGATAATCTCGGCGTCGGCCAGCATCGATTTCGAACCGACAATATCGATATCGAATTGGATAAACTCGCGGTACCGTCCCGGATCCGGCTTATCGAACCGCCAGACCGGCTGTATCTGGTACCGCTTGAACGGAGTCGGCAAATCGCGGTTCTCGGCAATCACCCTGGCCAGGGATGCGGTCAACTCGTATATCAATCCGACCTCGTACCCTTCCCGGTCTGTAAACGTATATATTTGCTTGTTGGCCTCTTCACCCGACCCCATTACCAGCTCGATCGGCTCGATGGCCGGAGTCGCCAGCGGCGAGAAACCGTACGATTCGTATACCGCTTTGATCTTCCGGATCAAATCCTCGCGGGCGAGCATTTCCCCCGGAAGAACATCCCGGAAACCCTTCAGAATTCTGACTTTATTCTCTGCCATAGCGATTTGCTTTTATCCTCGTAATGCGGTATTTTACGGGGCAACAGCGGTTTTAGCAAGGGAATTGTGGGACAATTCTCCGCAACCAAAACCGTCCGGAATCGTAACTATAACCGAAATGACCGTCGAACCGAGTTTATGAGCGATATTATACTCAGGACCGCCAGCCTCTGCCGCCACTACCGTCGGGGAATCCATGAAATCCGGGCTGTTGATGATATCAACCTGCAAATTGAATCCGGCGAATTTGTGGCCGTGGTTGGCGCTTCCGGTTCCGGAAAATCTACCCTCTTGAATCTCCTCGCCGGTCTCGATTCACCAACTGCCGGCAAAGTAACTTACCGAAACAAGATTCTCAACGAATTATCCCGCCGTGAACTTGCGACTTACCGGGCCGAAAAAGTGGGAATGATTTTTCAATCGTTCAATCTCCTGCAGCATCAATCGGCTCTCAAAAATGTCGAGCTGGCTCTGTATTTCAATCATATACCCAGAAACGATCGGGAAAAACGCGCAAAGGATATCCTGATACGCCTCGGACTGGAAGACAGAATCGAACATAAACCGGCCGATTTATCCGGAGGAGAACAGCAGCGTGTCGCCATCGCCCGGGCATTGGTGAAAAAACCGGAATTGCTTTTCGCCGATGAACCGACCGGCAACCTCGATAGAGAAAATTCCGAAGCCATTGCTGAAATTCTCAAAGAATTGAACGGAGAAGGTTTGACGGTTGTAATCGTTACTCACGATACCGAACTGGCGGGAAGAATCGCCGGCAGGACCGTCCGTATGCACTACGGTAAAATCGCCGGAGGGGAATCAGGATGACTTTCCGTGACATGATCGATATATCCCTGGGGAATCTGCGCCGGATGAAATTACGAGCCTTTCTGACCATATCCGGAGTGGTAATTGCGATTGGTGCTTTTGTCGCCATGCTATCGTTCGGCGCCGGAAATTATCGTTATGTCAGCGACCAGTACGAAGAATTCGGGCTCTTCACTACCATGATCGTTTATCCGAATGATAATAAGGAATCCGATTCGACAAATGCAACCCTGCTCGACCGCGACGCTCTCGAGAAACTTGGGAAAATTCCGGGGGTAAGACTGGCCTATCCTTTCGATGAATTCGAAGTCACCGTTACCGTCGGCGATTCACTGATTACCAGCAAGGCTCGTTCTCTATCGCCCGAGGTAATCAAGACGAAGCTGTTTTCGAATCTTATGGCAGGAGCATATTTTCATTCGGATTCCTCGAACGAAACCGTGGTTACCAGCAGTATCCTGAACGAACTCGGGTATGAAAACGGAGAAGACATTGTCGGCAAAGTAATGGTTCTATCGGTGAAAGCTCCCAGTCTCGATTCGGCCCTGATTAATATTATCGTTCAGGAGGGGGAACCGATTGTTGAACGACTTCGGGAAATCCGTTTCGATTCCCTGTTCAACACCGAGTACCGTCGTAAAATAATGGAACGGGAATTCAATGAAGGAATCAAACGTTTCATTCAAGGTTTTATGAATCATCAGATAACCATCTCGGATACTCTGACCATCACCGGGGTTCTTGAAACAACCGGAGGGAGACGGATTCGCTCCACCGGAGTGATTATTCCCGAAGAAACCGCGCGTCGGCTTAGTCACGGCAGTTTCGGTGTTGGCAGCGACCCTACCGGTCTATTTGCCGCCATGAAAAGCGGGCACCTGTTCAGTTTCGGCGAAGATGAAAATTACGAAAGCTATCCGCAGGTTACTCTCGATATTGATCCATACATCAATTACGAAATAATCAAGGATTCGGTCGAATCCTTTGGCTATCGCACGTTCAGTTTTGCAGAACAATTCAAAGAGATACAGCGGTTTTTCATGTACTATAATCTGGGCCTGGCCGTGGTCGGTTTGATTGCTCTGGTTACGGCGTCGCTGGGAATCGTCAATACCATGGTGATGTCGATTATCGAACGCCGAAAAGAAATCGGAATTCTGAAATCGTTGGGGGCTTATGAGGGGGAAATCAAGCGGTTGTTCCTGATGGAATCGGCAGTGATCGGTGCAATCGGAGCGACCGTCGGTATCCTGGTCGGATGGGTTGTTTCGAGAATCGGCTCGGCGATTTTGAAATATATCATGCGGGAGCAGGGAGTTCCGGTGTTCGAGCCGTTTGCCCTGCCATTATGGCTGATCGTATTGGCCTTCTCGTTCGGTGTGCTGATCGCTCTACTGGCCGGATCATACCCGGCTTCACGGGCGGCCCGGGTCGACCCGGTCGAAGCGCTGCGGGGCGAATAACCCTCGTTATTTAAAAATATCGTACTGGTGGCCGGCCCAGGTTTCGGGATTTATCCGATAATGCCAGGCATGCCGGCATTCGCCGTCGTGGCAGGTATGTGGGCGGCGTTTCCCATAATATGTAAAACTCCGGCCGCAGACTTCGCAAGTAGCGGTGCTGCGGGGGAGGTTCGGCATGGTCAGCTTGTGTTCGTTTTCGTTCATGTAAAATCTAAATTTCCGATGCGGGAATTACGCCCATCTCACGAAAGACGCTTTTTACGATATCGAGACGCGACGAGCGGATGCGATCGTAATCGGTGCTTTCGATGTTCAGGGCATAATAATACACGTTGTTGTTCTTTTCGACATAACCGACCAGCCAGCCCATAGTCCTATCGTCGATCATGCCGGTTCCGGTTTTGCCGCTTAAACGATACGAATCGTTATCCTCGAGCACAATCGCATCTTTGACCTGGTCGATGCTTTCCGGTTTGAAGCCGAAATCGTTATGGTAGAAGCGGCGGAGGAATTCGACCTGTTCATCCGGGGAAATCGTAAGCGAGGAGACAAGCCAGAATTGGGTGAGGCCGCCGGAGATGTCCCGGCTGCCGTAATTCATGACTTTCAGATATTCGTTATAGCGCTGCTCGCCGATCATCCTGGCGAGTTCTTTGAAGTACCAGACGACGGAGTACTGGATGGCGCTTTTCATGGTATGGGAGCGGGCCCAGGTAGCCCAGGGGTCATCGGTCCACCAGTTCTGTTTGGGGTAAAGGTTGCTGTTCCAGTCGATGACAAAATCACTGCCGGGGATGATTCCGGTTTCCAGCGCGATGGCGGCGTTGGGAATCTTGAAAGTCGAACAGGGTGAAAAGCGGGTCGACGCGCGGGTCTCGTTATAGCGGATATACTGGTCTGCGGATTCATCGTAAACGACGATACATCCGTCGAGCCCGTCGAAGTAACCGTCAAGGCGCGGCTTTTCGTGACCGCATCCGACAAACAACACGGCAATTATTGTAACACCCAGTTTGATAAAATCCGACATTCGGCTTTTTCCTTAGATCCTGCCAGCCGAAAGTCAGATTACGAAATTACTGTCGCAAAAATCAAGCTAATTTTTATAGGTGCAGGCGACACATTCCATAAAGGTCTCTTTCACTCCTCCGACGTAGCAGTCGAGCGGGTCGTATCCGGCTGCTTTGTTGTATCCGCGGGCCTGGCAGACGGAATCGGCCTTGGGCTTAGTGGCCGGGATGCGGATATTGCACATATCATCGATGTCGACCCATTTCGCGGTGGAATCGACTCCGGCAAACCAGATTTCATTTATGGAACTCTGGCTGGGACCGGCAGGATCCGACTTGCCGCAGCTGAAGAATATAACCGCGATGATTGTACAGAAGATAAAGGCAGTACAACGAGCGCACTTCATGACAATACTCCTTCTTCAGTTTTTGGCGGAAAATCTGACCTGGGTTTCAAAGTCCCGTAGTTAAGACGAATCGAAAGGGGGAAAGGTTTCAGATGCGGTTTCGAATTTATGGGGAAAAATCCGTGGGGCGGATAAAAGCGATGAGGAGAAGCGGAAGGGATGAGTTGCCTTACGTGTTGCGATAGAAATAAATGCGAGTGGTTTAGTAGTGCGGCATTCGGGATGATAGGCCGTAAGTCGGTGTGGGATTTGATAGTGCCATGAAATGGGTTTGTTTTTCATAATTGACACACATTGTGTGTTATCCTTCCGGTTCGTTGGTGGCGGAATGGTTGCGGCAGGTCTTGAATTCCCATGCGGATTTGGCGTGGCGCGGATTTGTGACCTGACGCTTTCCCTTATCGTGCGCGGCAGATGTCTCATCTGCCCGTACTCCACAAATCGTTGCCAAATCCCCTTAACGCCACCTTTTCCCCTCCCGCGTGACAACAAAAACCAAACCATAAAACGCTCCTCATTCTACATAAGGGGAGCGGTGAATTTTCACCATTGAAATTGTAGTGAAATTGCGGGGGGAAGAAACAATTAAACCATTATGGTTTAATTGTCACGTCAAAACCACTCCTATGAAAAGGCCGGTGTCAATTGTTTTTTCATTTCTTGTTTCCGTCCGGTTATAACACACCTATACTGGCCATATAGCCTATGAGTTTTTACCTTGAGTCGGCGCCCAATCAGGGGTACGGTGTCATCCACCTACGCGGTTTTACGGGCCCACCAACTCAATACCGGTTCGGAAGTAATATTACCGTTTCTAACGGTAAAATGGTCTGGCTTCCTTCCAGACATGATATATTATCCGTGCTAAAGCGTGGGCCACAGCTGTTCTGGCGGTCCCGCTGGAGGAGCGAAAACAGAGGCGGGCGTGAAGCCGTTTCAGATGTGGCGAACGTCTGATGGCGTGGGTGACCGACTGCCCCAGAGCCCAGCGCAGGGTGGAATTGCCCTGTTTGGTGATGCCGCCGTTATGGACGGTATCGCCTGATTGACGGCAACTGGGAATGAGGCCGGTATAAGCGGCAAAAGCCTTAGCGCTGCGGAACCGTGAGATATCTCCGACGCAAGCACGAACTGTGAAAGCCGTAATAGGGCCAACGCCATCTATGGTACAAAGCAATTTTGAAATATCGTCTGACTGAACGATCTGTTCAATCTCCTTATCAACGGCCTTAAGTTGGGCTGAACTCAAATCCAGAGTAACCAGATTCGTGTCAACGGACACCCGAAGCGGCGCCGATAAAGGAAGGGAATCCAGTTGTGCCCGTCCCTTCTTCCCGAATGGATCCGAGGCTGGGATAGTAAAACCCTCGCGATTGATTATCCCCAAGATGCGATTCTTCAAGCGGGTGTTGTCTTTGACCAGTTGTCTTCGATGCTGGACCAGAAAACGCCACTGCCGGATCTCGTCCTCAGGGATGTATACCTCAGGCAAATAGCCCACCCGAAGCAAATCCGCTAATATCTTGGCATCAATGCGATCATTCTTCAAGCGGGATTCCGCAATTAAGCGGACCTTGCCGCTATGTGCCAAATGAACCGAGCCGGCATAAGGGCGAATCTGGTCTATAAACCAGTAACTGTTTTGCAGCGGCTCCACGACAATAAGATGGCGTCGGGTCAGCGACGAAGCAAAGTCCGCAACCGCGCCCAACTCCGCCAAACATGTCCCCTGATTAATTACATCTCCGGAAGCTGAAAGCATCACAAAATCAAACTTCTCCTTGTGCAAATCAATCCCGACATAGATATTGCTCTTCGACATGGCCGAGTTCCTTTCGTCTTAAGGTAATTGTTGCAACCAAAAGATAATAAGGTTCTCGGCCTTTTCATAATATCAGGGGTTTTGACCTACTTACTGCTGAAGCAAGTGATAGAAATCGGTATTTTGGATAATTATTTGGATTCAACATAAATCCGCTCCGCTATAAAGACGTGAGAAACCTCCTAATATAAAACAGGAAGTATCAAGAGGTAAATAGATGGGAGTGAATCTGTTTATGCGGGCCTGTAGACGACAGATTTCGGGCATAAAAAAACCTGATGGCACCGTAAGGAGGCGTCCATCAGGCCGGTTCAACTGTTGGGATTTGCTTAGCATCAACCCAACCGTTAACGGGCGGATTGGCGCTAAACAGCAGCCACCTCACATTGGTCATATTTCACGATTGGACCACCTCCTTTCTTGTGTACTTAAAATATCGGCCGGAGGTCCCGATTTCGCAACAAGAAAATTGAAAAAAATGGTGAGATTTTCATTAAGGGGTGAAAGTGGATGGGGATATCGATGGTTTTTTTATCTCCCCCCAGCCCCCTCCTTAGTAAGGAGGGGGAGCAGAAAATGCCGGAGGCTTTTGCAGGTGGCAGATGCGTCAGTTCAACGCTCGCAAAGCCTCGCTAAGGAACTGACGCAACAGCACGTGTAGTTAGGTTTCTCACTCGTTCACATAATTAACTCGTTCGGAACTCAAGCAGAGATTGTGTTGCCCATGTGTCTGGATTATACCACCCCCTAACCCCCTCCTTAGTAAGGAGGGGGAATGTCGAAACCGTAAAGGTTTCGAATTTGGTTTTTCGCGGCAGACGAGGATGTCTGCCGCGCACGATTTGGCGAAACGTTAAGGGGGGGTGGTGGCGGTTTGGTGAGGAGGGGCAGATTAAAAATCTACCGCGTACGATAAGGGGGAGATTGCGAACATTTTCTCTGCGAGAAAATGGATGTCGAAACCATAAAGGTTTCGACCTAC
>JBFZFV010000027.1:0-35255 GCA_041306185.1 Candidatus Zixiibacteriota bacterium
ATGCGCAGCGCCAGGTCGGGGCCAACGTGATGAAAGTTCTCGACGGCCTGATGGAGCAACTGGCCATCATCAACCGCGAGGTAATGGAACCGCAGGGGATGCGGATCGAGAATGTTTACCGCGAATCGGTCTATATCGAGTCCTCGATTGATTTGGTATTTTCGAATATTTATCTCGGCGGTATTCTGGCGATATTGACCCTGTTTGTATTCCTGCGGTCATATTCGGCGATATTCATTATTGCACTGGCGATACCGATTTCGATAATTACCACGTTTCTGACGATGTCGCTGTTCGGGAGGACAATCAACGTTATTTCTCTGGCGGGGATGGCCTTCGCAGTCGGAATGGTGGTGGACAGCGCTATCGTTGTGCTTGAAAATATATATCGACACATGCAAATGGGGAAACCGAGGTGGAAGGCGGCATACGAAGGGACAATCGAGGTCTGGGGGGCGCTTCTGGCCTCGACCGTCACGACCGTGGCGGTATTCCTGCCGGTGATGTTCGTGCAGGAGCAGGCCGGGCAGCTTTTCCAGGATATTTCGATTGCCATTTGTTCCGCCATCGCGGTTTCGCTGATCGTATCGATAACGGTTATCCCTTCCCTGTCGTCCCGGATGCTGAAAGTATCGAGCAAGTTGTCGATGGACAGCAGAAAATCTCTTCTGGGACGGATTTCGACGCGGATTGCCTCGTTCGTGGATTATATCAACGCCAAAGGGGCAAGGCGCCTGGGAACGATTGCCGGTATCGTGGTCGTCTCCATGGGCCTGACCTGGGTGATGCTTCCCGATGCGGAGTACCTTCCGACGGGAAATCGCAATCTGATTTTCGCATTCATGCTGCCTCCGCCGGGGTACAACCTCGAAGAGATGGTTAAAGCGGGCCAGACGATCGAATCCCAATTCAGACCGTTTTGGGAAGCGGACGAAGAAAAGGCCAAGACAATGCCCGGGGGGGGTATCGATAATTTCTTCTTCGTGGCCTTGTACGACCGGGCCTTTTTCGGTATGGCGGCTCGTGACGATGCAAGGGCGCGCGAACTGGTCAATGTCGCCAATGGCGCGATATTCTCCATTCCGGGAAATATCGGCTTCGCCAGCCAGGCCTCGTTATTCGGAGGGGGTTTTGCAGGGACCCGTTCGGTCCGAATCGACATAACCGGGCCGGAACTTCCGAAAATACTCGAAATTGCAGGAGCCGTATTCGGCCAGGTGGGGCAGGTCCTGCCGGGATCGAATTCTCGTCCGATACCGGGACTGGATCTGGGTAATCCCGAAGTAAGAGTTTATCCCGACCGGATTCGCGCGGCCGATGTTAATCTGAATGCGACCGATATCGGGCAGGCGGTTAATGCCCTGGTCGACGGTTCCGTAGTCAGTGAATATTTCTATAACGGCCGCGAAATCGACCTGGTGGTTAAAGGAAAAGAGAATTGGGCCAGGCATACTCAGGATATCGCCATGCTGCCGTTGGCGACGCAATCGGGGCATATGGTGACGGTCGGCGACGTGGCGCAAATCAAACAGGAACAGGGCCCGGTGCAGATTAATCATGTCGAGCGGCAGCGAGTGGTGTCGATCGAGACATCACTGCCGGACAATATCCCGCTGGAACAGGCGATGAACAGGCTTCAGGAACAGGTGATTCAGCCGATGCGGGATCAAGGAATGGTGAGCGGATTGTATGATATCAATCTATCCGGTACGGCCGATGATTTGTCGAAACTTCGGGCTGAGCTGTTTACCGATTTCAATCTCGCAGTCGTCTTGACGTACCTACTGCTGGCGGCGCTGTTCCAATCGTTCACTTATCCCCTGGTCGTGATGCTGACCGTCCCGCTGGCGACCTTCGGCGGGGTGCTCGGATTGAATATCGTCCGCTTGTTCGATCCCGGTCAGCAGCTCGATGTATTGACCATGCTGGGGTTCGTAATCCTGGTGGGGACGGTGATTAATAATTCGATTCTCATCGTGTACCATGCTCTTCAGCTCATGAGAGACGGGACCGATTCGCGGACAGCGGTAAAGGAATCGGTGCGGGTTCGTGTCCGTCCGATTTTGATGTCGACGGGAACTTCGGTTCTGGGGATGATGCCGCTGATTATCATGCCGGGGGCCGGTTCGGAATTGTACCGCGGTCTCGGAGCGGTGGTGGTCGGTGGGCTGGCGGTTTCGACGGTCATCACCCTGGTATTAACGCCGCTGGTCTTCTCTTACGCAATCGAATTTATGGCGAAAATGCATGGTTTGTTCAACCTCAAGGGGACTCCGCTGGGGGAACCGGTTGAAGGAAAATAGAAATAGAAATCAAAAATAAGAAAAAGCCCCGAGCGATTCGGGGCTTTTTTATGTGTGTTTTTTTTATCGAGACTATTCGTACCTAAGGGCTTCGATAACATTGAAATTCGCGGCCCGGTAGGCCGGGAATAATCCGGCGATCATTCCCACCATCATGCAAATCAGTATGCTGTATCCCATCCAGACCCAGGGGAAAACCAGGTTGGTGCCCAAAACGAAGCTGTTGAACAATAGTCCCCCTCCGATGCCTATTAACCCCCCGAAAATACCGAGGGTCATCGATTCGACCAGAAACTGCATGATAATCATAAAGCGGTTGGCTCCGACCGCCCTGCGGACCCCGATTTCCCGGGTACGCTCGGTCACCGACACCAGCATGACATTGGCGATCCCGATGCCGCCAACCCCCAGCGAAACCAGGGCAATCAGGATAATGAAATTGGCCAGTTCGGCGTTGGTTTCCTGGATGGTGGCAAGGAAGAAGTCCTGTCTGTGGACCCTGAAGTCGTTTTCCTGATCATCTCTAAGGCGGTGATTGCGCCGCAGGACATTTTCGATATCGAACAGGGCTTCGTCATAATCTTCCGGCTTGTCGATTTGAGCGTAAATCGCCGAAATGTGATCGGACCCGAATAATCTTTCCTGGGCGGTTGTAAGGGGGACGAAGGCCTGGTTATCCGGACTCGACCAGGATTCCCCGACCTCTTTCAAAAGCCCGATCACTTCGAACTGCTTTTTATTGATATATATCGACTTGCCGACCGGACTGCCGCTTTCGAACAGCTCATCAAAGACGGTTGCACCTATAACACACACCCGCGCCCGCTCGTGGAGTTCCGCTTCGGTGAAGAATCTTCCCGCCGTGAGTTTGAGGTTGTTGACTTCGGCATACTTCGGGGTGGTCCCGTTGACTTCGCTGTTCCAATTCTTATCGAGGTATTCCAGGGAGGCGCTGTTGTCAAAGCTGGGGACGGCGGTAATGATGACTTCGGAAACGGAGTCGATCTCGCGGGCATCGGCCCATTCCAAATTTTGCCGGTTTTGGGCCATGCGGACACCTCCCCGTCGGGGAAAGCCGGGACGAATCATGAGGACATTGCTTCCGAGCGATTCCAGCTGTTCGCTGATTCTCCGTTTGGTAATTTCACCAAGGCTGACGACATAAAGGACCGCGCCGATACCTACGCCAATACCTACGAGAGTCAAAATCGAACGAAGCGGATTGGCTCGGATACTCTGAAGGGCAATCAATATGTTTTCGAATATAAGCATGATGGTCCTATCAGTTGCCGGATCTCGGGCGGGTCTGACTATTGGTATTCGTATTCGAGCCGGTCGTGCCGAACGAACGGGACGCTTTAATTCTTTCTTCCATACGGTCGTTGTCTTCTTTGAGGCGGGAGGTCATGGGGACGCCGAGGATGTCGTTTTCTTCGAGGCCGGAAAGCACGACCGTTTCGCTGAAATCGGAGGCGCCGACTTCCACGCGGCGGCGTTCGTAGGTTTCGCCGTTTCTAACCATCGCGATCCTGATATTGGCCTCGTCTCCGCTGCGGGGAGTTTGAAGGGCCAGGGTCGGTGCGAGAATGACGCCGTCCTGTTCCACAATGGTGATCGTTACGTCCGCGTTCATGCCCGATTTGAGTTTGCTGTCTCCGTTTTCCACTTCAATTACGACGTCGAACAAGGTTACGTTCTGCTCGATGCGGGCCTCGGGGGCGATGCGGACGATTTTGCCGTCGAATTTTAAATCAGGGTAGGCTTCGGCGGTAACTTCCGCTTCCTGGCCAACCCTTATTTTGCCGACGTCGATCTCATCGATACCGGCCACGATATTGACTTTGGACATATCGGCGATGTCGGCAATGGTGGTCCCGCCGCTGACATTGCTGATACCGGAGGCGATGATCTGTCCCCTTTCAACGTATTTCTGGAGGATGATGCCATTGAGCGGGGCGGTGACGATGGTTTCATCGAACCGTTCCTGGGCCTGGTCAAGGGCGGTCTGGGCGCTTATCATCTGGCCTCTGGCCTGAGCCAATTGCAGAGTGGCGGTGTCCATTTCCTCCTGGGAGATCATCTTCTTTTCGAACAACTGGTCTTTTCTCTTATAGTTATTTTCGGATTGGGTCAATTCCGCCCGGGCGATTTCGAGGTTGGCCTGAGCCTGTTCCAAATCGGCTTTGACATTGGTCTGGTCGAGACGGACAATCAGGTTCCCTTTATTCACGAAGTCCCCCTGCTCGATGGGGAGGTCTTCGATTTCGCCGCTGGCCTTGGATTTAATCTCGACGCGATTGATCGGCGCGACGGTCCCGCTGGCGGTAACTTCGACATGGAAGGTCCCGCGCCTGATGGCAAAGTCTTTGTATTTGAGCCCTTCTTCGACGGGGTCTTCGGAACTCCAGAGAGTGAAATAGGAGACTACCAGGATGATGGCCGCCAGGCCAAATAGGGCCAGAATTGTTTTCGGTTTATTCATTTTCATATATGTTTTCACTTTCCATGCAATTCTTCATAATATAATCGATTAAGCCGGTCATCTGCAATATCATAACAATTAGACAACCCAAAGGGTTTTAAGACCAACCAAATGTTATTTTGCAGTTGACTTTATAGCGGAATATTATATTTTTAGAGCGGTCTTCGGGCCGAATCCATCCAATCCTTCACTGGCGCTTGCCGTCCGGCAAGGCGTTGGCGGGATTTATCTTACAATACAATCAAACATTTTATTTAATTTGGAGGATTTTATGACGGCCATTGCAGAATTTATACCCGGTTTGAAATGCGACCGATGCGGTCGCGGTAACCTTTACAACGATTTGAAGTTTAATTTGAGGAAATATAGCAATGGAATTAAGCGACCTCGGCTGGAATGACCATTTCAGCCGCGAATTCGATAAGTATACGGGCGACGGTTTCCGGCCAGCACGGGTAGTCCGGGAACATAAAGAACGATACCAGGTAATCACCGATTCCGGTGAATTCACCGCCGAGATTACCGGTAAGATGAGGCACCTGGCGGTGTCGCGCCTGGACTATCCTGCGGTGGGAGACTGGGTGGCGATTACGGCCTTCCCGGAACAGGGCTCGGCGATTATCCATGCCCTGCTGCCGCGCAAATCACAGTTCGTGAGGAAAGCGGCCGGAATCAAAACCGATGAGCAGGTGGTGGCGGCCAATATCGATATTTTGTTTATCGTGATGGGGCTTGATCTCGATTTCAATCCCCGCCGTCTCGAAAGGTACCTGACTTCGGCCTGGGACAGCGGAGCACGCCCGGTTATCTTGCTCAATAAGTCCGACCTGTGCGAAGATCTCGAAGAAAAGCTGGCGGCGATTGAATCCTCGGCGGTCGGGATCGACTGCCTTCCGGTCAGCGCCACGAATAAAAACGGTATCGAACAGGTGCGGAGCCTGATTAAATCCGGCGAAACCGCCGCGTTCGTGGGTTCATCGGGAGTGGGGAAATCGACCATCATCAATGCTCTGCTCGGTGAAGAGCGTCTGCTGACCCAGCAAATCAGGGCATCCGACGGACGGGGGCGTCATACCACCACCTGGCGGGAATTGATTATGCTTCCCGATGGAGGAATCGTAATCGACAACCCCGGCATCAGGCAACTTAAGCTCTGGACGGAGGGGGACAGCCTGGAGGGATCGTTCGAGGATATCGAACAGCTGTCGCGGGAATGCCGTTTCGGCGATTGTACTCATGTCACGGAGCCGGGATGCGCTATTTTGGAAGCGATTGAAAACGGGACGCTCGATCCCGGACGATACAGGAATTACCTGAAGATGCGCAAGGAGCTGGAATATCTGGACCAGCGCCGCGACGGAGTTGCCAGGATGAACAAAGAAGCGAAGTGGAAGGCGATTCATCAGCGGATGCGCAAATTCATGGAGTATCGCAGGAAGAATGGGATTAAGACCTGAGAAGTCCATTGCGCATCGATTAAGCTCTGTTTGCCACGATGTGCGGCAGATCATCCTTCGAGGCTCAGGACGCGTGGCGCAATTCCGGTTGGGCAAAGGTCTGGGACGGAATCAAGACCTGCCGCAACTTTTGGAATAGAAAAGGGCAGGCCGGACAGCCTGCCCTTTTAGTTATGTACTATCGCTTACTCGGAACTCGCCTGAGATTTTTTAAAGATCAGGCTGGGAAGGTTGAGGACGGATTTCCCCATCAGTAATGCGGCCAGTTCCCCAATTTTTTCTTTGGGCTGGGAAGTCTTGGCCAGATTGAGTTCTTCGGTCAGTTTGATTTCTCCGGGATTCGAGACAGCCTCACCATGAAATATTCCGAACTCATTTTCGATTTTGAACGGGGACGGGTACTGCTGTAAATCCCAATCCTGCGGATAGTGAATCGTGATTTCCTTTTTGTACGTGGTCCGGTTGTGGATTTTTATGGGGCTGATGCGGTTTTCAAAATCGGGGATTTTGGAATTATCCGATATGGGATTGAATAAGCCTCCGGTCTGGAAGATGACTTCGTCCGGCAGGACGGTCACGAGGTTTCCGATGGTATATTCGAGACGGGCGGAGAAATCGTCGAAATCGGATTCTTTTTTCACGTAGACATAGTCCTTGAAATCGAGGTCGGTGGTCTGGAATGGTACCAATTGCCGGAAGAATTCCTTTAATTGTTCCTTTTCAAGGTCCTTGACACTATTATGCATTTCATAGGCGAGAATGCCGTCGAGGTTAAGATCCACGACGACCGAAATAATTCCTTCATCATCGACGTTAACGTCGTACTTTTCCTTGTATGTAGTAACGGAATTGGCACCATCCGGCATGGTCATCAACAGCAGTCCGGCCTGTGAAATCCAGAATCCGGGCTGCCCCTGAGCTATTTCGGGAACATGAGTTATCGGATAATCTTTGATATAAGGCAAAATGGTGTAAAATACTGTATCGATACGTACAAGGATGCCGAATAAACTCATTTCATCGGGATCGATAAAGGCCCGATCAAAATACCCCGATTCGGCTGAATGAGACAGGAAGAAATCTGCCTTCAGCTCCGCCTGTTCCATAAGTCGCCAGGTGAGCCCGATAAAATCGTTAGTATTGGCTTCTTTCTTCTTCAGGATTTTTCCGAAGGACCCGGTACTTTCCATTTTGTCGTTGATAGTGATTTCGGAGTGCATGTAATCGAGAACGGCGTTGATTTTATCGAATTCTGTCATGCTGTCGGCAATAATCCGATCGCAGATTTTCCTCAATTCTCGCCTGGTATCAGTCCCGTAATCCATATTGGTAAAATAATTATTCAGATCTTCCGCGATATCATCCCAGTCTTTATAGCCCTTGTATGAAATTTGGCCCATCTTAAATATATCAACCTGGAATTTAAAATATTCCGCGAATTCCTTGGGAAACGGAGCGAAGGGTTCCGCTTTCAAGGGCGGGATATCCACGGCGGTGTACTTATACATTTTGGTCCTGGCAGAATCGTCCTCGGTCACGAAGTAATCAAGGGGATGCATGGAACTTATCTCTTTGACGCTGAGTTCCCACCATTGGGGCACATGCAATTCGAAATTCAGCCATTGACAGGGATATTTGAAACGCAAGTATTTTTCTCCCATCAAACCGAAGGCCATATAAACATCACTGTCTTCCGCCTCTTCGATTACAGTCCCCCGGACGACATCGGGAATCACGAAAGTATATTTACTGCCGCCATATTCCGTTTTGCTTTTCTTGAAGTCTTTGATTCCGTATTGCCGGGTGGGAGCCCCGGGATTCTTGACAAGAAGATAATATTCGGAAGGTTTGCCGTATATCGTAATGGTCGTCAAATCCTCGACGCCTGGATCAAGAACAATGTACTTACTGCGCCGGATTTCGTGGTAACTCCAATCCTTGTTCGACGACAGGGTAAATCCCTTAGTCCAGAAATGTTCCATGATATATTCATTGAGCAAAAAAACGGCATCACTTCCGGCGTATTCCTCGGCGATTTTCTCCACATCCGGCTCGGTCATCTCCCCAGTTGCCCATTCCGCTCCGGCCAGTTTCATATGATAATTCGGCCTCGTGATTACACACGATTGCAGCAAAACCAGAATAATAAACAAACCCGCGAACTTAATCGTTTTCACGGTCCCTCCTTAAGATAGTGAACATTTTCTTGCGAAACTGCATCAAATCAAGGCAGAAATCTATGAACGATTCGCGCACTTCACCGGAAATCACTTCCGGATATCTATGGTAATAGTACGACAGCCTGATGGTACCGGTACTGTCGCTCGAAATCTTGGCGGTATAATAGACATCATCGCTGAATTTCAGGGTAGCGCTGTCGGGAATCACCTCATATCCCGGGGCACCGATATACATATCGAGTTTAAGGGCGGAGGATTTGCCCATGTAAAGCGGAAAGGAATCGTTCCTGCGGTCGGCAATGGACTTGTCACCGAGAACAAACGGCATCATGGGAAAATATATTTTGTTTCCGGAAGCAATCATGAACGCGGAAAAATCTCCGACGGCGGTAAATTCGTTACGGTCCGGGAATTCCTCCCCGCGCACGATGTCACGCAATCCGATTTTTATCAATCGATCCTTGATGGTTTCTTCGAAATAGGCATTGAATTCCGACGATGAAGTTTTTCCCGAGGCCGCCATCATGTGATACTGCAGTTCATTACGGATCCTGAAATATGTGGCCACGGCATCCGGGGTATCGATCGTCCCACGGACTTCTATTTCCAGCGAGGGATCTTCCCGCGCGGGGGTTATCCTTTCGTAATGAGCGGACCCGGTATCGAGAACCAATATTTCGCGGCCCGAAAGATAATTCATGGGGTTTCCGAACCAGGAATACCGGGCGGTGGGATCGAAATAAACCGTTCCGTCCTCTCGCGGATAAACACAAACGACATGATTATATAACGAAGGATGCACTTTTTCTCCGAATGTCGGCACAAGATCGGTATTAACCAGTCCCATTTTCACTTCCTCGCCGAACAAATCGGCGATGCAGGAAACCAGGAAGGCGCGGTCTTTGCAGTCGCCGTACTTCTTGAGATAGACGCTGTCGGGGTCATGGGGAATGATGCCGCTGGTGTCGTTCCATTCGGATACGTACCTGATATTCTGCCGGACATAATCGTGAATTTCCCTCATTCGGGAAGTATCCGAAGGAGCGTTCCCGAATCTTTCGAGGATTTCCTGTTCAGTTGCATAGTCGAGACTTCTTTTCAATCCCGCATACTGCGTGTACCAACAGGCGAAGGCATCGGGAGAGGTGGGCGTAATATCGTCGTCGTCAACCTTGACCGTAACCAGGATCTCGGCCATCAAGTCGTTATGAGCGAAAAACGGCAGCATCGGCTGGCGGGGAATATCCCAAAACTCAAGAACCGTCTTTTCGCGATCCCGAATCAGGAGCATGGTGATGGAATCGCGCGGGAAAAAGAAATCGAAAGCGAGCGAGATTTTGTCGGGATGGTTAAATTCGTATGTCTGATTACCGATATAGCCGTCGTTGCCGATCTTCAGCAGGGGGAAAAACATGTTCTTCCGCAATTCCGCCGTATAAGAATACTGGAAAATATCTCCCTTATTCAGATCGTCTTCAGGTAGAATATAGTGTATCCTGACTTTCCTGTTGAAAATGTCGGGATCATTGCTGTAATAATCGCCAATTTGATTTTTATGAAGTTTCTTGCCGTTAATTTTCCCGGATAGTCCCTTGATTTTCATATCGGGGTATTCGAAAAGCACGGCCAATTGCGACTTCGCGGTTCGTTCGCTGAGATAGTGCCGCTCGATCTCGGTGAACTCATTGATATTAATGAATCCCTCTTTATTGCGTTCGATGTCGTATCTGGTTGTTTTTGTAATAACAATATCGCTGTTGGGGTTTTCCGGGACGATTTCTTCGGCATAGACGGAAAAGACCGCCAAAAAAGAAATCAGGATTACTGCCTTACTGGAGATTGACCTCATATAGGCAATATAACCGCCGTTTTAAAAGAGGTCAATATGTCTATAATTTTCTTTTCAAATAATCCGGCGAGTCATCTTTTCCATGGCGGCGCGCATTTCTTCGGCGGTCTTTTCGGTCCCCGGTTTTCCGGCCAGAGAAAACATCGCTTTCTTGTATGCCTCCACCCCGGGCTGGATAAAAGGATTATGCCCGGCCAGGTAGCCGCTTAACGCGACCGACATTTCCATCATGTAATAAAATTGCCCGATATTGAAGGGATTCCGCCTCGGGATGGTGATGGTCATGTTGGGGACTCCCCCCTTGAAATGCGCAAACGCCGGACCTTCAATCACCATCCGGTTGATAAAATTCATGTCGCGGTCCTTTTCCGGAAGGTAGTTCAGCCCGTCGAGATTTTCTTTATCGTACGGAATCGCGATGTGGTTGTCGCTTTTCTCAAGATTGATAAAGGTTTCTAGGATATTCCGCTCGCCATCCTGCACCATCTGGCCGTTGGCGTGGAGTTTTTCGGAGTACATCGACGGCGATACCCACATGCCGTACCCTTTATGCCCTTCACTTTCGGGGAAAAGCTGTTCCATCCAGCGGGTCAACTGATAAATCGCCGCGGAATTGGTCGCGACGACTTCGATCTTTTTCCCTTTTTTGTACGCCAGGTACCGTACGGCGGCATGCACCATGGCGGGATTATTGAGGAATTCTTCACTATCGCAAATTCGCTTCATGTTCCGAAAACCGGCGACAAACTGGTGGATGTCGATCCCGGCCACGGCAAGGCCGAACAGGCCGACATCGGTCAGCACCGAGAACCGTCCGCCGACATCGTCGGGGACGACGAACGTTCTGTACCCCTTGTCGGTCGCAAGCTTACGGAGGGCTCCCCGCGATTTATCGGTAGTGGCGATTATCAGTTCGGCGGCATTATCCCCTTCGAGTTTTTCCAGAAGCCCGCGCATGATGCGAAAAGCGATGGCGGTTTCGGCGGTGGTTCCGGATTTGGAGATGACATTGATGCCGATCCGCTTGTCTTTCAGCATATCGAGGGTATCGCGGAAGAAATCCGGGTCGGTGTTTTGACCCAGGAAATAGACCTCGGGGGTCCCTCTCCGCTCTTCCGGAGTGAGTTGATTGAAGAAAGTGTGCGAAAGTGCTTTGAAAGTGGCTTCGATACCAAGGTAGGAACCGCCGATACCGAGCGAAACGAAGGCGTCGATTTTGCCGGATAGCTCTTTTGCCGTCGAGTCTATTTTATCCAAATGCTCTTTGCTAATCGAATCCGGGAAGGTCATCCAGCCGAGCATGGGAACGTCTCCGTCGCGGCAATTCCCCTCCCTTTTTTTGAGCATGCGGTGTTTTTCAAGAACGGCCGGGGCGATGTCTTCAAGTTCCAGTTCGGAAATGAATAGTCTGTCGCTCGGGGGATTGACAATGTATGAAATATCGAGTTCAAGGCGGTTGGAATCTATGAAATCCGGGGAAGGGTTAAATAGAGAGGACCTTTTATTTTGTCGTTCGATGGTTTTGTTAGGGCCGAAAATATCATCCATAATTTTTCTCCTGCTTTATCCCTAATTAATCAGCGCGGCAGACGTATTCAACTAATTTTAATTCTTAAAAAAAGCGGGGATTGAAATCCCCGCTTTCATATTTTTGCAATCGATTCTTTAACTTACTTACTTTTCGCCGATGATTTTCTTGACATATTCCGGGAGGGCGAAACTTCCGATGTGGATATCGAGATTGTAGTATTCGTTTTTCAGTCTCAGTTTTTTGTACCGTTCGATATCGAAATCGATAATCGGGTGGTATTTTTTCGAGCAGAAGGCGAAACTCCAGTAGCTCGAGGGGTAAATCGGGACATGGGCGGTGTACATCTTGACGATGGGGAATATCTCCCGCAGGTTTTTGTACATCTGCCGGACGGTGGCTTCATTATAATACGGAGATTCCGACTGCGCCACCATGATGCCGTCGTCGGTCAGGCGATTGAAGACTTTGCGATGAAAGCTCTTCTGGAACAGGTCCGCGGCCGGGCCGACCGGGTCGGAAAGATCCAGCAGGATGATTTCGAATTTGTCCCTGGAATTCTCGATATATTTTTTTCCGTCCATATAGACAACTTTGGCCCGTTTGTCGGAGAAGCCTTTGGTCAGTTTCGGGAAATGGCGTTTGCTGACTTCGACCACCATTTTGTCGATTTCGCACATTACGGCCGTTTTGACTTCGGGATGTTTCATGATATTGGTCAGAGCGCCGCCGTCGCCGCCTCCGATAATAAGAACCTTGTTCGGTTCGGGATGAACGAAGAGAGGGATATGGGTCAGCATTTCATTGTATGAAAACAGGTCCTTGTCGGCCACCATAATGGAACCGTACAGCACCAGCATTTTGCCGAAGTCTTCGGTATCGAGGATATCGATCCGCTGGAATTTCGATTGGGTCGATTCCACGAGGCCTTTTACTTTTAAGGTCAGGCCGCTTTTGCCCTGGTGCAGTTCGGAGAACCAGACATTCCAGAGGTTTTCCATCGAAGCTTCGACAATGTAATTGTCGCCGTTCCCTTTTTTCTTCGTCTTAGTCGATGACAATGTACTCCGCCTTTCTCAGACAATTGAACGATGACGCCGAAACCGAGCAGTACGCACCCATCGCCGGGAAAATCAGGAGGTCGCCGATTTCCAAACGGGGCAGGCTGATCTCCTTGAAAATCACGTCGACGGAATCGCAGGTCGGCCCGGCCAGAACCGAACGCTTGTAGGGATGCCCGTTGGAGCCGTTGCCGGTAATCGGCAGATAGCTCATGTGGTCATAGACTTTGCCCGAAAACGAGCCGTACAGGCCGTCATCGAGGTAGTACCACTGTTTGCCTGCCCGCATCGATTTACCGATAACCCTGGTGACGAGATTGACCGCGGTGGCCGAAACGAATCGGCCCGGCTCGCAGGCCAGTTTGATATTCGCGGGGATATGCCGGCCGATCGCTTCCATTATCGGAGCGCAGAATTCGTCGATGCCGGGGACTTCCTTGACATAAGGCGCGGGGAAACCTCCGCCGATATCGAGCATGGGAACCGGTATTCCTTTATCTTCGAGTTCACGGATAAGCCCGCCGACGGTTTCGACCGCGAAAAGGTATATACCGTTGTCGACACACTGGCTCCCGACATGGAATTCCAGGCCGCCGAATTCCTGGCCGACTTCCAGTACCTTTATGGCCAGGGGGATAATATCTTTCGGCATGCAGCCGAATTTGTAGGACAGATTTACCAGGGCGCTGGAATCCTCGATTTTCAGCCGCAGCATGATCCGTACTTTGCGGCCGAAATCCCGGAATTTTTCGATTTCATCCGGGTTGTCGGCCACGAATATTTCGACTCCGGCATCGAGTGCCATTTTAATTTCAGGAATCGATTTAATCGGATGGGAGTGGATAAAATCGCTGACTCTCCCTCCGGCAGCATGAGCCATACGAAGCTCTTCGTAAGACGCGATATCGAAGCTGTGTCCGGCTTTCGCCACCTCTTCCAGGATGGCCGGGTGGCTATTGGCCTTAATGGCATAGTGAATACCGACGCCCGGAAGAGCCTTACTGAGCTTTTCCAGGTTCTGTCGTACGGTTTCACGGGACAGAATCAGGAAAGGAGTATGCAGACCATTCAGGTCCATCAGTTCCCGTACCTGATCATAGCTTACTTCAAGTCCCGGTATTCTCATACCTATGTTTTCCAAAGTGGTGGCTTTTGGAGGCATCGTTCCTTGCCGCTAAAGGATTAATTGGATATGGCTGCCGACGCTCCCGACATAACCCCTTTGTGGGCGATTATTTCGTCGGTCGGCGAGGGCATTCCGCGATTAAGTTCCCGGACCTGCATTTTACGGCAGCCGAGGGCTTCTTTCAAACTGGTCAGGGCTTTTCCGGGGTCGACATTCGAGCCGCAGGTGAAACAATCAACCGCGGCGTAATTGTATTCCGGCCAGGTGTGTATGGAAATATGCGATTCCGCAATGACCACGATTCCGGAAAGTCCCTGGGGGTTATAACGATGAAATACCGAATCCACCACCGTGGCGCCGGCGATACGCGCCGCATCTTTCATGGCCTTTTCCAGTTTCTCCGAATCGACAAGCAGTTCAGAATCGCAATCGACAAGTTCGGCCAGCAGATGACGTCCCAGTATTTTCATCTAACACCCTCCTTTCGAGCATGGGGTTTTTATTACATTTGAGGAGGCGAGGTGATCCAGAGAAAATTCACTTTCGCCTTCCCTTTATTTTCAAACTGATGCATTTTATCGGCCTCGAAATAAAAGCACCGTCGCGGCGTAACACGGTAGGTCTTGTTTCCGACCCGAAGGGTCAGGACGCCGGATAAGACGTACCCGAATTCTTCCCCGGTATGAGGCTTTTCTTCAGTCAGCATCTCCCCCGGAGCCAGGGTTACCATTATCGGGTCCATCATATTGTTGGTGCTGCCCGGGACCAGGATTTCGAATCCGGAGACATTTTTCTCTTCGACGTTAATGCGGTCTTTCGGCGAAAAGACCACCGCCGATTGCAGGGTATCGGCGAAAAATTCGGCAATACTGGTCCCCAGCGCGTCCAGAATATCCACCAGCGAATCGAGCGAAATGGAAGTCTGGTCCCGCTCGATCTGGGAAATGAATCCCTTGGTCAAGCGCGATCTGGCCGCCAGTTCGGACTGAGTCAGTTCCGAGGCCAGGCGCAACGCCTTTATTTTAGCTCCGATATCCAATTAGTATTCCGTTTAGTAAACTACTACTTCCAGTTTAGTAAAATGTTCCCATATCGGCGTAAAAAAATTGCCAAACGCGGCACCTGAGGCGTATCGACAGTTTAGCAAAACAATCGCCGAAGTTTAGTAAAGTGTTCCTAATTTAACAGAAGAAAGACCCATGTCAAGCCGTTTTTGCCTCAATCGGGAAAAAAAATCAGCGATTCTCCCGGGGAATCCGTAATATGGATAACGCGGGATTCAAAAAAAATCCGGGGGGTTCCCGGGAAATAAAAAAATAGAAATACATTTGGCTGTTGTCCGGAGGTTTGTTTTTATTTAAATTCCCTAACAGATATTGCGGCGTAACATCCAATAGAAAACGATCACTGACAGGAGGTTAAATGAAAAAGCTGATTCTGGCTTTATTTCTGGGTATTCTGATGACGGCAACGGCATCCGCAGCCGGAATAGGATTCGGCGCCTATGGCGGCATGTCCATTCCGATTGTCCAGGAAGACCAGGGAAACGGCACGGTATTCGGTGTGAAGGCCAAATTCAAAATGATCGGCGGGATTTCCGTCGAACCGAATATTAATTTTATGAAATATGGCGAAGCTGATTTCGGCTTCGGCGCGCGCGACGGGTCGAAAGTCTCGTATTACGGCCTTGATTTACTTCTCGGTGGTATGGGGATGCCGGTCGGACCGCGTTTTTACATCATCGGAGGGGCCGCGCTGTATTCGGTAACGCGGGATAATGACGAAGACGCCAGCGATTTCGGCCTTAACGGCGGACTGGGGATAGAAATCGGATTCGGGGGGCCGTTAGCCCTGGATATCAGGGGTAAGGGACATGTCATTATATTCGAAGGGGCTTCCAAGAAATTTGCCACGATTACCGGCGGCTTGAACTATTATTTTGGCATGTAAGGAGGCAACAAGATGAAGAACCTACATAAAATAGCATGGGCCCTAATTTTACCAATGTTTTTGGCGATTGGCGGTTGCATAATCATCGCAGCCACATTTGTTATTGACTATGAAATCGACAGTAATGATCTCTTTACCGCAACTGATTTTGAATATTTCGAGGTTGATCTTACTGATGATGCCACCTGGAATGATCATAAAGATGAAATAGCATACATCGATAATGTCGGTTTTGTTATGTCGATCGATAATAACGGAGCGGCAGATGCGAACGGAGAGCTTTATATTGCCAGGACCCACAATAGCTCGATAACCACCGCTGCACAGGTCAAGTCAAATACTACCAGAATATTATCCGGTTTGGTCCTTCCTCCCGGCAATACGGTGGTCGATTGGGCCACTTCGCTGGGCTACGTAGAGGGGGTAGATAGCCTTAAAGCGATTGCCGAAACCGGGACATTCGTTATTTATGCAACGACTGAGACTCTCCCGTTTGATCTTCATATTGACGCTGCCGTGGTAATTGTGACCGTTACGGCGTCCAAGTAGTCCTTCCCATATATCCAAGGAAATCCGCCATTACTGATGGCGGATTTTTTAATTCGAAAAACATAATATCCGCATTAACAAGATTTCCGGCGCAGAAATTATAATATATAATCAGTTGCAGTAAAACAAGTTATAGAACAAGATGTCTTATGTGCCCCAAAACTCCCGCATTTTCTGCGCTGCAGTCCTGTTATCCTGAGAACCAGGCGAATCCCCGGAAACTCTAATTGATTGAATACCAAGATATTAACAGGTTTTTAGCTTTTAAATCGCCCAACGGCATAGACTTTGATACTATTATACCTCGAAGTTAGTTGCTCTTATATATAGTATGGCGGTGAAGGGTATATAAGAGGTGGGGATGAAGGAGTTCCTTAGTGAGGGAGGAACTCCTTTTATTTTGACACGAATCGCTTTTCACATATCAATTCCGATCTAAAAAAAGGCCGGGCAACCCGGCCTTTTCTCCTATTGGTCACACAAACATTAATCTATCGTGATCGTAGTTTCCCAGTTCCCTGAGGTATTCAACTCGGAAGGATCCCCTCCATAGAAAAGGACTCCGTTGGAATAAATGGAATTATCGAAGGTCATGGGGATTGTGGCAGTTCCTTCGGGAAGTCCCTTAAGGCTGATTTTAAAAAGATTGCCGAAATCGCCAAAACTGATTTCCGGTCCGGAAGTAACGAAATAGCCGTCGTTATCGATTTCGACCTCGCTCCACCCGTCGGAAAACAGCCCCCCCGAAGCGGTTGGTATCAACTGAATGGGACCGTCAAGCTCAATGGTTCCCGAAAGACCGAGCATGAAGCGGAACTCGGTTATGCTTCGCGGCATATGTTCGCAGAAAATGAACAAGTCGGCTTTGTCGTCATGCCGCAGCGGTTGATTGAAGGATATAATCCCCAGGCGGTCGCTGTCGACCAGGGCGGCTCCGTTGACCTGCTGACTGATGGGCTGTTCGGTCCTTTTATCGTCGTATTCCAGCCAGATATCGACATGGAAGGTTTTATCTTTCGGCGTGATATAGCTGATCTTGTAGTTCCCTCCGAGATCGTCGACAATATCCGCAAAACGTCCCTGCAATTCGCCGAGATTATTGGCGCGGTAGTACCGTCCTCCGGTCTGGTCGGCGATTCTTATTAAATCCTGTTCATTTATGGGGGCAATGTTCTCCCCTACCCCGATATTCAGAATGTTGACGCCGAGGTTTTTGGCCAGGTAGATAATATCATCGGGGACATGGGTGCTGGAATTGTCGAAACCATCGGATAAAAATACCAGCGCACGATAAGTACTCGCAACGTCCTCATCCGGAAATAGCTCCAGCCCCGAATAAACCGCATCCCAGCAGGTCGAAAAGCCGTTGTAGACATCGGTGAAGTTTTCCACCGCCATCCGGGCCTGCTCCTTGTTGCTGGTGAATTCCTGCAATACCGAATAATTATCGCTCGGGTTGTTATCATGGAATTCGAGAATCGCCACGCGGTGCGATTCCGCGAGCCCGTTTAAAATGAGATCGACCCCCATAAGCATGGTATCGATGCCGCTGTTTTGCGCCATAGATGCGGAATAATCTAGCACCAGGACCACATCCATACCGAAACTTTCCGCGGTGTGGACAAAGCCATGGCTTTCGGTGTAGTCGATCGCTTTGCCGTCCTCTTTTATGATAATGTTGACATTGCCGGTGAATTCCGACTGGGGAATCAGAACGGCATGGCCGCTGCGGTCCCGAAGCGAAAAAATAAACTGGACTTTACTCGGTTTCTGATGGTTTGCCGTCACGTTTTCAAAGCGGATTTCCGTAGCCGACCCGCTTCCGAAAGGATCGTCGCTGTCCGGGTCGGCACAGCCGAAAAAGGACAAGGGCATGAGGGTGAGAAGTAACAAGAAAAATTTGTATTTCATCGGCAGCCTCCCTGCTATTTATGTATCCAGGCGAAAAGATACGGTCCCTTTTGCCTTAATCAATTAAAAACTTATACATTCGAAGGCTGGTTCGGACGAGGCGCATCGCGGACCGGCGGGAGAGCCTGCAAAACAGATTAGTTGACGATGTTTCAATAATAGGATATATTCTCAGGCGATGGCTGAAAACGAATCGAAAGAGAAACCTTCCGACCGGAATCTCGGTGACGAATGGCTCGACTGGGACGGTTCCCTGACGGAAATATCGGCGGAATCAAGTTATAAGGTATTTCTGGTCTTATCTACACTGGCCACCATTGCTCTAATTGGCGGAGCAGGCTTTTTCCTCTGGCTGATTTTTCCCCGGCTGGAGAAATTGGGTGGCATCCTTCCGGACCTGAGCCTCACCCTGTATTATATCATCAGCGTTATCCTGATCGTCTGGCTGATCATTTTTTCGATTTCGGTATTGATAAAGAAACCGCTCTTATCCAGATGGATTGTGGTGCCGGAACTGGTCAACAAATTATTATCGATAGTCAATCGTATCGGTAAAATGATCGGGGTGTCGCCGGACAGGCTTACCAATTCTTTCCTGAAAGTCCATAATCTATTTCTGGGAACGCGGCGCCATTTGATCAAACCGGAGAATCTTCTGGTCCTTCTTCCCCGTTGTCTGACCGGAGAAACATTCAAGAATCTCCGGGAATTGAAGGCCAGGTATAAGTTCAACATGTCGACGGTTGGCGGAGGCAACGCCGCCAGGAAGAAAATCAAAGAACTGCGTCCCAAGCTGATTATAGCGGTGGCATGCGAGCGGGACCTGATGTCCGGGTTCCGGGAAGTGAATACGCATATACCGGTCATCGGTTTTCCAAACCAGCGTCCCGAAGGCCCCTGCAAAAATACCTGTGTAGATCTTGGGGAAATCGAAAAAACGATAGTCCGCTGCCTTAATTAATCCGAAACTTCCGGAGTGAGTCCACTTTACCCATCGATGCATTAAAGCCTTTGAAGTTTCTCATTTTTAACATCAAAAATAATTGATTTCCCGATTTTGATTTAATATACTGATTGGGACAATCGGAATAACAACTCAATATCTCGCTTCGGGAGTTCCGTGAGTCATTTGCTCACTAAATTCCGCGACCCAACAAGCTCTTAGGGGAAGCTATATGCGGCGCCGCATAATAGTAATCTTTTCGACTATCTTTATCGGAGCAGTCTATTGGATAATCGAAAGTATAATAGACTACAATATTTTCCATAAAGGGGAACAGAGATTCATCGACTTCCTATTGCTCTCTGTCCCTCCGCATGAGCTGTACAATCGCCTCACCGGTCTCGGCATTTTCCTGATATTCGGCATAATCGTAAGTATATACTGGCGCCGGCGGCAGAAGAATCTTGAAAGAGTAGACCATCTCAACAAAGTGCTGATGTCGATCAGGAATATCAATCAGTTGATCTCCAGGGAGCATAACCGGGATCGGCTGCTGAATCAAATCTGCCGCGACCTGATCGAATTCAGAGGATATTATAATGCCTTTATTGTGTTATTGGACGATGCGAAGAAGGTTCTCGCATATTATGAGGCGGGTTTGGGAAACGCTTTTGAACCGATGGCGACGAAGCTGGAAAAGGATTCCATTCCCAATTGTATCATGGAAGCATATGGCAGTAAAAAACCGATTATAATAGAAAAGCCGTCGGAACAATGCCTGGATTGCATCCTGAGCGATAAGTACCATAATCGCGGTGCCTATATAAGTCGCCTGGAACATGACGGAGAAATTTACGGGGCTTTGGTGGCTTCCGTTCCCCTGAAATATATCAGCGACGCCGAGGAGCTGGAATATTTTAATGAAATCGTGTCGGATGTATCCCTGGCACTAAATCATATAACAACCGAAGGGGAAAGGGACAAATTCGAACGCGAGCTTCGTGACAGCAGGAATTGGCTGAGTGTCACGCTCCGCAGTATCGGCGATGCGGTAATCGCGACCGATCGTGAGGGAAAAATCACCTTTATGAACGGGGCGGCCTCGACGATTACCGAGTGGAAAAGAGAAGACGCCCTTGGCAGACCGCTTGCTGAGGTGTTCAAAATCGTTAACGAAGAATCCGGGGAAAATGTCGAAAGCCCCGTCGCCAAAGTATTAAACAGCGGAATCGTGGTCGGGCTGGCCAATCATACGATCCTGATAACGGCATCCGGGCGTAAAATCCCCATCGACGACAGCGGGGCACCGATCAAAAACGATGACGGAGAAATAATCGGCGTGGTGCTGGTTTTCCAAGACATTACCGAAAAGAAGGCCACCGAACGCAAAATAAGGCAAAGCGAAGAAACCTACCGGAATTTGTTCCAAAATGCCCAGGTCGGTTTGTTCCGGACCAGGATCGAGGACGGGAAACTCCTGGAATGCAATGAACGGCTGGCCGAAATGTTTCTGTTCGACAGCCGCGAAGAGATGATCGAGAAATACATTACTTCCGAAAATTATTATGATCCCGAAGCCCGCGGCAGGATGCTTAAAATTCTGGCCGAGCATGGAGAGGTTCGCGGTTTTGAAACACCGTTCAAGCGGAAAGACAATACTCCGATCTGGACGAGGTTTTCCGCGAAAATATATCCCGAAGAAGGCTGGATAGAGGGAGTCCTGGAAGACATTACCGAAACACACGAAGCTCAAGAGGCCTTGAAGGAAAGCGAATACCGGCATCGTATGATTTCGGATTTAATCTCGGACGTCATTTATTACAGCGATGTCGATGACCAGGGAAATTTCAGGATTGCCTGGTATACCGGAGACCCCGAAAAACTGACCGGATATTCTTATGAAAGCGTAGAAAATTATTCCGAGCTTTTGCTGAAAATTACCCATCCGGAAGACGCCGGCGATATGGCCGAATATCGGAAGCGGTTACTGGAAAATAAAGTATCGATTGTCGAATTCCGCATAATTGACGCTTCAGGCGAGGTGAAATGGGTCCGCAACAGCGCTCGTCCCATTTTCGATTCCGGCCGAGGTCGCGTAACGGGGATTCTGGGCGCGATGCAGGATTTAACGGGTGAAAAGAATTATGTTGAGGAGCTGCGGCAGAGTCGCGAAAAGATAGCGGCCATCTTCGAATCCATTGACGATATAACCTATTTCCAGAATCTGGAAGCGGGAATTACTTCAGTGAACGATGCCGCTGCCAGAATAACCGGGTATTCGATGGAGGAAATTCAGACAAATCCGCTAATGTGGAAGGAAATCGTCCATCCCGATGATGTGGATGTGATTACGGAGTTTTTTGAGAAGAACCCGGAAGGGGTTGATTTTTACGAGTTGAGCTATCGCCTGCAGGACAAACGCGGAGACTGGCACTGGCTCCAGTCGCGGATGCGCGCCGCTCATGATGCCTCGGGAAAACGTATCGGATACTATTGTGTCGACCGCGATGTCACCGAGCAGCGTCTTGCCGCTGAAGCATTGGCGAAATCGGAGGCCACTCTGCAAAGTATTTTCCGGGCGGCTCCGATCGGGATTGGAATCGTCACTAATCGTATCATCGGCTGGGTTAACGATCAATTCACCGAGATGACCGGTTATCGGCCCGAGGAAATCAAAGGCAAAAGCGCCCGTATACTGTATCCGACGGAGGAGGAATTCGAGCGGGTGGGCATTGTGAAACATGCCGAGGTCCGCCGGTCGGGAATCGGTTCAATTATCACGAAATGGAAGCGTAAAGACGGCAAGATCATCGACGTCCTGCTAAGTTCCGGAGCGATCGAAACAGAAAATCTTTCGGCGGGATTGGTATTTACGGCTCTTGATATTACCGACCGTCAGCGTGCCGAGGAGGCCCTGGCGGCGGAAAAGGAGCGGCTTGATGTCACCTTGCGTTCGATCGGCGACGCCGTGATAGCGACCGATACCAATGGAAAGATAGTATTATTCAATAAAATCGCCGAAGAACTCACGGGATGGAGCTATGATGAAGCCCTGGGACAGCCGCTCGGCGATGTCTTTCTCATTATCAACGAAAAAACCAGAGAGCGGTGCGAAAGCCCGGTGGACAGGGTGATCGAATCCAATATGATTGTGGGATTGGCCAATCATACCGTCCTTATTTCCAAGAACGGCAATGAACGGGTCATCGAGGATTCCGGCGCCCCCATCCGCAATAAATTCGGCAGTATCATCGGAGTGGTTCTGGTATTTCGCGATGTCACGGAATCGCGCCGGCTTCAGGAATTCGCCTCACGTGCCCAGCGGCTTGAAACTGCCGGAAGAATCGCCGGGCAGGTGGCGCACGATTTCAATAACCTCCTCGCCCCGCTGACCGCCTATCCCGATCTCGTTCGCATGGAGCTCCCTCCGGGTCATCCGGCATTGAAATACCTCGATGATATCGAAAGATCGGCCGAGCAAATCGCGGACATCAATCAGCAGCTTCTGACTCTCGGAAGACGCGGGCATTACAACCAGGAGCCGCTCAATCTGAACGGCATTATCGTCCAGGTGCTGGACCAGCTGAAACCTCTTCCCGAAACTCTTGGCGTGGCTTTGAATCTCAGCGACAACATCATGGCCATTAAAGGTGGGGCGGCACAAATTCACCGCCTGATGTTGAATCTGGTAAATAATGCCCGCGAAGCCATGAACGATATCGGTTCGCTCAGGATCAAATCCGAAAACTTTTACGTGGAGGCCCTGACCGGGAAATACGGCCGCGTCCCCCAGGGGGAATACGTAAAGGTCACGATCGCAGACACCGGAGTGGGAATGCCGACCGAAGTCATGGCCAAGATTTTCGATCCCTTCTTCACTACCAAGACCTCCGATAAACGGCGTGGTTCAGGTCTCGGCTTGAGCGTGGTTCATGCGGTTATGGAAGATCATAACGGATTCATCGATTGTTCCAGCGAGCCCGGCGAAGGTTCGACATTCTATTTATATTTTCCTATAACTCGCGAGCAAGTGAAAACGGCTCCCCAGTCCGAGGTTTTCGGAGGAACCGAACGGATTCTGGTCGTAGACGACGATCCTCTTCAGCTGGAGGTTTGCACGAGGCTGCTGGAAAACCTTGGCTATCGGGCGGCCGCCGTGGAAAGCGGTGAAGAAGCGGTCAGCTTCATAAAAAGCAATCCGCAGGATTTGGTTATCCTCGATATGATTATGCCCAACGGCATCGATGGAACCGAAACCTACCGAAGAATTCTCGAAATCTACCCCGAACAAAAGGCGATTTTGGTTTCCGGGTACGCTCAATCCGAAAGAGTCGAAGAGGCCCTGCGTCTCGGTGCCGGGGAATATATCAAAAAGCCCCTGTCCATCAGGATCATCGCCAGTGCCGTTCGCCGCGAACTGGATCGCAATCCGGCCAGAAAATAGCCCGGGTATTTATTTTTAAGCTGTCCTGCCGATAGATTTAAAATACGGCTGTTTCATGGTTATGGGGGTCGGATTATGAATTACTTCGAAATCAAAAATCGCCTGGATACACTCCGAAAATTCAGAGGGCTGTATATTCAGATACTTAAAACCTCATCGCGACATGAAAATAAAGAAGCCGGGAAAATCCTGACCGAATTACGCCCCTTGACCCCCCTGACCATGAACTCCCTGATAAAGATAGGACAGGGATATAAGATGATTAAAATCGAAAAGGATTTTTCCGGCAAGCGTATTCGCATCAACATATTCAGGGCGATATTCCGTCAAAAACTCCAGCGCCGTTACGGCCTCGATGAAAAAGCGCCGCTAAAGGTCCTCGACTCCGCCATCGCCGAATATCAGGGAAACCTGTGGCGGCAGAAAATACAGCTTTTTAATCCCTTATTCTGGATTATTACTTTCGTGGATTTTGCGCTTGGCATTCCTCTGAACTTGCTGGGAAGGATCTTCCCCCGGGCCGATTTCGAGACATCCCTTCCTGCCAGGTTATACCTCGCGGCGGGGCAATTGATTGTTTTTCTATATCTGGCCGACTTTGCCGGATTATTCGGGTGGCTGCGCTGGGATTTATTGGCGGCAATCCTGAATTTTTAGTCCTTCCGGGCATATTACTTTTGTTGACAAATTTCAAGTCGTGGCTATATTTCCTTATACTATAATGGGTTCACCCTACCCGCCATACAGAAGAATTAAGGAGAGGCAAATGCTCATTCGATCGTCACTTATGACAACGCGCTATTTTGTTTTTTCTCTTTTGGTATTCGCCGCCGTTTTATTCGCGAGCCAGACGGCGAAGGCGGAATTGGCCAATTCCTCGGAGATGGACCAGGTTTGCAGTAACTGGCTGAAATTTATCGTCCAAACCGAAGGGAATTGGGCCGGGTCGACCGAGCCCGGTATTGCGGGGAAAAATCCCATTGCCAATGATAAAGGGATAATTATCGCTTATTGCTACAATATTGAGCCGCGCGGTTTTGTAGTTGTCCCGGCGTTGAAAGATCTGCCGCCGGTTAAAATGTATTCCGATGAGAATAATCTCGATATCGATGAATACGACGGGATGGCAAAACTCGCCAGGGATGTATTAAATGAAAAAACCGCTCAATTCGAAGAATACTACGGAAGCCTGGAGGCCGTTCAGCCCGAAGAAGGGACGGTCCTGATAGACCGGATCCATCGGACACAATGGGATCAATTCACGAAGTCCGCCGAGGAATTCCTCAATAGCCAGGACAAGGGGTTGTTCGATGCCGGGCGTAATGTCGGCCCCCTGTTGACCACCACCTGGGAGCAGGGATATCCTTACAATATGTATTGCCCGACAGGTGACGGCGGGCGAACGGTGGTGGGGTGCGTTGCGACCGCGGCGGCACAGATTATCTGGTACTGGCAGTGGCCCCCGGCGGGTGAAGGACAGCATTCCTATTATTGGGGCGGGGACAATTCCTGCGACGGGTCCAGCGCCGGCGGAGTTCTGTCCGCCGATTATTCCGACGGTTACCAGTATGTCGAAACGGGGGCGAATGTCGCCGAACTTTCTTATGAAGTCGGAGTCGCCTTCAACATGGATTACGGTTACTGCGGGTCCGGCGCTTATACTTCGGATGCCGTGATGGTTTTCCCCACGTACTTCCGGTACCGGGAAACCATCAACCGGATAGACCGCAGTTCTTACACCGCGACACAATGGTTTTACGCCGTACAGAATGAAATCAATGCCGGCCGTCCGATGCAGTACCGCATCAACCTCCATTCCATCGTGTGCGACGGTTGGCGGATTTCCGGATCTTACAATCAGTTTCATATGAACTACGGCTGGGGCGGTTCGAATAATGCCTGGTACGTTATCGACGGCCTGCACTGTCCGTGGGCGGGGTGTTCTCCCTCGGTCGAATACATGATTCGCGGGATTGAGCCGGATATGGGAGTAATGGTCTATGCCGATACATCAATCGGGGAAATTCCGCTTCTGGTCGAATTCACCGGGGCATCGGAATTCCAGGTCGATACCTGGATTTGGAATTTCGGCGACGGCAAGGCCGATACCGGCCAGACACCCTCCAACTATCACACCTATGAAGAACCGGGAGTGTACGACGTGACACTGACGGCGATAGCGGGTACAGATACCAGTTATTGCACCAGGGATCGCCTGATAGTCGCCGTTGCCGATTCCCTTAAAGGGGGATATTTCGAATGCCATGTAGGCGACACGGTCGAGATCGTCATCAGCGGCAATAATACCCTGTCTTTGAATTCCGTGAAAATACCGGTCGACTACGGCGGCGATATTGAACTGGAATTTTTGGGAATTTCGACCGATGGCTGCCGGACCGATTACTTTGAAAATGTCGCGAATATGTCCGAGGATCCCGATAATTACAGATTCACCACTCATTTGCAGACGGCAATCAGCGGCGGAGGAGTCCCCAATCTGGAAACCGGAAGCGGCCCGCTTCTGAAAGCCCGGTTTCGGGTCTTAAGCGGTCTCCCGGGGAGCCAGAACAATATTCTTTTAAACGGTTATTACAGCAATGTCCCGTCCATGAGCGACGGAGTCATTACCTATCATCCTGAAACGGTTGCCGGGACGCTGGTATTGATAGCAATCTGCGGCGATGTGAACAGCGACAACACCGTGAACATCCTCGATATTGTCGAACTCGTTAATTATAAATTCAAATCGGGGGCCGCTCCGAATCCGCTTCAGATCGCCGACGTGAATCATGATACGGTCGTGAATATACTCGATATCGTTTACCTGATTAACTACAAATTCAAAGGGGGCCCGGTACCCCAATGTGAATAAATAATGATCGCGAGGCAGGTCGACCTCCCGTCCCGCGATTGATTTTGCGCCTTCGCGCTATAAAATTTACGCATCTACCCAAAAGGCACAGAGGTCGGAATCGAAGGAGAATAATATGGGACGTTGGACACATCGTGTAACAAGGCTGAAAAAACATTGGTTCTTTATCCCTGCGATCATTGGAATTATCTTCATTGCCTCCGCGGCCTTCGCCGAACGCGCGACCGTGGAAGAAATGGACGCAATTTCAAGAAACTGGCTGACGCAATTCGTTAAGGAAAACGGCGACTGGAATGGCGCCGCCTCTCCCGAAATCAGGCAGGCTGAAGATATAACCCGCGACGGCCTGATTCTCGGCAGAATTTACAGCGTGGCACCGTCCGGATTCATAATTGTCCCGGTCCTTAAGGAAATGCCGGCGGTATCGTTCTATTCCGTCGACGGGGAGATAAATATCAAAGAAAACGACGGGGCGGCCGACATGATCAAGTCCCTGCTTTATAACCGCGTCGATAATTTCATCAAATTCTACGGTGATATCGAACAGCCGCTCAATAAAACGGGAGCTAATCTGTTCGGTTCCGAACACCGTGCGCTCCGGGATAAATATGCAGCGTCGGTGGAGGACTTCGCCGGGTTATCGGAAGGGATCGATAAGGCGGGAGACAGAGTCGGCCCGTTGCTTACGACAGTATGGCATCAGGGATATCCCTATAACATGTACTGCCCGATGGGGGACGGCGGCCGGAGCGTGGTCGGCTGCGTGGCGACGGCCCTGGGACAAATTATGTGGTACTGGCAATGGCCTCCGTTCGGAAACGGCACCCATACCTATTTATGGGACGGCGACTACTGCACCGGGCTCGGCGGCGGATATATTACCGGGACTTTCTACGACGTTTACGATTACAGCTCCGCGACCTCCGCCAACGTGGCGGAACTGAGCTACGAAGCCGGAATCGCCTACGATATGATGTACGGCAACTGCGCTTCGGGAGCGTACATGACCAATACCGCTGCCATTATCTCGGATTATTTCAGGTACAAAAATTCCATCCTCAGGCGCAACCGCTATCAATACAACAATACTCAGTGGAATGCTTTCATCCAGACCGAAATCGAAGCCGGTCGCCCGATCATGTACGGGATGACCCAGCACGCGGTGGTATGCGACGGATGGAAGTACGAAAGCGGTTATAACCAGTACCACATGAATTACGGATGGGGCGGAACCGCGAACCTGTGGTATGTAATAGACAATTACCACTGCCCCGTGGAAACCTGCAGCATTTATGATGAGCAGATATATATTGGTATCGAGCCGAATCATGAAATAGCTTTTTATTCCGATGTCCGGGTCGGCCAGGCCCCGCTGACGGTTAATTTCGAAGGGTTTTCCGATCTTACCGTCGATACCTGGGATTGGACGTTCGGCGACGGCGATTTCGGAAGCGGGCAGTATCCTGCTCATGAATACGCCGCTCCGGGAATGTACGATGTCGACCTCGAAATCGACGCCGGAGGAACAATCAAGAATATCTCCGGGCAAGTGTACATCGTGGCCACAGCGGATACGCTGAAGGCCGAGAATATCGGGACTTCCGTCGGCGATACCATTACCCTGATCGTCACGGCCGCCAATACCGTTCCGCTTAACACCATAAAGATACCGATTGAGTATTCCGGGAATATCACGCTGGAAAATATCGGGTATACGACCGAAGGGTGCCGGACGGAATATTTCGCGTCCTTAAGCGTCGTGATCGACCCCTTCAATCCGCGGGCGGTGTATACGCTTAAAAACTCCCCCGAGGCCTCCGCGGTGGAACTGACCCCCGGAGAAGGCCCATTGCTCAAAGTCTTTTTCGAAGTGCTTTCGGGGACTCCGGGAGATACGACTTTTCTTTATTTCGATGGATACTCGAGTCATTTGCCGTTATTCACCGGCCATTTCGCGACCTATGCTCCGGCACTTAGTACTCCTCTTGTTCATATAGCGTACGTCTGCGGAGATGCAAACGGCGATACGGATGTCAATATCCTCGATATCGTTTTCCTGGTAAACTATAAATTCAAGGGGGGACCCGCTCCTGACCCTCTCGAGGTCGCCAACGTGAATCATGATGCGGATGTTAATATCCTCGATATCGTCTATTTGATAAACTATAAATTCAAGAGCGGACCGGAGCCCGATTGCGGGTTTTAGTTTTAACGGATTCGAAAAGGGCCGCACAGGCGGCCCTTTTTTATTTGCGGAATGGGCATCATTTTAAAGTGGGAACAAAGGATACAACCATTTTGTAGAACATGTCGATAGCGGGAGAACATGCTGATAATATCCATATTTCCAATAGTTGCGGCAGGTTTTGCTTCCGCTCTCAGATATTGTGCGAGGCGGAAGTGTGACCTGCCGCGTATCATTTATACATTTCTTATGCTGGTTTTCATAACGGCCTCCTCGAAGGCCGACCCGGAATCACTGCTCCGTGAATATATCGATTACTTGAAAGTCGGCGATTACGACAATGCCCTGAATTGCTGGGTGAGCGAAGATATCGCGGCATCCCGGCGGCTGGGCGTTGAGATTATCGGGGTGCCGTTGAAAATCGAATGCGCCACTCCCCTGCTTCCCGCCCTGCCCGGAATAGCATCGGGCCAGGTGCAGGTAGAGTCTTCAGCCGTTCCCATTAACGATACTATCGTACAGGTGTTGGTGAACCTGGAATTCGACGGTACATCGGCGCAAATTCCCTATCTTACGGTTAAGACCGGCAAGGAGTGGAAACTTATATCGAAACTGACCGCCTATACTCACGGCTGGAATACCCGGCAAGGGGAATACGTACGAGTGCATATCGGAGATTCCTCCCGGTACAACGAATATGCCGCGAAATGTCTCGACGACCAAATCGGGCAAATCGGAAATAGACTGGGACTGGAGGCCGAAAAGATGGCGCATATTCGCGAGGTTAAAATAGATTATTATCTCTGCAGCGAGGAGCAATTCCAAAAAATTACCGACTACAACGCCCACGGGCTCACCAGCTTCCCCTTCGACGCCGTGATCACCAGGCATCTTCCCCACCCGCACGAATTGGTACATCTGCTGATGAATTATTCGCTGGGAGAAGTTCCGTTATACACCGCTCCGTTTCTGCAGGAAGGGCTGGCGGTTTCGCTGGGCGGGCGCTGGGGGAAATCTCCGGCGGTGGTCAAGCAAGTCGCATACACGATTATGGATTTCGAAATGTTCTCGCTTGAAGATGTCCTGACCTATGATGATTTCTACCAAAAAATCGGGACCCCCGATATATCTTATCCTATCTCCGGAATATTCGTCGACATGCTGCTGGACCAAATCGGGATCGAACGATTCAGGAATTTGTACCTGTCATTATCCGGGACGGAATCCTCGGTCCGGCAAATGTCACGGAAGGATATCATATCGGAAATTGAAAATCATAGCGGTTTGATATGGGATAATTTGCTGAGGCTTTTCAACGAACAATGGCCCCGGTACGAATACAGTGGGATGATTCCGGGCGGAGGCGGCATATATCCCATAAGAAGTATAAATATGTATTGGGAATTCAATAAGGATTATCGCATTGCGATTAACGATGGAAGTTACCAGTTCGAAGTTTCGTACGTCGATTCTTTGCAACGCGGTGCAGTATTATTAGATCAAGACATGTTCGCTGAAACTATAAGAAGCAGCTTCCTTTTCGATGAATTATTGCCGGGACAGAATTACTCGGGATACGATTACGGAATCGTTTTCGATACTAACGAAGTCGGCCTGTACGATTTTCGAACCAATGAACTTCTGGCCAAGCACGTGGAATCGTTTTCGCCCGGAAGAGGCTACCGGCACCGCGATCCGAACGAGAAAATGCTGCTGTTCAGTATCGATAAAAACCTGTTTGATGATTCGCTTGAGCGGTATCGTCTTGAAATAATCTACGCCCCCGCCGGATCATCTCAACAATCGGATATGACTCCGGACTAAAAACCTATAGATTCTCGGGATGACTTTCGTTATTTGACCAGGCTGTCTTCGTATTCGGAACGCAAGATGGCAAAGACATCGAGATCTTCATAATGCCCGTCTTTTTTCACCGCCTGCCGCAGGCAGCCTTCGTATTTCATCCCGGCCTTTTTCATGACCTTTCCCGATGCCCCGTTGCGGATAAAATAATGCGCGAAGATACGGTTTAAGTGCAAATCATCGAAGCCGTACTGAATCATGCGTATCGCGGCCTCGGTGGCATATCCCTTATTCCAGTACGGTTTGCCTATCCAGTATCCCATTTCGGCGGAATCGTAAACGGGTTTTAGATCCAGCGAAATCGCCCCAACCAGAACCCCGGACTTTTTTATGGTAATAGCATAAATGACGATACGATCGTTTTTCAAGTCTTCCGGATGCGAAGCAATCCAGGCCTCGGAATCGCTCCGGGAATAGGGATGCGGGATATTCAGAGTCGTATCGTAAACAGAAAAATCTCCGGCCAGTTCGGTCACGGTATCGATATCATCGTTGCCGAACGGCCTGAGTAATAACCGCCTGGTTTTCAGTATAGACTGCTTTATCATACCTGCTATCGCTTCCATTATATGAAATATCGGAAAATCGGCCGGTTTTGATTAATAAATCCGGATTGTTAGGATACGATAAAAAATTAAAGATTATTGTATTTATTGTCAAGCCGGCAGACTATCGAATCCAGAAGATATTTAAGAGGGCGCCTGGTCCGGGGATAGCGGTTTATCAGCCGGGCAATCCAGGGGGAAATAATATAATAACTCCGGATGAATATTCGGCCGGTGAAAGTGTTATTCAGAACTTCGTCGCGATATCCGCGTAATGATTCCACTTCGGCGTAGTCCGAACCGCCGTACACCGCGGTCGCTATGAAGCACGGTTTTTGATTTTTCGCCTTTATCGGCTTCGCCGAACCGCTTTTCTGCTTGGTACTTTGGTCCTTTAAATATTGAATGGCCTGGTTCTTTTCGGCATTGGTTAGTTTTTTTACGCCGGCCATTTCGGCGATCGGAGGCATTTTGGTCTTGCCGTAAACGCTTAACCAGCGGGATTCATGCCAGAACCAGAGACCGTTATTCAAATCCATATAGGCCCAGTCCTGATCGACCCTGGGATTTATTTTATCGGGATAGGCTTCGATCACGGCGTCTATTTTTTCCGCATTAAAAAGGGGACAGCGCGACAACCGGTATTTTTCCTTTTCAGTCTGTTCCCTGATCGCCCGTTTATCGAATACCCAGTCGCCCGATTCGGGGATAATCTTCCCGAACTCATTCCAGAAACTTTCTTCGATTTCGATAAAATTGAACGAGCGGCAACCGAAGATATTGGGCTTCTTGCTGAACTCCCCCGTCCGGCAATAATCCAGCGATGCCCCCTGCTTGGCTTTATAGAGATAGCAGCGAAGCGAATCTCGCAGTTGCGACGAGCTTATCACCTCACCGTCGAATTCAATATGCTGCGATTCCCAGGCGTAGGTCAAATCGAGCAGTTCGAAAATAATCGGAATCTTTTCCTCGTTGACCGGAAAAGCAGCACCGTGGCGGCGCTCGATACCGTTATCCTGAGAAAAATAGCTTTCCTGCGCCCGGACCAGATCCAGTTCCCTGGTCGACAGTTTTTCGGGAGAATGCGCGAATGAAATGGTCACGGTATGTTCGACAGCGGTAAAAGCGTTTTCGATTTGCAGGATGTCGTCTTCACTGCGATTAACGAGCAGAACCTCTACCCTCACCCCCATATCTTTCGCCAGGAAATCGTGCCAGCCTTTTTGTTCCGGGGTCAGCGATTCCCCTTCATCCAGAATTTCGGCAAAGTACACTTCGGAATCGTTGTAGACCAAAAGATCCGGCAAACCATAACGGTTTTCCTTGAAGTTCGTTATCAACCTCTCCATGATGCCAAGCAGTTTTTCCGATTCCATGCGGTTGATGGCCACGCTCAGGGTTTGCGAGGGATACCTGGCCCAGTTCTCGACGGTCGCGACGAAGACTCCGATGTTTTCATTGAAGGTCGTCAGCAGTTTCCGTTCCATGTTGCGGTTGCGGAGTTCCTTTATGATATCATCGATTATCTTTTTGCGGCGTTCATAGAAGGCATCCGTGAGAAAATCAGCCGGGGCTCCGGTTTCGGCGATGGTCTTCTCGAACAGCTTCGGGAAATTTTTATCGGTCGGCTTGAGATCGACTTCGACCCCCTTGATGGTCACCCGCACCGCTCCCTCGACCGGAGCGAAAATGGCATCCCAGAAAACCAGGGTCATCAGGGTCCACCAATAGTTATTCTCCGCCCAGATAGCCCGGTCCCCTTTGAGGCTGTAATGATTGATAACAGCCTCAACGGCCGACATCTCCTTGCCGTTGATTAAATAGCGGGGTCTTCCGCCTGCCGGATGGCTCGATTTTTCCAGTTCGATCTTACTATAATCTATCATCAATACTCACCCGCCGGATTAAATATCACATACCTCCAAAACCGGCTTTGGAAGGCATCAAGGCACACAGGGCGGGAGGTGCTCTTTCTGATATATTTTCGACATTTTTCCTCTTTTATTGAATTTTTTGCCCCCTCGCTTATTTCGGAAAGAGGCAAAAAACTGCTGGAATTCGAGCCGTTTTCGTTTAATATTTCGTTATGCCCCTGAAGCTTTTTTCATCCGATTTCAACGGAACGCTGGTCAAACAGCATACCATGAGCGATCTCATCCGCGCCTTTGGCTCGAAAGAAAACGCCGTCTCCGCTTCGGAGCTGTTCCAAAGACGACTCGCCGGCAAAATCGGAGTGAAAGACCTCCTCGCCGGCCTGGGACCGCTCACCAGGGGAATTACTCTGCGGCAGGCTATCGAATACGTGGAGAAAGAAATAACTCCGGTTAAGGGATTCAAGAAATTCCTGGAATTTCTGAGACTCCGCGACATCCCCCTCCTGATCAATTCCACCGGCTATTCCGTAACCATGTTCGCTCTCCGCGAGCTTTACGGCCGGGAACATTTCGCAGGCTTCATCTGCAATCGCCTTGAATTCGGCTGGGAGGGAAACCCGGAGAAAGGGCTCGAAGACGACGAAATCGAGGATATGGTCGAAGCCTATTTTAAGGAGCGCAAGTTCCGCAAGTACGATTCCTACGATCAGGTGCAGGCCACCGGCCGGGTCTATCTGAACATCGCGGAGGAATCCGCCAAAACCGGACATCTGAAAGAATTCCTCCGGGTCAATTATCCCGACATCGCGCTTCACGAAGTCGCCCATATGGGAGACACCATGGGCGACAGCCGGGCCATTGTCGAGGTCGCGAAAGCCGGGGGCCTCGGGCTGGCCTTCAATTACAACGAGGCGCTGGAAGACCACCTGACGAATATCATCAAACACAAACCTCTGCGGGGAGCGATCTTCCTGACGGCGGCCAAAAGCGATGCCGCCGATTTGCGGATAATTATCGACCTTCTAAAGCGGTAAATCGCCTTGACATAATAGTTATTTTTTTCCTTATTGGTGCGAATGTTCGTGTGAATTTTCCAGCCGAATACCGGTATATTGAACAAATGGTCCGGAGGTATCTATCATGAAACAGCACGTAAAGTTCCTGGGGTGGTTGTACATCGTATTCAGCGTTATCGGGATTTTCCTGGCGCTGTTGTTGTTCGGAGTCATGACCGGTGCCGGCATGATTACCCGCGACCGCGAGGCGGCCGCAGTCCTGGCGATCCTGGGACCCATCTTCGGAATCTTCTTCGCCGTGATGTCGCTTCCGGGACTGCTCGGAGGGATTTACCTCCTGAAGTACGCCAACTGGGCGAGGATCCTCCTGATAGTCGTCGGCATCCTGAACCTGCTGAATTTCCCGTTCGGGACTGCAGTCGGGGTGTACACCCTCTGGGTGCTGCTCAATAACGAGACGGTCGCGCTCTTTAACAGCGGCGGTGTCACCCAAACGGTTTCGCAGTCGGGAACGGTATAGGAGATTTGCATGAACGGTGCAATTATGCAAAGAGATATGAGCGGGCACGTCAAGGTCGTGGCCTGGCTGCATATCATTTTCGGAGCGATGGGAGTCCTGTTCGGGCTGTTCATCGTGATCTTTTTCGCCGGAATCGGGCTGGCTTCGGACGACCCGGATGCATTTCAGGTCCTTTCAATAGTCGGGTCGGTGTTCGCGTACATCATGATCGTGCTGTCGATTCCGGACGTTATCTGCGGGATTTACATCCTCAGGTACAAGGAATGGTCCCGGATACTGGGGATAATCCTGGCGGTATTCGATTTGTTCATGTTCCCGATCGGGACCGCGATCGGGATATATATTCTCTGGGTGCTGTTGCACGACGACTCCATCGCCATCTTCCGCAGGTCGTGAGCATAAATCCGGGCGGTTTGGCAGCTAAATTTCCAGGCTTTCTCCTTCCAATTGCATGCGGCACTTCATAGTGCCATGAAATGGGTTTGTTTTTCATAATTGAGTTTGCATATTCCCCCGGTTCTGCGAAGGTGGAATGGTTGCGGCAGGTCCTGCGTCGACAGCGTCGGCGTGTGACCTGCCGCCCCCGGGAGCGTCGGG
>JBFZFV010000028.1:0-3360 GCA_041306185.1 Candidatus Zixiibacteriota bacterium
TTCCATGGCGGAAACGCTGTCGGCGTAGTTTTTGGTCAGCGCTGCCACCGCTTCACGCTTAATGTACGGCAGCGAGCGATTCAACAAGCCAAGCCGGATAGCCTCGTTCACGGCATCGTGAGGGTCCTTATAAATATGGGTTGCGCGATTATGGCAGTCGATGCAATCGAGCGTCCTGATTTGGTCTTCATCAACGCTCTCCTCGTTCGTATTCGCGTTACGATACCGTTTGTATGATCCGTCGGGCAGCTTGCGCTCGACCCAGATCATGGTTTCACGGAGATCGTCGACCGAAGCGTAGCGTATTTCGTTTTGCTCGCTCACGTGCCAGTGGATTCCTCCCCCCGGATTGACCTTGCCGGCATCGACCTTAAGATTCAGCGTGGTGTAAGCAGGAGTCGATGCCGAGTCGTTACCGTAATGAACGATGGTTTTCAGGCGGCCGCCGTAGAATTTATCGGGCCAGTGGCATTTTTCGCAGGTTTCACGCGCCGGACGAAGCTGATGCACCGGGGTTGGGATGGGGCGTTGGAGAAGATCAAACGTCACCGAAATCATCTGCCAGGTTCCGTTGATTTTTGAATCGATCAGCGCGCCGACTCCTTCGCCGACATGACATTCGACACAGGCGACACGGGCGTGCGGAGAATCCTGGTAAGTAACCCACTCCGGATTCATAACGCTATGGCAGGCGGTTCCGCAAAATCGCGGAGTATCCATAAAATTGAGCATTCGTGACCCGGCCATAGTCATAAATGTGATATTTATCAGGGTGAAAATCACGATGGTGCGGAACACGGTGGAACCGAAGAATCCGATTTTGGTATCGGGGTCGGCGAAGCTTTCGGCCAGCAGTTCTTTTCCCGAAAGCCCGGTATCTTTCTTGCGGAGGTACCAGCCAATCGGGATCAGAATCAATCCCAGGATAAAAACCGCCGGGAAAAGCAGGTAGGTAACCAGCCCCGCATAGGCGCTGGTAAAGACCCCGATAATACGGGCCAGTTCCAGGATGATGAAAGTCACGAAGGAGGAAGTGGTCAGGACCACTCCCACCATGCCGACCTTATTTATCGATACTCCTCTCAGGAATCTGACGTATTTTTCAAACACCGCAATAGCCCCTTACTTTTTCTCGAACATATCCCGGAATATTTTCTGCATTTCGCCCGAGCGAATTTCTTCCTGCAGAGCTTTCGTGTCTTTATTGATCCAGGCATGCATGGGATCGTTGGTGAGAAGGCCATCGATGTACTTATTCAAATCGGGGTCGTTGAATTTGCGCGCTTCGGGAATCAACTCCAGATAGAAATGCTTGGCAACTTCGTAAAATCCGTGCCACCAGGTATAATCGGGGCCCATCATCGCGGCGCCGTGGCGGGCGCGGCGGCCTTCATGGTGCCAGAGTTCCCAGTAGACCCATTCGATCTCATTCGAGAACGAGGCGGGGTGTTCCAGTAATTTCTTGTCCATGACAATTTTCATGATTTCGCCGGCCGGCTTAGCGAACTTTTCATTATAGAGCTTAACCGTGGCATCGAACTGGTAATAATGGCCATCGGCAAAGGGAGCGCCGTGGCAGTTGACACAGACTTTTTTCATGTTATCGCGCTTGACCTGCCAGTTTTCTTTGTGCGTGGAAACCGCCGGACGCAGGGTCCAGCTGATTCGGCTGCCGACATCGTGAGTCAGGGCCAGTCCCGGGGCCGCCGACATGTGGCAGGTGGCGCAGGTGGGCGCCGCGAAATAATCGATTCCGACCACCCAGGAATCAGAATCTAAATTCATCTTTTCGATATTGGTATAATAAGTGTTACCGTGCTTCGATTCTTCGTACACCTCTTTTTGCGGATGGTCGGGACCGAGGTGGCATTTCGAGCAGGCTTCGGGCTGACGGGCTTGAGCTTTCGAAAAAGAATGCCTGGTATGACAGGCATTGCATGAACCCTTGGAGCCGTCGGGGTTGAGCCTCCCGATCCCGGAATTCGGCCAGGATTTCGGAGATAATTTATTAGGTGAATTCGGATCGATTTTGACCTTGCCGCCGTGGCAGCTTTCGCATCCAAGGATGGCCACCGGTTCACCGGCTGAAACATGGGCCAGATAGGCGTCCTGAGATTCCAGAATCAGTCCTGCCGTGGCATGGTAGGAATTGTCGACTTCAGTCATTTCTTTCTGGTGACACCGTCCGCAGTCTTTCGGCGTCACCAGAGTGGCGATGGTGGCATCATAGTGCGTGAAGGCATCGGGATCTCCCTTATCGGCCTTATGGCAATCATAGCAGGTAATTTTGTGGACAGCGTGTTGCGAATTGTACCACTGCTGGTAAAGGCCGGGGGATTTCTCCTTGTGGCAGGTCATGCATTTCCCGGCGACGTCGCCGGACTGTGCCGACAAGACAGAAAAAGTCAATGCCAGGATAATCATGGTCAGGATTATCAATCTTAGAATCATGTCACTTCTCCCCTGTATCTATCATTTTTTAAAATTGGCGGTAATCATGCCATAGAGCCAGTAGCCGGTTTTGTCGTAGGTTCCATTATATTTTTCTTCAGGAAGGAAAATTGAAGCACCGGCTTCAAGCCGGACATCGGCAATTCGAGTAGTAGTGCAAGTAAAATCCATTTCATATCCGAGATCATTTCCAATTCCAAATCCTCGGTCGTATTTTTTATCGGTCCGAAAATAATGAAGGTGGGCCTTCAAATCCCAACCATTTGCCGGTGAGAATCCGGAACCAAGATATATATCAATCAGCCCCAGAAACGTGCCCGATATGAAGTAATCCATATATCCGCGGAATTTGTGACCGGTGTAATAGCTGTTTTGGTAGACCGTGTATTTACGATCATTGGTGTTATCATCACCTGAGCTATAATCAATGCCCGATTCCAATCGTAAAGAACCTTGATTCGGGAAAGTATAGCCGACTTCGAAAGTAAATAAAAAGGCTCTTATGTCGTAATAAATTGCCGCATTATTCCACCAGGAATCAAATTTCTCGCCGAACTGGTAGACACCGTTAAACTCAACATCGAAATTGCGAAATTTGCCGTGATAATATGAGCCAACGTTTATACGGTCCAGTATATTTTTAGGTAATCGCGGCAAATCCACGTCAAGCAGCTTATCATTATCCAATTCATAGAAAGCAAAGAAGTGTAAATTCAGAGAGTATATATCGGTATATATGCCGGTGATATCGAAATCACGATTATTCGATTGTTCAATTAGTTTGAGAAAGAAGGCATCCATGCGAAAAGTATTGCCGGAGTAAAATGCCATAATGCCTTCCCAGGATCGTCCGACACTGTGCCATCCGACCGAGCCGAAGACCCTTTGATTGCCATAGTTGAGTTCGAA
>JBFZFV010000029.1:0-2579 GCA_041306185.1 Candidatus Zixiibacteriota bacterium
CTCTTCCGATCTTGCGCATCCCCAGTCTTCCCGCCAGCCGTTCGACATCGGGGAGTTTTTTCAATAATTCGGGCAAATCCAGCGCCAGGTCGCGATCGCGGTACAGCTCTTTAACTCCGGATTGGCGATATAATATCGGCTGCAGCACCTTGAAAGGATGCAGAATGTTATCCCGCAGCCTCCTCGCTCCCCCGGCCGTTACCGTCCGGTTAACCGCATCAAAAAGGCTGTCTTTCTCGCTGTTCTCCGATAGATTCCTGACCAGTTCCAGGTTCCTGATTGTCCCGTAATCGAACTGCATGTACCGCTCATGCCCGGCCGGAGTAATTCGGGTGATATGATCGAGATTGGTGCGGTGATTTTCTCTCAGGTAACGATAGATTGCGCCCGCTGCCGCCAGCCCCAGTTTCATCGAACCGACTCCGAAACCGTCCAGCGTCCCCACTCCCAGAAAATCGGCCAGTTCGCGGTTCGCGGAATTATAATCGAAATTCCAGCTCTCGAACGGACTCAGTCTGAACGAATCCATCTTCTTGAGCAGCCCGATTGCCTCCGGGTCCTCTTCCAGTTTGGGGAAAATAATTTCATTGGGACCGAGCACCCTCAACCGCTCGAATATCACATCCCGTTCGTCTTCGTCGAGATGAAATTCGCCGGTGGTGAGATCGACATAGGCGATCCCCACCCTGTTTCCCCCGTTTGCATAAAAAGAAGCCAGATAGTTATGACCGGTCTCATCGTACGATCCCTCGACCGTCGAGGTTCCGGGGGTCAGAATTTCAACCACGTCCCGCTTGACCACCCCCTTGGCCTGCCTGGGGTCTTCCACTTGCTCCACCACCACGACCTTCAACCCGGCCTTCAAGAGCCGCGCCAGGTACTTATCAGCCGAATGATACGGCACCCCGGCCAGAGGAATCTTCTCCCCGTTCATCTGCCCGCGTGCGGTCAGCGCGATATTGAGAACAGGAGCCGCTTTGACCGCATCCTCGCCAAACATCTCGTAAAAATCCCCCATCCGGAAGAACATAATTTTATCCGGATATTGCGCTTTGAGGCGCTGGTACTGACGCATCAGCGGCGTCAAACCGTCATTCTGGCTCGATTTTTTTCCGGTCATCGTGCAATAATCTGAAAAGCCTGCCCCTCGGCGGCTTCAAGACGAGTTTTGAACGAGAGGGCGTCCTGGGTGTTTAAGAATTTCCCGACATAAACCACGTAATACTTTTTCCCATCGACGGTTTTATTCGACACGTCGACATTCTCCCCGAACTTTTTCATGTACTTGGCGTAATCCTTGGCGTTATCCTGCTCCGAAAATACTCCTACCTGTATCGAATAAGCCGATCCCGTAATCCTTTCGGCGCTGGCATCGGAACTAATGTTATCGAGATTCGCGAACCGGTCCACCAGATCGGCCACCCCGATGGCATTATCGTACCGTTCTTTCAGCAGATTATAGTACAGAATAGCGTCGTCTACCCGTTTCTGCTCGATAGAATATTTCGATAACATGTACATCGCCGGAGCTGCCGCCTCGGGATAACCGCTGTTGGTCAGGCGGCGGCAGATAGTCTGTGCCTCGGCGTAATCCTTCTCCCCATACAAATGAAAGGCCCTGTCGATTTCTCCCAGGTAACCGTACATCTGCCCCCGGTTTTCCCGTATCATATTGGAATTCAAACGCGAGGCGTTTTCTTCCTGGGCTTCGAGGTTGAAAGCGTATGATGCTATGCGAAGGATCTGAGGTCGATACTTCCCGTTCTCCCAGCGCTGCAGATATGCCTGCGCGGTCGCCGCCGCCTTTTCGCTATTTCCGGACGCCAGATAGTACTGCGCGGTCAAATATGTGTTCCTCTCCAGGAGTTCCGGATTCAGCCCGGCCCTCACTGCGGCATCCAGAAACTGCTGCGAAACCTCGCCCTCCTGTTCGATCAACGCCTGGTAGAACAGGAGATTACCATCCCGAACCGAGGCGCTCGACGATTTGCCGATTTCGTCCCGGGCCTCGGATATTTTCCCCTTTTCAATTTTTTCAAGAATAGTTTCGGATTGTACCGACAGCACCGGAAATATAAGTGCTATGACATAAATGAAGTATTTCATCTTGCAAAGCTATCCACCGCACTGCATTTCGGGCAAAGCCACATTTTTTCTCGAGAGATATGGCCGCATTTCTTGCAGCGATATTGATATTCCAGAGTCCCGTACCGCCCGTCGAGACGATTCAAAAGCTCTTTCAGCCTGTCCTTTTCATTGGCGACCAGATACAGCTTCGCCAGTTCCATCGTCGGCAAATATGATTCAGGATGATTATCCGCAGCCGTCCGCAGGTGCTCTATGGCAGTGGTATATTCCCCTTTTTTGGTATAATAGTCGGCCAGGCTCAGGCGGGCATCGAGATTCGTCGGCGACACCTCAATAACCTCCCGGCATACATCGGAAATTTCACCGAATCTCCCCAGCTCGAAGAGACCCTTCTTTATCCGGCTGAGAACCAGGTGCGCATCTTCGGGAACCGCCACCAGCATTTTCCGCCAGATTTCGACGGCATCCTCGATCCGGTTTTCGGCAATGTA